>CAZTIG010000070.1:0-19235 GCA_964613665.1 uncultured Chloroflexia bacterium
TTGCCTGAGCCGGGCACTTGCCGGTCAAGGCCGGCGACTTTGGTACGGCCGTGACCCCCCGGCCATTTGCGCGCCTCCCCCTTTGCTGGTATAATAGCGCCAACGTTGCACACCTGGAGGCGCGATGCCCAAGGCGCTGATCACCGGGATTACCGGCCAGGACGGTTCGTACCTGGCCGAATTGCTGCTCGAAAAAGGCTACGACGTCATCGGCATGGTGCGCCGGTCCAGCACCGTCAACTTCGACCGCATCCGCCACATCCAGGACCGGATCGCACTCGTGCCCGGCGATCTCCTGGACCAGGCGTCCCTCGTGGACATCCTACAGGAGCACCGCCCGGACGAGGTCTATAACCTGGCGGCGCAGTCGTTCGTGCCGACCTCCTGGAAGCAGCCTGTCTTCACCGGCGAGGTGACCGCGCTGGGGGTCACGCGCCTGCTCGATGCGATCCGGCTGGTGAATCCGCAGGTCAGGTTCTACCAGGCGTCGAGCAGCGAGATGTTCGGGCGCGTCCAGGAGGTGCCCCAGAGCGAACGGACCCCCTTCTACCCGCGCAGTCCCTACGGCGTGGCCAAGGTCTACGGCCACTGGATCACGGTGAACTACCGGGAGAGCTACGGCCTCTTTGCCTGCTCCGGCATACTCTTCAACCACGGCTCGCCCCGGCGCGGGCTGGAGTTTGTCGAGCGCAAGGTGTCGTACGGCGCGGCGCGGATCAAGCTGGGGCTGACCAGGGAGCTGCGTCTGGGCAACCTGGACTCGCGGCGCGACTGGGGCTATGCCGGGGACTATGTCCGCGCCATGTGGCTCATGATGCAACAGGACCGACCGGACGACTATGTGGTCGGCAGCGGGGAGACCCACTCCATCCGCGAACTGTGCGAGATCGCCTTTGGGCACCTGGGACTGGACTGGCAGGAGTACGTGGTGGTCGACCCCAAGTACTACCGGCCGGCCGAGGTGGACCTGCTGGTGAGCGATCCGCGCAAGGCCCGCCAGGTGCTGGGCTGGGAACCGACGATGGCCTTTCCGGACCTGATCCGCCTGCTGGTCGACGAGGATGTCAAGGGCCTGCAGTCGCAGCAGAACCAGCGCGGGGAGCCGGTGCACTGAGCGAGCGGCGATGCGCCCGCGGGCTGCGGCCATCGCTGACGGCTCACAGAGGAGGTGTGTTTTGCAGGAACTGCTGAGGCAGTTGTGCGAGCTCTACGGGCCATCGGGCAGCGAAGGCGCGGTCCGCCAGGCGCTGCAGGAGCTCGTGGCCGACGTGGCAGCACAGACCCGCGTCGACGCTTTGGGCAACCTGATCGTGCGAGCGCGGGCCGGTACCGAGGGGGGCAAGCGCGTCATGCTGGCCGCCCACATGGACGAGATCGGCCTGGTGGTCAGCCACATCGACGAGAAGGGGTTCCTGCGCTTTGCGCAGGTCGGCGGGCTGTACGCCCTCACGCTGATGGGCCAGCGGGTGCGCTTCGCCTCGGGGCAGATCGGCGTGATCGGCCTGGAGCCGGTCGACTCCAAGAACGAGGCCGACCTGCCCAAGATGTACGTGGATATCGGGGCCGGCAGCCGCGAGGAGGCGCTGAAGCTGGTGCGGGTCGGAGACACCGCCGGCATGGACCGCCAGTTCGCCCTGGCCAACGGACGCGCCGTGTGCAAGGCCATGGACGACCGGGCCGGCTGTGCCATCCTCGTGGAGGTGCTGCGGTCCCTGCAGCGCAGCCCCCACGACATCTACGCCGTCTTCACGACCCAGGAAGAGGTGGGCCTGCGGGGCGCCACCACCTCCGCCTACGGCGTCGATCCGCAGGTGGCCGTCGCCGTCGATGTGACCGGCACCGGCGACACGCCCGAGGCCCGACCCATGGCCGTCGCCCTGGGCAAAGGGCCGGCCATCAAGGTGATGGACGGCGGCATGCTGGCCCACGCCGGGCTCAAGGACCTGCTCATCGCCACCGCCGAAGCCCACCAGATCCCCTACCAGCGCGAGGTGCTCACCGGCGGCACCACCGACGCCCGGGCCATCCAGACCTCGCGCAGCGGCGTCCCGGCGGGAACCGTGTCCATCCCGACGCGCTACGTGCACACGGCCTCGGAGATGGTGGACATGGCCGACGTGGCCAACGCCGTGCGCCTGCTGGTGGCACTGCTCGAAGGGCCGATCGACCTCTGACGACCCGCGCAGGCCGGCACTGGCGCCGGCGACTGCGCACACGATCCGACCCGCTTTGCCGAAGGAGAATACCGTGGACGAACGCGAGCTCATGCTCAAGGAGATGACCGAGGCCACTGGCGTGCCCGGCTTCGAGGAGGAGGTCAGGGCGGTCCTGCGCCGCTACCTGGAGGGCGTCGCCGAGATCACCCAGGACCAGCTTGGCAGCTTCGTCGCCAGGCTGCCCGGGCCGGCCGACGGCCCCCGGGTGATGCTGGCCGGGCACATGGACGAGGTCGGCTTCATGGTCCGCCACATCACCGACGAGGGCTTCCTGCGCTTCCTCCCACTCGGCGGCTGGTGGGAACAGGTCATCCTGGGGCAGCGCATGGAGGTGATCACGCGCCAGGGACGGGTCATCGGCGTGACCGGGGCCAAGCCGCCGCACCTGATGGACCAGGAAGAGCGCGCCAAGATGGTCCAGAAGAAGGACATGTACCTGGACGTGGGTGCCTCCAGCAAGGACGAGGTCGCCGCGATGGGCATCCGCGTGGGCGACCCGATCGTCCCGATCAGCCCCTTTGTGGTCATGGCCAAGCCGCAGTCGTACCTGGGCAAGGCCTTTGACAACCGGGTCGGCTGCGCCCTGGCGGTGGAGGCACTGCGCGAGATGTCCCGTAAGCGCAAGCGCGTCAACACCCTCTACGCCGTGGGCACGGTCCAGGAAGAGGTCGGCACCCGCGGGGCCAAGACCTCGGCCTACCTGGTCAACCCGGATGTGGGTATCGTGCTGGAAGTGGACATCGCCGGAGACATCCCCGGGATCAAGCCCGAGGAGTGCGCCGTGAAGCTGGGCCACGGGCCTTCGTTGCTGCTCTATGACGCGCGCATGATCCCGAACCTGCGCCTGCGCGACCTGGTCATCCAGACGGCCGAGGCCGAGGGCATCCCCTTGCAGTTCGGGCTCATGGCCGGCGGCGCTACGGACGGCGCAATGATCCACATGCACAACGCCGGGGTGCCGTGTGTGGTGATCGGCGTGCCGGCCCGCCACGTGCACAGCCACATCAGCATCATCAACCGTTCGGACTATGACAACGCCCTGAAGCTGCTGCTGGCGGTGCTGCGGAAGCTGGACCGCAAGACGGTGCAGGGTCTGACGGAATAGACGAGGAGAGGGCCAAACACAGAGAGGGGGCACTTGTCCCCCTCTTTCCTTGTCCCTACTCCTGCGGAAGGGCCTGCAGCGCCTGCCGGGGCAGCTCCCAATCCGGTGCCAACTCCGCCGCCCTGGCGAACATCTGCCGCGCCAGGTCGACGTTGCCGCGGGCGCGCTCGACGACGCCGGCGTTGTAGTAGAGCCGCGGGTCGTCCGGCGCGGCGGCGATGCCCCGCTGCAGCACCAGCGAGGCGTTGTCCCAGTCGGACAGGGCAATCAGGGCGGCGCTCGTCGCGGCAGCCAGGTCGGCCGACCAGGTGGCCGGCAGCCCCGCCGGCCGCTGCAGTCCCAACTCCTCGGCCCGCGCCAGGACCTCCAGCGCTTCCTCGGGGCGGCCGCCGTCCAGCAGGGCGTAGCCCAGGTCCAGCCAGCGCTCCGGCTGCAGCGCCTGGTCCAGCAGCTCCTGCGCCGCAGCCGCCTCCGCGGGCGGCAGCAACTGCACCGCGCGCTGCAGGGCAGCAGCCGCGCGGTCGGGCCGCTCACCGCGCAGGTAGATGATCCCCAGGTTGAGGTGGGCCGCCGGCAGGTTGGGGTCGATCGGCAGGACCTGCTCGAGCAGGATGCTCTCGGCCTCGGCCAGCTTGCCCTGCTCCCGCAGGGCCCCGGCCAGGTTGTTCCAGAAGAGCGCGCTCGCCGGCTGTAGGTCGACTGCCTGGGCAAAGGCGGACAGGGCGTCGGTATAGGCGCCCATCTGGAACAGGGCCAGGCCGGCGTTGTCCCAGGCGTCGGCGTTCTGGGGATCCAGGCGGAGGGCCTGGTCGGCCAGCTCCAGTCCCCGCCGCGGCAGGCCCATGTTCGTGTACTGCAGCGACAGGTTGGTGGGCGGGGTGGCCGACTGCGGGGCGCGCGCGGCACCCCACTCCCACAGGGCCAGGTCGTCGCTCCAGTTGGGCAGGGTCAGCTGCACCGTGGCCGTGCTGGCCACGAGCCAGAGTACCAGCAGCGCCGTCGCCCCGACGCGCAGCGCGCGGCCGGAGCGCAGCCGCGGCCACAGGACCTCCCCGGCCAGCAGCGGGCGCAGCAGCACCCCCACCGCCAGGGCCAGCAGGGCCGCCGGAAAGAGCAGGTAGCGCTCGGCGGCGAAGGAGCCCCCGCCCAGCTCCAGCGGCAGGATGTTGACCACCGGCAGGATGGCCACCGTGGCGCCCACGGCCAGCCAGCCGGCCCGCGGCACCCGGCGGACCAGGAAGACCAGGCCGCCCACCCAGGCAACGACGAGCAGCCACCCAGGAACCAGGGCCGCCCAGGCTGCCGCGCCGTCCAGGGGGATCGGCCGGGCGCTGTAGTGGATCGGGGATAGGGTGGTAAAGGGCCACAGGAGCAGGAGCAAGTACTCCGCCAGGGACTTGACCACCAGCACCAGGTGCTGCAGCCAGGTGCCGACCGGAGGTGTCCGCGCCGAGCTGTCGGCCAGCAGCTGCCCCAGAATGAGCCAGCGCACGAGGAGATAGAGCAGCCCGGCCAGGAACAAGGCGCCGTACGTCGGCAGGTAGCGCAGCCAGCGGCGCCGCGGGGCGGCCGGCCGCACCGCCTCCTGGGCCAGATGCCAGAAGGGCAGCGCCAGGACAAGGGCCACGGCCATCTCCTTGCTCAGCGCCGCCAGGGCAAAGGCCAGGCCCGCCAGGAGCGCCCGCAGCCAAGGCCGGCGCACAGCGCTGTCCGCCATCAGCGCCAGGAGCAGGAAGGTGGTCATGAGCAGGTCGAAGCGGCTGGAGATAAAGGCCACCCCCTCGACGAGGGCCGGATGCAGGCCGTAGAGCAGGCCGGCGACGAGGGCCGGGAGGATGGAGGTGGGAGGTCGGAGGGTGGAGGTTGGAAGTTGGAGGTTGGAGGTTGGAAGTTGGAGGTTGGAGGTTGGATCGGGGCGGGGCAAGAGCCGGCATGCCAGCAGCCCCACCAAGGCGACGTTGAGGGCATGCAAGAGGAGATTGGTCAGGTGGAAGACGGCCGGGTTGAGGCCGGCCAGCCGCGCCTCGGCGGCAAAGGTGAGCAACGCCAGCGGACGGATGTAGTTGGGCGAGAGGACAAAGGGGCGCGTGACCGTGGAGAGCCACAGGCCCGGGTCGCGATAGAGCGGCATGTCCCGCAGGAAGATCGTCTCGTCCCAGACGAAATCGTAGCGCAGCGCCGGCAGGTAGACGAGCAGGACGAGCAGGGCCGGCACCAGGACCAGCCAGCGCGGGTCCGGGCGGAAGGGACGGCGCGCCCCGACCGTCCCGGCGGCCCTCCCCCCTGCCTGCACCTGGGCCATGGGGTCCATCGAGCCTCCTCTATGCCCCGAACTTGGCCAGCCGGCCGGCATGGGCCAGCGCCAGCGGCATGATGTCCAGGTGGTGGATGTGGCCGAGGCCGCCGGCCATGCAGGAGCGCTCCCCGAAGCGGGTCGTGGCGTCCGGCCGGCAGTAGCGCGACCACAGCAGGAGCGGCAGCTCATGCCAGGAGTGCGCCTTCCACAAGGCCGGCGTGGAGTGGTCCCCGGTGACGACGACGACATCCGGTTTCAGCTCTAGCATGCCGGGAAGGAGCCGGTCCACCTCCTCGATCACGCGCACCTTGCGGGCAAAATCGCCGTCCTCGCCGGCGCTGTCGGTCTTTTTCACGTGGAAGAAGAAAAAGTCATACTCATGCCAGCGGGCGCGCAGGGTCGCCAGCTCCTCCTCGACCGTGGCGCCGGTGGGCAGCACGTCCATGCCGGCCAGCCGGGCGATGCCCCGGTACATGGGATAGGTGGCGATGGCCCCGCAGCGCATGCCATAGACCTGCGGCATCGGCGGGAGGCCGGGGTTCCTGGCCATGCCGCGCAGCGTGCAGCCGTTGGCGGGATGCTCGTCGGCCAGCAGCAGGAATGCAGCGGCCAGCCACCGGTTGAGGAGCTCCGCCGTGCGTGCTGCCTCGGGGCGGGTCGGCTGCACCGGCAGGGGCGGCACGCCGGTGCGCTGTGGGTCGGTCTCGGTGAGGCCGTCGGCCAGGCCGTCGCCGCGCAGGACGAGGACGAAGCGATAGTCCTGCACCGGCTCCACGAACACCTCCACGCCGGGCAGGACGACGGCGCGCAGCTTCTCGACCAGTCGAACGCACACCTCCGTGGGGATGCGCCCGGCCCGCCGGTCGGTGATGACCCCGGTGGCCGGGTCCAGCGAGCAAAAGTTACCCCGCGCGGCCACGTCGTTGCTCTGGAGCTCGAACCCGATCCCCAGGGCCTCCAGGACCCCCCGGCCGATCTCAAAGGCCAGCGGGTCGTAGCCGAAGAGGGCCAGGTGTCCCGGCCCGCTGCCGGGGGTGATACCGGGGGCGATCGGCGTGCTCAGCCCGCAGATGCCGCGCGCCGCCAGGGCATCCAGGTTGGGTGTGCTGGCCGCCTCCAGCTCGGTCGGGCCACCCTCCTCGATCGGCAACCCTCCCAGGCCGTCCATGACCAGCAGGAGGATCTTGGTGTCGCTGGGCTGCACCAGCGAACGGATGACGGACAGACGGTCCATGGCAACCTCCCTGGAAGGGCAATCCAACCGTCCGGTCAACTCCGGCAGCGGCACGCCTCCGACCGGACGAGGAGTCGGCCGCATCCTTCAGATCTCCGACCTTGCCCCAGCCCGCTACGGCGCGCTGCCCGCCAGCACCCACCCCGACGGCGTGCGCCGCAGGGCCAGCCTGCGCAGCGCCGGCCACTCGGCAATCGCAGCGGCCTGCGCCGTATCGCCGTCGAGGTCGATCTGCTGCGCCTCGTACCCGGCCGCGGCCAGCGCCTGCACCACCGCCAGGTAGTCCGACTCCGGGTCGCCGCCGAAACCGCCCCGGTCGAGCACGCGGTTCACTGCGGCGATGAGCTCCTCCGTCCGATCGTAGCGGCCCCGCCGCATGTCCTCGCGGGCGGCGATCAACATGGCCTCGAGGGCGATGTTCTCCGGCCTCCGTGGGTGGCGCAGGAAGTCGGCGACGATGTCGCGCTGCTGCCCTGCCGTCGGGTTGGGCAGCCAGCCGCTCATCCAGTAGGCAGCGGTATCCCAGGTGGCCTGGTAGCGGCGGACCGTGTCGAAGAGGTCCACCGTGTCCACCAGGTCGCGGACCTGGTCAGGCGTCGGAGGATGGGATTCCAGCCAGGCGCGGAAGCCGGCCTCGGTCTCGGGCAGCCCCAGGCCGAACTCGTCCTGGAGCACCGCGCCAAGGACCACGCTGGTCGCGTCGGAAGAAGTGGGGAAGGAGCGGTAAAAGTCACAGAACGCCTCCCAGCCGTAGCGATCCACCAGGTAGGCGACAAAGGCAGCCCCTTCCAGGTAGCCGATCTCGTGCTGCTGCCGGTAAAAGTCGTCGGCCAGCGGCTCCAGGGGGATGTAGCGCCCCACCTGCAGCAGGGCTGCGGCGCGCTGGGGGATCGGCTCGGGTTTGAAGTGGCCCCGGCCCACCCAGGTGGCCAGGCCTTCGCGCAGGATGGCTGGCGGGTACTTCCCGCCCTGCAGCAGCTTGCCGTCCAGAACGTGGGTGGCCTCGTGCCGGATCACCACCGCCAGGTCGAAACCGGCATAGTGGCGGTCGAGGTACGAAAGGGCCACCGACTCGTAGGCGTACCCACCGTGGCCGATCACCCGGCCGACGAAGTAGATGTCCAGCGGGTCGGACAGGGTGACGCCCAACTGCGCCTGTACCTCGGCGACGGCCTCGTTGGCCACCACCGTGATGGTAGGCATGTCGCGGTCGGCACTGGTCCCCAGCAGATAGTGCAGCGCGCAGCAGGCGGTGTCGGTCGTCATCCAGGCGGACGCCGCCTCCGGCAGCGGCATCTCGGCGGCCGGCCGCAGGTCCACCGTGAAGGTAACCAGGTTGTTGGCGGGGTCCTCGTCGCCCTCCTGCACGGCATCGTCAGGATCGAGCCAGGCGATGAGGGTCTGTTCTCCCACCAGGCCGGCCGTCTCCCACGCCCAGGACATGCGGATGCGCGGCATCTGATCGAAGGTGGGGTAGCCGGCAGTGCCGGCGGCCACCACGTTGGCCGGGTCGATCGACTCCCGATAGATGCGCACGGCGATCTCGCTGGGGGCGATCGACCCCACGTTGCGCGGGGTCACGTCAAAGGACAGGTCATCGCCGACATAGTTTGGCGGTCCCGGGTAGACGGCGATGTCCGAGGCACCGATAGCCAGGTCGGCAGGAGCAACGGGGCCGGCGCTGGTGGTGGGCGGGGCGATCGCGACCGGGCTGGACAGGGGCACGGCCGTCGCCGTCGGGCTGCCCGGCGGCAGCGCGGTCGGGCTGGGGACGGCGGACGGCTGGCAGGCGGCCGGCAGCAGCAGGGCCAGCGGGACCAGGAGCAGCCACAGTCGCCACGGGATGGATGAGCCGACGTGCTCGTCCATGACCCTCTCCGGGAGCGCCCTCACAGGGCGCCACGGCCGCCCACTATACCACATCCGGCCCACTGGCGCAAGTCCGTTTGCCCCGGACCCCTCTTTCTGCTATACTCTCCCCGAGCAGAACGTCCGGGCGTCCTGCTCGGGATGCCCTTGCCGCCGTGGACCGACCAGAGCGCGCGAACGAGGCCTTCTTGTGGACGCTGCCCCTTCCACCCAGAGAAACCGCTTCCGGTGGGACCACCTGTTGTGGAGCCTGCTATTCTCCGCGATCGCCCTTTTCTTCTTCGTCTACTTCTCCAATGTCAACGACAATCCCCGGGCGAAGCTGCCGGCCATGGTCTATGGCACCGCCCACCGCCCGTTCGTCTACCGGGTGCTGGTTCCGGGCATCATCCGCACGGCGACGATGCTGATCCCGGAACAGGCCCGCGATTGGCTGAACCACGAGGCAGAGACCGCCCCCCTGGCCCGTGAGGCACTGTCGGCTTTTCACACCGAGACGGCCTACGCGGTAGAGTCCTTCCTGGCGCTGGTGCTGCTCTACCTTCCGCTGGTCGCCTTTGTCTACGCCTTCCGCTACCTTCTTACCGGCGTCCTGTCTGCCCCGGCGCGCACGGTCGACCTGCTGCCGCCCCTGGCCGTCCTGGCGCTGATCCCCTGCTTCTTCTACGGCTATATCTATGACTTTGCCACCCTCTTTCTCTCGACCCTGGGGCTGGCACTCCTGGCCCGCGCGCGGTGGCGGGCCTTCCTAGTCGTCTTTTTGCTGGCCTGTCTGAACAAGGAGACGGCCATCCTGCTGACGCTGGTCTATGTCGTGCACTACTGGCGCGACGGGCGGCTGCCGCGGCCCCTCTACTGGGGGCTGGCCGCGGCCCAGGTCGCCCTCTACGGTGCCATCCGGCTGCTCCTGGCCTGGGCGTTTGCCGGCAACCCCGGCACGCTGGTCGAGTTCAACCTGGTCAAGCACCTGCTGGCCTATGTCCGCGTGCCGCTGGTGGCGGTGTTGTCGGCGCTGGTGCTCGCCGGCATCCTCTTTCTGATGTTCCACCGCTGGCGCGAAAAGCCGCGCTTCCTCTTGCACAGCACCGTGATCCTCGTTCCGCTCTTTGCGCTCTACCTCCTCTTCGGCTGGGCCTACGAGTTTCGGACCTTTTACGAGGTCTACCCCGCGATCGTGCTGCTCTGCGCCCAGACGGTCGGGGCGTTCTTCGGGGTGCGTATGGCCCCGTTGGACCATGCCGACTAGAATCGCCGGCCGGCGTGGATCGGCAAAGCGGCCGGGCTGGACAACTTGCAATCATTGTGCTATACTAGTAGCAGGATTGTGGAGCGCATATGCCTGCTGCCGCAGACGAAGGAGGGTCCGATGCAGCCAGCCACACCGATCTGGTCCGTCCGCCCGCCGGCTCCGCCGGCCGATCTGGCGAGCCTGTCTCCCCTGCCTCCCCTGGCCGCGCAGGTCCTGTGGAACCGCGGCGTGACCGACGCCGCCGCCGCGGAGGCCTTCCTGCACCCGGACTATCGTCACCTGGCCGATCCGCTGGCCATGAGGGACATGGCCACGGCCGTGGCGCGGATCGTCCGCGCCCTGGAGCAGGGCGAGCCGATCACCGTCTACGGCGACTTTGACGCCGACGGCGTCACGGCGGCCACATTGCTGGTGCAAGCGCTGACCCGCATGGGGGGACAGGCCCGCGCCTACATCCCGCACCGCGTGGAGGAGGGCTATGGCCTGAACAGCGAGGCCGTGGAGCGGCTGGCAGGAGAGGGGACCCGGCTATTGATCACCGTGGACTGCGGCATCAGCAACGCCGCGGAGGTGGCCCGGGCCAACGAGCGGGGAATGGATGTCATCGTCACCGACCACCACCTGCCGCCCGCGGCGCTGCCGCCGGCCCTGGCCATCCTCAACCCGCGTCAGCCCGGCTGCGAGTACCCCTTCAAGCGCTTGGCCGGCGTGGGCATCGCCTTTGCCCTGGTGCGCGGCCTGGCCAGGGCCGGCGTTCGCTGCGGCGGCCTGCGAGCGCGCGACCTTCTGGACCTGGTAGCCCTGGGCACCGTGGCCGACGTGTCGCCCCTAGTGGGGGAAAACCGCATCCTGGTGGCCCACGGGCTCGAGGTTCTCCGCCGGACCGCCCGGCCGGGGCTGCGTGGGCTCATGGCGGTGGCCGGCGTGCGGCCGGAGCGGGTGGGCACGGGGACTATCGGCTTTGTCCTGGGGCCGCGGCTGAACGCCGCCGGCCGGATCGACCACGCCAGCATCGCCTACCGCCTGCTCCAGGCCGAGACCCAGGAGGAAGCCGCCGAGCTGGCGCAGGAGCTGGACCTGCTCAACCGCGAGCGCCAGGACCTGACCGCCGCGACGCTCGAGCGCGCCCGCCAACGGGTGCTGGAGCTGCCGGAGGAGCGTCGCGTCATCGTTCTGGCCGACAGCGGCTTCCCGGCCGGGGTGGTCGGGCTGGTCGCCGGCAAGCTGGTCGAGGAGTTCTGCCGGCCCGCACTGCTCATCGAGCTGGGCGAGGAGGTGAGCCGGGGCTCGGCGCGGAGTATCGGCGCCTTTCACATCACCGCCGCCCTGGAGTCGTGCGCTGAGCTGCTGGTGCGGTACGGGGGCCACCGCGTGGCAGCCGGCTTCAGCCTGCGCAACGAGAACCTGGCCGCGCTGGAGTGCCGCCTGGAGGCCCTGGCTCGTGAGCAGCTCAGCGAGGCCGACCTGGCCCCGGCGTTGCACATCGACGCCGAAGCCGACCTAGGCAGCCTGAACTGGGACCTCCAGGAGGTCCTGGAGCAGATGGCGCCCTTTGGCGTCGAGAACCCCCAGCCGGTGTTCCTGTGCCGCGGGCTGCAGGTCAAGCGCGCCCGCACCGTGGGCAGCACGGGCGACCACCTGCGGCTCACGCTGAGCGACGGCCGGCTCACCACAGAGGCCATCGGCTTTCGGCTGGGCGGCCGGCTGCCCGAGTGCCGCGTGGGCTGCAGGGTGGACCTGGCCGTGACGCTGGAGGCGAATGCCTGGGGCGGGGAGGAGAAGCTGGAACTGCAGGTCCGCAGCCTCCGTACCGCGGAGTGATGAGGACGAGATAGTTGTCATCAGACCGCCAAGGCAAAGACACCACGAGGAGGGATGTGTACAACCAAGGCACAAGGACACCAGGGGAGACCGGTATGGACCGCCAAGACACGAGGACACCAAGGACACCAGGGCAAAGACGCCCATGAGAGGAGGGGGTAGACACAAGGCAGAAACACCCAGGAGGAGACCGCCCAGAGCGCGGGACGCGCGGTGGAATAGGGAGACAGACGGTTCACGACGAAGAGAGGCCGTAGATCTCGCCGTACTTCTCCTTCAGGTAGCGCACGTATGGCTCGACCGAAAGCGTGGCGCCGGTGGCCCGCTGTATCAGCTCGGCCGGCTCGAACTTGCGCCCGTGGCGGTAGATGTTCTGGCGCAGCCAGCCCCGCAGCGTGTCGAATTCGCCGCGCGCGATCTGGGCGGGAATCTCGGGGTGCGCCCGGCAGGCGGCCTCGAAGAGCTGGGGTCCGATGATGTTGCCCAGCGCATAGCCCTGGAACCGGCCGCCGATGCCGTCGTCGTACCAGTGGGCATCCTGCAGCACACCGTCGCGGTCGTCCGGGGGAACGACACCCAGGTCGCTGCGGTAGCGCTCGCGCCAGGCCTCCGGCAGGTCGCGCACGGCCAGCCGGCCTTCCAGCAGCTCCAGCTCCAGGTCGAAGCGGATGATGACGTGCAGGTTATATGTCACCTCGTCGGCGGCGACGCGGATGAGCGAGGGCTGGACCTTGTTGATGGCCCGGTAAAAGGCCTCCAGGGGCACCGCGCCCAGTTGGCCGGGAAAGGCCTGCTGGAGCTGGGGGTACCAGCAGGTCCACAGGTCACGGCTCCGCCCGACGATGTTCTCCCAGAGGCGCGACTGGCTCTCGTGCAGGCCGGCCGAGACCCCGCTGGCCAGGGGTGTTCCTTCCAAGGTCAACTCCACGCCCTGCTCGTACATGGCGTGGCCGGCCTCGTGCAGCGCGCCAAAGAGCAGCTCGCCGAGGTCGTTCCGGTCGGCACGCAGGGCGATGCGCACGTCACAGGGCGAGAAGGAGGTCTCGAAGGGGTGCAGCGTGACATCCATGCGTCCACAGGTGAAGCTGTAGCCGTAGCGCTCGGCGGCCTGGCGGGCAAAGGCCCACTGCTGCTCCAGGGGAAAGGGCTGGTACAGGCAGGAGTCGTCCACCTGCGGCCGGGCGGCGATCGCCTGGACCAACGGCACAAGTTCCCGGCGCAGATCGGCGAAGAGGACGCGCAGGGTGGCCACCGTCATGCCCGGGTCCATGGTGTCGATCAGCGGATCGGCCACGTGCTCGCTACCGGGGAAGAAGCCGGCCCAGCGCCGGCACAGCTCCAGCGTCTTTTCCAGGTAGGGCTGCACCAGGGCAAAGTCGTTGGCCGGCCGCGCCTGCGCCCAGGCCTGGTAGGAGGCAGCCATGTGGCTGGCCATCTCCGCCACAAGGGCCGGCGGGATGCGCACCGCGCGTTCATAGTCGCGCCGGGCCACCCGGATGAGGCTAGCTTCGTCCGTCTCCGGGGCCAGGCTTTCCTCATAGGGCCGCAGCTCGTCCAGCAGCAGGCCGACGGCCGGGTCGGTGAACCTTTCGTGGGCCAGCCGCTGCAGCGTGGCCAGCTGCCGACCACGGGCCGCCGCCCCGCCCCGCGGCATATAGGTGGTCTGATCCCAGCTCAGCACGGCGGCCGCCCGGCGCAGGTTGCTGACCTCGCCCAGCCGCGCCTTCAGATCCCGGAACCTGGCTTCCCACCAAGCAGGCATCATGCCTTCTCCTTCACGGCTAGCAGCACGCGGCTGCCGTCGGCCTCGCTGCGCAGCTCTTCGACAGAAAAGGCACCGAAGAGGGTGCGGATCTCCTCGTCGGGGTAGTAGCGCCAGATCAGGCCGCGCTGCATGCCGTGCAGATAGAGGCGCGTGCCGTCGGCCATCACGTGGTACGCCCCCTCGTCCTTCCCGACCAGCCCGTCGAACGAGGCAAAGACCAGCCCTCCCGGCTTGAGCACCGAGGCGATCTCGCGCACGGCCTTGCGGGCCTCGGACAGGGGCATGTGGTCCAGCACGGCGTTGGCCACCACGGCATCGAAGGTGCTGTCGGGATAGCACAGCGTGCTGGCCATGCCCACATCGAAATGGATGTTGGGCATCTGCTCGTCCTGCGCCCAGGACCGGGCAAAGGCGATCGCCTTGGCCGAGGCGTCGAGGCCGTACACCTCAATCCCCTGCGCGGCGATGAGCATGCTGAGCCGCCCGATGGCACAGCCCAGGTCCAGAACGACCCGCGCGCCCTTCTTCAGCAGCAGATCGACGATGTCCGCGGCACGTTCGCTCGTCGGCAGGCGGCGCCAGTTGGCGTCGGCCGCGGCAAAGGCCTGGTTCCAGAAGAAGGTCACGTCGAGCTCGCTGGGGTCGATGCTCATAGCACACTCGTTTCTGGGCGGTAGGGCAACTCGGGACTGGCGGCAGACGCACGTGACGCACGAGCACCGCCCACCCGCTCAGCACTCCTCCCCCACCTGTACGAACTCGGTCAGGACGCCGTGCAGGTTGGCCGGGTGGACAAAGGCCACCTGCGTGCCGTGCGCGCCGGGCCGCGGCGACGCATCGATGAGCCGCAGGCCGGCCGCGGCGGCCTGCTCCAGCGCCGCGGCGCAGTCGCTCACGCGGTAGGCCACGTGGTGCAGCCCCTCGCCGCGCTTCTCCAGGAAGGCGCTGATCGAGGATTCGGGCGAGGTCGGCATGATCAGCTCGATGCGGCTTGCCCCCACGGGAAAGAAAGCGATCTCCAGTTGGCGCTCGGGCAGGCTCTCGCGCTGCGCGCCGACGCCGAGGGCGCGCTCGTAGGTAGCCACCGCTGCGTCCAGGTCCTTCACGGCAATGCCGATATGGTCGATCGACTGCACCAACATTCCATCCTCCGGCAGACGCCAGCCGTGCATCTCACATCCTTGCGTTTCACGCCTTCTGTGCCTTGAGCTCATCCCCCAGCCGGAAGCCCGCCTCGAGCGCCTTGCGATTGAGGGCCTCGGTGCCGCGCGGCACGCCGGCAGCGACCGCCTGCAGCACGGCCCGGCGCGAAACTGCCCCCGACAGGGCCACGACGATCCCCAAGGCCACGACGTTGGCCACCACGACCTTGCCCACCTCCTCGCGGGCCACCCGCGTGATCGGCACGACATAGGCCTGGTTCGTGGGGACATGCTGGACCAGGTCGCCGTCCACGACCAGCACGCCCTCGCGCCGCAGGCTGTAGAAGTTGCGGTCGCAGGCCATCTGGCTCATGGCCAGCAGCAGGTTGGCGCGGATCACGTGCGGGTAGTCGATCGGCTCGTCGCTGATGACCACGTCGGAGCGGCTGTCGCCGCCGCGCGACTCGGGGCCGTACGACTGGGTCTGAGTGGCGTACTTGCCGTCGTAGAGGGCAGCGGCCTCGGCCAGCAGCCGGCCGGCCAGGATCAGGCCCTGCCCTCCCAGGCCGGACAGGCGCACCTCGTACCGCTTTGGCAGCGCGAACGGATCGGTCGGCATCAGGCCACCTCCTGGCCAGCCTCGGCCTGCGCGCGGGCGATGATCTTCTCGTACTCGGTCACGTACTCCGGCGCCTCTTTCTCGAAGAGGACGCCGCGCGGCAGTTTACCGATCCGCTCCTCGGGCGACAGCTTCTGGTAGCGGGCCAGGGGGATCACGTTGTCGCGCTGCCACTGCAGCATTTCCACAGCCCCGCCCTTACGGTTCAGCTTGCCGTAGTTGGTGTGGCAGTGGCTGATCACCTCGATCACGGCAAAGCCTACCCGAGCGATCCCCTGGGCAAGCAGCTTGGGCATCTCCGTGGTATGGTACGCCGCCGTCCGGGCGACGAAGCTGGCCCCGGCGACGGCCGCCAGCTCGGCGATGTTGAAGGGCTGCTCCAGGTTGCCGTAGGGGGCGGTGGTAGACAGGTCCCACTGCGGGGTGGTGGGCGAGTACTGCCCGCCGGTCATGCCATAGATGTAGTTGTTGACCACGATGGCAGTGATGTTGATGTTGCGCCGGCAGGCGTGGATAAAGTGGTTGCCGCCGATGGCCAGGGCATCGCCATCGCCCATGATCGCGATGACCTGCAGGTCGGGGCGGGCCATCTTCAGACCGGTGGCAAAGGCCAGGGCTCGACCGTGGGTGGTGTGCAGGGTATTGAAGTCCAGGTAGACCGGCATGCGTCCGGTGCAGCCGATGCCGGAAACCAGGGCCACGTCGTCGTTGTCCAAGCCCAGGCTGTCGATGGCGCGGATGAGCCCGCCCATGACGATGCCCAGACCGCAGCCGGCGCACCACACCGAGGGGAACTTTTTCGTGGTGCGGAGATAGTGCCGCTCGACGTCGGCCAGCACCTTGCGTTCCATATCAGTCCTCCCGCATCGCTGCCAGGATCTGTTCCGGGATGATGATGCCGCCGTCGGCGCGGTTGACGCGCCGCACCCGCACCTGTCCGGCCGCGGCCCGCTCCACCTCGCGGGCCATCTGTCCCAAGTTCAGCTCGGGCACCACCAGCAGGCGGCAGCGCTGGGCCAGCTGGGACATGTAGCTGTCGGGGGGCGTGGGCCAGAGCGTCAGCAGCTTGATCAGGCCGGCGCGGATGCCCTTGCTGCGGGCCTCCTTGACCGCCCGCAGCGCGGCGCGGGCCACGCTGCCGTAGGCGATGACGGCTACCTCGGCGTCTTCCAGGGCGAACTCGTCCCAGTGCAGGATCTGGCCGAGATGGCGCTCGATCTTGCCGAACATGCGATCGATGGCCGGGTTGATCTCGTCCAGACGGGAAGTGGGAAACCCGTGGATGTCGTGGAAGAGGCCGGTGATGTGGTAGCGATAGCCGGTCCCGAAGGGTGCCAGGGGCGGCACCGGTCCCTCGGACTCGCTGTAGGCGGCGTACCACTCCGGAGGCACGCCCGGGCGCAGGCGCTCGAGCACTTCGTACGAGCCGGGAGGTGGCAGCTCCACCTTCTCGCGCAGGTGGGCCACGTCGGCGTCCATCAGGACGATGACCGGGGTGCGGTAGCGCTCGGACAGGTTAAAGGCTCGCACCATCAGGTCGAAGCACTCGCGCACCGTGGAGGGGGCCAGCGCAATGATCGGATGGTCCCCGTGGGTGCCCCAGCGGGACTGCATCACATCGCCCTGGGCCGGCTGGGTCGGCAGGCCGGTCGATGGACCGGTCCGCTGCACGTCGACGATGACGCAGGGGATCTCGGCCATCGCGGCAAAGCCGATGTTCTCCTGCATGAGGGAGAAGCCGGGGCCGCTGGTGGCGGTCATCGCCTTCAGCCCGCCGACCGAGGCGCCGATCACCGCCGCCAGGCTGGCGATCTCGTCCTCCATCTGGATGAACTTGCCGCCGACGCGCGGCAGGCGGGCGGAGAGGATCTCGGCGATCTCGGTAGAGGGGGTGATGGGGTAGCCGGCGAAGAAGCGGCAGCCGGCCGCGAGGGCCCCTTCGGCGCAGGCCTCGTTTCCCAGCAGGAAGCGTACGCGACTGTCCTTGGCCATCGGCTGCCCTCCCCTAGCTCACGGCGCCGCGACTGCCCTCGGCCTTGTCCTGGCCCAGGGAAGTGGGCTCGAACATGCGCTCGTACTTGTCTTCCCAGGGCGTCAGGTCCACGGCGAAATCGGGGCAGAGGCGCTCGCAGATCTGGCAGTTGGTGCAGGCCTCTGGGTTGACCACCTCGGCCCGGCCGTCCTCGCCCAGGGCAAAGACGTGCTCCGGGCAGAAGGCCACGCAGATGCCACAGCCCTTGCACCAGCGCTTGTAGACGTAGCGCCGGCCCGGTGCGCGGTGCCGGCGGGCCGCTGCGCGCGACGGTTCCTCCTCGCCGGCCTCGGACGGCCCGACGGGGGCGTCGGCGGCCTCGGCCGACGTCTCCACAACGGCAGTCTTATCCATCGAACTCCTCCAACCTCGCCAACGAGGTGTCTGGTCTGCATCGACCTCGGCCCGGTCCCCCGAGCCGGGCCTATTGTACTACAGGGTGTGCCAGTGCGCAAACGGATCGGCGTGAACTGGCTGCGCGGCGTGCCGTCGGCGCGACGGCGGTGCGGTTGTGTGCTATAATGGGTCGGCCTGACGGCGCAGGCGAGATGGAGGGCGTATGGACGAGGCGATCCGGGCGATCCTGCTGGACCTCGACGGCACGCTGCTGGACAACGACATGGACCAGTTCCTGCCGCACTACTTCCAGCGGCTGGGGACCTGGGTGCGCGACATCATGCCTCCGCAGGAGTTCATCGACCACCTGCTGCGGGCGACCCAGGCGATGATGGCCAACGACGGACGGGCGACCAACGAGGAGGTCTTTGCCGCGGCCTTCTATCCCCTGGCCGGCCACGGGCGGGCGGAGATGGAGCGGGTCTTCGTCGACTTTTACGCGCACGAGTTCCCCCGGCTGCGGCAGCACACGCGGCGCAGGCCGGACGCGCGCCCGCTGGTGCAGGAGGCCCTGGAGCGGGGCTATGACCTGGTGATCGCCACCAACCCGCTCTTCCCGGCCACGGCCATCGAGCAGCGGATGGAGTGGGCGGGCGTGGCCGGCTTCCCCTACCGCCTGGTGACGACGTACGAGAACAGCCGGGCCTGCAAGCCGAACCTGCTCTACTTCAAGCAGGTCTGCACGGCGATCGGGCGTGCCCCGGACGAGTGCCTGATGGTCGGTGACGACGCCATGGACATGGTGGCGGCGCGGCTGGGCTGCGCCACCTTCTTCGTGGCCGCGCCGGGGAAGGAGCTGCCGGCCGGCATCCCGACGCCGTCCCACCGGGGCACGCTGGCCGACCTGCGGGCGCTGCTGGCGGGGCAGGGGCGGTCCGGGGGAGCCTGACGGGCGGATGACGGCGTGCTGGGAGAACCATGGGGTCATGATCGAGATCAGCGACACGATCGTGCTGGGCGAGCAAGAGGTGCGGCTCGAGTTCGTGCGCTCGTCCGGCCGGGGCGGGCAGAATGTCAACAAGGTGGCCACGGCCGTGCAGCTACGCTTCGACGTGGGCCGATCGCCCGCGCTGCCGGAGGACGTACGCGCACGGCTGGTGCGCCTGGCCGGCCGGCGGATGACGGCGGAGGGCGTGCTCATCATCCAGGCGCGCCGTTTCCGCACGCAAGAGCGCAACCGCCAGGACGCCCTGGAGCGCCTGGTCGACCTCATCCGGCGGGCTGCTGCGGCGCCGAAGGTTCGGCGAGCGACGGCTCCGCCGCCCGTCGCGAGGGCCCGGCGGATAGCGGCGAAACGCCGGCGCGGCGTGGCCAAGCGGCTGCGCCAGGCGGTGAGCGAGGGGGAGGAGTAGCGCGGCGCGCGCGGTTGCGTGGCCGCTGGGGATGTGCTATAATTGCGCCGGGCGGGGGGAGTGGCTGGCCGCGGGCCGGCTCTCGGAGAGGTGTCCGAGTGGTTGATGGTGCAGCACTCGAAATGCTGTGAGCAGCAAT
>CAZTIG010000071.1:0-19149 GCA_964613665.1 uncultured Chloroflexia bacterium
TGCAGTTGATCGAGCCGGTGGCGGTGGAGGAAGGATTGCGCTTCGCGGTGCGCGAAGGCGGCAAGACGGTGGGTGCCGGCGTCGTCACGAAGCTGCTGGACTAGAGGTCGGCAATGGCCAAGAAAGAGGACCGCATCATCGTCACCATGGCGTGTACCGAGTGCAAAGAGCACAACTACACGACCGAGAAGAACCGCAAGAACGACTCCGGGAGGCTGGAACTGCGCAAGTACTGCCCCCGTTGCCGGCACCATACGCAGCACCGGGAGGTCAAGTAGATAGCGCACCTTCGGGTGTCCTATACACACAGGCCGATAGCTCAATAGGCAGAGCAGCGGTCTCCAAAACCGCAGGTTGGGGGTTCAAGTCCCTCTCGGCCTGTCAGTGTATGTCCGATGACCTGCCAGCGTCGGGCCGTAGCCGCAGCCCGACCAGGTGAGAGAGGTGGCCAGTATGGACCAGGAACGCTTCGACCGCTTCATCCGGGACCTCCGCCGGGTCTCTGGCATCTTTGGCGCGCTGTACGTGCTCCTGGCGATCTTCTCGGTCTTTGGCTACCCCGAGGCGATCTACACGGCCCTGAGCGGGGCGCTCTCCGAGGGCAGCGCCCAGGTCCTGGTCTACCTGGGTTTCGCCAGCCTGGCCCTGGCCCCGCTGGCCTGGGTCACCTTCATCGAGGCCCGCAAGCGCACCCTGACCGGGCGCCTCTTTGGCATCATCAGCAGCGTGGCCCTGCTGGCGGTGGCCCTGGTCCTGCTGGCGATGGGCGTCCTGACCCTCTCCGTCCGGGCGGTGGGGGGCGAGGAGGCCGGCGGGCTCACTGCCGGCCTGGTGCCGGGAGGCATTCTGCTGGTCCTGGCGCTGGTCCCGGCGTTCTTTGGTATCCGTTTCCTGATCCACCTGCTGAACGCCGAGGCCAGGCCCTTTTATCTCGGCGGGGGCTGGCTGTACGACATGCTGGCCGAGCTGCGCCGCGTGGTCTGGCCGACGCCCCGGGAGACGGCCAACCTCACCTGGGTGGTGCTGGTCCTGTCCCTGGTGTTGGGCGCGTTGATGTTCCTCTTTGACACGCTCTTTGCCACCCTGTACCGGCTGATGTCCGGCTAAGCCGGCCGGAGGACTCGAGGCAGATGGACGACGAGTTGGTGACCCCGCTGGGGGACGAAGCCACCGAGCAGCCGGCTCAGGCCGAGGCGCCTGCGGCAGAGCCTGCCCCCGAAGGGGAGGCCGCCGAGCCCCAGGTGCCCGAGGAGGCGCGCTGGTACGTCGTCCACACCTACTCCGGGTACGAGAACAAGGTCCGCCAGAACCTGGAGCAGCGCATGCGCTCCATGGGCGTGGCCGACAGGATCTTTCGCATCCTCGTCCCCACGGAGGACGAGATCGAGATCCGCGACGGCCAGCGCCGCACGGTGCAGCGCAAGATCTTTCCCGGCTACATCCTGGTGCAGATGGTCCTGTCGGACGAGACCTGGCACGTCGTCCGGCACACGCCGGGGGTGACCGGCTTTGTCGGGCCGGCCAGCAACCCCGTGCCGCTGCCGGAGCACGAGGTCCAGGCCATCCTCAAGCAGATCGAGGCCGAGGCGCCCAAGATCCGCGTCGAGTTTACCATCGGCCAGGCCGTGCGCATCGTCGACGGTCCCTTTAGCGACTTTGAGGGGATGGTCGACGACATCGACCAGGAAAAGGGCAAGGTGCGCGTGCTGGTCTCTTTCTTCGGCCGCGAGACGCCCATCGAGCTGGACTTTATGCAGATCGAGCGCCTGGTTCCTTGAGCCGGATCGCCCGACGCGGACCGCGGAGGGCGCATCATTGACCGCTACGAGAGAGGTGGGTTGTGGCGAAAAAAGTCCTGACGACGATCAAGCTGCAGATCTCTGCCGGCAAGGCTACCCCGGCCCCCCCGGTGGGACCGGCGCTGGGCCAGCACGGGCTGAACATCATGGCCTTTTGCAAAGAGTACAACGCCCGCACGGCCAACATGGTCGGGTCGATCGTCCCGGTGGAGATCACCGTCTTCGAGGATCATTCGTTCACCTTTGTGACCAGGACCCCGCCGGCCGCCGACCTGCTGCGCAAGGCCGCCGGGGTCGAGAAGGGCTCCCGCGAGCCCAACCGGGACAAGGTCGGGCGCATCACCCGCAAGCAACTGCGCGACATCGCCCAGACCAAGATGCCCGACCTGAACGCGCTGAGCATCGAGGCGGCCGAGCAGATCATCGCCGGCACGGCCCGCAACATGGGCATCGAGATCGTGGACTGAGCCGCCGGCCGCCGACGCTATTCTGTGGGAGGGCGAATCGCCCGCCAGGACCACGAGGAGGAAACGATGCAGAAACGAGGCAAGAAGTACCGCGAAGCAGTGCAGCTGGTGGAACAGGGGCGCGCCTACGAGCCGCGCGAGGCGGTGGCCCTGGTCAAGAAGGTCTCGATCAGCAAGTTCGACGGCAGCGTCGATGCCCACTTCCGGCTGAACGTCGATCCGCGCAAGACCGACCAGCAGGTCCGCGGCACGGTCATCCTGCCCCACGGCACGGGCAAGCCGGTGCGCGTGCTGGTCTTTGCCGAGGGCGAGGCCGAGAAGATCGCCCGCGATGCCGGGGCCGATTTCGTGGGCAGCACGGAGCTCGCGGAAAAGATCGAGAAAGAGGGCTGGACCGACTTTGACGTGGCCATCGCTATCCCCAGCATGATGCGCGTGGTCGGCAAGCTGGGCCGCATCCTCGGCCGGCGCGGCCTGATGCCCAACCCCAAGAGCGGCACGGTGGTTCCGCAGGAAGACCTGCCGCGGGTGATCAGCGAGGTACGCCGGGGCAAGGTCGAGTTCCGCACCGACAAGCAGGGGCTGATCCACGTGCCCGTCGGCCGGGTCAGCTTCGGCGAGGAGCAGCTCTACGACAACTACGTGGCGGTGCTGGACGCGATCCGCCGGGCCAGGCCGTCCTCGGTCAAGGGCGCCTATATCCGCAGCATTGCCCTGAGCCCGACGATGGGCCCGGGGGTCAGGGTCGACGTGCCGGCGTCCATGGTGTTGAAGGTGACGGCGTAGCGAACGACTGACAAGCGCATCCGGTCGCCCCAGACAGCAGGCGCCCCCGTGGGCTGAAAGGGTCTCCCACCTGCCGAGGCGAGTCCCGAGCTTTCCCCTGCGGGAAGCGGGCTCCTACGTCTGGGGACGGGGAGCCCGATTTCTTTGGGCGCGCCGACCGGGGCGGCAGTGGAACCGGTGCGGGGCATCGGCGTATCGGCAAGCGTTGGGTGTGCGAAGGAGGTATGGATGCCAACAGAGAAGAAGCGAACCTCGGTGGCCGAGCTGGCCGAGAGGCTGTCGCGCAGCAAGCTGGTGGTCCTGACGGACTATCGCGGCCTCAACATGAAGGACCTGACGAGCCTGCGGCGCAGCCTGGCGCGTGCCGGGATCGGGTACCACGTGGTCAAGAACACCCTCCTCGAGCTGGCCCTGGGGCAGAGCCCCGTCAAGGGGCTGGAGCCCTTCCTGGCGGGGCCGACGGCGGTGGCCTTTGGCTACGAGGATCCGGTCAACGCGGCCCGCGCGTTGAGGGAACAGGTAGCGAGCTTCCCCATAGTCCGCATCAAGGGCGGCTGGATGCAGGAGCAGGTCCTGTCTGCAGACGGCATCCGGGCGTTGGCCGACCTGCCGCCGCGGCCGGTGCTGCTGGGCCAGGTGGTGGGGATGCTGCAGTCTCCCATGGCCGGCCTGGTCGGCACGCTGGCCGGGGCGATGCGCCGGCTTCTCTACGTGCTGCAGGCGCGCGCCGAGCAGGGGGGCGAACCGGCCGCCGAGGCGGCGTGAGAGACCAAGAGGGGCCGGGCCGGCCGCCCGGCCGGTGTCGGCGATTCTCAACGTGATCGATAGAACGATGGCAAGGAGGAAATGATGGCGTCCGAGAAACTGGAACAGGTACTGCAGGCGATCGAGGGCATGACCCTGCTGGAAGTGGCCGAGCTGGTCAAGTTGATGCAGGAGCGCTGGGGCATCTCGGCGGCCGCGCCCGTCGCGGTGGCTGCGGCGCCGGCCGCCGGTGCCGCGCCCGCGGCCGCTCCCGAGGCTGCCGAGGAAAAGACCGAGTTCACCGTGGTCCTGCGGGACGGCGGCCCCAAGAAGATCCAGGTCATCAAGGTGGTCCGCGAGCTGATCAGCGGCCTGGGCCTGAAAGAGGCCAAGGAGCTGGTCGAGAGCGCGCCCAAGAACATCCTGGAGAACGTGCCCAAGGAGCAGGCCGAGGCGGCCAGGGCCAAGCTGGAAGAGGCCGGCGCCGCGGTGGAGCTGAAGTAGGCCGCTCCCGCCGGGGCGATTCCATCCACAGGCCAACTGCGGGGACAGGCGCACCGCCGTCCCCGCAGTTGGCTGCTTCTCTTCCTGCCCTGCCAGGTAGCGACCCACGCCCCGGCGCTGCCCGGCCTCAGTACCCCCCTTGCCGCAGCAGCTCGCGCACGCCCTCGTCCACGGGGGCCGGCGGCCGGCTGCGCGGCAGGGTCTCCGCAGCCTCCACGGCTGCTACCAGCCAGCGTCGCAGTAGCCGCAGGTACTCCTCCACCCGCTGCGGCTCGGCCGCGGCCAGGTCGACCTGTTCGCGCGGGTCGCTCCGCAGGTCGTACAGCTCCACCTTCTCGTCCACAAGCCCATAGATCAGCTTCCACCCCTGGTAGCGCACTGCCTTGCGGTCCAGGGAGGTGGTGTGCAGCATCTCGCTGTAGGCCGGCACCTCCTCCAGCTCGCGCCCTTGCAGCAGCGGCACTAGGCTGCGGCCGTGGGACTCCGCAGGCAGGGAAGAGCCGGCGACCTCCAGCAGCGTCGGCATGACGTCCAGTAGTTGCACGGGGGTGTCGACCACCCGGCCGGGTGTCGTCACCGGCGGGCCGGCGACGATCAGCGGCACGCGCAGCACCTCGTCGTACAGGGTGCCGCCGTGGACGTAGCCGCCGTGCTCCAGGAACTCCTCCCCGTGGTCGCTGTGCAGCACGACGAGGGTGCGGTCGGCCAGGCCCTGGCGCTGCAGCTCTGAGGCGAGCTGGCCGATCCAGTAGTCCACGTCGTGGATCTCGCCGTCGTAGAGGGAGACCAGGGCCGGCAGCAGCTCCGGATGCACGTGGGAGGGTCCGTTGGCAGCAGCCAGGGTCTGGAAGTCCAACCCCTGCAGGCGGTTCAGCTCCTTCTCCGAGATGCCCGCCGGCGCCGAGGGAAACGGCTGGCTCGGTGCGTAGGTGGTGTGGACGTCCATATAGTACAGCCACAGGAAGAAGCGCTCGTCGCGGTGCAGCCGGATGTACTCCAGGCCGTAGTTGCTGACATAGGCGCGGTCGTCGCTGGTGGTCAGGCGGGGGTCGAAGAAGAAGTTGTGGCTGCGCAGCAGAAAGGGCCGTGCCCCCGGCCACTGCTGCCAGGCCAGGCCGAGCAGGGAGCGGCCGAACAAGAGGTCCTGGTCGAAGGGCTCGCTGAAGCGGACGCCGACCAAGTTGTCAAAGCCCTGGTCGAAACCGTTCTCGCTCACCAGCCAGGCGTTGGTCAGGTAGGCCTGCGTGCGGTAGCCGCTGGCCTGCAGCGCCTCGGCCAGGGTCGTGCGCATATCGTCCAGGTGAGGCTGGGCCGCCGCCCCCGGGTGGGCATATATCTCCAGCTCGGTCGGGTAGAGCGATGTGATCATGGAGGACACCGAGGGCAGCGTCCACGAGGACTGGGCGGTGGCCTGGCTGAAGCGCACGCCCCGCCGGGCCAGGGCGTCGATGTGCGGGCTGATGGCCGGGTCGTAGCCGTAGGCCCCGAGGTGGTCGGGGCGCAGGGTGTCGATGGTGATGAGGATGATGTTGGGGCGGTCGGGGGTGGCCGCCTCCCCGGCCGGCCGGTACAGCATCCCGCGCAGCACGTTGCGGTAGAGGCCCAGGCCGCCCAGCAGGAGCACGCCGGCCAGGACGAGCGCGGGCACGCCCCAGCGGCCCAGCCGGTTCGCGAACCGCCGCCGCGCCCCGCTGCCGTCGAACCACCAGCGGGCGACCCTGTAGACTACCCAGCCGACGATCGTGCCCACCACGGCGGCGGCCACCGCGCAGAGCGCGATGGCCAGCGGGCGGTTGCGGTTGTCGGCCGGCAGGTCCAGGACGCCATAGATCTGCAGCCAACTGCCCCACGCCGTCAGTCCGCTGAGGAGCCCGAGGTAGAGGCCGAGCAGGCGGGGACGGTTGGCCGGCCGGCGCAGGACGGCCAGGACGAGGGTGATGACGAGGCCCAGCGCGCCCGCCACCAGGGCGAATACCAGGGCATAGAGCACCGCCGTGTAGAGCAGGGCCTGCAGGTGCAGGCGGGCGTTGCTGAAGATGTCCCCCTGGACCAGGAAGGGGACGCCGTCGATCCAGCCAAAGACGAGCCCCCAGGCCAGGCCGGCCCACACGGCGGTGGTGAGGGGGGCAAGGGGTGGGGCAGAGCGTTTCTCTGTGGACATGGGCAACTCCTTGAAGAGGCAAGATGCAGGATGCAAGATGCAAGAGAACGACTATGGCCGGCTCCGGGCGCGGCGCCGCAGCCACAGGCCGGCCGCCCCGGCCAGGAGCAGCCCACCCGCGCCGGCCCCGATCCACGGCCAGGGCAGGCCCCCCGGCCTCTCCCAGCGCACACCGTCGAACCAGGCCTGTCCGTCCGCAGCCACGAGCTGGCACCAGATCTGCACCGCCGCCGCGCCCTCCGGCGCCGTCACCTCCGCTGTGGCCTCTTTCCAGCCGGATGCGCCCTGCATGGTCGGTTCCACCGTGATCACCTCGCCCAGCGGCCCGCCCAGGGCATCGAGGAACCACAGTTGGTACGCCGCGATGCCCTGGCGCAGCTCCGTCCGCAGGAACCCGGAGAAGCGATAGACCTGCCCGGGCTGCACGGCCACCACCTGGAGCCAGGACCCCCGGCCCTGGCCCAGGTAGGTGATGCCTGCGCTGTGCGCGCCCTCCTGAGCGGCGGTGTCCCAGGTAAAGGTGACCGGCCCCTCGGCGTTCATGTCGGCGGGATACCAGCTGTCAGGGAGGCCGTCCGCGGCGGTCTCAAAGCCGCCGTTCTGCAGGTCGGCACGGTACGACTCCGGAAAGTTGCGGAACTTCCAGACCACCTGGCCTTCCCGGTTCACCTGGATGACCTGCATGTGGTCGTTGTCGGCGATGAGGGTATCGCCGCTGTCCAGGCGGTCGGCCTCGTAGGGCAGGGCCAGCCCGCTGTACGACCAGACCACCTGGCCGTCAGGAGTCACCTCCAGGACGCGCCCGTTGCGCGAATCGGTGACCAGGGTGTTGCCGTCGTCCAGGCGGTCGGCGTCGCGGGGCCAGCGCAGCGGGAAGGCGTCGCCGAACTTCCAGACGACCTGCCCCTGCGGGTTCACCTCCAGCACCAGGTTGTCCTCGGAGTTGCACACCAAGGTGTTGCCGTTGGGCAGGCGGTCGGCGTTGTGCGGCCGGTTGAGCCGATCGTACTGCCAGGCGATCTGACCGTCGGCCGTGACCTCGACCGCGCGGTCGTTGTTGCGGTCGGTGATGAGCAGGTGGCCGTTCTCCAGTAGCTCGGCGTCGTTGGGGTAGCGCAGGTGCGAGCCGTCGCTCAGGGTGCCCTGCCCGCTGCCCCAGTCGTCGGAGGACCACACGATCTGCCCGCTGCGGTCCACGCGAAACACGCGATCGTTGGCCGTGTCGCTGACCAGGACCGTGCCGTCGTCCAGGAGCACGGCGCTGTGGGGGAAGGACATCTCGCCCACGTATGCCCAGACGACCTCTCCGCTGCTATCCACCTCCAGGATGGCATCGTCCGTCAGCGTGTAGAAGGCGCCGCCGGCGTCGGTGATCAGCACGTGGCCGTCGGCCAGGGGCTGGATGCCCAGGGGCCGGTCGAGGATCTCTGCGGCGTAGTAGTCCGTGCGCTGGGCGCCGGCCAGGGCAGCGGGGATCGTCACGAGCAGCACGAGCCCGGCCAGGAGGGAACGCAGGGCAAGCTTGGGCAGTGTCATCCTTCTACCTCGTCGTGTATCGTCATGGCGTCCAAACGCAAACCTGCCGGTGCGGCCAGCCCGGCGCTGCGTATTCTACCGCAGAATGGGCCGCTTGTACAATGCCCCGGCCCCCTCAATCACGGCCGTATTAAAGTCGCCGGCCTTGACCGGCAAGTGCCCGGCTCCGGCAACGGCACGACGCCGCACATCCAGGGACACGGCAATGGTGCGGCCATGCCGCGCTGTACGCCGGCCGGGCACTTGCCATCCGCTGTGCATCGGCGCGACCTTGATATCGCCGTGCCCCTCAATACCCGCCCTGTCGCAGCACCGAGCGCATCCGCTCGTCCATCTCCATGGGCGGCAGGCCGCGGGGCAGCGCCTCGGCCGCCTGGGCCGTCTGGGCCATCCACTGCTGCAGCAGCCGCAGGTACTCTGCCGCGCGGCCGGGCTCCTGCCCGGCCAGGTTGTGCTGCTCGCGCGGATCGCTCCGCAGGTCATAGAGCTCCACCTGCCCGTCCAGCAGCCCATAGACCAGTTTCCAGCCCTGGTAGCGCACTGCCTTTTGGTCGTAGACGGTGGTGTGCAGCGTCTCCATGTAGATCGGGACCTCGGCCATCGGCTCGCCGCGCAGCAGGGGCCACAGGCTGCGGCCGTGCGCCTCGGCCGGCGGGCTGGCTCCGCCGGCCTCGAGCAGCGTCGGCAGCACGTCCAGCAGCGCCACGGGCGTATCGATGCCCTGCCCCGACGGGCGCACACCGGGGCCGGCGATGATCAGGGGGACGCGCGCCAGCTCGTCGTAGAAGGTGCTGCCGTGGGCAAAGCCGCCGTGCTCGGCGAACTCCTCCCCGTGGTCGCTGTGCAGGACGATCAGGGTGCGATCGGACAGGTTCAGCAGGTCCAGCTCGTCGATGACCGCTCCGATCCAGCGGTCGACGTCGTGGATCTCGCCGTCGTAGAGCGACACGAGGGCGGGAATCTCCTCCGGGGGGATGGCGGCCGAGCCGCCGTCGGCCAGGGCCCAGAAGTCGAGCGACTGCAGGCGGCTGAGCTGCTCCTCGCCGATTCCTGCCGGCAGGGAAGGAAAGGGCGACAAGGGATGGTAGGTGTCGTGCGGCTCCAGGTAGTAGAGCCAGAGGAAGAAGCGCTCGTCACGGTGCTGCCGCAGGAAGGACTGGGCTTCGATGCTCACGAAGAGGCCGTCGTTGGGTGCGACGAACCGGTGGTCAAAGAGGAGGTAGTAGCTCTGCCAGACGATCGTGTGCAGGAAGGGACAGCGCCAGGCCAGGTCCAGCAGGGGCCGCCGCAGCAGCTGGTCCAGGTCGAATGCCTCCGACGGGCGCAGACCGGAGAAGTAGTCAAAGCCCTGGTCGAAGTAAGTCTCCTGCCGGACCCAGACGTTGGTGACGAAGGCTGCGGTGCGGTAGCCGTTGGCCTGCAGCGCCTCGGCCAGGGTCGTGCGCAGCGGATCCAGGCGGGGCTCGGTGCGCAGTGCCCGCACGGAGTAGACGCCGAGCTCTGAGGGATACATGCTCGTGCTCATCGAGGCGACCGAGGGCAGCGTCCAGGAAGACTGGGCGATGGCCTGGCGGAAAAAGGCCCCGCGCCTGGCCAGGGCGTCGATATTCGGGCTGATGGCCGGATCGTAGCCGTAGGCGCCCAGGTGGTCGGGCCGCAAGGCATCCACGGTAATCAGCACGATGTTGGGCCGCTCCGGGGTGGCCGGGGTGTGGGCCGTCGGCCCGGGCAGGGCCGGCCGCAGGACATTGCGGTAGAGCCCCAGGAGGAGGAGCGGGAGCGCGCTGAGCAGCACGACTGTGGGCGGGCCCCAGTGCACGGCCCGGCGCAGCCAGCGCCGCTGGACAGGGCCCGCCTCCCACCGGCGGGCGGCGGCGTGGGCCAGAAGGCCGGCCAGGGCGCCGGCCGGCAGGCTGGCCGCGCCGAGGACCGGCAGCAGCGCCGCCGGCGGGGCGTTCGGCCGGCTGTGCAGGTGCTGCCAAGAAGCGAGCGCGATCGCCGCAGCGAGCAGGCCGGTGTAGACTGCCAGCAGGGTCGGCCGCGAGGCCGGCCGCCGCAGCACCGCCAGGAGCACCGTGAGCAGCAGGCCCAGGGCGCCCATGAGAATACCCAGGAGGAGGGCGTACGTCACGATCAGGTAGGCCAGTGCCTGCAGGCGCACGCGCGCGTGGCCAACGATGTCGCCCTGGGTGAGCAGAGGGATGCCGTCCACCAGGGCCACCAGCACGCCGGCGGTGAGGCCGGCCCACAGGGCCGTGCGCAGGGGCGACCAGGCGGCGGGTGTTCTCATATCCAGCACTCCTTGTCTGCGGCCAGGCGGGCATAGACCTGCTCGACGGCGGCAGCGCAGGCCGGCCAGGTGAAGCAGCGCTCTGCCTCGACGCGGGCCGCCCGCCCGAGCCGCTCGGCGAGCGGACGGTCGTCCAGCAGTGCCACGATGCCCCGGGCGAAGGCGTCGGCGTCGCCGTTGGGCGCCACCCAGGCCGTCCGCCCGTGCTGCAGCCCCTGGGCCGATCCGGCTGCGGCGACGATGGGCCGGCCGGCGGCCATGTAGTTGAGCACCTTGATGGGGAAACCCCAGCAGACCTGGCGCGGGGAGACGGCCACATCGGCGGCGCCCAGCAGGTCCTGCATCTCCTCCCAGGTAGCCGCGCCGACCAGCACCTCGCCCGGGCCCAGGCTTCGCCGCAGCGCCTGCTCCAGGTGTGTACCGATGCCTTGGTGCGTGGCCAGGATGAGGGTAGCATCGGACCGGGCCCGGCGCACCTCCTGGAAGGCTCGCCGCAGGAATGGCAGATCCTGGTAGCGGTCCAGGTTGCCGGAGTAGAGGACCAGTGGGCCCGCGGGGAGTTGCCAACGGCGGCGCACTTCCCGTGGTGGTGCCGTTGGGCCAGCCGGGAGGTGCACACCTGGCGGGACGACGTGGATGCGCTCTGCGGCAACCCCGTGCCGCTGCAGCAGCGCGGCGGCCTCGGCGTGCAGGACGATGCAGGCGTCGGCGCGGCGGGGCAGGGTGCGGTCCACCCAACGCCCGACGATGCGGCCGGCCCACCGCCCCGGCCAGAAGCGGAAGTAGGCCGGCAGCTCCGGCTCCATGAGGTTGTGCAGGTGGTACACGACCGGGATGCCGCTGCGCCGGCGCACCCACAGGGCGGCCAGCAGCCCCTCGAAGTTGTGGGCGTGCAGGACATCGGCCCGGGCGGCGCGGGCGACTCCTAGCGCCCTGCGGGCCAGGAGGAGATCGAGCAGCGGCTTGCCCAGCGAAGGCCAGGGGTCCTGCCGCCCAAGGGGCAGCGCGCGGATGCGGTGTACGGGGACGGAGCCCACGGCAGGGCCTTCGCCGGAAGCATAGGCGACGATCTCCACGGTGTGGCCGCGCTCGCGCAGGGCCTCAGAGAGGCCGGCCAGGAGGACCTGTGAGCCCTGGGGCAGCGGAAAAGGGCTGGCGGCGAGCATGAGCACACGGTACTGAGTTGGCATGGTGGCCCAATTATAACCGAGAATGGGGAAAACGGGAAGCGAGGGGCAAGATGCAGGATGCAGGATGCAGGAAGGGGTGAACTTCCAGGAAAATGGGCTGGGCCCGTTCCTGATAGTAGTGTTGGAAGCGGAGGACCAACCGGGCACCATTGCGCCCTTTCTTCTTGGCCTGCCGCAGCAGGTACTTTGCCGCTGAGATCGATCCTACTGGCCGGAATCCGTCTGAACTATGCAGCTGATTTCGTCCGATTTGTCCGGCTCGCCCGTTTGGATATGCAGCATATCCGTTTGGATATGCAGCATATCCGTTTGGATATGCAGCATATCCGTTTGAACATGCAGCATATCCGTTTGAACATGCAGCATATCCGTTTGAACTACGCGCTTCGCGCAGTTTCCTCTCCCTGTAAGCGATTCTTACATCCTGTTCCAAGGTGAGCTGCTGTTGATGGTGGATGAGGTGGTACTCACTCTCCAGCCGTATGAGGTGTTGATGGTCAAACCCGGCGTGCCTCACGCCGTGGTGGGAGGCACGGGGTTCATCGAGCATTTCGTGCTGCGAATGCCCGCAACGGAGGACAGGCAACAGGTTGGGAGTGTACCGCACAAACCATCTCCTGCATCAAGCGAGGTCCAGCGGGAATGGCAGGCAGATTGGGGATATCGGGTGCCACTGGCAGATGCAAAGCATCAGAACTGCTGGCTCTTTGGTGTAGGGCAGGCTCACTTTCATTCGGATCAGATCTGTTTGGCCTATCTGAACTTCCCCATCGTGGAGAGCGTCGGCACAGATCATCATCGCCACCGGCCTCATCTGCACCAGGAATCGTGGGAGTACTACACTGTTCTGCGAGGCACACGGGTTCTGAGAGTTGAGGAAGAGCTTGTAGCCATCAAGGCCGGGGAGATACTGGAGGTGCCGCCGCAGGTCAAGCACGTGCTGCACGAAACAGAGGTCCCTTTTGAGGGCTTTACGTTTCGTGTGCCGTTACTCGATGACAAGGTTGAGTTCTGATCGTGATGGAGAGGCTGCCCAACCTGTGCGGCTGCAGCGATACCGCTCCATCAGGATGGGCACAGTATGCCCTTGCGACTTGTGCGAGGCACCTCTAGTCCCGGTAGCCAAGGCGGCGGAGGTGCTCGAGCACGGCCGCCTCTTCCTCCGGGCTGTAGGGCTGCGGTGGTGGGGAAGCGGCTGCGGTGGCCGCGATGGGCTGCTCGTGGAGAAAGCCGGGCTGGAAGGCCTCGTGCAGGACGCGGCCGTCCAGCTCTGGGGGCAGGGGCAGGCCCAGGACCGCCAGGACGGTGGGAGTGATGTCGGCCAGGGCGCCGCCGCCCAGGCGGACGCCCGGGCGCACGCCGGCCCCCTGCAGCAGGAGGATGCCTGTGGCGCGGTGGCTGCCGTTCATGCTGCCGCCCTTGGCTCCCAGGCGCTCTGCCGGCGACAGGCGGCGCAGGGCCGGCCCCGGTCGGCCGCCGCTGGAGAGGAAGGTGACGCTGTAGCCGCGGTCGAGCGCGGGCTCCAGGACGATGTCGGGGGCCAGGTGCCCCCACGGTCCCTGGTACAGTTCCTCCCGCCGCCAGGCGCGGGCCAGGAGGGGAGCGCCGGTCTGAGGGTGGCGCCATTCCGCCAGCGCGGCGCAGAGCTCACCGCGGCGGGCCTCGTATGCCTCCGCCGCCACGGTGCCGGCCGGCTCGCGCCCGCGCACGTTCAGCCAGATGCCGGGGAGGGTGTTGGCCTCCTCGGAAAAGGCCGCCGTGCGCCCCCAGTCGATCCCGCCCAGCCGGCGCTGCGACTCGACCCGGTCGACCCAGCGGCGCAGCAGCCCGCGAAAGGCCCGCTCCTGGAGCGGTGCCGGCAGGAGCAGGCCCAGCCGGCGCAGGCCGGCGGCCAGGGGGCGGGCGCCGCTGGCGGCGAACCGCAGCCAGCCGTGCTCCGCCAGCCAGCGGTTCAGGTGGACGACCCACTCCCCGCTGCCGCCGGAGCCGTGGTCGGAGCAGACTATCACCGTGGCCTCGGGGAGCGCCTCCAGCAGCCGTGCCAGGGCGTGGTCCAGGGCGCGGTAGACCTGGCCGATGGCGTCGCCCAGGCGGTCGGCGCCGGCCGGGTCGTGGCGGGGCGAGTGTGGGTCGTGCAGGGCCCAAAAGTGATGGGCGACGGTGTCCGTCTCGCCATAGTGCAGGGCGAAGAGGTCCCACGGCTCGCGCAGCAGCCGCAGCGCCACCGCGGTGCGCCGCTCGATGCCGGCAAGCATCTGGGAGAGGGCGCGCTCGTGCCAGCCCCTGCCGATGCGCACCTCCTGGATACCGCCCAGGGGATAGGGAGCGATATCGCCGTAGCGCTCCGGCGGGTAGACGCAGCGCCGGTCGACGGCCGTGGTCACCGGCGAGTCAAAGCCGCTGACGAGCAGCCCGTTGACCGCCTCGGGCGGGTAGGTGGCGGGAAAGCCCAGGGCGGCGACGCGGCGGCCGGCCTGGCTGGCCAGCCGCAGCAGGGTGGGCGCGCGGCGGTAGGTGGCGTTGACAAAGGCCACCTCGTAGCGCCCGGGGAGGCGCTGGGTAAAATCGAACAGGCCGTGGCGGCCGGGGTTGACCCCGGTCAGGGCGGTGCTCCAGGCGGGAAAGGAGGCCGGGGGGACGGTCGAGGCCAGCGGGCCCCAGGCCCCGCCTCGCAGCAGGCCGGCCAGCGTGGGCAGGTGCCCCTGCTGTGCCCAGGGCAGGATCAGGTCGAAGGTGGCTCCGTCCAGGCCGATGAGGGCGAGCATCATGGGCACGTCCCCTCGGAGCACGACCTAGTACCCCAGCTTCCGCAGCAGCTCCTCCGCCTTGCTGTCGACCGACCCCGTCTCCGCCTCCAGGCGTTGCGACAGCGCCTCAGCCTGGGCGCGCTGCAGCACCTCGCGTAGGGTGTTGAACCAGCCAGCCTCGGCCTTGACCAGGTTGGCCGTCTCTCCCGGGTCGGCGGATAGGTCGAAGAGGGCTTCCGCCGGCAGGCCGCGGGGGTTGTCGTGGTTGGCCAGGATGAGCTTGCGCGCGCCCTGCTGCACCGAGCGGATGAGGTTGCCCTCGAAATCCTCCTCGGCGAAGAGGTAGGCCGGCGGCTCGGTCGCGCTCCACAGGCTGCGGCCCTGCCACGAGGTGGGTACGGCCAGGCCGGCCACGTCCAGCACGGTCGGAGCGATGTCCAGGCTGCGGGCATACGCCTCCACCACGGTGCCGGCCCGCGCGCCCCCGGGGTACTTGACGATCAGCGGCACGCGCAGCTGTTCCTCGTAGAGTGTCTGCCCGTGCCACCAGCCGCCGTGCTCCTGGAACTCTTCCCCGTGGTCGCCGGTCAGGATGATCAGGGTGTCGTCGTAGAGGCCGGCATCCTTCAGCCAGGCGAAGAGCTGCGCCATGTAGCCGTCCAGGTAGCGGACCTCGCCGTCATAGAGCCGGCTGAAGGTCGCGGCCATGGCCGGGTCGGGGTGCTGGTTGCTGGCGCGGGCGTAGCCCACGCCGCTGTAGGGATGCTCCATGTAGGGGTCGTGGGGGTCCATGTAGTGCAGAAAGAGGAAGAAGCGGCCGTCGCGGTGCTCGTCCAGCCACTGCTGGGCGGCGGCGGTCACCGTGGCGGCGTCCTGGTAGTACTCCTGGACAGTGACGCGGTCGCCGGTGAGCAGGGCGTAGCCTCGCCGCAGGGCCTGGTAAAAGGCCAATTCCGAGGAGGTGGCCGAGGCGCCCAGCGGGTAGTCGGGCTCGAGGTAGTCGTAGAAGTCAAAGCCCTGCTCGAATCCAAAGAGGGGGGCGATATTGATGTTGTTGGCGATGCCGCCGGTGGTGTAGCCGGCCTGCTGCAGGACCTCGGCCAGGGTAGTAGCGTCCTGGGGCAGGCGGTTGGCCTTGCCCACGGCGGTGTGGCTGCTGGGGTAGAGCGAGGTGAGAATAGTGGCGAAGGAGGGCTTGGTCCAGGAGGACTGGGCCAGCATATTGCGGTAGAGGGTGCCGTCGGCGGCGAGGGCGTCGATGGCCGGGCTGGTCTGTTCGGCGTAGCCGTAGCAGGAGAGGCGGTCGGCGCGCAGGGTATCGACGCCGATGAGGAGGACATTGGGGCTGTTGTGGAGGGTCTGGGGGACCGGTTCGGCGGGGGCGTGGGAGGCGTAGGGCTGAGCCAGGGCGGCGACGGCGAAGGCGCCGCCGACGGCTATTCCTATGAGAACGAAGGCCCCGCCGCGGGCGAGCAGCCGGCCGGCGCGCGTGCGCTGCACCAGGCGGGCCACGAGGAGCACCAGCGCCGCCAGGCCGGCGGCCGCGGCGACCAGCCCGGCATGCACGAGCAGGCCGGGCACGGAAAAAGTCGCCAGGCGCTCCTCGAAGAGGTCGCGGATCAGGCGGTAGCGCGCCACCAGGCCGCCCATGGCGGCCAGCAGCAGGGCGAAGGTCCAGCGGCCGGCGGCGGCCTGGCCGGCCGGGGTGAAAGCATAGAGCAGTGAGCCCAGCACGGCCCCGCCGAGCAGGCCCAGGCCGGCGTAGAGCAGCGCGGCGTACGGCAGCGCCGTCAGGTAGCCGCCGGCGCCCTGGCTCGCCGCCAGCGCCACGACCTCGCCCAGGCCGACCAGCAGGCCGGCCAGGCCGCCGCCGCCCAGTCCCGGCAGCAACCCGTCCCGCAGGTAACGGCGGCCCTCGCGCCGGCCCCGCTCCGCGGCCGGCCGCAGGGCCAGGATCAACCCTCCCAGGATCGCCGGGGGCAGCTCCCCGCACCAGAACCCCAGGTTGCCCACCAGGATGGCCTCGGGACCGGGCACGCCGATGCGCGTCAACAGCCCCATGCCGCCGAGCTCGCGGGCCCCCTCGCCGCCCAGGGTGGGGATGCCCACCGTGAAGACGATGATCAGCGGGCCCACAAAGAGCATGTCGGCCAGCGACACCGGCAGGCGGAGGGCCTGGGACGTGCAGTAGTACATCAGCGCGGTGGCCCCGTGCACGACCAGGCCGAGGGCCACCGCCAGCCAGAGGAAGCAGCGGTGGTCGCGGTAGGCGGTGATGGCCGTCACGGCCTGGCGCACCCATTTCTCCACGCGGGCCTTGCCCGGGAAGCGCCAGCCCAGGATGCGTTCGAAGACGGCCGGCCGCAGCAGCAGCAGGAAGGCCACGGCCACCGGCAGGCAGAAGATCAGCCCGATGGAGACGAGCGCCGCCGACGGGACGAAGCGCAGGCCGGCCGGCAGCGTCAGCAGCACCAGCAGCGACAGGGTGAAGAAGCCGGTGATCTTTTCCACCACGATCACGGCTACCGACCCGATGCCGTCCCTGGCCTGCACCCCGATGTCATAGGCCCGGTAGATGTCCAGCCCCAGCGTGCTCGGGGTGAACATGCCGAAGAAGCGACCCACCAGGAAGGAGACGACCAGCCGGCCGAACGGAATGCGCTTGCCCTGGGCCCGCAGCAGCAGGTCCCAGCGCGCGATGGCCGAGGCGATACCCACTGCCTTCGTCGCGCCGGCCGCCACGAGCCACAGCGGCAGGACCCGGCCCAGCGCCTGGAGCAGGTCCTGGGGATGGGCATAGTAGCGGAACAGGACGAAGAAGAGCGCTGCCGTGACCACGATGCGCAGGACCCAGCCCACCCAGCCGCGCAGCAGCGCCGTTGCCTTCTTCCAGAGAGTCCCGCTCACGCTCGATCTCCTCGACCGGCCGGGGGAGCGACCGGCGTCTGCCCGCCCTCGCTACGCCATGTACCCCAGGCCCCGCAGGCGCGCCTCGATTGCCGCGCTCTCCTCGTCCGAGTAGCTCTCCGCCACACCGACCGGGGCCTCCAGGGAGGCCTCCTCGCTCACCGGCCGGTGCGCGGCGACCCACTCTGCGGTCAGCGCCTGCTGCAGCGGCCGGCCGTCCATGTAGGTCGGTATCGGCAGGCCCATACGGTAGAGGATCGTCGGGGCAATGTCCAGGATGCGGGCTGCGTCGATACGCTCGCCCACGCGAAAGCCGCGTCCGCGGGCCAGGAAGATGCCGTTGGGCCGGTGAAAGCCGTTGGCCCAGTTCATGCTCGTCTCGATCACCTCCCGCGTCCCCAGCAGTTCGCGCCCCAGGTAGGAGTAGTTGCGGGCGACGAACAGCACATCCGGCGCCCAGTGGGCATACGGCCCCTGATAGACCTCCTCGCGAAAGTAGACCTCGTCCACCACGCGCTCGCCCGTGGCCGGGTCGCGCAGCTCCAGGAGCCCCCGGCGCAGCCGCTCGCGCAACGCCTCATAGTCCGGCCCCGGCCCGACGACGCCCTCTCCGTCGCGCCGGACGTTGACATAGATGCCCTGGCAGGGGATGCTGGCGAAAAAGGCCTGCGTGTGCTCCCAATCGATGCTCTCGACCAGGTCCGACCGGAAGGTCGAGCGCGTCCGCCGGACGCCCCGGCGGATGGCACGCCGCAGTGGCCCCGGGATCAGCGTCTGCACCAGGCGCGAGCTGTTGAGGCGCATGGCCTCGTAGAAGAGGCGCTTGCGTAACTGCACCCGCGGCCTTACCCGCAGGAGCCCTTCTCGCTGCAGCCAGCAGTTCACGTTGATCCAGGCCCTGGTCGAGCCAAAGCCGTGGTCGGACACCACGATCAGGTCGGTGTCGGCGTCCAGCCGGTCCATGAGCTGCCCGAGGAAGGCATCCACGCGTTGGTAGGACTCTGCGATGCGCACCCGCAGGCGCGGACCCCTGGCCATGGCGTAGAACCGGCTCTCCGGGTCCTGGAAGTACTTCCACAGCAGGTGCTGGATGCGGTCCATGATGATAAAGACGACCATGAGGAAATCCCAGGGGCGCGTCTCCATTAGGAAGAAGAGGGCCTGCACCCGGCGCTCGAACGTGCGGTCGATCTCGTCCAGGAAGGCCACCGCGTCGCGCTCGTCCTCGACGTCGTACTGGGGAATGTCGACGTTGATGACATAGTCGGGCACGGCCCGGTAGAGCTCCTCCTTCAGCTCCGGCGGGTAGGTGAAGGCGACCTCGGGGCCGGGCGTCATCATGCCGGAGACGAGAAACCCATCGAGGGGCTCGGGGGGATAGGTGATCGGCACGTTGAGCACGCCGGCCTTGCGGCCGTGGCCGTTCAGGAGATGCCAGAGCTTGGGCGCGCGCACCGAGCGGCTGCTGATCAGCGGCCGCCGTGCGTCGAAAAAGGGCGACTCCCGGAAGTCGAAGATGCCGTGCTTGCCGGGGTTGACGCCGGTGAAACAGGCCGTCCAGGCCGGGGCTGTCGTCGGCGGCACGGTCGAGGCCAGCTCTCCCCAGGCGCTCTGGCGGACCAGGCGCTGCAGGTTGGGCAGGTGGCCCTGCTCCATCCAGGGGCCCAGGAGGTCGAAGGTGGCTCCGTCGAGGCCCAGCAGCACCGTCCGCCTGGCCGTGTTCTCCGTATCGCTGCGCGGCTGTGCCGGGCCTGTCTCGCGTTCCGCTGTCGCGCTCATGCGCATACCTCTGGAGCGGCGGCGTTGCCGGGATGGCTTCCGGTGGGCCTCTCGGGCGACCTCCGATCCGGGCCCAGAAGGATGGAGCGGCCATCGATCCGCAGGTCGCCGTGGCGGTAGGCTTCTGGGGCGGGCTGCATTGTAGCACATGCCGGCCGCCCCGTCAAGACTTGATCCCCGTCGTCGGATGCATGTCTCTAGATGGGCAAGGAGCGCGGCCGATCCCTGAGCGGAGCGGC
>CAZTIG010000072.1:0-18656 GCA_964613665.1 uncultured Chloroflexia bacterium
GTTGCCTGAGCCGGGCACTTGCCGGTCAAGGCCGGCGACTTTGGTACGGCCGTGGGGATCGGATCGCGGCTGCGCCGGCCGACTCAGGGAGCGGCCAGGCCGCCCCGGGTCACCAGCGGCAGATAAATGACATAGGACTCCTGCGGCGGCGGCAGCACGGTCAGCAGGCGCACCACCGAGGCCGTCGCCGTGATGCAGTTGGTCGCCGTCAGCGTGATGCTGTAGGGGCCGGGGAGGGCGTAGGTATGAGAGGCCAAGGACGAGGAACCAATGACCAACGATGAACCGTCGCCAAAGGCCCAGGTATAGGTGATCGGCAGGGTGCCGGTGGCGGTGGCGGTGAAATGGACCACCTGGCCGGCCGTGGGCGTGAACGGCGCCCATGCCAGGAGGACGCTCCGTAGCGGCTGGCAGGGGGTGACGACCGCGGCCACGGTGATGGTGTGCACTGCCCTGGCCGTCGCCGTCACGCAGTTGGTCGCCGTCAAGAGCACGGTGTAGGGGCCGGGGAGGGCATAGGTATGAGAGACCAAGGACGAGGAGCCAATGACCAACGATGGACCGTCGCCGAAGTCCCAGGTGTAGGTGATGGGCAGGGTGCCGGTAGCGGTGGCTGTGAAATGGACCACCTGGCCGGCCGTCGGGGTAAAGGGCGTCCAGGCAAAGTCGAGGCCTTGGACCGGCTCGCAGGCGGCCAGCACGGTCAGCGTGACCGGGACGGCCACAACTGGGTGGAGCGGGTCGTTGCTCTCCACCTCCAGCGCCGCCTGGTAGAGGCTGGGGGCCAGGCCGGCCGAATCAAAGGTCACGACGACGGCCAGCCCCTGGCCGGGCCCCAGCGTGCCGTAGGTGGGGTTCTCGGCCAGCCAGGGGATGTTCAGCTCGGCCCCGGCCAGCGTGACAGAGACGGCCTGGAAGGCGTCGATGCGCCCCCAGCCGTAGACGTTGTTGGCACCGTCGGGGCAGGGCGTGCCGCCACAGGAGAGGTCCTCGATGCAGAGCGCCGTGCTGGTGATGATGGAGCGGACCTCATGCATACCCAGCGAGGTATCGGCGGAATAGACCAGTGCCGCTACTCCGGCCAGGTGGGGGATGGCGATTGAGGTGCCGCTCCAGCCGGATCCGTACTGGCCATCGGGCAGGGTCGAGCGGATATTGACCCCCGGCGCGGACACGTCCGGCTTGAGGGCGCCATAGCACCCCGGCCCGCGCGGGCTGAAGGGGCTGATGATGTCGTTGGCGTCGGTGGCCCCGCTGGCAAAGGTGATGCTCCAGTCGCTCGGCGATCTCACGGAGCCGCAGCTCGGGCCGTCGCCGGCCAGGGCAAAGACGGGCAGCATCCCGGCAGCCTGCCAGACCTGGAGGTCCGGCAGAAACTCGCCACTGCACGAACTCCACTCCTGCCACAGGGCCAGCCCGATCGGCGGCCGCAGGTCGGGGCGCGGGTCGCTGCCATTCAGGTCGGTGGGAGCCACCATCCAGGCCATGCCGGCGTGGAGGGCCTCGAGGGTTGCCGATCCGTCGTCGGTGAAGGCCTTGTAGGCGATCCATTTCGCCCCCGGGGCCACGCCGATCTGGTTGCTGCCGCCGTCGTCGCCCACGGCGATGCCGATGACAAAGGTGCCGTGACCCTGGCCGTCGTCCGGGTAGCTGGGATAGGTTCCCGTGAAGTCGAACCAGTTGTGGTTGTGGTCAAAGGTGCCGCCGAGGTTGCCGCGGTACTGGCTGACCAAGGCTGGGTGGGCATAGTCCACGCCGGTGTCGATCTCACCGATGACGGCCCCCGTGCCGGTGATGCCAAAGACGGCCCAGGCCTGGTCGGCGCCGATCTTGGCGATGTTCCACTCCACCGCCTCCAGGGCGGCGGTGCGCTCGGCCACGCTGTAGGCTGGAAGAGAAATGGTGCTATCCAGGCCGACGCGGGCCACCTCCGGCCGGCCGGCGATGGTGTCCAGCAGGGGGGCATCCACCGTGGCGGCGATGGCGTTGGCCGCCAGGAGCACCCGCGGGGCAGCCCCGGCCTGCTCCAGGAGGGTGCGCAGCTCACCTCCCGTGCGCTGGGCAGTCTCCTGCAGTCGCCGGTAGACGAACTGGCCGCGGGCGGCCCAGTCGGCGATGGCATAGGCCGGGGCGAGGTCGGGCAGCTCGCGCAGGTAGATGAGGACGCGGACCCGGTCGGCTGCCTGCAGCTCCTGCCAGACGGCCGGCTCCACGACCGGTTCGGCGCGAGCGCGGGAACGCGGTCCCGTGGCGATGGCCAGGGTGCGGGCGGCCTCGTGGATGGTGAAGGTGAGGTCGGCGTCGCCGGCATTGCTGATCCAGAGCGTGCGCGTGACAACCTGGTCGGGGTAGAGGGTGGCGGTCAGGGCCGGCGGCTGGACGACGATGGCGGGCGGGGACGGCTGCACGGTCATGGTGACCGGCACGGCCACGACCGGGAGGAGTGGGTCGTTGCTCTCGACGACCAGGGCGGCCTTGTAGACGCCCGTGCCCATGCCCGCCGCGTCCAGCGTCACGACCACGGCCAGGCCCTGGCCGGCCGGCACGGTGCCGGCGAGCGGCGCGGCAGCCAGCCAGGGGATGTCCGGCTCGACGCCGGCCAGCGTGGCGGAGACGGCGGCAAAGGCGTCGATGCGCCCCCACCCGTAGACGTTGTTGTGGCAGGTGTCGCCGCCGCACTGCGAATCCGGGCGGCAGATGGCGGTGCTGGTGATGGCATACTCCACCCCGGCGACGTCCAGGGTGGGGTCGGCGGAGAGCACCAGGGCCGCCGTTCCGGCCAGGTGCGCCGCCGACCAGGAGTCGCCGGCTCCGCCGGACTGGTAGCCGCCGTTGTTGTAGGCAGAGCGGATGTTCACACCGGGGGCGACCACCTCGGGCTTGATCTCGCCGAAGCAGGAGGGGCCGCGGGAGCTGAAGGAGGCGATGTTGTCGCTGCTGTCGGTGGATCCGGCGACAAAGGCCTCCGGCAGGTCGCCGGGCGAAGCCACGGTGGAGCAGCCGGGCCCCTCCGAGCCCAGGCGGGTCACGGGCACGATATCGGCCGCCCGCCAGGCCTGCATGTCCGGCTGGAACTCGGTGCTGCAGGACGAGACATAGTTCCAAGGCTGCAGGCCCACCTGCGGCCGCAGGTCCGGGCGGGGGTTGTCGCCGGAGAGGTCGGTGGGGGCGAGCATCCAGTCGAAGGAGGCGTGCAGTTGCTCGAACGAAAAGTCCACCCGGACGGTGATCCAGCGTGCCCCCGGGGCCACGCCGATCTGGTTGCTGCCGCCGTCGTCGCCGACGACCAGACCCATGCCGAAGGTGCCGTGGCCGACGGGATCGTAGGGAGCGGGCTGGCCGGCGACAAAGTCGAACCAGTCATAGTCGTGGTCGAAGTTGCCGCCGCCGAGGTTACCGCGGTACTGCTCGACCAGGGCGGGGTGGGTGTAGAGCACGCCATAGTCGACCATGCCGACGGTAATGCCCTGGCCGGTGACACCCAGTGCGCTCCAGGCCTGGTCGGCGCCGATCTTCTGGATGTTCCACTCGACCGTCTCGGCCGCCCCGGCGGTGTCGCCCACGGCCGGCGTCGGGACGACGGCGTTCGGGCCGATGCGGGCCACCTCCGGCCGGCCGGCGATGCGGGCCAGCAGGGCAGCATCCACCGTGGCGGCGATGGCGTCGGCGGCCAGGAGGCGGCGCGGCGCGGCACCGGCCCGGTCCAGCAGCTTGAGGAGCTCGCTGCCGTTGCGCTCGAACGTATCCTGGAGCCGGCGGTAGACGGAATCCCCGCGCCCGGCCCAATTGGCCACGGCATAGGCCGGGGCGAGGTCGGCCAGCTCGCGCAGGTAGATCAGGACGCGCACGCGCTCGGCGTTGCGCAGTTCGGCCGTCACCGCGGGATCCACCACCGGCTCGGCGCGCGGGCGAAGGCGGGGCCCGCCGGCGACGGCCAGGGTACGGGTAGCCTCGTGGATGGTCAAGACCAGGTCGGCGTCGCCGGCATTGCTGATCCAGAGCGTGCGCGTGACAACCTGGTCGGGGTAGAGGGTGGCGGTGAGAGCGGCCGGCTGGACGATGACGGCCGGCTGCTGGATGCCCGGGACGAGCGGCAGGGCGCCCGGCTGGGCCGCTGCCGGCCGGGGGGCGGCCGTGGCCAGGGCGGGGACGGGGGTGGCCGGGGCGAGAAGCAGCGCGATGAGGCCGAGGTTCAGGAGGGTGAGGAAGCGATGGCCCAGCTTCCGATCCATGTCTTTGCTCCTTTCACGATCACCTGGCCGGAATGCAATGCGAGGTTGCCGGGGGGTACACGGGCCTATTGTAACACAGGGCGGCCGCCAGGGCAAGGCCGCGTTCGAATCGGGATGCATGTTTGTGGATGGGCAGGCAAGCGGTCCCTGAGCGGAGCCGCTCGGAGCGAAGCGGAGAGCGGCGAAGTCGAAGGGCCGCTTGCCCCTGGAGGCGCGGCCGATCCCTGAGCGGAGCGGCCAAAGGCCGCGTAGTCGAAGGGCGGCCGCGCTCCTTGCCCATCGAGAGACATGCATCCTGCCCCTCACGCCGGCCCGTTTGCGCTGCGGCGCCGAATCGTGTACAATGGGCCGCAGCGGCAGTTTGGTGCCTTTGGCACCGTGGCAAGGAGGCGATGATGTTCGATCCCCTCGAGCTGGACAAGATACGCCAGGCCCGCGCGCAGTGGGAGCGCGAATGCCTCGGGCCGCACCAGGAGCGTGCGCCCGAGCGCCGCGAGCGCTTTATCACCACCTCCGGCGCCGAGGTCGGGCGGCTCTATGCCCCCGAGGATGTGGCCGGGATCGACTTCCTGGGCCAGGTGGGCTACCCCGGCCAGTACCCCTACACGCGCGGCATCTACCCGACGATGTACCGCGGCCGGCTCTGGACGATGCGCCAGTTCTCCGGCTTTGGCAACGCCGAGCAGACCAACGCCCGCTACAAGTACCTCCTGGAGCAGGGTCAGACCGGCCTGTCGGTCGCTTTCGACACCCCTACCCTCTACGGTCGCGACACCGACGACCCCATGTGCGCCGGCGAGTTCGGCAAGTGCGGCGTGGCCGTCTCCTCGCTGGCCGATATGGAGATCCTCTTCGGCGGTATTCCGGTCGACCGGGTCACCACCAGCATGACCATCAACTCGCCGGCCGCGGTGCTCTGGGCTATGTACATCGCCGCCGCCGAGAAGAAGGGATTGCCCATGGAGTGCCTGGGCGGCACGATCCAGAACGACATCCTCAAGGAGTACCACGCCCAGAACGAGTACATCTTCCCGCCGCAGCCCTCCATGCGCCTGGTGGTCGACACCTTCGAGTTCGGCAGCCGCCATTTGCCCAAGTGGAACACGATCTCCATCTCCGGCTACCACATCCGCGAGGCCGGCGCCACCGCCGTGCAGGAGCTGGCCTTTACCCTGGCCGACGGGCTGGCCTACGTCCAGGCGGCCCTGGACCGCGGCCTGCCGATCGACGAGTTCGCCCCGCGCCTTTCCTACTTCTTCAACGCCCACAACGACTTTTTCGAGGAGATTGCCAAGTACCGCGCCGCCCGGCGTATCTGGGCGCGCGAGATGCGCGAGCGCTTCGGAGCGCGCGACCCCCGCTCCTGGCTGCTGCGCTTTCACACGCAGACGGCCGGCTGCAGCCTGACCGCGCAGCAGCCGGAGAACAACGTCGTCCGCGTGGCCATCCAGGCCTTGGCGGCAGTCCTCGGCGGGACGCAGTCGCTGCACACCAACTCCCTGGACGAGGCCTGGGCCCTGCCCTCGGAAAAGGCCGTGACCATCGCCCTGCGCACGCAGCAGATCATCGCCCACGAAAGCGGCGTGGCCAACACGGTCGATCCGCTGGGCGGAAGCTACTACGTGGAGTGGCTCACCGGGCGCATGGAGGAGCAGTGCTACGACTATTTCCGGCGCATCGAGGAGCTGGGCGGAGTCATCGCTGGGGTCGAGCAGGGCTTTTTCGTCCGCGAGATCGCCGACAGCGCCTTTCGCTATCAGCAGGAGATCGAGTCGCACGAGCGGATCATCGTCGGGGTCAACGACTATGGCATGGAGGAGACGCTGGAGATCCCCCTCCTGCGCGTGGACGAGGAGAGCGAGCGCCGGCACATGGAGCGCCTGCAGCGGGTGCGCCGCGAGCGCGACAACGTCCGCGTCGGCGAGACGTTGACAGCCCTGGAGGCGGCCGCCCGCGGCACGGAGAACCTGATGCCCTTTATTCTGGAGGCCGTGCGGGCCTATGCCACCCTGGGCGAGATCTGCGACGTCCTGCGCCGCGTCTTTGGTGTGTACCGCGGCGTGACGGGGCTCTGAACGGGGCAGAGATCGGCGGTCGCCATGCCCATGGACTGTAGAGTCCCGGGAGGTAGCGGTGATCTTCAAGGACATTACCCTGCGCTGCGTCGACTGCGGCCGCGACTTTGTCTTCACGGCCGGCGAGCAGACCTTTTACGCCGACAAGGGACTCCTGAACGAGCCGCGGCGCTGCCCGGACTGCCGCACGCGCCGCCGCCAGGAGCGCGAACAGGGTGTGGAGTACCCGATCCTCTGCAGCTCCTGCGGGCGCGAGGCCACGGTGCCCTTTGTCCCGCGGGAGGATCAGCCGGTCTACTGCGAGGAGTGCTACCGCAAGACGCGCGGGCGGGAGTGATCTCCTGGAACGAGGCCGAACGGGATGGGAGTCATGTCGGGCGGGTTCTGCCGCCCCCTCTGCCCGGGTTCGTTCGTTCCCGCGGCGCGCCGAGGATCTCCGCGTAGAGCGCCGCTGTGCGCCGGGCCACTTCCTCCCAGCGAAAGGCCTTTCCCAGGCGGCCGGCCCCCTCCGCCAGCCTCCGCCTGCGGCCGTCATCTGCCAGCAGTTCCTCGATTGCCCCCCTCAGCGCGGCGGGGTCGCCCGCCGGCACCAGGGCCACGTTCTCGCCGTCGGCCAGCGTCGGCTGCCCCGGGCCGAGCGCCACCTCCGCCGGGTCCAGCGGCGCCGTGGTGACCACGGCGCAGCCCAGCGCCAGCGCGGCCACCAGGCTGCTGCGGCGGAAGGACGCCCCGTCGCGGTACGGCAGGACGACCAGGTCGCACGCCTGGAGGAGAGCCGCGGCCTCCTCCGCCGGGCAGGGGCCGGTCCGGTGCACGGCCCGCTCCAGCCCGGCCTGGGCGATCTGCCGTGCCAGCGCGGCGGCAAAGGCCGCGTTGCCGGGATCGCTGCTGCCGCTGCCCCCGCCGACGACGGCCAGACGGGCCGGCCGGCCGGCCCGCCGCAGCTCCGCCAGGGCGTCGACCAGGAGATCGGCGCCCTTGCTGGGGTGCAGCAGCCCGAAGTAGCCGAGGAGCGCCTCGCCCGGGGCGGCGCCCAGCCGGGCGCGCCAGGCCGCGCGCTCGGGCTCGGGCTGGGCCGGGAGCAGGCTGCTGCCCAGGGGGATGAGCGCGGGCGGGCGCGGGAGCGACCCTGGGGGCAGGGGCCTCAGCACGTCGCGGGCCGGCCGGCCGGCCCCCAGGAGCCTGTCCCGGTCGGCCCCGTTCGTCACCACCACGGCGTCGGCCCGGCGGAGGAGGTGGGCGACGACGTGCTGGCGCAGCGGGCCGGCCTTGGGGAAGAGGTAGGGCAGGCGCAGGTCGTGCATGGTCAGGACCAGGTGCGGCCCGGCGGGCCGGCGGCGCAGGGCGTCGGGCAGGAAGTGGATCGCCGGGCGCATGCCGTAGGCCCCGGTCTGGTACTGCAGGTGCACGATGTCCGGCTGCTGCCGGCGCAGCGCCCGGAGGGCAGCGCGCAGGCCGGCCCAACCCCAGCCCGGCACCCGGGCGTCCACCTGGAGGGCGTCGCCCGGCGCGCCCACGGCCCCGGCCGAGGTGAGGACGCTCACGGCCATGCCGGCCCGGCCCAGCGCCAGGGCCAGCCGCCGGGTATAGTCCCCGACGCCGCCCTCCAGGGGCGGGTACTCGGCGCTGACCAGGACGACACGCATCACCGCTTCTCGGACGTCTGTCGGCGCATGCAGCGCGCTCTCCCGCGGCCGGCCGCCGGCGCAGCGGGTCGATCGCTGCCCCTCAGATGCCCAGGGCTTCCCGCTGCGCTCGGAAGAGCCGCCGCAGCCCCTGCTGGGCCAGTCGCAGCATCTCGTCCAGCCGGTGCCGGGAGAAGGGCGCTCCTTCGGCGGTGCCCTGGACCTCGACAAAGCCGCCGCGGTCGGTCAGCACGACGTTCAGGTCCACCTCGGCGACCGAGTCCTCGGCGTAGGAGAGGTCCACCAGGACCTCCCCCGCGATCAGGCCCACGCTGAGGGCGGCCACGGCCCAGCGCAGGGGCCACTGCTGGATGCGGCCCTCGGCCTGCAGGCGCTGCACGGCGCGGTAGAGGGCCACGTAGGCCCCGGTGATGGCCGCGCTGCGCGTGCCCCCATCGGCCTGCAGCACGTCGCAGTCCAGGATGATGGTGCGCTCCCCCAGCAGCTCCAGGTCCACCGCGGCCCGCAGCGAGCGGCCGATCAGCCGCTGGATCTCCTGGGTACGGCCGCCCAGGATGGTGCCGCGCTCGCGGCGGGTGCGGCCCGGCGTCGAGCGCGGAAGCATGGAGTACTCGGCGGTGACCCAACCGCGGCGGACGGCGTTGCGCTGCAGCCAGGGCGGCACTTGGTCCTCGATGCTGGCCGCGCACAGCACGCGCGTGCGGCCGAGCTCGATCAGCGCCGAGCCCTCGGCGAACGAGGCATAGTCGGGGACGATGCGTATGGGACGGACCTCGCCGGCCTGCCGGCCGTCGGAACGGGCCATGGTTCCTCCTCAGGGTGGTCGCCGGGAGCGGCGACTGCGGCCGGCGAGGGTCATCCGGCCACCATCGCCGGGGTGAGGCGACCCCACCCCGGCGATCACTGCTGCGGCGCACCGGCCGGCCCCGCGGGCCGTGCGAGCCACGGCCAGTCCGGCCGGACGGCGGCCAGGTATCCCCTGCGGGCAGTGGCGGGGCCAGCCGTTCGGGCTATGCTCCAGGAGGCGTTTCGGCCGGTGGGTAGGTCGGCGGCGTCTGGGCCTGCATCTTCCTCCCGCGTGCCAGGAGCAGCACAAAGGCCACGATCACCACGACGACGATGAGCACGATCACCAGGACGATGATCAGCCACGTGGGGAAGCCGCCGCTGCTGACGCCGGGGGTGAGCTGGGCCTCCATCGCCGCGGATGGATCTTTCCACGTGTGCGTCCCCCCGCCCTTGTCCGTAGCGTTGCTGGAGTAGATCGTCCCCGCCTTCAGGACAAAGGTGTAGCTGCCGCCCATGGACGTGATCGAGGTGATCTCCGTCGGGTCGTAGCGGAAGGTCACCTTGCCGTCCGCGCCGGTGCTGATCGTCGCCTCATTGCTGAAGACGGACTCGTTGAGCAGGTTCCAGCCCTGGCCCTCCATGGTCATCTCAAAGACCACGTCGCCGTTGCCTTCCTTGCGCATCTCCAGCTTGGCCTTGACCCCCTTGGCCGCGGCCTCCTGCTCCTGCCGCTCAAAGTCAGCCTGGCTGCTCTCGAGCTGCTCGTCGCCGAGCTGCTTGACGGTGTCGGCGGGGAAGGTGACCTTCTGGAAGACCTTCCACTGCTCGCCCGGCTCCAGACTGACCTCCTGGCGGACATGGACACAGCCGCCCAGGAGCAGGAGCAGCAGGGCCAGGAAGCCGAGGATTCCCAGTCGCACACGCTTGCTGCGCTGCATTTCGTTCCTCCTTGTCGGGTCTCACATCCTACCGGTCCGGCCGATCGTTCGGGGGGTTGTCGGCCCCGTGGAACCCCTGCTCGGCGTCCTCACTTGGCCTGCCCTGCTCCGCCGGCGGCGGTCTCCAGCCGCGCTCCAGGCGCACCAGCGCCGCGATCGCTCCCAGCAGCGAGGCCCCACCGATGCCGTAGCCGGTGATGATCTCGGCCAGGGAGACGGCGCTCGAACCGGTCCGCATGAGCGTGCTCAGCAGCACCGCCACCATGCCCAGGCCAAAGGCCAGCACATAGATGCTCAACACCGCCTCGCGCCGCGTCATCCCCAGGGCCACCAGGCGGTGGGAGAGGTGGTCCTTGCCCGGGTTCGTCAGCGGGTTCAGCCGCCGGCGCAGCCGGGAGATGGTGACCAGCGTCGTGTCAAAGATCGGGATGCCCAGGACCAGGAGCGGGATCATCCAGGTGACCAGTTGGGCGTTGGGGGGATAGTTCTGCGATGCCGGGAAGCGCAGCTTGATCCCCAGGGCCGCCAGCATAAAGCCCAGGAAGAGGCTGCCGGCGTCTCCCATGAAGATGCTGGCCGGGTTGAAGTTGTAGCGCAAGAAGCCCAGGCAGGCCCCCAGCAGGGCCGCGGCCAGGGCGGAGACCAGGTACTGCCCGCTGCTGGCGGCCAGCAGCAGGAAGAAGCCGGCCGCGACCGCGGCGACGCCGCCGGAGAGCCCGTCCATGTTGTCCAGCAGGTTGAGGGCGTTGGTGATGCCCACCACCCAGACCACCGTCACGACCGCGTTGAGCCATTCCCAGCCGGCGGGAAAGACGCCGACGTGGACGCCGGCCAGCAGCAGGACCACCGCGGCGACGAGCTGCCCCACGAGCTTGATCAGAGGGCGCAGGCCCCAGCGGTCGTCCCAGATGCCCATCAGCGAGATCAGGCTGGCGCCCACCACGATGGCGATCATCTGGCGGACCTCGGCCAGGTCTCCCATGAAGATGAGTGCCAGGACGAAGCCGGCGTAGATGGCCACGCCGCCCAGGAGGGGAATGGGCTGCGGGTGGATCTTGCGCGCGGCGGGCGCATCCACGACGCCGAGGTGCAGCGCCAGGCGGCGCACCAGCGGGGTCGCCAGGAGTGTCCCCGTGAGCGCCGTGGCCAGGATGAGCACGGTGGTGGTGGTCAGGGTCACGGGCTGTCCCCCTGCGCCTGTTTGAGCGCGTCCACCAGCGCCTGGACAGCGGCCTTCTTGTCCTCCGGGGCCACCTGGAGGGCCGCTTCGGCCTGGGTCAGGGCCTCGGCCAGGCGGCCCTGCCGCTGGTAGAGCAGGGCCAGGCCGTAGTTGGCCTCAAAGTGCTGCGGGTTGGCGGCCAGCGCCGTCCGGTAGGCGGCGGCAGCGGTGTCGTCCTGGTTGGCGTTGTAGGCCTGCTGCCCGATGACGACCAGCAGGGTCTGGAGCTGGGTCTGCTGGTTGGCCTGTTTGGCCAGGGGCAGGGCGGCCTGGGCGTGGGACAGTGCCTCGGCCAGCCGGCCGGTCTGCGAGTAGAGGATGGCCAGGTTGTGGTGGCTGTCGAACGCCTCGCTGTGCGTCAGCGCCGCCTCATAGGCCCGCATGGCGGCGGAGGAGTCCTTCAGGTACTTGCTGTGGATGTAGCCGATGAGCTGGTAGACGTCGCTGGCCTGGGTGTGCCAGGTCTTGATCTGCGCGGCGGCGGCCGTCTGGGCGCGCGTCTGCAGGTTGGCCTCGCTGGTGGCGGCCACGTTCTCATAGGCCAGGACGATCGGGGCCAGCTCGAGGGTCTTGCTCAGGTAGTTCAGCCGGGAGTCGAACCTGGAGTCGGAGATCAGGGTGTGCTTGACCTGGATGCCCTGCGCGTAGGTCAATGCTGCCGCGCCGGGCATGTTGAAGGCGTTCCAGTACAGGTCGCCCAGGGCCAGGTAGGTATCGGCGTACTTTTCGTCGAGGAAGAGCGAGTACTGCAGCTCGGCCGCGGCCAGGGTCTGCAGGCCGCGCACGTCCTGGCCGGCCTGCAGCAGGCCCAGGGCCTCGTCGCGGTACTGCGCCACCAGCGGCAGGTGGGTGTCTTCGGGGCGACCACCTGACGTCAGGTGGTGCTGGTCCCAGTCCTGCAGCCAGGCCAGGGCCTTGGGCTTGACCTCGGCCGCCACGGCCGGGCCGTAGGTGGAGGCGGCCAGCAGGTAGGCCTGGGCCTGGCGGTTGCGCAGGTCGGCGTTGTTGCTGGTCAGCGAGATGGCCTGCTCGCCATAGGCGATGGCCAGGGTCAGCCTGTCGACCCGGAGGCATTGGGCCGGCCGGCGCGGGGACATCGTGGACTGGAACCACTGGATATACAGGGCGGCAAAGTTGCGGTAGTGGTCGGTGTTCAGCGGCGACAGGTCACGGGCCCGGCTGATGGCCAGCTCGGTGCTCTCGAAGAAGCTATCCTGACTCCAGTAGGCCGAGCACGGGTCGCCAGCCACCGGCGGCGCCGAGGCCGCGGGGGTCGCCAGGGCGCTGTTGAGGTACGTCTGGGCGAGCGAGAGGTAGTAAAAGTCCTCGCGGGGCACGGTGGAGATGGCCGCGTGCAGGGCCTGCAGGCCCTGGTTGGCATAGTCGTTGGCCAGCTCCAGGTACTTTTGCTTGGTGGTGGCATCGGTGGTCGACTGGGCGTTCTTCTGCAGCGCCTGCGCCTGGGCCTTCATCTGCTCCGACTGCCAGAAGAGCAGGTCGGCCTGCATCGGGACGATGTTCACCCGCCAGGCAAAGATGAGCGCAGCCAGGGCCACGGTGCCGTAGAGCGCGAACCAGCCCCCCGGGATGCCCCGTGGGCGCAGGCGCTCGGCCCGCCGCCGGCGGCGCAGACGCTCGGGGGTCGGCACGTCGCCCTCCGCGGCGGTGACGACCTCCTCGGCGCGAAAGGGCGGCATGAAGGTCAGTGCCACGGTGATGCCGATGGCGATCCACAGGTACATGCGCGTCGAGACGATGGGGATGCCGAAGAGGGTCTCGGCAAAGTGGGCCGCTCCCAGGGCGAGCAGCGCCACCAGGAGGGCCTGGGTGCGGACGTCGGGCGCCTTGCGCAGCAGCCTCTGGGCGAGGACGAAGAAGGCGATAAAGTAGAAAAAGTAGGTCGCCAGGCCTACGGCCCCCAGGGTGACCAGTTCGTCGATGATGGCGTTGTGGGCCCGGTCCGGCGAGGCGTTGCGCTTTTCCACGTGGGCCAGCTCCGGCGGGTAGTAGGGGTTGTAGGCCACGTGCATCGTCTCCGGCCCGTAGCCGATCAGCGTGCGCAGCGGGTTGTGCAGGATCATGCCGGCCGAGCCCTCCCCGATCTCGTCGCCGAACCAGATCAGGCGGCGCACCAGGCCGGTGCCGCTGGAAGAGTCGAGCAGCCGGCCCAACCGGCCCACGTACGGGATGCTCTTGAGCGGCACCAGCCGCTCCTTGACCAGCGAGGCCACCGCGGGGCTGTTCATCACCACGTTCAGCCCCGGCGTATCCGGCAGGTTGAAGGTGAGCAGGCCCAGGACCAGCAGGACGAGGGGCAGGAGGACGCTCAGCCAAAGCCAGCGCCGGCCACGCTCGACCAGCACCATGGCCACGAGCAGGCCCATTCCGCCGAAGAGCACGGCCAGCCCGGCCAGCAGCCATTGTCCGACCCGCCGGGGCACGCCGGGCCCGAAGAGGACAAAGGCCGAGATGATCCAGGTGATGAACAGGCCCACGCCGCCCAGGATCAGGAAGAGCAGGTTCGTCCGCCAGACGCCCAGCAGCAGCAGCCCGACGGCGGCCACGTTCAGGACCAGGAGCCCGGAAAAGCCCAGCGCCCGGCCCAACGTCTCCGGCCAGGGCGGGCCGGAGACGGGCGGTGGGGGCGGCGTCGCGTCGGGCGCGGCCTCGGGTTCTGGCAGTGCCGCCTCCGCGGCGCTGCAGCGGGCATTGCGCGCCACGACCACCAGTGTCACCAGCACAAAGACCACGCCTCCGGCCATCAGGCCGATGAGCGGTCCGCGGCTCTGGGTGAGAAAGATGCACAGCACCTGCAGCGCGGCCAGCACCGAGTAGGCCAGCACCTGCAGCAGGTAGCTGGCCCGGCCGACGGTTCGCGCGGCCGCCACCAGGTAGCATGTGCCAAAGAAGGCGAGGAGCGCCGCCAGGTAGAGCCACCAGTCGCTGGGGTAGGGCTGCCGGGGCAGGTAGGCCTGGATCACGGCAAAGAGAAAGATGCTCTGGGCCACCACGATGAGGTAGACGGCGTCGCTCCACAGGGCATCGCTGCCCCAGGGCTGGCGGTGGTGCTGCCAGCGGCTCAGCAGGGCCAGCCCCAGCAGGCCGAGCAGGTAACCGCACCAGAAAAAGCCGCTGACGCGGGCCGCTTCCAGGAACTCTTGCAGGGCCCCATCATAGACCGCCAGCGCCTGGTCTTGCACCTGGACGACGTACCAGGTATCCTGCCCGTCGGCGACGATCCAACTGCTGCCGGCCTGCTTCACCGTCACCTGGAGGGGCAGGGCCAGCGTATGACCCTGTTTCTGGAACTGCTCGCGCAGCGCGTCGGAGGCGGCCCGGTCGTCCAGGCCGGCGGCGAGCTCCGGCCCCGCAGTGAAGAGCTGCTCGCCCCGGATGGTCGCCAGCGATGGCAGGGCGACGATCAGGAGCGCCAGCAGAAAGGCCACCGCCACAGCCACCAGGTGGGCGTAGGGACGGAGCTGCGCGCGGATCAGCACAAGGACGGTGTAGACCAGGGCCGGCAAGGCCAGGGTCAGCAGGGCCACGGCGGCAAAGAGGAGCAGGCCGTTAGCGTATGTGTCCCACACCGCCGCGGTCTGCTCGGCCTGGGCCTGCATGGTCAGGGTGGTGTCCTGGGCGATGCGCGCGGCCTCGTTCAGGTTTGCCACCGTGACGCCGATGAGGATGATGACGAGGACGGCCGCGATCGCGCCGGCCAGAGCGATCACGTAGCCGATCTTCAGGATCGGGCTCTTCTGGGGTGGGGTCTTGTCGGGCGGCCGGCTCTTGCTGAGTCCGTCCAGGGCGTTCAGCAGTCGGTAGCCCGTGAACGGCAGCACCAGGATCAGGTAGGCGGCGATGAAGATGGCGTTGCCCATCGTCGAGGCCACGCGCGACTCGACGTTGCCCATCCAGGGCAGCGGGTCGATCCCCAAGCGCTGGACGATGCCGTAGAGGGTGGCCGGGATGCTGGCCACCAGGATCACGGTGATCAGCCGCTCCAGCTGCTCCCGGCGCCGCAGGTTACAGGCCAGGACGAAGAAGAGGCCGATATAGGCCAGCACGGTGATGGTGCCCTGCTGGCGTACGTAGCCGCCGTAGAGGCTGGCCTGCGGAAAGACCGAGCCAATGGTCGAGATGAGGTGGGCCCCCACGTAGGAGAGCGCCGGGATGACCATAGCCGTGCGCAGCGCTTCCTTCCAGGAGGTACGCAGGGCGTAACCGGCCCCCACCAGCGCCAGACCGATCCCGAACAGCGTCAGGAAGGTGGCCACGGCCTCCAGGAGCTGCGTCAGGACCAGCAGCGTCGGGTCCACGACCCCGGCGCCGGCCATGTCGGCCAGGGGGTCCTGCCAGGTGGACAAGCCCACGACCAGGAGCACCACCGTCAGGACCAGGCTGACCGCGGCCACGATCAGCAGCGCCTTCCACAGCCAGCCCTTTTCCTGGATCTTTTCGCGCTGCTCCTCCAGGACGCGCACGGCCCAGACGGCCAGCATCACCGTGACCAGGAAACGCAGGAAGAGGGCCTTTTGCGGCTCGAAGATGCGGCTGTCCTTGGTGTAGATGTTGAAATAGAGGGTGATCAACACGACGGCCAGCAGCCAGCCCCCCTCCAGTATGGCGTCACAGATGCGGCGGAATTTGGCAGACACGGTGTTCTAGACCTCCTGTCCGGACGTACGTGGCCGGGCCTGTTCCCAGATCTGGCGGGCGCTCTCGCGGTGGGCCGCGCTGACGGCCGGCCCCCCCAGCATCACCGCCAGCTCCTCGATCAGGGCAGCTCCCTCCAGGCGTTCCGCCCGGGTCAAGGTGCGGCCGGCGCGGATCTCCTTGCCGACCGAAAAGTGCGCCTCGGCGTAGGCCGCGATCTGGGGCAGGTGGGTGATGCCGATGACCTGGTGATGGCAGGACAGCTCCCGGAGCTTCTCGCCGACGACGTGGCCGCTGCGCCCACCCACCCCGACGTCGATCTCGTCAAAGATCAGGATGGGCGTGGCGTCGGCCTGGGAGAGGATGCTCTTGACAGCCAGCAGCAGGCGCGAGCTCTCTCCCCCGGAGGCCACGCGGGCCAGCGGGCGAACCTCCTCGCCCGGGTTGGGCGAGATGAGGAACTCGATGCGGTCGATGCCGTTGGAGTCAAAGGCATAGCGGCCGGCGGGGAAGGGCAGGTCCCCGGCCACGTCCAGGCCGCTCTCGCTCTCGCTGCGCTCGATCTGCACGACAAAGGTTGTGCCGGCCATGTTCAGGTCGGCCATGGCTCCCTCGACGGCGGCGGCCAGACCGGCGGAGGCCTCCTGGCGGCGGGCGGAGAGAGTGCCGGCGAGCGTGCCCAGCTCGCGGCGCAGGGCGGCTTCCTCCTGGCGCAGTGCGGCGACGCGCTCGGCGCTGGTGGAGAGGCCGGCCAGCTCCTCGCCGGCCCGCTGCGCCGTGGCCAGCACCGCCTCGATGTTGGGCCCGTACTTGCGCTCCAGCTCGCGGATGAGGACGAGGCGATCCTCGACCTCGGCCAGGCGGCGCGGGTCCAGGTCCAGGCGGTCCTGGTAGGCGCGCACCGAACGGGCCAGGTCCTGGACCTGTTCGGAGAGAGCCGCCAGCGCGTCGCGCTGGGGCGCCAGGGAGGGGTCCATCTGCACCAGCGTCTCCATCTCCCGGCCGGCCAGGTTGAGCAGGTCGGCGATGCCCTCGGGAACGGAGCGAGCGGGCCGCCCGGCGCTCTCCGGGCCCCCGCGCCCGCCGTGCAGGAGGGCAAAGAGCCGTCCGCTGGCTTCCTGGAGGCGGGCGCCGTTCTGCAGGCGCTGCCGCTCCAGGCGCAGGGCTTCCTCCTCGCCCGGGCGCAGCTCGGCGGCGGTGATCTCGTCCAGGCGAAAGCGCAGCGCCTCGGCCCGTTCCGCCTGGCGCGCGTGCTCCCCTTCCAGGCGCTCGATCTCGTGCTGCAGCGTGCGCAGCCGCGACACCCCGGCCGTGAACTCCTCGCGCAGGGCAGTGGCGCCGGCGTAGCGGTCGAGCAGCTCCTGGTGATGGCGCACGCGGAAGAGGGAGAGGTGCTCGCTCTGGCCGTGGATGTCGACCAGCCGCTCGCCGATCTCCCGCAGCAGGTTGACGTTCACCGCCCGCCCGTTCACGCGCCCCACGCTGCGCCCGCTGGCGCTCACCTCGCGGTAGAGGATCAGGTTCTCGTCGTCGCCGTTCAGCCCGTACTCCTCCAGCAGGGGGCGCAGCAGGCCGGCGGTGCGCTCGTCCAGGGCGACGACGCCCTCGACCTCGGCGCGCTCGGCTCCGCTGCGCACGGCTGTGCGGTCGGCCTTGTCGCCCAGGAGCAGCCCCAGGGCGTCGATGATGATCGATTTGCCCGCCCCCGTCTCGCCGGTGAGGACGTTGAAGCCGGGAGCGAGGGGGAGGTCCAGCTCCTCGATAACGGCAAAGTTGCGTATGCGCAGCTCCTGCAGCACCCCGTCGCCTCCAGCGCTCTTGACGGCCGCATTGTACCGCAAAAGTGCCCGGTGCGCAACCGGAGACGGCAAGGAGGGTCGCGCAACAGGGCATCCCGGAGAATACCTGGCCGGGCATGAGCGGCTGTGGCCGCCGGGCTACTGCCGCGGCTCTACAAAGTCGCTGCCCAGGATGATGACGATGTCGGGATAGGACACGGTGGGGATCTCTCCCGGCTCCACCTGGTGCACGTTGCCGGGGGAGATGTGCAGCAACTGGACCAACAGGCCCTGGGTAAAGGTGTGCGGGCCGCTGTCGAAGAGGAGGGTCTGGGTGTAGGTGGACCGGTCGGCGTCGGTGATGGCGACGTGGTCGCTGGCAAAGCCGCTCTGGTAGAGGTACTCGGCGGTGCGGCGGGCCAGACCCGGCGTCTCGGTGCCGTTCTGCACCTCGACCCGCGCGCCCTCCTCGGCCAGCTTGCGCAGCGTGGGGTCGAGCCGCATCTGCCGGACGATCTCGCGCACGCAGGGGATGCACGGCTCCAGGTCGCTGGTCCCGCTGATCTCGGTGAGATGCCGATAGTCCAGCCCATAAGAGCTGATGCTCTCCGCCGGGATCTGCGACGACAGGCGCAGCATGGAGAAGAGGATGCCGGGCTGGATGTCGGTGCGCAGGGAGCCGCTCAACTGGTTCAGGAGGTCGGTCATCTTGTCGATGTCGGTGAGGGTGTCCAGGCGCAGGACGCGGTCGCGGATGGCCATGAGGACCTGCTGTTGGCGGCGGTTGCGGCCGATGTCGCTGTCGGCGTGGCGAGAGCGGGCGTACTGCAGGGCGGTGCGGCCGTCCATGTGCTGCAGGCCGGCCGGGATGTAGATACGGGTGTAGCCATAGTCCGGCGTGGGATACTCGTTGTCCTCCAGGGGGGTCGGGACGTCGATGATGATGCCGCCGACCAGGTCGACGATGCGCTCAAAGCCCTGGAAGTCGATCTCGGCATAGTAGTCGACGGGCACATCGATCAGGAATTGTACGGTGCGCATGGCCAGGCCCGGGCCGCCGCCGGCGTCGGCATAGTAGGTCTCGCCGATGCTGTAGGCGGCGTTGATCTTGCGGTAGCATTCGCAGTCGGGGATGTAGACGCGGGTGTCGCGGGGGATGGAGAGCATGCTGGCAAAGTGCTTCACCGGGTCGACGTACACGACGATGTTGACGTCGCTGCGAGTGCCGCCCTCGCCTTCGCCGCGCCGGTCCACCCCCAGCAACAGGACGGTGAACGGCTTGTTGATCGGGTCGGGGGTGGGCTGGGGAGTAGTTCCCGGGGTGGT
>CAZTIG010000073.1:0-18126 GCA_964613665.1 uncultured Chloroflexia bacterium
GCGGGGGCCCGGCGGGCCGGCGGCCCGGGCCATGGCCGGGGGGCGTGGGGGGCCCCCCGGGCATCCCCCCCGCCGGGCAAAAACGCCAAAACGCGCAGCGCGCCCGGCAACACTCCCACCCGCTCCGCCTGCTCGGCCAGGCGAGCACACAGCGCCGCCGCGAGGGCCGCCGCGCGCCGGCCCAACGCAGCTCCACGGGCAGCAGCGCAGCGGCTCAGCGCCGCTACGACGACCAGGAGAGACCCCGACCAGCGCCAGATCCGCGCCATCCGCCGGGGCAGCACCAGGGCACGGACGAGCCGGGCACAGCCCCCCAGGCCGCGCGCGGCCACGCTGTGCAGCGCCGCCGTCTCCTGCCGGCAGCGCGCCCACCCCGCGGCCAGGCGCGCCCCCGGCGCGGGCGGGAGGCCATAGAACCGCAGTAGCACCACGGCCGCGGCGAGCACGGGCAGCCCCAGGGCCAACACGAGGAACAGGGGCGGTGCCCCGGCCGGCCACACGAACCACAGCGCCAGCCGCAGCACCGCCGCGCCGCAGAGGAGAGCGGGGAGCAGCCGCCAGGGACGATCCCAGCACAGGACGGTGTGCAGAAGGAGAAGCAGCAGCACCGCGCCACAGGCCAGCCCGCCGGCCCAGGGGGCCACCACGGCGGTGCCGGTGGCCAACGCCTCGGCGACGGCCAGGAGAGCCAGGTACCCGAGCGCCAGGAAGAGGACTGCACGCCCAGCCGGAACTAGCGAGCAGCTCGGGGATGGCCGCGCAATGGGCGCGTCGGATGGGGGTATCAGCTCCTGGCTCACGCTCGCGCTGTCCTTCGCGGGGACGCCCGCCAGCTCTGCAGGTCGACACGTGCCGCGCCGCCAGCTCCGGGGTACCCGGCAATGCCGCCGGGCACGGCGCACCCCGCGTTGCCCGCGCCCCGGCCGCCGCGGGCCGGGCGCTTTCGCGGCACACGACGGGAACGCGCCCTATCGCCCGACGTCCGCAGGCGATTGCTGCAACCATGAAAGCGCATCGGCCGGCCGTTGTCAAGAGGGAATCGTGACGGGCACATTACGGCCGGCCGAGAAAGCGGCACCAGATCGGGCTACGGTGTCGGCGCCGGCGTCGGCGTGGGCGGCGGCACCAGGAAGTCGGCCCGCGCCCACTCCACCAGGTTCCGCACCGTCACCGCGGCCACGCGCGCCAGGTAGGGCGACTGGCTGGAGCTGACCACGTAGCTCGAGTCCTTGGGGTCCTGTGCCCCCACGGTCAGGACGATACTGCCCGCCGCCGTCTGCAGCGTGAGCACGGCGTTCGGCTTGTCCAGGCCATGCTCGGGCAGCCGGGTCTTGCCCAGCGGCGTAAGCAGCCGCACCGACGTGGCTGCTTGCAGGAAGGACTGCAGCTTGTCCTGTGCCAGCGTCTCCCCCACGCCAAGGCCGGCCATCGTCCACACCCCCGCGGTGTCCTTGCTCAAGGTGAGCACCCCGTGGCTGTTGGCCAGCGTCAGCCCGGTCACGTCGGCCACCGGCACATTGAGGTAGAGCGGATCGACCCAGGAGCTGGCAGAGACAGGCGCGTCGCTCATCCCGAGCGGCCCGACCAGGTGGGTCTCCTCGTGCCCGTCGATCCGCAGGTGGATCGTGTTGTAGCGCGGCGTAGAGCCCAGGTAGAGGCGATAGGGCGTCCCGTCGGCCATCTCCAGGTCGACACGCCGGACAAAGTCGTCCGCAGCCACCTGGAGCTGCTTGTGGCTGGCGGCCGTGCCCGTAACCACCCGCCTGGTCAGGGCGAGGAGCTTCTCCAGAAACGCCGTGACCTTGGCCCCGTCGGCGGGGTAGTCGTCGGCGGCTGGCAGGACCCACTGGCCCTGCACCTGGCGCAGGCTGATGGTCTGGCTGCTCGCGTCGGTGATGGTCAGGGCCACGACATCGGCGCTCGTGACGCCCGGCAGGAGCGGCCCGCCCGTGGAGGCGGCCGGCCGCGGCCAGAAGACGACCAGGCACAGCACCACCTGCACCACGAGAACCGCGATCAGCACCTGGATGGGACGTTCCTTGATCATCGCGCCACCTCCTCGCCCTGCCGGTGCGGCACCCTTGTCAGCCGCAACGGCTTCTCCCACCGCCGCTGCAGGTTCCAGATCACGGCGATGGCCACCAGACCCAGCAGGGCGGCGGCATAGTTGCCCACCTCCCAGGCCACCTGCTCGCCCTGGCTCAGCGGGTTCAGCACCCGTACCGCGGTCCCACGCGCGCGGATCGTCAACAGGTCGGTGTCCTCCGTGGCCCAGGAGACGGCGTTCTGCACCAGCCGCAGCGTGTTCTGGTAGCGGCTCCCGGAGAGGCTGGAGGAGACCTGGAAGACCAGGTCGTCCACGAACTCGGCGCTGCCAAAGACAACCAGGCGGGCCTGGTCCGACGAGGAGTCCAGCGGCGTCAGCACCTGCTCCATGCCTTCACTGTCGGTGGGCAGGGGGACGATCTTGCCCTGGAAAGCGCTCGGCAGGGTGCCCTGTACGACCACGGCCAGGACCTGCGGCCCCGTGCCCGCGTCGCAGGGGAATCCCAAGGCAGGGTACAGCTCCGTGTTCGGCTGGATCTCGCTGCTGGAGGTCGTGCAGGCGTTACTGCCGGACCGCAGCAGCGTCGTCACCTGGGCGCCGGACGGAAGGGTGGCGCTCAACGTGATCGGAGAAGTCCACTGCAGCGTGACGGCCGGCAGGCTGCTGACGATGGGGTGGCCCGCGGCCATGGCCCCGCTGCGCACATCCACGAAGGGCGGATAGTCCAGCGCCTGGATCTCGCGCACCGTCATGCCCCCGACTTGGCGGGTCACATAGACCGGGAACGGCTCATTCTGTGGATCCAGTACCAGCGTCCTGGCCACGTGGATGCCATAGCTGGCCAGCATGTCGTGCAGCCCGCCATCGACGGGCCGCAGCATCAGATTCGTCCCATAGTAGTCAGGGGACAGGACATAGCTGCCGGCGGCCGCGATGACCGCCCCGCCGCGCATCAGGTACTGGTCGACGGCGAAGCGCTCGACGTCGCTCATGCCCTGGGGGGCCACGAGCAGCAGGACGTCGACGTCGGCGGGAACCTGTCCTTTGCTCAGATCGATCGAGCGGACCTCGTACTCCTCGCGGAGCGACTCGCGCAGGGTCTGCCAGCTGGAGATAGGTTCTTGCTGCTGACCGAGGATGTCCTGCGTAGGCTGTTGTGGCGGAGTCCACAGGCCCACGACCTTCAGAAAGCCCGTGGAGGTTCGCTTGAGGCCCGACTCGATGGCCGTGCGCACGTCGGCCTCGGCCATCTTCCCGGAGGGGTAGAGCACGCCGGCCTGGTCGCCGACCTGCAGCACCATGTGCAGGTAGTAGCTCTCGCCGGTGAAGAGCGAGGCCATCAGCGGCTGCAGGCCGTACCGGTCATAGAGCTGCTGGCGCGTCACCGGGCTGCCGGGCGCATCGGGGTTGACCTCCTGGTAGGAGAACTTGCCCGGCGACTCGGCGGCGATCTGCTGGGCCACCCTGGCCACCGTCGCCGGGGCCTCCGCCAGCGACTGCGGCAGGGAGTCCGGGGTGACGTAGAGCGTCAACTGCGCCGGCTGCTCCAGCGCGGCCAGAAGGGCGGAAACACTCTGGAAACCGTAGACGACCTTCTTGATCGAGCGAGTCAGGTCGTACTCCAGGTTGCGCAGGTGCACCTCGACGCCCCCACCCTGGGCCGACTGGACCTCGATCAGGTCGGCGTAGGTGAGGACGGTGCTCTGGTCGCCGTAGCGGATGAGGACATCGAAGTAGGAGCTGATGATGGAGGTCTCGTAGCGGCCCTCCACCTGGAAGGGCTCGGCATGGATGCCATAGACCTGGTTGGCCTCGGCCTCGACATCCGAATCCTTGGTCGGGTCGACGATCTCCAGCAGCAGCTTGCCGTTGGCGGCGATACGGTACTCCTCCAGCATGTCGCGGATCTGCGGGACGAGAGGTGCCAGCAGTGGGTGGGTCTTTTCGCTAAAGTAGCCCCGGACCTGCAGCGGCTCCTGCAGGTTGGCCAGCAGGTCGCGCGTGGCCTGGGATAGGCTGTACTCGCGCCGGGCCGTCAGGTCGAGGCGCAGGGCCGGCAGAGGGGCCAGCCAGACGTTGAGCACGACCAGGTTGACCAGCAGCAGCGATGTAGTCACCAGCACGCGGCGGCGCCGCGCCAGGGAGGAGCGGCCGTGGCCCCAGCGCTTGCCTTCGAGAGAAGCCACGTTCAGCGCCAGAAAGACGCCGGCCAGTGTGAGGTAGTAGGCCAGGTCTCGCAGGTCGACCACGCCGCGCTGGATGCTCTCGAAGCGGCTGCCCGAGCCGACGGCCCGCAGGACCTCGCCCATGCCCTCGCCGACAAAGTTGGTCAGGGCCGCCGAGCCGGCCAGGTAGAACAGGCCCCCCAGGAGCACGCTGGAGATCAGGGCCACGATCTGGTTGTCGGTGCGCGAGGAGACAAAGAGCCCGATCGCGGCATAGGCCGCGGCCAGGAGCAGCGCCGCCAGGTAGCCGCCCACGACCGGGCCGCCGTCCAGGTTGCCGATGATGGCCACGGTGATGGGCAGGAAGAGCGTCAGGGCCAGGGAGATAGCCACCAGGGCCATCACCGCCAGGAATTTGCCCAGCACCAGTTGCAGCGGCGAGACAGGCAGCGTCAGGAGGACCTCCAGGGTGCCGGAGCGCTGCTCCTCGCTCCACTGGCGCATCGTCAGCGCGGCGACGAGGAAGATGAGCAGGAGCGGCATCCACCGGAAGAGAGGCCGGATGTCGGCCACCCCGCGGGAGAAGAACGCCTCGACCCAGAAGAAAGCAAAGAGCGTTACGGCCAGGAAGGCGCCGACGAAGATGAGGGCCATCGGCGAGCCAAAGTACCCGGCCAGTTCTTTGCGGGTGATGGCCAGTGTCTGTCTCATCAGGCCACCTCCGCGGCCGTAGCCAGCTCGTTAAAGACCGTCTCCAGAGTGCGCGCGTCGCGGCGCAGCTCGCGCAGCGGCCAGCTCATCTCGCGGGCCAGGCGGTAGACCGCCGGGCAGAGGCCGGCCGCGGCACCCGCGGCCCCCAGGATGCGGTAGGCCGGGAAACCGTCCGGGCTGCGGAACTGCTGCAGTCCGAGCACAAGGGGCAGGCGGCGCAGCGCCATCTCCAGGCCGGCCGGCACCTCCTCCAGCACCATCACGGCATCGGGCGTCGCCGCCAACTCCGAGAGGCGGGCGTCGGCGCGAACGCGGCCGTTGAGGAGGATGATGGCCCGGTCGCACAATGCTTCCACCTCCGAGAGGATGTGGGTGGAAAAGAGGATGGTGCTTTCCTCGGCCAGGCGGCGAATGAGGTGGCGCACCTCGACGATCTGCGTCGGGTCGAGTCCCAGGGTGGGTTCGTCCAGGATCAGCAGGCGCGGATGGTGCAGGATGGCCTGCGCCAGGCCGACACGCTGACGATAGCCCTTGCTGAGCTGGCCGATGGGCCGGGTGAGGTGCTCGGTCAGGCCCACGGCGACAACGGCCTCGGAGATGCGCTCCAACTGCCGGCTCTTGGGAACCTGGCGCAGGTCGGCCACCATCTGCAGGTACGACTGCACCGTGAGCTCGGGGTACAGCGGAGCATTCTCCGCCAGGTAGCCGATCTGGGCCTGCACCTGGCGGGTGTGCGCGAGCACGTCCAGGCCGTTGACCGTGACGGTGCCCTCGTCCGGCTGGAGGTAGCCGGTGAGGATCTTGATGGTGGTGGTCTTGCCGGCCCCGTTGGGACCGAGCAGGCCGACGATCTCGCCGGCCTCCACGCGGAAAGAGACCCCGTCCAGGGCCACGACGGGGCCGTACGCTTTCACCAGGTTCGATACCTCGATCATCCACGCCTCCTGCTGGGTGCCTGCCGGCCGACGATCCTCTGCCGGGATGGGCGCAGCCCGGTCCCCGGCGCCGCTGCTTCCCAGAGCCATTCTATGCAGATCAGCCTATTTGTCAATGATTAAAGCCGGATGAGAGGGCAGCACGAGGGGCCCCGGTTGCCCCGCCGGCTGGCCCGGCTTGCGCGGGCGGGCCGGCTGTAGTACAATAGGGCCATTCGGACAGGCCAGGGTCACAGCGGCTCCGCAGGGTCAGGAATCCCCGCGCGGGAGGAGATCGGATGGCGGGACAGGTCCTCTATCGGAAATGGCGCCCCCAGCGCTTCGAAGAGGTCATCGGACAGGAGCACGTCTGCCGGACCCTGCAGCGAGCCCTGCAGTCCAGCCGCATCGCCCACGCCTACCTCTTCACCGGTCCCCGCGGCACCGGCAAGACCTCCACAGCCCGTATCCTGGCCAAGGCCGTCAACTGCACCGGCGGCCCGCCGCTGCCCTGCAACACCTGCCCCACCTGCGTGGCCATCAACGAGTCCCGGGCCGTCGACCTGATCGAGATCGACGCCGCCTCCAACCGCGGCATCGACGAGATCCGCGACCTGCGCGAGCGCGTCAAGTTCGCGCCGGCCGAGGGCCGCTTCAAGGTCTATATCGTGGACGAGGCTCACATGCTCACCACCGAGGCCTTTAACGCCCTGCTCAAGACGCTGGAAGAGCCGCCCGCCCACGTCATCTTCATCCTGGCCACCACGGAGCCCCAACGCATCCCGGCCACGGTCCTGTCGCGCTGCCAGCGCTTCGACTTTCGCCGCGTGCGCGCGGCCGACATCGTCCGGCACCTGGAGACCATCGCGCAGGCGGAGAGCCTGCACGCCACCCGGCCGGCCCTGGAGCTGGTCGCCCGCAGCGCCACCGGCAGCATGCGCGACGCCGAGAGCCTCCTTGACCAACTGCTCGTCTATGGCCGCGACGGCACGCTGGACGTGGTCCAGGTCCAGGACCTCCTGGGCATGCGCGGCAACGACCAGGTGCCCCAACTCGTGGACACCCTCATCGCCGGCGACCTGGGGGCCGGCCTCCACCTGATCCAGCGCCTGGTAGACGATGGCGTGGACCTGCGCCAGTTCAACCGCGGGCTGGTCGCCTACCTGCGCGGGCTGCTCTTCCTGGCCGTGACCGGCGATGGCGCCGACCTGCTCGATGTCACGGCCGAGGAGCTGGCCGATATGCGCGCCCGCGTGCTGCGCACCACGGCCGGCCGCCTGGCTGCCTGGGTGCGCCGCTTCAGCGTGCTCGATGCCGACCTCAAGGCCGGCTGGAACGCCCAGCTACCGCTGGAGCTGGCCTTGGTGGAAGAGTCTCTCCCGCCCGAGGAACGGTCCCCACGGGGCGAGCCCGGCCCGGCCCGCTCCACGGAGCAGCCGCGCGGCGCCGTGGCCCCGGCGGGGTCGCCCAGGGAACCGGTCCGGCCGGCCGGCGCCCCCCCTGCGACCACCACCCCGAAGCCGGGGACAGCCGCGGCAGCACCGCCCCGTCCGCGGCAGGAGGCGCCCGCAGCGGCCCCGGCCGGCGGCGGACAGGCCGGCCCCGCGCCGGAAGGCACGCTGAGCCTGGAACAGCTCGTCCAGGCCTGGCCCCGCGTCGTCGAGGGCATCCGCCCGCTGGACCCGGCCGTGCAGGCCCTGTTGCACAGCGGCTCTTGCCAGCCCATCGCCGTCGAGGGCCGGGTCGTCGTCCTGGAGTTCCGCTACGCCTTCCACAAGGGCAAGATCGAGGAGGCCCGCAACCGCCGCATGGTCGAGCAGGTCCTGAGCAAGGTCCTGCACGGCAGCTACGGGCTGCGCTGCGTCCTCAACGAGTCCGCGGCCGCGCCGAACCGCCGCCGACAGGCCCAGCGCCAGTCCGTGCAGCAGGACCCGCGGGTCAAGGCCGCGGCCAACATCTTCAATGCCAAGGTGGTGGGTGTGGAGGGTGCGGACGAAGAATAGGGGACAGGGAAATAGGGATGAAGGACCAGGGACGAAGGCCGAAGGACGAAGGACCAAGGACGAAGGACTCCATCCATCGGAGGTAGGACATGCGACTTGACCCGAAAGCACTGCGCCAGGTACAGCAGAAACAGGAGCAGATGCTCCAGGAGTTGGCCAGCAAGACGATCGAGGTCACGGTGGGCGGCGGCGCCGTGCGCCTGGTGATGAACGGGCAGCAGGAGGTGCAGGAGATCGCCATCGCCCCCGAGGTCGCCAGCGCCGAGGACCTGGAGATGCTGCAGGACCTGCTCGTCGCCGCGTTCAACCAGGCCGTGGAACAGTCGCGGGCCATCGCCGAGGAGCGCATGCGGGCCATGCTGGGCGGGCTGGGGCTGCCGGGCCTGCGCTAGCCGGCCGCTGGAGGCTTCCTTGAAAGTCGAGATCGAGCAGTACCTGCCGCGGACAGTGGCCCGTCTGGTGGAGGAGCTCATACGCCTCCCTGGGATCGGCCCCAAGAGCGCCTCGCGCCTGGCCTACTACCTGCTGCGCGCCCCCGAGGAGGAGACCCGAGGCCTGGCGGAAGCCATCTTGGAGATGAAGCAGCGCGTCCGCTACTGCTCCCGCTGTTTCAACCTGACCGAGACCGACCCCTGCGCCATCTGCGGCGACGAGGGTCGGGACCGCACGCGCATCTGCGTAGTCGAACAGCCGCTGGACGTCATCGCACTGGAGCGGACCGGGCGCTACCGCGGCGTCTACCACGTCCTGCACGGGGCCATCTCGCCGGTGGAGGGCATCGGCCCGGAGGACCTGCGCATCCGGGAGCTGCTGGCACGGGTGCGCCTGCAGCCGGTGGAAGAGGTCATCCTGGCCACCAACCCCAACCTGGAAGGCGACGTCACGGCGATGTACCTGTCGCAGCAGCTGATCCCCCAGGGGGTGCGCGTCACGCGCCTGGCCCACGGCCTGCCGATGGGTGGGGACCTGGAGTACGCCGACGAGATCACCCTCAGCCGGGCGCTGGAGGGCCGGCGCGAGCTGTGACCGCCCGACGTGTCCCTTCCCGCAGCGCGCTGCTCGCTCATTCGCTGATTCGCTCATTCGCAAGGAGATGTCCATGGACGACATTGCCGGAACGTTGACCTCCCTGCTGGGCTCGGTCCCGGGAGCGACGATGGCTGCCCTGCTGGGAGGGGACGGCATCGGAGTGGAGGTGGTCCTCGGTGCGGACTGGCCGGACACGGAACCGGCGGTCCTGGAGGTCGAACTGGCCGCCCTGGCCGAGGCCGTGCAGAGGGCCGCCGCCAGGATGGGCCGCGGCCCCGGCACCTTGTTCTTCCTGGGAACCGCCCGGGCCGACTTCCTGGGCCGGCCGCTCGACTCCGGCTACTTTCTCGTCCTGGGGCTGGCCCCGGGTGCCGACCTGTCGCGCGCCCGCGAGGCGCTGGGCCGGGCCGGCCAGGCACTGGCCTGACGTGGACGCCTATGACCTAAAGTTCCTGCGCATGGGCAAAGCCGGCGAGTGGCTCGAGCTGATCGTGGATGCCGACCTGGAGGCCGTCGAGGCCGTGAGCGAGGTCCTGTCCCACTATGGTCACCAGGGCGGCGTCGTGATCGAGGAGGCCCAGCGGCCCGCGCCCGACGGCCTCGGCGTGGAGCGGGACCCGACCCGGCCGGCACGGCTGCGGACCTATCTTCCGCAGGACGAGCGTACCGCCGCCACGGTGCGCCGCATCGAGCAGGCCCTGAACCTGCTGGCGGAGCTGCGGCCCATCGGCCCGCTGCAGCAGCATCTACTCTCCGAGGAGGACTGGGCCCAGGCCTGGAAGAAACACTATGCCGTCGTGCGCGTGAGCGAACGCCTCGTGGTCGTGCCGGCCTGGCAGCGCTTCCGCCCGCGGAAAGGGGAAATCGCCCTGCGCCTGGACCCGGGTATGGCCTTTGGCACAGGGCTCCACCCGACGACTCAGCTCTGCCTGCGGGCGCTGGAACGCTACATCGAACCGACTGCGCGCGTCTTGGACCTGGGCACCGGGTCGGGCATCCTGGCCATCGCCGCGGCCAGGCTGAGCCGCGGGCCGGTGCTGGCCGTGGACAAGGACCCCGTCGCCGTGCACGCCGCCCGGTCGAACCTGCGCCGCAACCGCCTGGCCGGCCGGGTGGAGGTCCGCGAGGGAACCATCCTGGCCGGCATGGGGCCCTATGACCTGATTCTGGGCAACCTGCTTGCGCCGGTGCTCCGGGAGTTGGCCGACCTCCTGGCCGGAGCCCTGGCGCCCGGCGGCATCCTGATCGCCTCCGGGGTGCTCAGCGAGCAGGCGCCCGAGGTGGGGGCGGCGCTGGAGGCGGCCGGCCTGCGCCTTCTCGACCAGCCCCAGCAGGGCGACTGGGTCGCCCTGGTCCTGCGGCGCTGAGGAGGTTCCCCTGGACCGCTTCTTTCTGCCCCGCGAGGCCTTTACCGGCGAGCAGGTGGTCGTCGACGAGCCCGGCGTCATCCACCACCTGCGCGACGTGCTGCGCCGCCGCCCCGGCGACGCGGTGATCTTCCTGGACAACTCCGGCTGGGAGTACGAAGCGCTCCTGGAGACGGTAGAGCCCGGCCGGGTGACCGCGCAGGTGCAGCGCAGGCACCTCAGCGGCGCAGAGCCGCGCACGAAGGTCACGCTGTACCAGGCCGTGCTCAAGGGCGAACGCTTCGAGTGGGCCCTGCAAAAGGGCACCGAGGTCGGGGTGAGCGTCTTTGTCCCGATCCTCAGCGAGCGCTGCATGGTCCTCGACGCCCATCAGCTGTCGCGGCGCAAGCTGCAGCGCTGGGAGCGCATCATCCAGTCGGCCGCCGAGCAGTCACGGCGCGGCCGGCTGCCTCCGCTGCAGCCGCTGATGCTCTTTGCCGCCGCCTGCGAGCAGGTCCAGCGCAGCGGCGGGCTGGCCTTGATCCCGTGGGAGGAAGAGGCGAAACCGCTCAGCGAAATCCTGCAGGGGGACAGCAGCGGCCCGTGGCCGTTCAACGTCTCCATCTTCGTCGGCCCGGAGGGCGGATTCTCGCACGCCGAGGTGCAGCTGGCCCGCGGGTACGGCATCATCCCCGTCAGCCTGGGACCGCGCATCCTGCGCGCCGAGACGGCAGGGATCGTGGCCACGGCGGCGATCCTCTATCACTACGGCGAGCTGTAGCCGGCGAGCGATCGGCCAGCAGCGATCGGAGAGCAGCGCGCGGCGATTGCCCGGGAGCACAGCCCGTTGATCGGTCTCGATTTCCACGTCCACACCACCGCTTCCCCCGACAGCGTGCTTGCACCGGAGGCGCTGCTGCGGGCCTGCCGCCGGCGCGGGCTGGCCGGCCTGGCCGTGACCGACCACAACCGCCTGGCCGGTGCGCTGGCCCTGTCCCGCCTGGCTCCAGCAGACCTGCGGATCATCGTCGGGGAGGAGGTGCGCACGGTGCAGGGAGAGTTGCTGGGCCTCTTCCTGCACGACGAGATCGCTCCTCGCCAGGATGCCTGGGAGACGGCCCGGGCCATCCGCGCCCAGGGTGGGCTGGTCGGCGTGCCGCACCCGTGCGATCGCTGGCGCGCGCGCCTGTCCGCCGACGTGTTGGAAGATCTGGCCCGGGCCGGCCTGGTCGACTTTGTCGAGGGGCGCAACGGGCGCGTCGTGTGGCCGGGCGACAACCGACGGGCGGAGGAACTGGGCCACCGCCTGGGCCTGCCGCTGACGGCCGGGTCGGACGCCCACAGCGCCGTGGAGGTGGGGGCCTGCTGGACCCTGCTGGCGCCCTTTGACGGCCCCCAGGAGTTCCTGGCCGCATTGCGGCAGGCCGAACTGCAGGGCCGGCCCAGCCCGCCGTGGGTGCACCTGGCCAGCACGCTGGCCCAGCTGCGCCGGAGACGCGGTTGACCGTCGACCGGCGGTGTGCTAGAATGGGTCCGGCCGATCCCCGTGGGCTCATCACCACGCGTTTGGAGGGCTCTGTGGACGCCGCCTTCCTCTTTCTCAGCGCCGTCGCCGGGACGCTGGTCGCCGCCCTGTTGAGCCTGGTGCCTGCCCTGCACGTCTACAACGTGGCCGGTTTCCTCGTGCTGGCCACGGTCACATACGGAGAGCTCGTGCCGATCGAGTGGCTGGCCTTTTTCTTCCTGGGCCTGATCACCGGCTATGCCATCCTGAACACCATCTCCAGCATCTTTCTCTCCGTCCCCGACGACTCCACCGTCTTTATCGTCCTGCCGGGGCAAAAATACCTGCTGCAGCGCCGCGGCTACGAGGCCATCATCCTCTCCGGCCTGGGCGGGCTGGGCGGCATCCTCGTGCTGGTGCTCCTGACCCCCTTCACATCCAACCTCCTGCCGACGGTGCGCGCCGTCCTGCAGCCGCACATCGCCTGGATCCTCTGGACGATCATCGCCTTTATGCTCATCTCGGAGTGGCCCAAGGGGTCGGACCGTGCCCCGGCCGGCCTGCGCCGCTGGTGGGAGGGCTGGCGCTCGCTGACCGCCGGCCTGGCCACCTTCTTCCTCTCGGGCCTGCTCGGGCTGGTCCTGATGTACCGGCCGCTGGTCCCCGTGGACGTCGGCTACCAGAACCTGCTGCCGGCCTTTGTCGGCCTCTTTGCCGTGCCCTGGGTGCTGCAGAACCTGGTGGCCCGCACCCAGGTCCCGCCGCAGCACTTTGCCAGGACGGTCGATGCCGGCCCCGGCGAGCTGGTGCGCGGGACCCTGGCCGGCGCCCTCGGCGGGCTCTTTGCCGCCTTCTTCCCGGTGGTCACCGGCGGCATCGGCGGCTTCCTGGCGGGCCACGCCACCGCCCAGCGCGACGAGCGCGTCTTTGTCATCTCCCAGGGGTCCTCCAAGGTGGTCTACTACGTGGGGGGATTCCTCTTTTTCTTCGCCCCCAGCCTGATGCGCGGCAAGGGCGGCCTGTCGGCCATGCTCGGCACCCTCTACAGCGGCCAGACCCCGCAGCTCTACCTCATGGCGGTGGCGGCGGTCGTGCTCAGCGGGGGGCTGGCCTTCTTTCTCTCGCTGGCGCTGACCCGCGTCATCATCGCCCTGCTGGCCCACGTCAGCTACCGCTGGATCAGCCTGGGCACGCTGGGCGTCCTGGCCGCGATCGTTGTCGGGATGACCGGGCCGGGCGGGCTGCTCGTCTGCGCCGTGGCCACCGGGATCGGGCTGATCCCGATGCTGTGGGGCTCGCGGCGCATGAACTGCATGGGCGTGCTGCTGCTGCCCATCGCCCTGAACATGGCCAGCGTGGGGGATGTCATCGCCGGATGGCTGGGGCTGCTCTAGCCACGGCGGCCGAGGGGTCGCCGGAAAGAACCCACTGGTCTACCTCACAATCAGGCGCACTGGCGAGAAGGCAATGGTAGTTCCTCTGGATGTTCCCGTGGTCGGGTTCGTCGCCCTCCTGTTCGGGTTGGCGGCCTTCTTCTTTATGCTCGTCGCAGGGCTGGTATTGTTCGCTCTGATCGTCCTGATCGAGGCGGTGGTGCTGTGGCGCTTTCGCTGGAACGCCTTCCTCCGCTCCCTGGGCGATTCGGCACTGATGAACCTCGCCAGCACCGTGGTGGGAATCCTCATTAGCCTGGTGCTCGGCCAGCGCATCGCCGCATGGTGGGGCCTGCTCCTTTCCTTTCTGCTCTCCGTCCTGATCGAGTTCGGCGTGTTGTGCCTGCGCAAGTCTGCCTGGGGTCCCGAGCGGAAGCTGCTGGTCGCCGCGGTGGCCAACGCGGCAAGCTACGTGCTCCTCGTGCTGGTCCTCGTGGTTGGGAGTCTCTGGAGGGGCTGAGGCGAGCCCTCCACATGGTGCGCACATACAGGGGAGATCGCGGGGTCGTTCTGCCGACCGTCCCAGGTGAGAGGGAAGGTTCAGTGTCTCTCGCGACGCTTGACCACCCGCCCCTGCGCATCCACCGTGACCCGGATGACCAGGGGGATGGTCGCGCCGTCCTCGGCTTCCACGTCCTTGCGCAGGGTGGCGGTGTACAGCTCCTCGGCCGGCTGCTCCATGGCCGGCAGCCCGAGCTTGGCCAGCGCCTCGGCACCTCCGGCGGTATGGCGGCGCGGCTTCACGCGGAGCTCGGCTCCGGCCATCTCGGGGTGCTCTTCCAGCAGCCGCTGGCGCAGCTGCTCGACGATCTCGGGGGCCAACGCATCTTCGCTCACCCTACTCCTCCAGGCGATAGAGGGCCACCGCGCCGAGCAGGCCCATGTCCTCTCCCAGCGAGGCCGCCTCGATCGGCGCGTCGCGGTAGGCCGGCATGGCCTGCTCGCGGACGACCCGGCGCATCGGCTGGAAGATGAGCTCGCCCATCCGCGAGACCCCTCCGCCGACCAGGATGATCTCCGGGCTGTATAGGTGCAGGAGGTTGACCATGCCCACGCCGCAGTACCGGGCGGCCTGCTTGATGATCTCGCCGGCCGCGGCATCGCCCCCGCGGGCGGCCTGCCCGACCATGCGGGCGTCCACCCGCTCCGGCTGCCCCTGGCATAGCTCGGCCAGGAGCGGAGAGTGGCCGGTCCGCACCGCCTCGGCCCCATCGCGGGCGATGGCTGTGCCCGAGGCCAGGGCCTCCCAGCAGCCGTAGTTGCCGCAGTTGCAGCGTGGGCCGTCGGCCCGCAGCGTCATGTGGCCGACCTCCCCCGCCAGGCCGCGATGTCCCAGGAGCAGATGCCCGTCCGTGATCACCCCCCCGCCGATCCCGGTGCTGATCGTCACATAGACCAGGTTCTGCCGGCCGCGGCCGGCGCCAAAGACCCACTCCCCGAGCACCGCGCCGTTGGCATCGTTGACCAGGCGCACCGGCAGGCCCAGGCGCTGCTGCAAATAGTCCTGCAGCGGCAGATCGATCCACCCGGGCATGTTCGGCGCCGCCAGCACCGTGCCGGTCCGCGGGTCCATCGGACCCGGCGTGCCCACCCCAACCCCCAGCAGCTCCTCAATTGGCAGGTCGCCCCGCACCTCGTGGATCAGCGCGGCGATCCGCTCCAGGACCGCGTCGCGGCCGCGCTCGACCTCGGTGGGCCACTCCAGCCGGCGCAGGAAGTGCCCCTCCAGGTCGGAGAGGGCCGCGCGGATGCGCGTCCCACCCAGATCGGCAGCGATGACCAGTCGTCCCGAGGCCATCGTCGGCTCACCCTTTTCCGCAGGTCGCGCAGCTGGTGGCGGCGCAGGAGGTGCAGCCGCTGCTCCCTCCCAACGCGTGTGTCTCGCCGCCGTCGTGGGCGAACGAGGCAAAGAGCGACAGGCAGCGCTGGACATCCGTGCTGCCGCACTGTGGGCAGGTCCCGGGCGCGTCGGCCTGGGCCATCGGTCGGATGCGCTCGAACGCGGCCCCACACTGGCCGCAGCGGTACTCGTAAATCGGCATCGAAACACCTCTCGATGAGGAATGCTTGCAGCGCACCCATTGTACCGTACTTTGGGTGTCTGTCAAGTGCGTTTCGCACGCGTTCGGGTTTCGGGCCTGACTTGACAATGGTGCTCACCTGTACTATGATAGCCCCGCTGGCAAGGTCTGGACCCACAATGGAGGTTACGGTGCGGAGAAACTGGCAACGATTGCTGGTTGTTGTGGCATTGATTCTCCTGGCAGTGGTCGTCCTGGTCGCCTGCGAGACAGTCGGCACGCCGCAGCCCACGGTGACCCCCGGTGCCGCCACTGCGGTGCCGACCAAGGACACCACGCCGGGCACACCCGTCATGGGGGCCGAGTATCCGACGCTGCCCGCGACGCAGTACCCGTACCCCTACCCGTAGAGGGCCCTCGTGGCGGACCTGTGGTCGCGAGCAAGGAAGCAGCTCCTGCGCCTCGGGGGGCTGCTTCTTCTTGTCCTGCTCCTGGGCGGTTGTGTCGAGCGCACCGACTGGCAGGCACTGCAGCGGCAGGCCGCCACCCCGGCCGGCGACCTCCACGGCGAGCATACCATCGGCCAGACGCTGGTCCCGCAGCACGCCGGCCTGAGTGGGATCGAGGTCGTGCTGGTGGACTATGGCGCCGAGAGCGGCCGGCCTGCGGTGCCCCTGGAGCTGCGCCTCTGCCGCGACCTGGCCTGCCAGGAGGGGATCACCCGCACGACGGTCCCCCTCAGCGCCATCGTCCACAACAGCTCCTATCGCCTGTCCTTCCCGCCGCAGCCGGACTCGGCCGGCCGGGCCTACGTGCTCCTGGCCGGCGCGCCGCAGGCCGGCTCCCCGGCGCGCGCAACACTCTGGGCCAGCGGCTCCGACCTCTACCCGGACGGGACACTGCTGCGCGACGGCCGGCCGGCCGAGGGCGACCTGAACTTCTGGGCCTATTATGACAGCGCCCCCGCGGACGTAGCCGCGGAGCTGCTGCGCCAGGCCGGCGGAGGGCTGCCCCACATGCCCGGCCTGTTACTCCTGTTGCTGGCGCCGGGCTACCTGCTGGCCCGGCTGCTGCCGCGCTCGCGCCAGGACGATCTCCTCGAGCTGCTGGGGACCTGCCTGGGGCTGAGCGCCGCGGCGGTCCCGGTCCTGCTTCTGCTGCTGTCGTGGCTCCCCGGGCTGCTCTCCGGGCCGGCCGTGCCCGTGGGCGGCGGCCTGCTCGCCGCGGCGGCCCTGGGCCTGCTGGTGCGGGACATCTGCCGCGGGCGCTACCGCGGGCTGGCCCCGGTCTCCCTCCCCGTGACCGCAGCCCTGGTGGCGATCGCCGGCATCGCCCTGGGCCTGCGTGCTTTTCACGCCCTCGACCTGACCGGCCCGCTGTGGGTGGACGCCGTGCACCACACTACCCTGGCGCGCCTGATCGTCGAGCGGGGGGCCATCCCCGGCGACTACCTGCCCTATGTCCAGGTGGCCCCGGCGACGTACCACTTTGGCTTCCAGAGCCTGGTGGCCGTCCTGCATGGGCTCACCGGGATGCCGCTCCCCGGCGCCCTGCTGCTGCTGGGGCAGGTGCTGAACGGCCTCGGCGGGCTGACGCTCTACGGCCTGGGCCGGCGCTGGGGCGGGAGCCGCTGGGCCGGCCTGGCCGCCGCGGCGGTCCCCTCCGCCCTCTCGCTGATGCCGGCCTACTACATCAGCTGGAGCCGCTACACCGAGCTGGCCGGCCTCTTCATCCTGCCCGTGGCCGCGGTGCTCCTCGACCGGCTGCTGCGCGGGCGCTGGCACTGGGGCCTGGCCGGGGTCACAGCGGTAGCCATGGCCGGGCTGGTAGTCGCCCACCTGCGGGTGGCCGCCTTCATGGCAACGCTGGCCGTGCTCCTCGTGCTGCGGGCCATGTGGGAGGGGCGCCGGTCCTGCTGGGCAGCGGCCGTGCCGCTCGGCCGTGCCCTGGCCGTGGCGGCGGCCGGCTTCACCCTGATCGCCGTCTGGCTGGTGCCCTCGATCCTGGACCTGGGGCGGGCGGCCATGCAGGAGTGGGCCGCCTCCGAGGAGGCACTCTCCCTCTACTATGTCCTCTTCGGGCCGGGGCGCTACCTCTTCCCGGCGGCCGTCGCCGGCACGCTGCTGGCCGTGCTCTGGCGGCGAGCCAAAGCGCTGATCCTGCTCCTGTGGGCAGGGTTGCTCGTCGTGTTGGCCAAGCCGGGGTTGATCGGCCTGCCGCTCGGCGCGGCCATCGACAGCACGTCGGTAGCCATCGCCCTGTACGTGCCGCTGAGCCTGGCGGCGGCCCTGGGGGTGGGCGGGCTCGCGGCGCTGGCCCGGCGGGTGCGCTGGACCGACCCACCGCTGCTGCGCTGGGCCGGGGCCGTCTTCCTGATCGGGACCTGTGCCTGGGGTGCCTCGGAGCTGAACAGCATCGTCAACCCCCGCACGGCCATCCTGGCCCCGGCCGACCTGCCGGCCATGGCGTGGATTGAGGAGAACACCGCGCCCGACGCGGTCTTCCTGGTCAACTCCTACGAGTGGATGACAGCCGTCTACGCCGGGAGCGACGGCGGCTACTGGATCGCCCCGCTGGCCGGCCGGCAGACGTGGCCGCCGCCGGCCCTCTACGGGCTGGGAGCGCGGGAGCACATCGAGGAAATCAACGACGTGGCCCGCGAGGCCATGGCCAGCCCTGGCGGGGAGGCGCTCTACACGCTGCTCCGCGATCACGGCATCAGCCACGTCTACCTGGGGCGCTACGGCGGCCCGCTGACGGCGGAGAAGCTGCTCGGCTGCGACCGCTTCCGCCCGGTCTACCGGCAGGGAGGCGTGTGGGTATTTGCGCTGGAGCCATAGCCAGCCGAAGGCCCACGACTGTGGCGCCAGCTACAACATGATCCAGCGCTGAGGAGAGCAGGGCTCAGGGATCAGGAAGGCCGGGGGCCAGGAGAAGCTACGACGGCGAGCCG
>CAZTIG010000074.1:0-17427 GCA_964613665.1 uncultured Chloroflexia bacterium
GGCCGGGCACTTGCCATCCGCTGTGCATCGGCGCGACCTTGATATCGCCGTGCCGATTGACAGCCCCGGCCGGCGGTGGTACAATGTGTCCAGGCAACCGAACAGATGTACTACGCCTGGCCTGCGAAGGTAGCGAGCCTTCGCGTCCTTTGTCAGGAGCCCGCTCGTGGACGCGATCGTCATTCGCGGGGCGCGGGAGCACAACCTGCAGGGCGTCGACCTGGAGATTCCCCGCAACCGCTTCGTCGTCTTCACCGGCGTTTCCGGCTCGGGAAAGTCGTCCCTGGCCTTTGACACGCTCTACGCCGAGGGCCAGCGCCGCTACGTCGAGTCGCTCTCGGCCTACGCCCGCCAGTTCCTGGAGCAGATGGAAAAGCCCCGGGTCGACTGGATCAGCGGCCTCAGCCCGGCCATCGCCATCGAGCAGAAGTCGGCCTCCAAGAACCCCCGCTCCACCGTCGGCACCGTCACCGAGATCTACGACTACCTGCGCGTGCTCTACGCCCGCGTCGGGGTAGCTCACTGCCCCTCCTGTGGGCGCGAGATCGGCTCGCAGTCGGTCCAGCAGATGGTCGACCGCGTGCTGGCGCTGCCGGCCGGCACGCGCTTCCAGGTGCTGGCCCCGCTGGTGCGCCAGCGCAAGGGCGAGTACCGCGATCTCTTCGAGAAGGCCAGGAGCGAGGGCTTTGCCCGCGTGCGCGTGGACGGCGAGGCGCGCAGCCTGGAACGACCCATCGCCCTGAACAAGAAGGTCAAGCACACCATCGAGATCGTCGTCGACCGGCTGGAGGTGCCGGCGGAGGCGGACGACGGCTTCCCCAGCCGGCTGACCGACTCGATCGAGACGGCGCTGCGGCTGGCCGAAGGCACCGTGCTCATCAGCCCCGGCGGCGGCGACGAGTTCCTGATGAGCGAGAGGAACGCCTGCGCCGAGTGCGGCTTTGGCATGCCGGAGATGTCGCCGCAGCTCTTTTCTTTCAACTCGCCGCAGGGGGCCTGCCCGCGCTGCGCCGGGCTGGGGACGGTCCTGGAGGTCGACCCCGACCTGGTCGTCGGCGACGCCGGCCTGAGCATCCACGACGGCGCCATCCGCTACTGGGGCCTGATGCGCGACAGGCAGGACTCCTGGGCCTACCGCTGCCTGGCCTCCATCGCCCGCAGCTACGGCTTCAGCCTGGACACCCCCTGGCGGGACCTGACCGCGGAGCAGCGCCACGCCGTCCTGCACGGCTCCGGCAGCCGCCGGATCCGCTTCACCTGGAAGGGGGAGACGGGCCAGGGCGAGTTCTACCGGCCGTGGGAGGGAGTGCTGCAGGAGATATGGCGGCGCTACCGCCAGACCCGCTCGCCGGGCATGCGCGAATGGTACGGGCGCTTCATGAGCACTCTGCCCTGCCCGGAATGCCGCGGGGCCCGGCTGCGCCCGGAGGCGCTGGCGGTCACCGTAGGAGGCTGCTCCATCCGCCAGGTCACGGCCCTCTCCATCGCCCAGGCCCTGGCGTGGGTGGAGGCAATTCAGGGTTCAGGGCCCGGGGCCCAGGGTCCCAGGAACTTGAGCCCTGGGCCCAAAGCCCTGGGCCCTGAGCCCGCGGCCCTGAGCGCCTACCACATGGAGATCGCCGGGGAAGTCCTGAAGGAGATCCGCGAGCGGCTCGGTTTCCTGGTCAGCGTGGGGCTGGACTACCTGACGCTGGACCGCCTGGCACCGTCCCTCTCGGGCGGGGAGAGCCAGCGCATCCGCCTGGCCAGCCAGATCGGATCGGGGCTGGTCGGGGTGATGTACATCCTGGACGAGCCGACCATCGGCCTGCACCCGCGCGACAACCGCCGGCTGCTGGACACGCTCCTGCGGCTGCGCGACCTGGGCAACACCGTGATCGTCGTCGAGCACGACCTGGATACCATGCGCGCGGCCGACTGGATCGTTGACTTTGGCCCGGGGGCCGGCCGCCGCGGTGGGCGGATCGTCGCCGCCGGCCCGCCGGCCATGATCATCCAGAACGGCTCGCTGACCGGGCGGTACCTGGGCGGGACGCTGCAGATCCCCGTTCCGGAGCGGCGGCGCGCCCCCCGCGGGGCGGAACTCGTCCTGGAGGGCGCCCGCCATAACAACCTGAAGGAGATCGACGCCCACTTTCCCCTGGGCACCTTCATCTGCGTCAGCGGCGTCTCCGGCTCGGGCAAGTCGTCGCTGATCAGCGAGACGCTCTACCCGGCGCTGGCCCAGCAGTTGCACCGCGCCCACACCAAGCCGGGGCCCTTCCGGGCGCTGCGCGGCCTGGAACAGGTCGACAAGGTCATCCAAATCGACCAGCAGCCCATCGGGCGGACGCCGCGCTCCAACCCGGCCACCTACGTGGGCGTCTTTGACGACATCCGCCAGCTCTTTGCCCAGACGCCCGAGGCCCGCGCGCGGGGCTATGCTGCCGGGCGTTTCTCCTTCAACGTCAAGGGCGGGCGCTGCGAGGCCTGCCAGGGGCACGGCCAGGTCAAGATCGAGATGCACTTTTTGCCCGACGTCTGGGTGACCTGCCAGGTATGCAAGGGCCAGCGCTACGACCGCGAGACGCTGCAGGTGCGCTACAGGGGCAAGAACATCGCCGAGGTACTGGCCATGGAGGTGCAGGAGGCGCTCGAGTTCTTCGGTGCCCACCCGCGCATCCGGCGCAGCCTGCAGACTCTGGCCGACGTGGGCATGGGCTACGTGCAGCTCGGCCAGCCGGCCCCGGAGCTCTCCGGCGGCGAGGCCCAGCGGGTCAAGCTGGCCAAGGAGCTCCGCCGGGTGGCCACCGGGCGCACCGTCTACATCCTGGACGAGCCCACCACCGGTCTGCACCCGGCCGACATCCAGAAGCTGCTGGATGTGCTGCACCGCCTGGTCGACGCCGGCAACACCTGCATCGTCATCGAGCACAACCTGGACGTGATCAAGACGGCCGACTGGGTGGTGGACCTGGGACCGGAGGGCGGCGACGCGGGCGGGTACGTGGTGGCGGCCGGCCGGCCGGAGGACCTGGCGCAGGCAGAGGCCAGCTACACAGGAAGGGCGCTGGCAGGAGTCTTGCCGCGATGATCGTTCGCGAAGTCACCTGCCGTTCCATCCTCACCCGCTGCGACATCCCCGGGGTCGACTACGCCGTCAACCCCTACGTCGGCTGCGGGCACGCCTGCGCCTACTGCTACGCCACCTTCATGAAGCGCTTCACCGGCCACGAGGAGCCCTGGGGCACCTTCGTCGATGTCCGGGTGAATGCTGCTGCGGTGCTGGCCCGCCAGCTCCGGCGGGCGAGGCCGGGCCTCGTCACGCTCAGCTCGGTCACCGACGCCTACCAGCCGCTGGAGAAGAGATACGGCCTCACGCGGGCCTGCCTGGAAGCGTTCGTGGGATCCGACTTCTCGGTCTCCATCCTGACCAAATCGGCCCTGGTGCAGCGCGACCTGGACGTGATCCGGCGGCTCGAGGACGCGGAGGTGGCCTTTACCGTCACCACCCTGGACGAGGAGGTCCGGAAGCGCTTCGAGCCGCACGCCTCGCCCATCGCCCAACGGCTGGAGGCACTGGCGGCGCTGAACGCGGCCGGCGTGCGCACCTGGGCCTTTTGCGGGCCGCTGCTGCCGGGCCTCTCCGACAGTGCGGAGCAGATCGACGCGCTCTTCGGCGCGCTGGCTCGGGTCGGTGTGCGCCGCGTGCTGGTGGACAGCCTGAACCTCTACGCCGGCGCCTGGGCGCGGCTGCGGCCCGTGCTGGAGGCGCACTACCCGCACCTGGTGGGGCTCTACCGCGGCCTGGCTTCCGGCCGTCGGCCCTACCACCAGGCGTTGCTGGAGCGAGGGGGGAGGATCGCGGAGCGCCACGGCCTGGTTTGCGAAGGATAGCCAGCCGGCAGCAGGGAGTACAGGCGAATCCCCCGGAATAGTCCCTTCATAGCCCATTTGGGGCATAAAGACCGCGGCACCACATGCTACCATGGCCTTGCTCTGCAGCAGCCGGTACTCCGGGCTGCCAGTGCCGCCTACGCCGCCGAGATCCAGGAGATCCTGTTGCGGAGCTAAAGGGCTCTGCTGAGGTGAGCAAGGAGGCGTGCCGTGGAGAGTCTGCAATCGGAGGAGTCTCTCGCGTCCCTGCTCCACTACCTGGCCTGTCCGATCGACCCGGACGACACGCTGACCGTGGTGCGGAACGATGACGGTCGGGTGACTGCCCTGCGCTCGCGCAACGGTTCCTTTCCGGTCGTCAACAACGTGCCTCGCATGATCCCGCCCTGGCGAAGCAGCTCCGCTCGCGACCTGAACCTGTGGGAGGAATTTCAGGGCCGGACGTGGCAGGACTACCAGGATGGGACCAGGAATGTCTTCTCCACCGGCGATGCTGTAACCGGCTACCTCGGCGAGGTCATCGGCCAGTGCGGCGCCGGCCTGTTCCTTGACATCGGCTGCGGGGTCCTGCCGTCCCCTGACTACATGGCTGCCGCGGGCTCCGGCATCCGCTGGATCGGCGTGGATCCTCTGCTGGGCGATGTTGCCCGGCATTTCCCCTTTGTGCAGGCCGTCGGCGAGTACCTCCCCTTTCGGTCCCATATCTTCGACGGGGTGCTGTACGCCTCGACGATATGGTCTCACCTGCACCCGGAGCAGTCCCTGGAGCAGGCCCGCAGGGCGCTCAAGCCGCGCGGGAAGCTCTATCTCTCGTATGAGCCGGAGCGGCTCGACGCGCGTTACATCGGCTGGAGGATCCAGCGTATGCTCGGCTGGCCCAGCCACTACAGCAGCACGCAGCGCTGGGCCTTTACCGAAAGGTCGCTCCGCTCCTTGCTGAGACGCGCCGGCTTCTCGATAGAGGACCGGGTCCTCCTCTGTGTCAGGTGCCCCAAGTACGCCACGTGCCCCAGGCCGGCGTCTCTCCTGGTGGTTGCCCGGCAGGGGGTGCCTGGATGACTTCAGGGCCGGTCCTACGCCTGGCTGCAGTCCTGGTCGCCGCAGTAGTTCTTCTGCTGGGCTGCACCCGAGAGCTGGCCGCGCCAACGGTCGTCCCTGCCACGGCTGCCGCGGCTTTGCCCCCAGCCACCGTCCGCCCACCGACCCCGCCGCCCAGCGCCACCGCGACCCCCGTGCCGCAGCCGCAAGAACTGCCCCTGCTGGCCGAGTGGGTGGGGACCGCGGGCCCGGTCTACTCGGTGGACTGGTCGCCGGACGGCCGCACGATCGCCACGACCAATCGCCAGCAGGCGCGCCTGTGGGACGGGCAGACCTACCAGCAGCTGGCCACGCTGGAAGGGTTTGCCGGCTTTGTCTACAGCGCGCGCTGGTCGCCGGATGGAAAGCTGCTGGCTGTGGTGGATGGCAGCGGGCCGATCCGGCTCTACGACGGCAGCACCTATGCACTCCAGGGCACGCTGGACGGCAGCAGGGCCCGGCTGCTGGCCTGGTCGCCCGACGGGCGGCTGCTGGCGGCGGGAAGCGAGCTCAGCAAGCGGGTGCAGGTCTGGGACGTCGCGACGGGAGCGCTGGCCCTGGAGTTGGAAGGCGATGCCGTGGTCGGCGGGCTGGGCTGGTCGCCCGCCGGTGATGTCCTGGCCGTGGGGCAGTTCGATGCCTCCGTCCTGCTGTGGGACGTGGCTACCGGTGCGCGGGTGCAGCGGCTGGTCGACGGCCGCAACATCCCTGTCGAGAACGAGGCCCAGTGCATCTCCTGGTCCACTGATGGGCAGCTGCTGGCCTACATCCAGCGCCACGATGGCCGCTGGCGGATGTGGGACGTGCCGACGGGGGGGCTGGTGCACCGGGTGGCCGCCCACAATGGCTGGGGCCTGGGCCTGGCCTGGGCTCCCGGCCGGCCGCTGCTGGCCTCGGTGGGCTGGGATCGGGCGGTGCGCATCTGGGACGCCGAGACCGGCCAGGCCGTGGGCGCCGGGGAGTGCAGCGCGCTGGCGTTCTACAGTGTCGATTGGTCGCCGGACGGGCGAAGAATCGTGATCGGCAGCGGGTTGTGGCACGGCTGGAGATCCAGCGAGATTGTCTGCATCATGGAGGTGCCCTAAATGAAGCACCGTCTGGTCCCCAGCACTGTCCCCTTGATGCTCCTGATCGCACTCCTGGCCAGTTGCGGGCCGGCCGCGCCCGGCCCCACTGCGGCGCCGGCCAGCGCCACAACGCCGCTGGGCGGGAGCGGTGACGCCGAGCGCACGCTGCTGACCTGCGATGTCCTGTTGAACGGCCCCGCTCCCACCTCTCCCGTGGACGACGGCGCCTTGGCCCTGCCGGCCGGGGCCGCCCCGCCAGCCCACACCTTCGAAGGTCGGCTGGAGCTGCACGGGGAGGACAGTGGCGGTGGTTTTCAGCAGCTACGGGGCGCAACCGAGCTGCCTGCGGAGGCCCACCATCTGCCCGAGTTCGACTTTGAGTTCGTGCAGAGCGGCAGCTACCTGATCCCCGCGCGGCGCGGGCTGGTCGTCACCAGCCATCCCGATTGGAACTACTTCCTGGAGCCCGGACGTGTCTGGCAGGAGGAGGGCGACCAGGGCTACTCCCGGGCGACCTTCCCCTTTGCCCTGTCCTGGAAGGGCTCGAGCGCGACCTTCAACGGGGTGATGGGCTTTCTCTTCAACGACCAGGATGTCTCCCAGGTCTGGTACCAGATCACCCAGGAGACCAGCTCGTCGCACAGCGCCGACCTCTGGGGGCTGCTCCGGGCCACCTACCATCGCGGCCCGGTCGCCGAGGCCGGCCGCACCCGCGATGCCTTTGCCCGCGAGCTGGCCCAGCGCTTCCCCAGCAGGCCGATCGAGCAGCTGGCCGTGGACTATCCCGGCGTGGATGTCGCTGCCTTCGGCCGCGGCATCACACCGCAGCACATGACTGCCTATGGCTTGGTTGTCAACGGGGTGAACTACGTGGGCGGCTGCCGCACCCGCTACGGCACCTACGCCTACTGCGAGTCCATGCGCATGCCCTCCTACTCCACGGCCAAGTCGATCTTTGCCGCCGGGGTCATGATGCGCCTGGCCCAGAAGTACGGCCCAGAGATTCCCAGCCTGCTGATTGTGGACTATGTCCCCGAGGCCGCCGCCGCGGCCGGCGACTGGAACCATGTGACCTTCGACCATGCCCTGGACATGGCCACTGGGAACTACCGCTCCAGTGGATTCATGGCCGACGAGGACAGCACCCAGGAGGGAGACTTCTGGAGCACCGAGTACTACCAGGACAGGATCGCCGCCGCCTTTCGCTGGCCGCACAAGGCTGACTCCGGGACACGCTGGGTCTACCATACGTCGGACACCTTCATCGTCGTCCGGGCCATGCAGAACTACCTGCAGTCCCGCGAAGGCCCAGACGCCGACATCTGGCAGTTCTTTGTGGACGAGGTGCTCGTCCCGCTCCAGGTCGGCCCGGGAGCCTACTCCTCCCTGCGCACCCGGGACGACAACTGGCAGGGGCAGGCCTACGGCGGCTACGGCCTGTGGTGGACCCACGACGACGTGGCCAAGATTGCCACGTTCCTCAACAACGACGGCGGGGCAGTCGACGGCGTGCAGCTGCTGCAACCCGACCTGCTGGCCGCAGCGCTGCAGCGGGATCCTGACGACCGCGGCGTGGACATGGGCTCCGGCGGCAAGTACAACGACGGCTTCTGGGCCGTCCAACTCGGCCCCGCCGAGGGGTTCGCTTGTCGGTTCTGGGTACCGCACATGGTGGGATACAGCGGCATCGTCATCGCCCTCCTGCCCAACGGCACGAGCTACTACTACTTTAGCGACAACCGCGAGTTCACCTGGCTGGACGCAGTGCAGGAGGCCGACAAGATCGTACCCTTGTGCCCGTAGGGAGGCAGACGCCAGCACCTGCGAATGCTGCCCGGCGGAGCCCAGCCGACCCAGTGACGAAGCCGGCGCATGTCCGGACAGAGAGCTGATCCAGGAGGAAACCTTGCTCTTCCGTGTCAGAGCGTTTGGAGTCGCACTGGTCGCCCTGGCCCTCATTGCCGGCTGCGCCCCGGCCCAGCCGGCCGCCACAGCGATCCCGCCCAGCGCCGTACGGCCGACCCCAGTCCCGCCCACCGCCGTGCCGACGCCCGCGGTCGCGTCCACACCGGCCATCCCCGCCGAGGAGGTCCGCCTGACCACCGAGGACGGCGTCGAGCTGGCGGCCACCCTCTTCGGCACGGGGGATGTCGCCGTACTCCTGCTGCACATGGGCTCTGGGGGGGCGACGCAGCAGAGCTGGCAGCCCTTTGCCCGCCTGATCGCCGAGCGGGGCTACGCTGCCCTGACCGTCGACTTCCGCGGGCGGGGGGACTCGCGGGGCCGGCTGGAGACCAACCTGCTGCTCTACGACGCCCGCGCCGCCTTCGACTTTCTGTACAGCCGGGGCTACCGCCGCTTCGTCTGCATGGGCGCCAGCATGGGCGGGACGGCCTGCCTGCGCCTGGCCCTGGACGTCGAGCTGGAGGGCGTCGTCGTCCTGGCCAGCATCATGACCAACGGCGCGCCCACCGAGGTCAGCGAGTCCGACCTGGCGACGCTGCCCATGCCCAAGCTCTTTGTCTACGGGGCCTGGGACTCGCCCCTGGTTGCGAGCGACATGAAAAAGATGCACGAGGCCTGCCCGCAGCCCAAGGAGCTGGTCATCTACAGCCAGTCCGCCCACGGCACGGCGCTCTTTGACACCCCCGATGGGGACGAGCTGCGCCAGGAGCTGCTGGAGTTTCTGGAGGAGCTGCCATGAAAAGCTCGCAGTCGGAGTCGTTCCTGGAGACCCTGCAGCAGTACATGGCCGGCCCGCTCGACGGCGCCAGCCCGCTGGTCGCCGTGCGCGACGATGCCGGCCAGGTGGTCGCCCTGCGCTCGCCCCGGGAGGAATACCCTGTCGTCAACAACGTGCCCTGCATGATTCCGAGCCAGGCCCCAGGGTTTGCCCGCGAGGTGGCCCTGTGGCAGAAGCACCAGGACGAGATGTGGCAGGATTTCGAGGCGAAGGAGAAAGGCGTTTTATCGTCGAGGAACGAGACCACCGAGTACATCGGCGAGATCATCGATCAGCGGGGCGACGGCCTGTTCCTGGACGTGGGCTGCGGGGCCCTGCCGCTGCCCCCCTACATGGCTGCGTCGGTCGGCCACGTGCGCTGGATGGGCATCGATCCTTTTTTCGGAGATGCCGTCCGGGAGTTCCCCTTTGCCCAGGCCCTGGGGGAGTACCTGCCGTTCCGGCCGGGTGTGTTCGATGGCGTGTTGTACGCCTCGACCATCTACCACCAGGTGGACCCCCAGCAATCCCTGAGGCGCACTCGCCGGGTGCTCAAGCCAGACGGCCGGCTCTACATCTGGTATGAACCGCCCAAGAGCAAGCTGCGCTATCTGCTCTGGAGAGCCCGGCGGACTCTGGGCTGGCCTTGCCGCTACAGCCGTTTCCACTATGGGGCCTTTACCCACCGGTCGCTGCACGCGCTGCTCGAGCGAACGGGTTTTGCCGTGGAAGAGGTGGTCCTGCTGTGCACCCGGTGCCCCGACTACGGCAAGTGTCGCGCCGCGGGCGAATTCCTGGCCATTGCGCGCTGAACGGCCGCCGGGGGGCCAGCCCGGCCCCGGCCCAGCCCTTGCACCGATGCACGACAGTTCTTTTGGAGGATGGCAGCGGGACGACGCGGCAATACAATGGACGGGGTGGGCCGGCCCGTGCGACCCGCCAGGAGGATTCCATGCCCACGACGACGATTCGCCGACTCGAAGGAGACGAGCTGCTGGAGGTCCTCTCCAGCCTGAACTCTTACGCCTTTATCGCCTCGCCGCCCCTGGACACGAAATCGATCGCCGCCCACTATGGCAATCTGCAGGGGCTGACCTACTTTGCCTTGTTCGAGGACGCGACCGCGGTTGCCGATGCCGGCTCGCGGGCCCTCGCCCAGCAGGTGCGCGGGAAGGTGTTTCCCGCCGGCGGGATCGAGGGGGTGGCCACGCACCCCCTGGCCCGCCACAAGGGCTATGCCCGTGAGCTGCTGGTGCGCCTGCTGCAGGCCGACCGCGAGGCAGGAAAGGTCTTCTCCTGCCTCTACCCATTTCGCGAGTCGTTCTACGAGCGCTCCGGCTATGTGACGTTCCCGCTGCCCATCATCGCCCGCTTCGATACGGCCGCCCTGGCCCCGCTGGCTAAACGGCCGCTGCGCGCCGAGCAGGTCGAGCTGCGGCCCATCGCCGAGGCCTACGACCTCTATCGCCAGTACCTCAGCCGTCGCCAGCAGCGTGTGCACGGCATGGCCCTCTCCGAGTTCGGCCCCGCGGTCCTTGACGGCTCCTGGGCCTTGTTGGCTCGTGTCGATGGCGAGGTCGACGGCGTCATGCTCTACCGCCTCGTGGGCGACACCTACAAGTTCACCTGGCGGGCGACCCGCTTCTACTACGGGACGGCCGCGGCCAAGTACCTCCTGCTCTCCTGGATCGCCCGCCACATCGACCAGGCGGTGCAGGTCGAGCTCTGGCTGCCGCCCCATGAGCACCCCGAGACGTGGCTGGCCGACCTGCACGTGAAGGTCGAGTCCCAGCCGTACGCGCCCATGGCCCGCGTGCTCGACGTGGCCCGCCTGGGCAGCATGCACACCGGTCCCGGCTCGTTCGCCGTCCGGGTGAGCGATCCGCTCTGCCCGTGGAACGAAGGCTCCTGGTGGTTCGAGACGGTGGACGGCCGGCTGACAGTCACCCCGGCGGAGCAGGCTGATTGCGACCTGACCGTCCAGGGGCTCACGGCGCTGGTCTATGGCACGCCCGATGTCCAGGACCTGCCCCCGCGCGGTTGGGGCGACCCTGCGCCCGCGCTCCAGGAAGTCATGCGGACCATGTTCCCGCCGCTGACGCCGTATATGCACGAGTTCTTCTAGCGGCTATGCCGAGCAGGAGGAGTGCAGATGCACAGCCACCGTTGGACCATCCTGGGAGTGGCGGCTGCCGCTTTCCTACTGGCCGCCTGTGGGCCGGCCGCGACGACGTCGACGCCCACCGCGCCAGCCCCGACAGCGGAACCGACATCGCTCCCCCCGCCCACGGCACTCCAGCCCCCCGTCCCGACGGCGGCACCTGCCGCCAGTACCTGATTCAAGACCTACGGCGGCCGCCAGGAGGAGGTGGCCTGGGGCGTCCTGCCGGCCGACGACGGCGGCTACTACGTCGTCGGGACGGCCGGCCTGGAGTTCGGGCCAGAGATGCGCGGGAACGTCCACCTGCTGCGGACCGACGCCGCCGGGGAGGTCCTCTGGGAAAAGGTCTATGAGCGCGACGGCTACGCCGAGGGCGCCGCCATTGCCTGGGCCGGCGACGGCAACCTGCTGATCTCCGGGCCGGCGGTCCTCTCCACAACCAATGGGACCGACATCTACCTGCTCAAGGTGGACCCCAGCGGCAACGAGATCTGGTTCAAGACGTTCGGCGGGCCCATGGACGAGATGGGCACGGCCTGGCCGCTGGAGGACGGCGGATATCTCCCGGCCGGCAACAGCATCGACCCCAACGACATCGTGGCTGACCCCGGTGCCGCAGGGTATGGCGGCATGGCCGGCCGCAGCAACGTCCACCTGGCCCAGGTCGACGGCGACGGCAACGAGCTGTGGTCGCGCACCTGCGGCGGGGAGGACAACGTGATGGTCTCCGACGGCCTGCGGACAGCGGACGGCGGCCTGCTGCTCCTGGCGACGATCATGTACTATCCCGAGAGCGACGACGACATCTACCTGCTCAAGGTCGACGCCGACGGCAACGAGGTCTGGTCACGCACCTGGGAAGAGGGAATGGCGAGCGCAGGGAGCGTCGTCCTGACCGGCGACGGCAGCTACCTCATCGCCGGCTCGTACTCGCCGCCCGAGGTCATGGACCGCGAGAAGCGCGACTTTTTCTTTGTCAAGGTGGACCCGCAAGGAAACGAGATCTGGCGAAAGGTCTGGGGTGACCCGGAGGCCGGCGACGACGCCGCCCTGTTGGCGGCCACGGCCGATGGTGGCAGCATCGCTGCCGGGGACACCGGGGGTGACCTCTCGTCCTGGAACCAGGACATTGCCCTGATCAAGCTCGATGCCCAGGGGCAGCAGCTCTGGCGCCAGGTCATCGCCACCCAGACCCACCAGATGTATGGCCAGATGCTGCAGCATCCCGACGGGGGCTATGTTCTGGTCGGGTCGCTGGTGCGCAATGGGCAGTTTGACATCTTCCTGATCAAGACGGACGCGCAGGGAAACGTGGCGCAGCCCTGAGGCAGCCAGCTCGGGCAACGGAACGAGGAGGGTCTCCATGGGTAACCGATATGCTGGCGCAGCAGCCCTGGCTATGATCGTCGTCTTGGCGGTCGGCTGCGGGCCGGTGGCACCAGCGGTCACGCCAATGCCGCCGACGCGTACGCCAGCCCCCCCCACGGCAACAGCCGTGGCGCCAGAACCAACGCCGGCAACCGGTGCGCCCGGTTTCCTGCTGGAAGGCGTTGGCTTTGAGACGCCCGAGTCGGTCCTCTATGATCCCGAGGCCGACGTGTACCTGGTGGCCAACATCCACGGCGATCCCTCGGCCAGGGATGGAAACGGCTTCATCTCGCGCCTCTCCCCCCAGGGAGAAGTGATTGAACTGAAGTGGATCGACGGCACGGCGGAGGGCGTGACGCTGAACGCTCCCAAGGGGATGGCGCTGGCCGGCGATCGCCTGTTTGTGGCCGACATCGACGTGGTGCGGGTCTTCAATCGGGAAACAGGTGAATGGCTCGACGATATCCCCGTCCCAGGGGCCAGATTCCTCAACGATCTTGATAGCGCCAAGGACGTCGCCGCTTCCGAGGCGGGAACGGTCTATGCCACGGACTCGGGAACCGGCGTGGTGCACCGCATTCGACCCGATGGGTCTTTGGAGCGGGTCGGCTGGGTCAACAACCCCAACGGCATCCAGGCGCGCGGTGAGACGATCCTGGTCACCGGTGGGAACAACCAGATCTTCCGCCTGGGCGACGATGGCACGTGGATCCCAGAATATGAGGCGCCGGCCGGGGGACTCGACGGCCTGATCCTGCTGGACGACGGAAGCCTGCTGGTGTCAAGCTGGATGGGATCGGCTGTCTACCTGTTCGATATTGCCGGCCAGGTGACCGAGCTGTTCAGCGGTATCAACGCGCCGGCCGACATCGGCTTTGACACCAAACGCAACGTTGTGTTGATCCCCCATTTTGAGGACGACAGAGTGGAGGCAAGACAGTTGTCCTCTGCGGAGATCCCTCTACTCCCGCCAGCCGAGATACCCCCAACCTCGCCAACGCCGGCCGCGGTGTCCTTCGAAATGATCAGAGATGTGCCTTATGTTGCCGGCGGTCACTACACACAGAAGCTCGACATCTACCTGCCGACAAGTGGAGTCCGGCCCTTCCCCACCCTGCTCCTGATACATGGCGGAGGCGTGGACAAGAGCGACCTGGCCCATTGGGCCCGCCATTTCGTGGCGCAGGGTTACGCCATTGTCTCGATCAACTACCGGGACGTGACGCTATTCGATTACCCGGCGCCGGTCCGGGATGCGTTCTGTGCCCTGGCCTGGACGCACACGAACGCCGACGCCTATGGCTTTGATCCCAGGCGTATCGTCGCGCTGGGTCACTCGGCGGGAGGCACCCTGACGGCTATGCTGGGCACGGTGGACGATCCAGACCTGTTCACAGCGGGTTGCCCTCATCAGCTCCCTGAAGCGGGCTGGATCCAGGGCGCTATCCCCTTCACCGGCATATTTGACTATGTGCGTGCCGTCCAGTTCTCCCCCGAACGTCGGTCTCGTGTTGAAAGCTATCTGGGGGCCAAGCTCGACCAGGCCCCTCAAACCTGGGCCGAAGCCTCAGCCGCAACCTGGGTTGATGGCAGCGAGCCGCCTTTCCTGCTCATCCACGGCGGGAAAGATCGCACCATTGAACTCGAGCAGTCGGAGTACCTGGCCGAGGTCCTGGAGCAAGCCGGGGTCGACGTGACGCTGTTGGTGATCCCCGATGCAGGCCACGACGAGATCATAGACAGGGCCCAATCCTTCGAGGCCGTGGAGGATTTCTTGGCGGCTCTGGCCGAGGCTTCCACCTCATGTGCTCGCCATGAGGCCCGGGTTCTCCCATGAGGAGCGAATCGCCCAGTATCGGGAAAGGTCTTTCCCCAACTGGACCAAGCCGGAACCAAGTAGCCCCTAGCGCGAATCGTTGTGCGGCAGATAGGGGCCCTAGGCCTTGAGAGGAGAAAACCTTGCGCGAGCTACTTGGCAAAGCAGCCATCCTGGTTACACTGATTGCCCTGCTCGGCGGCTGCGGGCCGGCCGCAACCGCCGTTTCTCCTACATCCACCGGCGTTCCGCCGCTGCCAACCACACTCCCCGCGACGGTCACGCCCACTGCGATAGCGACCGAGAGCCCCACGCCGAGCCCCCTGCCACAAGGAGGCGGCCTCCGGGTTTGGGAAAAGGACAGTTCGGTGATGGTCTATGTGCCAGCGGGTGCCTTCTGGATGGGCAGCACCAGCGCAGAGATAGAGGATGCCGTGGCCGCATGCGTGGCCGCTGGAGGTTCTGAGAATCCGTGTAGGCGTAGCCATGATGCCGAAAGTCCCCGGCATGAGATCTACCTGGATGCTTTCTGGATCGACCGCACCGAGGTGACCAACGCGCAGTACCGCAAGTGCGTGGAGGCGGGGATTTGTGAGAAGCCGAGTATCTGTGACTGGGGTGCTCCGACCTACGATGATGGTTCCAAGGCGGACCATCCGGTGGTGTGTGTGGACTGGAACGACGCGCGAACCTACTGCCAGTGGGCCGTCAAGCGGCTGCCGACGGAGGCCGAGTGGGAAAAGGCCGCGCGGGGGACGGACGGCCTCCTCTATCCCTGGGGGGATGCTTTCGATGGCCGGCTGGTGAACTTCTGTGACATCAACTGCCAGCTTGAGCGCAAAAACGAGGACTGGGACGACGGCTATACCAATACCGCACCAGTGGGCAGCTATGCAGACGGCGGGAGTCCCTACGGTGCGTGGGATATGGCAGGCAACGTCTGGGAGTGGGTCAGTGATTGGTACAGCGGCAGCTACTACGACGTCTCGCCCCAGAGCAACCCGCCCGGGCCGGACACGGGGACGTACAAGGTGGCGCGCGGGGGGGCGTGGGACGGCCTTTGGAGCTACACCCGCGCCGCGACCCGCCGCGACCACCAGCCGTCGGATCGCGGCAGCATTTTCGGCTTTCGCTGTTGCGTCGCGGCGGGAGAATGGGAGGATTCCCCTGCACGTGACGGCGCACCCGCTTCGTCCAGCCTGGACAAGACGGTCAAGCTGTGGGACGTCGCCAGCGGGCGGCTCCTGCGCTCCCTGCCCCACGGCGACGAGGTGATGGCGGTGGCCTTTTCGCCGGACGGCACGCTGTTGGTCTCCGGCGGCTATGATCACCAGGTGTATCTGTGGGGTGTGCCGCGGTAGCGAACAACCATCGTGTTGTCGAGAGATCTGTAAGACGGGCTGCCATGTTCTGGTAGCAGGAGGTGCTCCATGCGTGAACTGGGCGCGAAAAGTGTGGTCGTGATGATGCTGATTGCCCTTCTCGCCAGCTGCGGGTCATCCACTACCACAGCACCGGCTTCGCCTACCGCTGCGACTATTCCGCCCACCACTACCGCCGTGCCTCTTACCGCGGAAGGCCTCATCGCCGAATGCGCCGGGGCGATGGGCGGGATTGAGAAGGTCGCTGCGCTTCAGACGATGCGCTTCGCCCAGTATCTGCCGGACCATGGGGGTCTGTCGCGCTACGAAATCAAGCGTCCGAACCGCGTCCGGCTGGGAGACACCGTTGTATTCGACGGCGAACGGGCTGCCTGGCTGACGGAAGGCGAGCCTATCCCCCAGGAAGAGTGGAAGGACTTTGAGGTAGATATCGCCTGGTACGTCCCGGCCTTCTTCGACTATCCTGCCGAGTACCTGGGAACGGAAGTCGTGGATGGCATTGAGACGCACAAACTGCAGGTGACTCTCCCTCTGGGAGCGGTCATGACTTACTTCCTTGACGCACAGACCCACCTTGTACACAAAGCCGCCGCCTATCTCACAGTCGCCGGACAGGAGTATCACCCCGAACGCACCTACAGCGACTATCGGTCGGTCGACGGCATCCTGTACCCGCATGCGTTTTCCTACGAGGGTCGCAATGGGAGCGATGTGTTCACGGCCACGATCAGAGACATCGAGTTCAATATCCCACTGGGGGATGAGCGGTTCTCGGCGCCGCCCACGCCGACCGCCATGCGCGTCAAAGGCCTGATCGAGTGGGCCGACCTGCGCACGGGCAAGGGACCGGTCTACAGCCAGGCATGGTCTCCCGACGGCCGCCTCCTAGTCACTGCCGACACCGAACAGGTGCGGGTCTGGGACATGACCACGCGGCGGGAAGCCGGCGTGCTGCGGGGGCACACCAGCTTCGTCTGGGGGTTGGCCTGGTCCCCCGACGGGGGTGTCCTGGCCTCGGCCAGCCAGGATGGCACCGTGCGGCTGTGGGACGTGTCCGCCCATACCACGACGGCCGTGCTGGAGACCGGCTGGGCGTATTGCCTGGACTGGTCGCCGGATGGACGTCAGTTGGCAGTAGGCAACGACGCCGGCGACGTGCAACGATGGGACGTGGCCGCCCAGGAGGTGCTGGAAACCTGGAGCAGCGAGGCGAACGATGCCCGAGACGACGTCATCAGCGTCGCCTGGTCGCCGGATGGCCAGACCGTCGCTTTCGGCGACCTGGCCGGCGGCATCTACCTGTGGGACGTCGCGACGAGCCGAGCGCGCCTGGTGCTCATGGAACAGAACCCGTCCGACCGCGGCCACGACGTCAACGGGCTGGCCTGGTCGCCGGACGGCCGCACGCTGGCCTCGACGCATCCGGATGGGCAGGTCCAGCTATGGGACGGCGCGACTGGCCAGCTGGTGCGGGCGATTGCCGCGCACACCGGCTGGGCCCGGGGCGTGGCCTGGTCGCCGGACGGGCGCTTCCTGGCCTCGACGGGCCAGGACAAGCGCATCTGCCTGTGGGATGCGCAGACCGGCCAGGAGTATGCCGAACAGCACCACAACTTCCTACCCGTATGGAGCGTGTCCTGGTCGCCGGATGGGACCAAGGTCGCTTCGGGAGCAGGAGACTATGAGCAGGAGCATGTCGGGGCGACCATTGTGTGGAGGGTGCCGTAGAGGCGTGTGTCATGGCGGGGATGTGTCCCGTTGACCAGCAAGAGGACAGTACCACTCAGCCTGCCCATGAGGGCGACAAGTTGGACACGGATCGACACGGGCGGGGCGGATAGAGACGATTCTCTATCGATATGGATCAGTGCGAATCCGTGTTCATCCGTGTCCCACTTCATCGCACTACCTTTGCACTTTGACAACCTGAAGTAGCGGGCATGGCCCCTTTCGTGGAT
>CAZTIG010000075.1:0-17328 GCA_964613665.1 uncultured Chloroflexia bacterium
GCTCCGGCGCGGCGGCGGCGCTGGGAGCCGGCGGCGGCTCCGGCGCGGCGGCGGGGGCAGGAGCGGACGCCGGAGCCGGCACGGCCTCACCGGGCTGCGCGGTCACGCGCAGGTCGCCGGAGACGCTATTGAGCGAGACCAGGGTGCCACCCCCCTGCACCTCCGCACCGTGGCGGCGGCCGTCGTGCCAGCTGCGGGTGAGCGGTATCGTCGTCTGGAAGCGGCCGCTGACGGAGCTGGTCTCGATGGTGCAGCGGCTATCCGCCGGGACGACCAGCTCGACGTCGCCCGAGACGGTCTTGAAGCGGTAGGGGCCGGCACCCAGCGGCGTCTCCAGGACGATGTCGCCGCTCACCGAGGAGGACTCCACGGCCGCCAGGTCCGAACCACTCACGCGGATGGTGCCGGACACGGTGCCCAGGTCGGCCGGTCCCGTCAAGCGCTCTCCGCGGATCGTGCCGCTGACGCTGTGGGCCTTGATCGGCCCGGTCAGGTCTCGCAGCAAGAGCGCACCGGAGACGCTCTTGATGTCGAACTCGCCCTGGAGCCCCTGCACGCTGGCCTCGCTGCTGACGCCGCGCACCCGGACCTGGCTGGAATGGGGGGTACGGACGGTATAGTCCACCCGGCACGGCTGGTGCCAATCGAAGATGCCCCACCAGGCCTTGCGGAAGTGGGTCTTGGCGCGGATGGTGCCGTCCTCCGCCTGGACGATCTCCACCTCGGTGCGGTCGGCGGCGCCGCTGTCGCTGTGCTTGACGGCGACGACGCGGACGACGCCCTCGTCGCCGGCCTGAACGTCCACAGCTCCACGGATGTTGCTCACCCGCAGCCTCACCGGTCCGGCCACAGCAAACTCGCGTTCGATCGTTTCTGGGGCCATTGCTTCCTCCTTGGAAACTATCTCAAATCGACCACCAAGCCACAGAGGCACCAAGATGAACGGACCACCAAGGCACGAAGACACCGAAGAGGATACTGGAAAAGAACGCTTTCGACATGGTGTCTCTGTGCCCTCGTGGTTTTGAGCTCGTTTCTCAGTAGGCCTTGCCCTCGGCGACCTGCTGCGCGGCAGAAAAGATGCGATCCAGGCTCTGCAGCTCCAGGGGCGCCACACGGGTCTGCGTATAGACCCGCCGCAGGGCAAAGTTGAACCCGCTCAGCGGCACGTAAAAGACAGGCGAGGCCAGAACGTGGTAGGGGCTGTGGATGCGCACGGGCTTGTCGAAATAGACCTCCAGCAGCCGGCCCTTCTGACGCAGGTCAGCCAGGGTGGACTCGGACATGCCGGCCTCCTGGGCCCAGGACTTGATCTGGGGAAGCTCGGCCTCGATGGCCTCCTGCACCAGTGCGTAGCCGGGCGTGCCCGGCTCCAGGCGGGTCTCGGTTCCATCCCAATACAGGACCAGCGCCGAGGACTTTTCCTGGAAATTGGCGACGAACCAGAGGGGATCTTCGAGGAGCATGGACGACACCCCCCAGGCGGCCAGGCCCAACACCACCACCATGACGATCAGCAGCGGGAGCACGCCCACCCGTCTCTCGGTAGGATCCTTGTAGCCTTTCCTGCTCATCTCGATACCTCCTGTCGCCCTACCCTCGGTTCGTTCGACCCTCGCGGGCCGGCCAGCCCCTAGATGGCGTCGCCGGCCCGGACCTCCACCACGGCCGGCACCTTGACCTGGGTGCCGCCGCACGGCGACGGGACCTCCGCGTCGGCATGCCCCGCGATGACCCCTTCCTCAGCCGGCCGCAGTGTCGACGCGGCCAACACGGCGCCGTCGTGGTCGGGCATGATCCTCTCCACGTCGCGCACCGACGGGAAGATGTAGCCGGCCAGTCCGGCCAGCACGCCCAGCACGCCGGCCAGGACCACCATCAGGGCCATGCCGGCCCCCGGGCCACTGCCGAGCAGCGGGCCCAGGACCGGGACCAGCGCCCCACCGGGATGCATCGCCGGCTCCAGGACGTTGTCGACCAGCAGGCCGGCCACGATCATGGCCGGCGGCCCGGCGACCTGGGCGATCAGCCGGCGCACGGAGAAAACGCGGCCCTGGACATCGGGGGCCACCTTGGCCTGCCAGATGGCCTGGTTGGAGGCGTTGATCACCGGCGAGACGAACATGGCGGCAAAGGCCAGCACGGCCCAGGCCACCGGTGCGCGCGTGAAACCGATCGCGGCAAAGAGCAGACTGCTCAGCGCCCAGCCCAGGAAGACGCCGTGGACCCTGCGCTTGAAACCGCCCCAGACGCTCAGGACCAGGCTGCCGGCGAGCATGCCGAAGCCGGCAACCGACTCCACACTGCCCAGGACGATACGGTCGTTGCCGGTGAGGGACATCACCATGGGCAAGAGCGCCGTCATGCCAAAGGCGCTGAGCATGTTCCCGGCGAAGAACACGAGCTGCAGCCCCAGCAGGCTGGGCCGCTTGAAGATGTAACGAAAGCCGTAGGCCGACTCCTGCCAGAAGGAGCCCTGTCCCTCGCGACCGGCAGTGGTGGCTTCGGGCTCGGGGATGTGCACCAGGAAGAGCACGCCGATGGCCAGGCCCATGGTCGCCAGGTCCAGGAGCATGATTCCGGCCAGCCCGACAAACTGCAGCAGGCCCGCGGCCAGGATAGGAGCCAGGATGCCGGCCCCGGCCTCGGCCATCGAGATCATGGCGCTGCTGCGGGCATAGTGCTTCTTGGGGACGAGCATGGTGATGGCCGCCGAGTAGGCCGGCCACTGCAGCGCCTGGAAAGCGCCGTTGAAGGCATTGGCCACAAAGAGATGCCAGATCTGCAGGTTGCCGGTGGCATAGAGCACCAGCAGGAAGCCCGTGGAGAGGGCCGCAGCCGCGTCGCTCACGATCATGACCAGCTTGCGGTTCCAGCGGTCCACCAGGGCGCCGGCAAAGGGGCTGGCAACCATCGTCGCCCCGGCGAAGAAGAACCCCGCCAGGGCCAGGGCCGTGGCCAGGCCCGTCTCCTCCCAGGCCCACACCGAGACGCCGAATCCGGTCATGGCACTGCCCAACAGCGAGAGGGCCTGGCCCACCCAGATCAGGAGAAAGGAACCTATGCCGTTGCGACGAGAGCTCTCCATCGCCCACCTCAGCGACCACAACCGCAGCAGACTGCCACACCCGAGGGTATTATACCACGCCTGCCGTATTTTGTCAATACCATGCAAGAAAATGGAAGTCAGATGTCAATATTTGGGGGATACGGGCACTACGAGGAAAGGATGAGGAGGTCAGCGGAAGCGCTGAGAGAGGCCCCTGGGAAAACAGGAGGCCCGGTCAGAGCGGATCGCCAGGCGACTGCTCCGCCGATGCAGCGGGCGCGGCTGCGCCGAGGGCTCGCAGCACCAGCGTCGCATAGCCCCCCGGGGGCAGTGTGAAGCGCACCGTCGCCCGCTGGCGGCCGGGGAAGTGCTCGTCCGCGGCGATCTGCAGGACCGCGGCCTCCATCGGGAAGAGCAGCAGAGCCCGCCGCCCCGGTCCCAGGTAGGCGCGCCGCAGCAGCCGCACCTTGAGGTCGTGCGGCTGCAGGCCTTCCATGGCCAGGATGGCGGCATACAGGCCGGCCCACTCCGCGGCGTAGACGGCGCGATGGTGCGGCAGCGGCACGACAGCGGCGCGCCAGCCGGTCAGCAGCTCGCCCGGCAGGCCGGCGTACAGCGGCAGGCGCTCACCGGCCACCTCCACCTCGGCCGCGGGCGCGAGCCGCTCCCGCAGGTAGCACGCGACCAGGCGGTTCCAGAGCAGGCTTTGGTAGGCGGCCAGGTACAGCCCGAGCACCCGCGGCGTGACCAGGTTGAGGGCACGGCGGAAGTCCGTGGGGTGGTCCCGCAGAAAGACGAGCACGCTGCGGTAGTTGGAGGGCCGCGGGGCGACTTCCAGCAAGGAGGACCACTGGCCCCAGCGCGCCCGCACCTGTTCCTTGAAAGCAGTTACTGCTGGGGGATCGCCGGCCATGGTCTGGCCCAGGTGAGCCCGCAGCGTCCCCTCGGCATCGCCCTGCAGGATGCGCCTGCCGATCCATTCCTGGCCGGGGCTGTAGGAGCCGAAGCGCTGCTGGTCAAAGTAGTTGGGCAGGCCTTCCCCGCCCAGCGCCTCCAGCCGGCCGGAGACGAGCGGGACCTCGCCCGGGGCCAGGTCGCGCAGCACGGCGCGGAAACGGTTGCCGCGCAGGTCCGCCGGACGCAGCGGCCGGCGGGCGCGCCCCACCCGGTATGCCCACCAGCCCGCGCCGTGCAGCTCCGCCGGCCCCTCGGCGCGCACCGCGGCATGCTGCTCGGCCACGGCCTGGCGGTCCTTCAGCGCCGGAAAGTGCACCTCGGCCGGCCGGCAGCCCAGCGCCCGGGCCATGGCGGCCTGCACCTCCAGCGTCGTTCGGGCCACCTTGCGCACGCGGTAGAGCGTGTAGGGCCCCGCCGCAGCCCGTGGCAGGCGGATGAGCTCCTCTACCTGGAAGTCCTCGGGGAGATGGCGGTAGCGCATGCAAGCCTCCGCTGCTTGCCACTGCCACTTCACCTTCCGCTGACCGACCCACCCGTCTCTGTGTGGTATCCTACCACAGCCGCCGAGACCGTGTCAAACACGCGCCCCCTGCCCACGGCGATATCGAGGTCGCGGCAGTGCACCGCGGACAGCAAGTGCCCGGCCGGCGTGCAGTGCGGCACGGCCGTACCATCGCTGCGCCTCTGGATGTGCGGCGCCGTGCCGTTGCCCGAGCCGGGCACTTGCCGGTCGAGGCCGACGACTCGGATACGGTCGTACCCCCTTCTGCTCCTGCCACCACCCCAGAGATTTGCATCGAAGCGGGACACCGGGTATAATGGTGGCCCGGCCGGGGAAGGTCCCCGGTCCGGTTGCCCGGCACGATCGACAGTGCAGGTGACATGGACGAGCAGCAGGCTATCGTGGAAGAACCGTACCGCCTCCTGGTATCCGAGGTCGCCCGGCAGCTGGGCACCGACCTGGTGCACGGCCTGAGCACGGATCGCGCCCACACCCTTCTCGAGCAGGTCGGCCCCAACGAGCTGCCGGAGGAGGCGCCTACCCCCCTTTGGAAGCGCTTCCTGGAGCAGTTCAGGAGCTTCCTGGTGATCATCCTCCTGGTCGCCGCCGTCGTTTCCCTGGGCATCGCCATCTTCCGTCCCGAGGGCGGAGAAGAGTTCATCGACGCGGGAGCCATCTTCGCCATTGTCCTGCTGAACGCCATCCTGGGCGTGGTCCAGGAGAGTCGGGCCGAGAACGCGCTACGAGCCCTGCGCAAGATTGCCGCGCCCAGCGCCCGGGTGCTGCGCGACGGCCACGTCCAGACCATACCGGCCCGCGAGCTGGTCCCCGGCGACCTGGTCCTGTTGGAGGCCGGCAACTACGTCCCCGCCGATATGCGCCTGGTGGAGAGCGCCAACCTGCGCATCGAGGAGGCCGCCCTCACCGGCGAGTCGGTCCCCGTGGAGAAGCAGGCCGCCGAAGTCTTTGAAGGCGATATTCCCGTGGGCGATCGCCGCAACAGCGCCTTCATGGGCACGGTGGTCTCCTACGGCCGCGGCAAAGGCATCATCGTCGGCACGGGCCGGCACACCCAGCTAGGGCTCATCGCCGAGATGCTGCGCACCTCCGAGGTCGGGCCGACCCCGCTGGAGATCAAGCTGGACCAGCTGGGGCGCTGGCTGGGCATCGCCTGCCTGATCGTCTGCGGCATCATCTTCGCGCTGGGGCTGCTGCGCGTGGACTGGCCTCCGGAAGAGTACTACCTCCTGGCGATGTTCATGACAGCCGTCAGCCTGGCCATCGCCGCCGTCCCCGAGGGTCTGCCGGCCGTCGTCACCGTCTGCCTGGCGCTGGGGACACAGCGCATGCTCCGCCGCCACGCCCTCATCCGTAACCTGCCCGCCGTGGAGACGCTGGGTTCGGCCACCGTCATCTGCTCGGACAAGACCGGCACCCTCACCCAGAACGAGATGACCGTGGTCAAGGTCTGGGCCGCCGGAGAAGCCTACGGCGTCGAGGGCCGCGGCTACCAGCCCTGGGGCCAGCTCTCGTTGCACGGGGAGGCCATCTCCCTGCAGAACCGGCCGGCCCTGGTCGGCACGCTGTTGGGAGGCCTGCTGTGCAACGACGCCCGCCTGGAGAAGATGGAGGAGGAGGGCGGGGAGCGCTACCGCATGGTCGGCGACCCCACGGAGGGGGCGCTGGTGGTGCTGGCAGCCAAGGCCGGCCTGCACGAGCAGGATGTGTCGAGGAAGGTGCCGCGGGTCGGCGAGGTGCCCTTTGACTCGGTGCGCAAGCGTATGACCACGCTGCACGCCTGGGCGGCGGGTGCCGCCGGGCAGCGCCTGCCCTTCTGCGCGGACTCGCCCTACCTCGCCTTCAGCAAGGGGGCGCCCGACCTACTGGTGGAGCGCTGTACCCAGATCGTGGACGACGGCCAGTTGCGCCCGCTCACCGCCGACGACCGCGCCGCCATCCTCACAGCGATGGACGGCATGGCCGGCGACGCCCTGCGCGTCCTGGCGGTGGCCTGCCGGCCGCTGCCGGAGGTGCCCGGCAGCGTCTCTCCCGAAGAGATCGAGCACGACCTGGTTTTCCTGGGGCTCGTCGGCATGATCGATCCGCCCCGGCCGGAGGTGCGCGAGGCCATCCGCACCGCCCGCTGCGCCGGGGTCAAGACGGTGATGATCACCGGCGACCACAAGCGCACCGCCATGGCCATCGCCAGCGACCTGCACCTGTTCACGCCCGGGCTGCAGGGATTGACCGGCGAGGAGCTGGACCAGATGGACGACGCCACCTTTCTGCCGCTGGCCGGCGTCGTGGATGTCTACTCCCGCGTCTCCCCCCAGCACAAGGTGCGCATCGTCGAGGCCCTGAAGGCGCAGGGTCACGTCGTGGCCATGACCGGCGACGGGGTCAACGATGCCCCCGCGGTCAAGCGCGCCGACATCGGCGTGGCCATGGGCATCACGGGGACCGACGTGGCCAAGGAGGCGGCCGACATGGTCCTCACCGACGACAACTATGCCTCCATCGTCGCCGCTGTCGAGGAGGGCCGGGTCATCTTCTCCAATATCCGCAAGTTCGTCTACTACCTGCTCTCCTGCAACGTCGGCGAGATCCTGATCGTTCTCGTGGCCACCCTGATGTCGCTGCCGGCCCTGCCCCTGCTGCCGGTGCATCTGCTGATGCTCAACCTGGTCACCGACGGCTTCCCGGCCCTGGCGCTGGGCATGGAGCCGGCCGAGCCCGGGGTGATGGACCGCCCGCCGCGCAACCCCAAGGAGCCGATCATCAACCGCGCCATGTGGTGGGGCATTGCCATCCAGGGCGTGCTGATCGCCGTGGCCACGTTGGCGGCCTTCCTGGTGGGGCTGCGCTGGTACGAGGGCCGTGTGGAACAGATCGCCAACGCCCAAACCCTCGCCCTGACCACCGTGGTGCTGGCCGAGCTGCTGCGCGCCTTTACTTCCCGCTCCGAGCGGACCTCGCTCTGGAAGCTGGGCCTGCTCAGCAACAGGAACATGCTCTGGGCAGTGGCCTCCTCGCTGGCCGTCCTGCTGGCCATGGTCTATGCTCCCTTCCTGCAGACGGTCTTTCGCACCGTCCCTCTGGATCCGCTGGAGTGGGCTCCGCTGATCCCGCTGGCCCTGTTGCCGTCGATCGGGGCCGAGCTCCACAAGGCAGCGCTGCGGCGGCTGGACGCCCGGCGCGCCAGCGGCGCCACGGCGGCGAGCACCTGCCCCGAGGAGGAATCCACGGAGGCGCCGGATGACGGGGCCGCACCGGGCGCGTAGTGCTGGCCCCTCCCGATGGAGGCAGCGGCCTAGGCCGATCCTCGAGGAGATCGTGGTATGGCGGTGGCCCGGAGGCCTTGTACGGGGTTGAGCGGCGCGTGGTGGTCCAGGTTCCTCCTGGCCCTGCTGGCACTGTTCCACCTGTTCTGCGTGGTCGGAACCGTGTCCGCCCGCGGGCTGTTCGACTACATGGGCAGCGACTTTCTCTCCTTCCGGTCGGCATCCGAGATCGTCTGGCAGCACGGTTTCGCCCAGGTGTACGACCTGGACCTCCAGGGGCAGTACCAGCTGCATGTCTGCCAGGCCTACGCCGCGGAGCCCGCCCGCTGTGCTACGGCGCCGACCTTTTACCTGCCGGCCTTTGTCCTGCTCTTTCTGCCGCTGGCGCTGCTCCCGCCCGTTCCCGGCTTTGTCCTCTGGACCGCCCTGAACCTGGCGGCCCTGGGATTGTACCTCTGGCGCTTCGGGCGTGCCGTGGGGCTGCGCGACGGGGGCACATTCCTGGTGTTGGCGGTGCTCTCTGCGCCCGTCTTTGCCAACTGGTTCTTCGGCCAGGTGAGCCTGCTCATGCTGGTCTGCCTGGGTGAGGTGCTCCTGGCGGGCCAGCGCGGCCGCGAGTACCGCGCCGGCCTGTGGCTCGCCGGGCTCTTGCTCAAGCCGCAGATCCTGCTGCTGATCTTGCCCGGCCTGCTCGTCGGCCGGCGCTTCAAGGTGCTGGCCGGTTTCGCCCTGGCCGGCGTGCTGGTCCTGGGTCTCTCCCTGCTCCTGGTCGGCCCGGACGGCCTGCTGCGCTTCGGCCAGCTCCTCCTGGCCGCCGCCGGGGTCACGACCACGGCCGGCCCCACTGTGAGCGCCGCCGTGGCCACCACCCACCCCGAGGTGATGATGAACTGGCGAGCGCTGGCCACCAACCTGGCCGCCCTGCTGCCGGCACCCCTGGCCTGGGGACCGGCCATCGCCGGGATGGCCCTCACGGCGCTGGCCGGCCTTTCCCTCTGGCTGCGGCCGGCAGCCGTGCCCTCGCTGCGCTTCGACACGGCCATGCTGGGCACCTACGCGGCCAGCGCCGCCGTCACCTGGCACGCGCACACCAACTTGGCGGCGCCACTGATCGTCCTGCTGCTGCTCCTCCATGTCCGGGGGACTCTGTCGCGGGCCGCGCTGCAGACCTGGTTCTTCGTTCCTGCCCTGCTCTTCGCCGTGGCGTTCTTCACCCTGCCGGCCATCGCCTACAACCTCACCGGGCTGAGCCTGCTCGCCCTGAACGTGTGCCTGGTGGGGTGGGCGACGTGGGCGCTCTGGCGGCGGCAACCGGACCCGGCCACGACGGCGAGCAGCCCGGCGCTCGACCTACCGGCCGGCCCGGGCAGCGCGGTGTAGGGAGAGACGACCGTGGCGGCGCTCCGCGGACCCCTGCGAGGAACCCCGATGTGGCGGAACATCGCCCTGGTGGCGCTCTCGGCGCTCTACCTGGCCTTTGTCGTCGCCTACGTCCAGGGCAGCGGGCTCTTTGACTATATCGGGGCGGACTTTCGCGTCTTCCGGGCCTCGGCCGAGATCGCCGTCACGCGCGGCTTTGCCCAGGTGTACGACATCTCGCCCCAGGGGGCCCAGGACGTGGTCCAGAGCCGCCTGTACCGGGAATATGCCACGGGGCCGCAGCGGGCCAACTACGCCGTTATCCCGCTGCCCTACCTGCCGGCCTGCATCCTCCTCTTTCTGCCGCTGCTCCTGGTCGATGCGCCGGCCGGCTTTGTCGTCTGGACCCTCCTAAACGCGGGTGGCCTGCTCCTGTACCTGTGGCGGTTCCGCCGGGCCCTCCCGGCCTACCAGGGGGACGACCTCACCTTGCTGTTGTTCCTCTCCTACCCCGCCTTCCTCAACCTCTTCTTCGGCCAGGTGAACCTGCTCATGCTCATCGGCCTGGGCGAGTTCTACCTGGCCATGGTGCGGGGGAAGGACCTGGCCGGCGGCCTGTGGCTGGCCAGCCTGCTCCTGAAGCCCCAGGCCCTGCTGCTGCTGTTGCCGGGCCTGCTGCTGCGGGGACGCTGGCGAGCCCTGGCCGGCTTCGCCGCCGCCGGCCTGCCCCTCCTGGGCCTCAGCCTGGTCCTGGGCGGCGTCCAGGGCATGTGGGACTGGGCCCAGCTCATCCTGCTCTACCCCGGCGGGGTGGCCACCAACGTCCCCGAGCTGATGATGAACTGGCGGGCGCTGGGCGCCAACCTGGAGCGGGCGCTGCCCGGGCCGCTGGCCTGGGGCCTGGCCTGGGCCGGCCTGGGGCTGACCGCCCTGGCCGCGCTCTCGCTGTGGCTGCGGCGCGTGGAGCCGACATCGCCGCGCTTCGCCGTGGTCCTGCTGGGGACCTGCGCCGCGACCTGCGCCGTGGCCTGGCACGCCCACATCCACATGGCCCTGCCGCTGCTGGCCGTGTTCGTGGCGCTGGAGGCCGGCCGGCAGCTGCCGCGGCCGGCCCTCTATGCCTGGGCCCTCCTCCCGGCGCTCGCCTTTTTCGGGGCGGCGCTGCTCGTGCCGCTGGTCGCCCCCGGGCTGATCGGCCCCGGCCTGCTGGCCGCGGCCGGGCTGACGACGCTCGCCCTGAACATCTACCTGCTGGGGTGGGCAGTCCGGGCCGAGTGGCGCTCGGCGGCACCGGCCGCTGCCAGCGGCCCGGCGCTGCCGGCGTAGCGTTCTGCCAAGGAGTCTCGACGATGCCTTCGAACCACCTGCCGCACCGGGGAGCCCACAGCCCGCCGTGGCTGCTGCGACTGCGCCAGTACGGCGCCGGCCTCATCCGCTGGCCGCCCTTCCGCGGGCTCGGGCTGCGGCAGTGGCTGAACCTGCTCTGGACGGCGCTGTTCGCCTTCTACATCACCTTTGCCGTGATGTACGTCCGTACCGGCGGCATCTGCGACTACATGGGAGCCGATTACCGCGCCTTTTACGCCTCGGCCGAGATCGCCCGCGAGAAGGGCTTTGCCGAGGTCTACAACCTGGACGTCCAGGGCGCGCACCAGTTGCCGATCTACGAGCAGTGCTCGTCCTCGGTCGCGCGGGTGCCCTACTTTACCGTGCCGATGCCCTACATCCCCGCCTTTGTCACCCTCTTCCTGCCCCTGAGCTTCTTTCCATACACCACCAGCTACTACCTGTGGATCTTCCTGAACCTGGCCATCCTGGTGTTCACCATGATACGCTTCTCCCGGGCCATCGGCGGCCGGGGAGGGCGCGACATCCTGCTCCAGCTGATCGTGTGCCTGCCGGTCTTCTCCAACATGTTCCTGGGACAGGTGAATATCTGGCTGCTGATCGGCCTGGCCGAGTTCTTCCTGGCCACCCGGCGCGGCAAGGACCTGCAGGGCGGGCTGTGGCTGGGCTGGCTGCTGCTCAAGCCGCAGACCCTGATCCTGCTGATCCCCGGCCTGCTCATCCGACGGCGCTTCAAGGCCCTGCTGGGCTTTGCCGTGGCCTGCCTGGCCATCCTGCTGGTCTCGGTCCTCCTGGTCGGCATCCCCGGCCTCGGCCGCCTGGCCAACCTCCTCCTCGAGTCCTCCGCCGGGGTAGCAACGAGCAACTCACACTTTGAGATCATGATGAACTGGCGCGCTCTGGCCTATAACCTGGGGCGGATCATGCCGGGGCCGCTCTCATGGGGGCTGGCCATGGCCGGGGCCGCCGTGACGGTGCTGGTCGCCCTGGCGCTGTGGCTGCGTCCCGTCGACCTGACCTCCCCACGCTTCGGGCTGCTCCTCTTCTGCACCTTTGCCGCCACGTTCGCGGCGACCTGGCACGCCCACGTCCACATGGTCCTGCCGCTGATCCCGCTGATCCTCTTCCTCTACGACCGGCGCATCATGCCCTGGTGGGTCGTGTACGTCTGGCTGCTGGGCCCGCCGGCCGTCTTTCCCCTGGCCGTCCTCGTCATGCCGGGCATCGCCTACAGCCTCTTCGGGCTGCTGACGCTGGCCCTGAACATCTTTCTCTTGGCCTGGTCGGCGTGGACGCTGTGGCGTAACCCTTCGGCCGGGGAAGCGATACCGTAGGGGCTACCGGCGGCTAAGGCTGGAGCGCCCGCAGGCCGGAGCCGTCCGTGGCTACCTGCAGCAGGCCGCGCTCGGCGACCACCAATAGCGTATCCTCGCGCCACAGGACCGCGGCCCCCCAGCCGACGTTGCCCAGCCGCAGGACCTGCGGCCGCGCGCCGGCCACGATCCCGTAGAGCACCGACTCGTCCTGGTACAGGACCATCTGCCCGTCGGGCGACCAGCCCAGGACACGCGGATTGGTCCCGCGGGCCACTTCCCGGCCCCCACGGCCGTCACCGGCCGCCAGGATGAGGCGCGACTGCTCCCCCGCCTGCCCGACATAGGCCAGCCGGCCGCAGTCGGGCGACCAAGAGTCGCCCGTGGGCGACCAAGCGAAGATGGCGCCCTCCACCTGGCCGACCTGCCGGGCCGTGCCGCCCCGCGCGTCCAACAGCCAGAGGGAATAGGTCTGGCTCTGCATGGGGTCCTGCGGGGCGATGGCCACGCAGGCGGAGCGGCTGTCGGGCAGCCAGCGCGGCTCGGGCAGCCAGGCGTACTCGCTGTAGGTGAGCACGCCGGGGAACTCCAAGAGCGTCCGCCGCACACCGCTGCCCAGGCGCATCACCTCGATGCGCGTGGGCAGACTCCACAGCAGCCACTGGCCGTCCGGGCTGAGCGTGAACAGGCCGTAGCCATCGGTCCGCGGGAAGAGGCTGCGCGCCTGTCCGCTCTCGGCGTCGATGGCCCAGAGGTCGTCGTCCGGGCTGGCGCCCGGCCCGACCATGGAGAAATCCACCGCGGTGTTGAAGAGGACTGTTCGGCCGTCGGGCAGCCAGGCGGTCCGCAGCGGCCAGCGCGGCAGGAGCAGCGTCTTGTCCTCGACGGTGGCGCTGTAGGGCGGGAGGGGACTCAGATCGACGGCCTGCTCCTGGCCGCCGGCCAGGTCGAGCAGCCACAGGCTGAAGGGGGCGGCCGACACGTCGTTGGGCGGCTCCCAACGGCGGAAGAGGACGCGCCGGCCGTCCGGCGAGAGCTGGGGCTGGTAGGAGCGCCCGTCGGCGGTCAGCGGGCGGGGCGTGCCGCCATCGTAGAGCCAGAGGTCGTCGCGCCACTCGTAGACGACCGGCGGCGCGGCCGGCCCGGCCGGGGGCGAAGGGACAAGGCTGGGCACGGGCGCCGGCTCGGCCGTCGGCAGGACCGTCGGAAGGACCGTCGGAAGGACCGCCGCGCTCGCCGCGGGCACGGGCGTGTCGCCCGGCTGCGCGGGCCGGGACGGGACCACCGCCGGCGCGGCACAGCCGGCGAGCAGCCACAGCAGGGCCAGCAGGACCGGGCCGCGGGCGCCGCCGCTCATCGCCCTTTCCCCAGGAGCTCCAGCAGCCGGTCGATCTCGGCCGGCTCGTTGTAAAAGTGCGGCGAGATGCGCAGGTAGCCCTCGCGCAGCGAGACGAGCACGCGGGCCTCCCGCAGCCGCTGGTAGTCGCCGGCTGCGTCGGCCGTGCGGCAGGTGACGATGCCGGCCCGCCGCTCCCGCTCCCGCGGGGTGAGGATGTCGCACCCCAGCGCCTCCAGGCCGGCCAGCAGGCGGTCGGTCAGGTCCAGGACGTGGGCCTGGATGCGCTCGATGCCCACCTCCAGCAGCAGGTCCAGGGCCGCGCGCAGGCCGTAGAGACCGTCCACGTTGGGGCTGGACGGTTCGAAGCGCCGGGCATCGTCCAGCAGCGTCCAGTCATAGTGCAGGTAGGGCTCCGGCTGGACCACGGCGCGGTAGTAGGCATAGGCCGGCTGCAGCTGCTCGATCAGCTCGCGCCGCACGTAGAGGATGGTGATGCCGATGGGGGCCATCAGCCACTTGGCCCCGTTGGCGGCCAGGATGTCCACCCCGGCCGCGCGCACGTCCATGGGCACGACCCCCAGTGACTGGATGGCGTCGACGACGAGATAGGCCCCCACCTCGCAGCAGAGGCGGCTCAGGGCGGCGAGGTCGGCGCGGAAGCCGGAGAGGAACTGCACCGAGCTCACGGCCACGACGCGCGTGCGCCGGTCGAGCGCCGCCGCCAGGCGCTGCGGGGTCAGTCCCCCGTCCTCGTGCGGGACGATGCGCACCTCCACCCCCTTGCGCCGCAGGTTCAGCCAGGGGTAGACGTTGGCCGGGAACTCCATGTCGCAGAGGATGACGTTGTCGCCGGGGGCGATGGGCAGGCACTGCGCGGCCAGGTTAAGGCCGTCGCTGGTGCAGCCGAGGAAGCCGATCTCCTCTGGGGCGGCATTGAGCAGGCGCGCGGCCAGGGCGCGGGCCTCCAGCGAGGCCGGCAGCAGGGTCTCCAGGCCCAGCTCGCCCTTCTGCCGGGCCTGCAGGAAACCCTCCATCGCCTGTACCACCCGGTTGGGCAGGGGCGCCACGGCAGCGTGGTTGAGATAGGTCCACTCCTGGGAGATCGGGAACTCACTGCGGTACGACGCCAGGTCCATGGTAGGCTCCTCGAATTGGGGGGTGATAGGGCCCAGGGCGCAGGGGGCCCAGGGCTCAGGGCTCGGGATCCGACCCTCCTGGCTCTCGCTCCTTGCCAGGCAGCCGGCGCAGCGGGTTGGGCCCCAGGGCGCGGATCGCCGCGGTCAGCTCGCTGGCGATCTGGGCGAATCGAGGTCCGTCGGACGAGGAGAGGGTATAGAAGGCTACGCGCTCCCCTTCCAGGCCGACCTGCTGCAGCATCTGCCGGGCGAAAGCGACCCTTCTCTTGGCGCGCAGATTACCTTCCAGGTAATGGCAGGTGCCCTCCTGTCAACCGGCCACGAAGACCGCGTCGGCTCCCCCTTCCAGCGCATGCAGGATGTGCACGACGTCGATGCGCCCGCTGCAGGGCAGCTCGATCACCTTGACGTTGGCCGGGTAGGAGAGCCGCATCGATCCGGCCAGGTCCGCCGCGGCATAGGCGCAGTAGTGGCAGCAGAAGCCGACGATCTGGGGCTCGAATGTTGAACCGGACATGCTATCCTCCGTCTGACGAGAGGGACCGCCGAAGACCGCCACAATGCACGAGGCCTCAGCTGCCATATTGTACTGCATCCGGCCTTGCCGCGCAACTACCGGGTGCGACCCGCACGGCCCTATCCAAGTCGCCGGCCGGGCACTTGCCATCCGCTGTGCGCTGCCGCGACCTTCATATCGCCGGGGGCGACCCACTGGGCCACCCCCGGCGTCTGATTGCACCGCTCGCTGCCCCTCAGGGCCCTGCGAGCTAGGAGCCCCGGATGATCAGCGGCAAGAAGATGTGGAAACGCTGCGCCGGGCTGATGACGATCGTGTGCGTGTCCAGCACCACCGCGCTGGTGCAGTTGGTCGCCGTCACCGTCAGGGTGTAGGTGCCGACGTCCAGCAGGCGCGTGGAGCTGGGCCCGCTGTCGCCGTTGTCCCACAGGTAGGCGATGGGCGGCGTGGCCCAGGCCGGCTCGTAGGAGGTGGTGAAGGTGTAGGTGCCCGGCGGGCCGCTGGTGGCACCGGCGATGGTCACCGCCGTCAGGCTGACGCACTGGGTGGGCTCCTCGACCACCACCGCCACCACATCGGTCACCGGCTCGACCATGGCGCAGTTCCAGGCGGCCATCTCGACACTGTGTGTGCCGGTCGCGATAAAGGTCTGGCTGAAGAGCAGCGGGTCGGCGCTGCTGTTCTGCACCGGGCCCGGCACGCCGTCGACGGAGACTGTGTAGGTGTACGGCTTGTCGGCGTCGTCCGGGGCGATGTCGGCGCTGAACTGCACCGGCATGCCCGGGTAGACCGTGCCGGTGGTCACCTGGGTCAGCTCCACCGCGGCGACGTCGGTGCAGGCCGGCGTGGGCGCGATGACGATGGTGTGCGTGTCCAGCACCACCGTGTCGGTGCAGTTGGTCGCCGTCACCGTCAGGGTGTGAGCGCCCACGTCCAGCGTGCGCACCGATGTGGAGACGGTGTCGCCGTTGTCCCAGAGGTAGTCGATGGGCAGGGTGGCGGTAGGGGGCGCGTAGGAGGTAGTGAAGGTGTACAGCCCCGGGTAGCCGCTCGCGGCCCCGGCGATGGTGACGCCGGTCAGGCCGTAGCAGGGCACCGGCTGGACCACCACGGGGTGGCTGACGCTGTCGCTGCCGACGCTGTTGGTGGCGGTCAGGGTGACCGTGAAGGTGCCGGCCCAGCCGTAGAGGTGGGTGGGGTTAGCCACGGTGTCGGTCATGCCGTCGCCAAAGGACCACAGGTAGGTGATCGGCTCCGTGCCGCCGGTCTGGTTGGTAAAGACGACCGGCTCGCCCAGGTAGACCGGGCTGTTGCTGCTGAAGCCGGCGATGGGGGCCAGCGGCCCGCAGCCCGGCCCGCCGCCGGAGAGGACAAAGTCGTCCAGGTGCCAGCCGTCATAGGTCCAGCCATAGTCGGACCCCAGGCGGAAGCGCAGGCGCGCCTGGGCCTGCCCGTCGAGGGCGGCCAGGTCCAGTGTCTCATGGCTCCACTGCGTCTGCTGGCCGTCGTAGCTGGCCGCCGTCGTCCAGGAGCCGCCCCCATCGGTGGAGTACTCGACGTAGCAGTAGTCGTAGCCCGCCTCGGTCTCGTAGGTGTGCCAGAAGCTGAGGGTGACGCCCTCGTAACCCGTCAGGTCCAGGACGGGCGAGGTCAACGAGGTATTGACGTTGTTGCCATAGTTGGCCCCCGGGCTGTCGGTCCAGGAGTGGCTGGGGCTGTGCGAGGACTCGGTGGTGATGGCCCAGGGTGACTGCGCCGTCCAGCCCTGGTTGCCGCTCTCCACGTCGTCGCTGAAGATGTCGCAGACGGGGTAGAGGATGAAATCCTGCGTCACGGTCTGGTAGTCCTGGGCCACGATGCCGCTGACGGTGGTCGTGGCATAGCCCGTGGCCCCGGCGACCATGTCGTAGGTGCCGCTGATCACCATCATGCTGTAGTAGCCGCTGGCCGGGTCGCTGGTGGTGTGGAAGATGCCGGCGCTGACGTTGGCCTGCAACGGGTCGCCCGTGGCGGCCGAGAGCACGGTGCCCTCGATGACCGGGGAGACGCCCGGCTGGACGACGTAGAGAAAGGCCGCCTCCAGGGGGCCCCAGTGGTTGCCGGCGTCCCGCCCGCGCACGGCCAGTAGGTAGCCGCCGGGGGCCAGGGCGGAGGTGTCCACCGTGGCCACGACGCCCTCCACGGCGCTGCTCCAGGAGCCGTCGGCCGGGCTCATGGCCGTGCCCGTGCCGGGGTCGCCGGGCGGGGTGGCGCTGTGCAGGGGCAGGAGGTAGTACTCGGCCGCCTGGACCTGCTGGTTGCCGTTCTGCTGGTCGTTGACCGTGGCGGTGAGCTGCACCGGCGTGCCGGGGGCCACCGCCGCCGGCGTGGCGGCAGCGTTGAGGGTGTCGGGCCCGTAGACGGTCATGTAGGGCGTGTCGGCGATCTTCCAGGCGTAGAGCAGGGAGGCGCGGTTGTCGGGCACGTCGACACTCTCGAACGAGGAGCATGGCTGGAAGAACTGGCCGGCCAGCTCGAAGGTGAAGGAG
>CAZTIG010000076.1:0-17190 GCA_964613665.1 uncultured Chloroflexia bacterium
GGGTGCCGGCCGCGCGGCCTCGTCGAGCTTGACCGTGCCGGACTCGTCGGGACCCGCCGCCGGCGTGCCTTCTCTGCGCCCGCCCATCTTCTTGATCAGTGCCATGTCCTGTCTCCGTACCTGCCGCCGCGAAGAGCTCTCGCTCACCACCAAGACATCCAGGTGCAAGGACTGCTGGAACGGAGCCGCTCGCCACCCAGTCGGGCGGCCACCACCCACTGCGCCCGGGGCGGCCTACTCCACCCCAGGGCCCGTCTCCGGCGCCAGCACCGCAGCGGCGGCGTAGCCGACCACGTAGCCGCTCCGCTGCCCGGTCACGTCGCCCGAGTTCGTGCTCTGCAGCAGTTGCACGCGCGTCGCGCCCCACAGCCGGGCCGTCAGCAGCACCGTCGTGACCGGGCCCAGCCCACAGGCCCCGTGCAACTGCCAGGCCGTCTCCCAGAAGACCCGCGGGTCGCCGCGCTGCAGCGCCGCCAGCGTGGCCGCGTCCGTGGCCCGCACCTGCTCGTAGCTGTACTCGTGGCACAAGTCGGTGCTGGCCACGAGCAAGGGCTGCTCCGCCCGCAGCACCTGATCCAGGGCTGCCGCCAGCTCCTGGCAGTCCTCCCAGGTCTGGTCGTGCAGCATCAGCGGCACCAGCAGGAACTCGCCCAGCGTCCGCTGCAGGAAGGGCAACTGGATCTCCAGCGAGTGCTCCTCATCATAGTCCAGCCGGGTCACGGGCAGGTGGCCGGCCAGCGCATCCAGCGTGGCCCGGTCCACCTCCACCTTGCCCAGCGGCGTTTCGTAGTAGCGCCGGGCGCTGGTCAGGAATCGGCCCGGGTAGGAGCGATGGCTGGGGCTGAGGACCACCACCCGTGGAAAGTGCTGCCCCTGCAGCAGCTTGTAGGCATATGCCGCCACCTGGCCCGAGTAGACGTACCCGGCGTGGGGAGCCATCAGGCCCGCAAGCCGACCGCTTACCTCCTGGGCCGGCACGTTGGCCAGAAAGCGGTCCACCATGGCCGCCAGCGCCTCGGCCGACCCGGGGTACCAGGTGCCGGCGATGGGGGAGGGGCGAACCTCCCCTTCCAGAGAGCTCTTGCGGAACATTGTCCTCCTCCTGGCGAGCCCGCCGACGCGGCCGCAGGAACCGCTACTTGAAGATGGAGCGCTGCAAGTAGATCTCCTGGCCGCAGCGGGAGCACTTGCCGCCGTCCAACCCCGTGACCTTGATCGCGAAGTTGCCCCCGCGCTGGATGATCTGCTGCCCGCAGGAGGGGCACGAGGTGGGGGTCAGCCCGCTGGCATCCCCGGTCTGCGCGTAGATGTAGCGGAGGCCGGCCTCCCGGCCCAGCGCGCGGGCCTTTTCCAGCGCGGCAGGAGTGGTGGCCGGCCTGTCGGACAACTCGCCGGCCGGCTCGTACTGCCACACGTGCCAGGGGATGTCGGGACCGAGCGTGTCGCGCACCCACACCGCCAGCCCGTTGAGCGTCTCCTCGCTGTCGTTGATCTCCGGGATGATGGGCGTGTGAATCTCGAGGTGGCAGCGCCAGCGCTCCTGCACATAGGCCGTTCCCTTCAGGATGGCCTCCCACAAGGGCACGGGGCCGAGTGCCTCGTAGGGCCCCGCGGTCACCGCGGGGATCTCCACGGCGTAGGCATTCAGGTAGGGTCCCAGCAGGTCCAGGGTCTCCATGGTGACGAAACCGTTGCTCAAGAGCACGGTGAAGAGGCCGTTGGCCCGGGCCAGCTTGGCCGAGTCCAGGACGTACTCCAGCCAGACGGTGGGTTCCTGGTAGCCCCAGGCCAGCCCGCGGCAGCGGCGCTCCACGGCAAAGGAGACGGCCCGCTCCGGGTCCAGGTAGCGCCTCTTCTCGTCCTCCGGAAGCGAAGGCGGCGGCGGACGGTGGCGGTAGGCCAGGCTGTTGCCCCATCCGCCCAATGTCAGGATGACGCTGCCCGGAAACAGGTGGTACAGCCCGCGCCGCTCGACCGGCTCGACGGCCGCAGCCGACAGGATTCCGTAGTTGAGGCTGTGGAGGGTGCCCTCGCGGTTCTGGCGCACCGCGCAGCGCCCGCTCTCCCCCGGCGCGATCTGGCACTTCCAGGGGCACAGGCGGCACAGGACGCTCCCGTCGTCCATCCGGTCGTACTGCAGCGCTTCTGGCATAGCACCCTCCAACCCGACCAGTTGGCAATTTGGGCCGATTGTATTATAATAGCCCCAATGCGATCCAGGAGGAATCGAGCCGATGTCCTGGCCCATCTCCACTCCACGGGAGAAGGACGATCCATCTCAGCTGTCCCCGCCTTCACCCGGCGAGGTGACGGCGCCCCCAGCACAGCCCGAAGCCAAGGGCTCGGCGCGATCGGTGCTGCGCGAGATGCTGGAGACGCTGCTCTTTACCCTCCTGATCTTTTTCCTGGTGCGCACGGTCGTTCAGAACTTTATGATCGAAGGCAGCAGCATGGAGCCGAACCTGCACACCGGCCAGTACATCATGGTCAACCGCCTGGTGTACCTGCACGTGGACCTGAACCTCCGCCGTTGGCTGCCAGGCGCGGAAAACGAAACGGCCCGACTGGCCTATCTCTTCCACGCCCCCCAGCGGGGCGACATTGTCGTCTTCGAGTATCCGCGCGACACCAGCCGCGACTTTATCAAGCGGGTCATCGGCCTGCCGGGAGAGATGGTGGAGATCCGCAACGGCCAGGTCCTGATCGACGGGATCCCCCTGGAGGAACCATACCTCCCCGGTTCGGCCCGGGCGCAGATGGGCGCGATGGCCCCGGTCCGGGTGCCCGATGATGCCGTCTTTGTCATGGGCGACAACCGCGGCAACAGCAGCGACTCGCGCACCTGGGGTCCGCTGCCGCTGGACAAGATCGTCGGCCAGGCCTGGTTCATCTACTGGCCGCAGCAGTCCTGGGGGCTGATCCCGCAGGCCCGGCCTACCCTGGCGGCGCCGTAGAACCGACGAGGTTGTCAAGGAGCGCGTTGCCGCTTCGCCCTCCTAGCGGGCCGGCTGGCTCGCCGGCGCCATCGTGGCAGGCGCGGCACGCTCTCCACCTGGCCGGCGCTGCGGCAGGTTCTCTTCGCGCAGCAGTGCCTCCAGGTCGTTCAGCGAGCGGCAGACGCGCCAGGACAGGAACCGTACTGCCCAGGTGTCCAGCGACGAGATGGCAATGACCGGAACCCCATGACGGTAGGCTTCCCACATCTCCACGGCCGTGCCCATGCTGGCTTCGGGCACATAGGCGATCAGCAGGTCGACCTGGCCGGCCTGATCGCAAAAGTGGAAAAAGGTACGCCGGCCCAGCTCATCGTCGTAGGCCGGGCTGTTGGGGTGCAGGGCCCAGGGGTCGATGATCTCGGCGGCAGCCAGCTGCTTGCGCAGCAGCCCCGTGATCTGCCGGCGGTAGTCCTGGTCGTGGACGCCGTTTCCTTGCATCGAGCCCTGCATGATGCCGGCCAAAAAGACCTTCATCGCCGCCTCCAGTAGGCACTATTATAGCCGCTGTCGGTCCGTTCTGTCAAGGAGCACACGTTCGGGGGCGCGGCGGTATCGCGGTCGCGGCGGTGCACCACGAATGGCAAGTGCCCGGCCGGCGCGAAGCGCGGCACAGCCGCACCATTGCTGCGCCCCGGCATGTGCGGCGTCGTGCCGGAGCCGGGCGCCTGCCGGTCCAGGCCGGCGACTTGGATATGGCCCTGCGTTCGAGGGGGCGCGCTATTCGTGTAGGTAGAGAGCTGCCGGCGTGCGGAGAGAAGCCATGGACATTCGGCGGTTGCTGTGGGTGTTCGGGCCCCTGGCTGGGCTCCTGTGGGCCTGCTGGATCTACCTCCTCTTCTTCTTCAACATCGGGGCGGTGACCGGTTTCTGGGACCCCTGGCGCCTTGTCTTCTACGCTCTCCTCCTGTTGACCCCGGCGGCCACCTTTGTCCCCCTGTCGCTGTGGCTGCGGTGGTACTTTTACGGCCCCTATGCCGTGCTGGGCTGGGCCGCCTTTGGCTACCTGATGGCCTTTGTCCCACTCCCGGCTGCGCTCGAACAGGAGGTCCGCACTGGCCCGGCCTCGCCCGCCACCCTGCTCCAGGGTTGGTACTGGTTCGTGGTCCTCTTTGTCGTCTGCACCACGCTGCTGGCTCCGCTGGCCCATCTGGTGGGGCTGCGCTTCCTGACCTCGCGCACGCACCAGCGCGACCTGCTGCGGGCCTGGCGGGAGGCCGGCCTCCTCTCCCTCTACATCGTCGAGCTGGCCGTGACGCGCAGCCTGGGCCAGTTGACCTGGCCGATCGCCCTGCTCAGCCTGCTCCTGCTGGTGCTGGTGGAGGCGCTGTTCCTGGCCCGCAAGGACTGAGCGTTACTCGCCCAGCAGCTTGGCGCCCAGGGCACCCTTCCCGCGCTGATCGTAGGCTTCGTGCAGCAGCTTCTGCAGGTCCTCGTCGGTGATGAGGAAGGTCTCAAAGTGCGTGCCCGGTCGGACCCGCCCCCCGCGGGTGCGGCCCTGGAAGATGAGCCCGTCCTCGGCCTCGATGATGCGGATGTCCACGTAGTTGTTCATGTCGATGAACCGCCCCAGTGCCCGCAGGATGTCCTGGTAGTCGGTCTGCGAAACGCCTTCGAAGAGCCTCATCGCTGCCCTCCTCTCTGGCCTGCCTTGGCTTCTGCCGCGGGTAGCTTGCCTCCCTTGGCCCATTGGGCGAGCTGTTCGTAGCTCCACGTGTAGGAGACCATGTGGCGGATGTAGCCGTCGCCCGTCGACGCTACCCGCAGGCCCTGGAGCACGATCCCCTTCTCGAACTCGAGCAGGCAGATCTCGTCCAGCTTCTGCTCTTCGCAGAACCGGCCCACGGCCCGCAGCAGCTTCTCGTAGCCGACCTTGTGCTTGAGCATGCGGCCATCTTCCATGTTTCCCTCCTCAGTAGCGCACCCGTTGGTCCTCGATCCGGCGGGTCAGCCTTCGCTGGTCCATGTCCTCCAATAGAGCCAATGCATACTTGCGGCTGGTCTGAAACCGATCGCGCACCTGGGCCACGGTGATGGGGCCGGCCCGGTCGATCTGCTCCAATACCGTCCGCACCATGTCCTGGTACGTCTCGGGGAGAAAGACCACCTCCGGGTTCAGGCGGATGACGCGTCCCTCCTCGACCAGGGCGTCCAACACCTCGTCGGCGATGCCCCACTCCGCGCGCGCCGGGGGGGCATAGGGCTGTCGGCGCAGCAGCGCCAGCAGGTGGTCCGCCTGGGCCTGTTGCTCGGGGGTATAGCGCAGCCGGTGCCCGACCTGGCGGACGAGGGCGCCCTGCACGACCAGGGAGCCCCGGCTCTCCTCCCATGCCAGCAGGTCGTTGAAGACGCGCCCCTCCAGGTGCAGCTGGCTCTTGATCTCCTCCTTGGGCATGCCAGCGCGGAGCGGGTAGCGGGCGTGGTACTCTCCCAGCAGCGCCTGGATGCGCTCGTGCAGGTGCTCGGCCGCGGCGGCCGGCAGGAGCATCGTCGTCGGCAGCAGGTCGTCCGCCCCGGGCTGGAGCGCGATGAGCGCGCCCTCCTGCCACAGCCGGCGCAGCGTCCGTTGGCCCTCCTCCGCCGGCAGCCCGCTCTCCTCGATCACCGCGCGCGCCGGCCGGGGCTCATCCCGAAAGGCCCGCATGAGCACGTCCTCCGGCCGGCCCCGCTCCAACGCCTCCAGCGCAGCCAGGGCCTCGCGGCGGAAGCGCCGCAGCCGCCCCGGCCGGGGGTCCACCACCACCCCTCCACCGATCGTCGTCCCCGGCGAAGGGCGCCGGACGATGAAGCGGTCGCCGCGCACCGCTGCCAGCGGCTCGTCCAGCCGCAGCAGCACCCAGCCGGCCGCGCCGGGGGCCAGCTCGGCCGCCTCCAGCAGCGTGGCCCGCGCCAGCCGCTCCGCCGAGCCCAGGAAGAGGTCCAGGGTGTCGTCCTGGCGCAGCGGGACGGGGACGGACGGGAGCAATCGCAGGCGCACGGCCAGCCGCTGCGTCGGCAGGAGCCAGCCCGGCGTGGTCAGCACGTCCCCGCGGGCCAACTCCTCGACGGCCACGCCGGTGATGTTGACGGCCGTGCGGCGGCCGGGCGGCGCCTCCTCCACCTTGCGCTTGTGCGTCTGCAGGCCGCGGATGCGCCCACGCAGGCCCCGCGGCACGACCTCCACCTCCTGGCCCACCCGCAGCGAGCCGTCCTGGAGGGTGCCCGTCACCACGGTGCCGAAGCCGGCGATGGTAAAGACGCGGTCGATCGGCAGGCGCGGCCGGCCCTGGTCGGCGCGCGGCTGCGCCTCGGCCAGCACGCCGTCGAGCGCCGCCAGCAGCTCCGGCAGCCCCTGGCCGGTGCGCGCCGAGACCGGCACCACCGGCGCGTCCTCCAGGAGGGAGCCCCGCAGGTGCTCGCGGACCTCCTCCTCGACCATGTCCAGCCACTCCGCGTCGGGGGCCAGGTCGGCCTTGGTGATGACCACGACGCCGCGCGGCACCTGCAGCAGGGACAGGATGTCCAGGTGCTCGCGCGTCTGGGGCATGATGCCCTCGTCGGCGGCGACGACGACCAGGGCGGCGTCAATCCCGCCCACGCCGGCCAGCATGTTCTTGATGAAGCGCTCGTGGCCGGGCACGTCGACGATGCTGACCTCGCGGCCGCTGGGCAGGGTCAGCCAGGCAAAGCCCAGGTCGATGGTCATCTCCCGCTCCTGCTCCTCGATCAGGCGGTCGGGATTGATGCCGGTGAGGGCCTCGACCAGGGTGGATTTGCCGTGGTCCACGTGGCCGGCCGTGCCGATGACAAACACAACCGCACCTCCGATCTGCCCCCCATTCTACCACAAATGGGGACGCAATGATCTCCCCGCGGTTACGGAGCCGTGACAGCGCTACGACCGCACCGTCACGTCCCCGGCTAGCACCCGCGCGACCTCTCCGCCGTCCTGCTCCACGAGCAGGGCCCCGTCCCGCGACACGTCGATGGCCCGGCCGACGATCGTGCCGCCGGGAGCGGCGACGGCGACCTGCCGGCCCAGCGTCTCCAGCCGGGCGCGCCAGGCGGCCCAGACGGTCTCCCCGCGGCCGGCCCGTGCCGCCTCGTAGTGCGCCTCCAGCCGCTCCAGGCAGGCCCACAGCAGCGGCAGGCGCGGGAAGGGCCGGCCGGCGGCCTCGGCCAGGCTGATGGCGCTCTGGCGCAACGCCGCGTCCCCGGCAAAGCTCGTGTTGACGTTCAGCCCCCACCCCAGGACGGCCCACTCCAGCCGGTCGGGACGGCTTTCCAGCTCGATCAGGATGCCGCAGACCTTGCGTCCGGAGAGGAGCAGGTCGTTCGGCCACTTGATGGCCGGCTGCAGGCCGGTCTGCCGGGCGATGGCCTCGGCGATGCCCAGGGCGGCCAGGGCGGTCAGGAGAAAGGACTGCGCCGGGGGCAGGAAAGCCGGGCGCAGCAGGAGCGACGCGAGCAGGCTGCTGCCCAGCGGGGCCTCCCAGCGGCGGCCGCGCCGCCCGCGCCCGAAGCGTTGCTCCTCGGCCAGGACGAGGAGCCCCTCGGGCGTGTCCGCCGCGGCTTGCTCGCGGGCCACGTCGTTGGTGGAGGCCAGGACGGGCCAGTAGTGCACCTCGCGCCCGAGCAGGCGGGTGCGCCGCCCGGCATGGACCTCCTCGGGCGTGAGGGGGTCGACCACCGTCCCCGGGAAGAGCGCCAGCGGCATCAGCGTTCCCTCGGCATGGGGCAGGCATTGGTCATCGTGATCACCATGACGGCCGGCCCGCGGCCCGTCGCCCGGCGAAAGCCCTCGCGCAGCGCCGCCAGGCAGGCCTCGTCCTCGCCATAGACCACCGTGCTCAACGGGCCGGGCTCCGCGCGCAGCCCGGCCTCGCCCAGGGCATCCCAGACATCCTGGATGCCCGGCAGCAGGTCCCCCTGCCCCAGCGGGTACAGACTGACCTGTACTCCGACGAGCATGGCTACCTCCTGGGGCGCCTTGCTTCGATCGGGGCCGCGTGGCCGGCACGGGCCGGCCCACGGCGACGCCCACCCCGGCGCCGCGCCCCTCGTCGCGGGCAGTATAGCATGGGGAGATACCGCGGTCAAATACGATGTGCGGTTGACGGAGGCGGCAGCTATGCTATAATGGCCCCGCAGCGAGCGCTTGGAGGTCGACGATGCCGATCTACGAGTACCGTTGCCCGCACTGCCGGGCTCGCTTCAGCCTGCTGGCCCTGCGCCCCGGCCAGGAGCAGCCGGCGCGCTGCCCGCGCTGCGGCAGCGCCGAGGTGCAGCGCCTCGTCTCGCGATTCGCCACCGTCCGCTCCGAGGACGAGCAGATGGAGGCCCTGGCCGATCCCTCCATGCTGGCCGACGTCGACGAGAACGATCCCAAGAGCATTGCCCGCTGGGCGCGGCGCATGCAGCGCACCATGGGCGAGGAGCTGGGCGACGAGTTCGACGAGATGGTCGACGAGATCGAGGCCGGCCGCTGGGAGGACGAGGAAGAAGGGGCCCCGGGGGCCGCCCCCGCCGACGAGGACATCGGCTGGGCGTGAAGAGGTTGAAAGGTGCAGGTTGAAGCTTGACGGTTGGGCGTTCCCCGTCGCCGCCAGGAGGCGCTGCCGCTCTTGCGCCGCCCGGACGATAGGAGCGGGTCAGAGAGGAATCGCCCCAGCCCTCCAGGAGAAACCGTTGCCGCTCTTTCGCCGCAAGGACCGACCGGAACCGCCGCCGGAGCCCCCGCAGGAGCCGGCCGGCCTGGCGCAGGGCTTGGCGCGCACGCGGCAAGGGCTGCTGGCGCGTATCGGGCAGCTCCTGCGCCGCGGCCAGCTCGACGAGGAGACCTGGGAGGAGCTGGAAGCGCTCCTGATCCAGGCCGACGTCGGGGTGGAGGCCTCGCTGGAGCTGGTCCAGCACCTGCGCCAGCGCGTGCGCGAGGAGGGTATCCGCGAGGAGGCGGCGCTGCACCGCGCCCTGGCGGAGCAGATGGTCGCCATCCTGCAGCAGGTGCAGCGGCCCGTGCCTGCACCCGAACCGGGCAGTCCCTTCGTGGTGCTCGCCGTGGGCGTGAACGGGGTCGGCAAGACGACGACGATCGCCAAGCTGGCCTACCGCTACCGCCAGGAGGGCCGCACCGTCCTCCTGGCCGCCGCCGACACCTTCCGCGCGGCGGCCATCGAGCAGTTGCAGGTCTGGGGCGAGCGGGCCGGCGTGCCGGTCATCGCCCACCAGCCCGGGGCCGACCCCGGGGCGGTGGCCTTTGACGCCGTCTCCGCGGCCGTCTCGCGCGGGACGGACGTGGTCATCGTGGACACGGCCGGCCGGCTCCACACCAAGCACAACCTGATGCAGGAGCTGGAAAAGGTCCGCCGCGTCATCCAGCGCAAGCTGCCCGCGGCCCCGCACCAGGTCCTGCTGGTCGTCGACGCCACGACCGGGCAGAACGGCCTGGCCCAGGCCCGCGTATTCACCGCGGCCGTCCAGGTGACCCACCTGGCACTGGCCAAGCTCGACGGCACGGCCAAGGGCGGGATCGCCTTTGCCATCGCCAAGGAGCTGGGCCTGCCGATCGCCTACGTGGGCACCGGGGAGCGGCTGACGGACCTGGCCGATTTCGACGCCCAGCGCTTCGTGGGCGCGCTCCTGGGATGATGAGCGATGCCGGTCCGGCAGGGGCCGTCCCGCCCTGCTCCCGTCGGCCCGGCCGGTGGAGCACCGAGATGTCCAGATGGCGCATGGCCCTGCTTGGCGCGCTCCTGGCGCTGTCCTTCCTCCTCGGCGGCTGCTACCTGGTCTCCGGCGAGCAGCAACGCCTGGCGACCCCGGCGGCCGATGGGGCCGGCGAGATCGCCGTGCAGTTCGTCAGCGCCGACGGCCGTTCGCAGCCCGAGTACGTGGTCGGCTCGCCGGTCAGCCCGGTGCAGCTGGAGGTCTTGGTCTCGGCCGAGCAGGGCGACCTGACGCTGGAGATCCTGGACGCCGACCTATCCACGGTCCTCACCGTCGCGGGGCGCTACGGGCTCCCCGGACGGGGCAGCGTGGTCGTCCGCACCGATGGGGCCGGCCGGATCAAGTTCCGCGTCATCGCCGTCGAGGTGCGCAACGGGGCCTATACCATCCGCTACCGCCCCCCGCCGGCCGCGCCGACGCCGACGCCCTCGCCGCTGCCCGGCCCGACGCCCTGAGCGGCACGCCGCAACCCTACCTCCGCCCCGCGCCCCGCACCACCAGCGGCAGGTAGATGCTGTACCCGCCGAAGGTGACCGCGTGCCCACAGTCGTCCTGCCCGCAGGCGTTTCTCACCTCCAGGGTGACGCTGTAGCTGCCGGCCGCGCCGTAGGTATGCACCGGGTTGGGCAGCGTCGCGGTGACGCCGTCGCCAAAGGTCCACAGGAAGGAGAGCGGCGCCGTCCCGGTGCTCCGGTCGGTGAAGGAGACGGTCAGCCCCTCCACGGTGTAGGTGAAGGCGGCGCTGGGCGCGGTGCAGGTCACCGCCTGCACCAGGATAACCCCCCACAGGGCGGGCAGCGTCACGGTGACCGTGTCGGACGCCACCACGGCGGTGCCGCCTTCCAGGGCGTCCTCCAGGGCGGTGCCGGCCGGCAGGAAGCCGCCCAGGGGCACGGCGACGGTCTGGCTGATGGGGGCGCGGTTGACCACGACCACGGCATAGTCGTCGTCCAGGCGCCGGCCGTAGGCGTAGGTGTCGGCCTGGTCGTCGGTCAGGAGGGTTTGGAAGGAGCCGGTGCGCAGGGCCGGGTGGGCGTGGCGGATGGCGGCCAGCCGGGCGTAGTGGTCGTGCAGGGCCTGGTCGAAGGAAAAGGCCGGCGTGCCGCTCTCGTCGGCCCAGGGGAAGGGGATGCGGTTGTAGGGGTCGTCCTCCATCAGTCCGCCGCCGCTCGTGGCCATGGCCGGCATGTAGGCGCCGGCCTCGTCGCCGTAGTAGACCGTCGGCGCGCCGGGCAGGGTGAACTGCACGATCGTCCCCAGGCGCAAGATGGCCTTGGCCGCGGCGACGTCGCCCGGGTCGAAGTTGCCCACGGCGGCGTTGGGGTTGAGGACAAAGAGGACGCGGTTGGTGTCGTGGCTGCCCAGCAGGTTGAGCATGGCGTGCAGGGCCGGCGGCGGGTAGCTTTCCATCAGCGCCAGCAGCCGCTCGTTGAACTGGCTCGGCGCGAGCGGCTCCAGCACCCCGGTGGAGCTACCGGCGTTGGCGTCATTGTCCTGGTAGGGAGTGTCGCGCAGGAAGGAGAGCAGGGCGGCGCGGAACTGGTAGTTCATCACCGCGTCCCACTCGTTCCCCAGGAGCCAGGGAGCGGCGTCGCCCCACTCCTCGCCGATGATGGCCGCGTCGGGCCGCACCGAGCGCACGGCGGCGCGGAACTCTTCCCAGTAGTCCGTGTCCAGGTAGCCGCCGTCGATGTCCCCGGCCACGTCCAGCCGCCACCCGGCGCTGCCCTGGCGCGGCCAGTAGGTGGCGGCCCCGTCGCTGCCGCCAAAGGCCCCGCTGCCGTAGACGTAATCGCGCACCGCCGGGTTGTCGCTGTTCAGGATGGGCAGCGAGCAGTAGCCCCACCACGACTGGTAGGGCTGGTCGCAGCCCGGGCAGGTGCCGCTGCCGAAGTAGTACCAATCGCGGTAGGCCGAGGCCGGCGACTCGCAGGCGCCCTGCTGGCTGTAGCGGCCGTACCGGTCAAAGTAGTAACTGTCGCTGGAGGTGTGGTTAAAGACGCCGTCCAGCACCACGTGCATGCCGCGGGCCGCGGCGGCGTCGATCAGCGCGGCAAGGGTATCCATGTCGCCAAAGTGGGGGTCGATCTCCTCGTAGCTGGTCGTGTCGTACTTGTGGTTGGAGGGCGAGAGGAAGATGGGGTTGAGGTAGAGCACCGTCACGCCCAGGTCGTGCAAATAGTCCAGCTCGTCGATGATCCCCTGGAGGTCGCCGCCGAAAAAGTCCGCACTCCAGCGCTGATAGAACGGGCCGGCGGGGTCGCGCGGGTCCACCGGGGGCTCGTTCCAGACGGAGTGGGTGATGATCGTGTCCTCGTAGATAAAGCCGGTGCCGGAGATGGGGTCGTTGCTCCAATCGCCGTTGCGGAACCGGTCGGGGTAGATCTGGTAGACGATGCCGTTTTGCAGCCAGTCGGGGGTGCTGTAGTCGGCCTCGTAGACGACCTGGCGGAAGCTGCCGGCCCAGGTGGGGTCGTCGACCATGTGCCCCCAGCCGTTGAGCGCGCCGTCGTCCTCGTACCAGTCCACGTCGGGGCTGTCCTCGACCCGGAACTTGTACCACAGCAGCGTGCCGTGGCCGGGGGCGGACAGGCCGACCTCCCAGTAATCGTAGAGCCCCAGCGGGTCGCTGATGGCGCTGGAGAGGTGCATCGTGTAGGAGATTTCGCTCGGCGCGGCCAGGTCGTCCCAGGTGCGCAGGGTGACGCCGGTGACGTCGCCGCGGTAGGTGCGCAGGCGCAGCGTCAGGGTGGCGCCGGTGGTGGCCGGCCCGAAGGGGTCGTGGTAGAGCGTGCCGCGGGTGTAGTGGGCGACGCCGTACCACTCCACGTTGCCGTCGTGGGCGGCCGGCCCCAGGGCGACGTGGCGGACGACGGCGCTGCTGCCGCCGGCGCCGGCCGCCGTGACGGTGAGGGTGTTGCTGCCGGAGATGAGGGTGACGCTCTGGGTGAAGGCGCCGGCCGGGCCGAGGGTGGGGGTGAAGATGGCGCTGCCGTTCAGGTCGACGGTGACGGTGACGCCGCCGGTGGGGGAGACGTAGCCCGTGACGGCGATCTCCGGTTCGCGGAAGCGGGCCCCCTCCTCCGGCCAGGTCACGGTGAGGGCCGGCCCGTAGAACTCGCGGACGACGTGGGTAGAGTTGTCCAGGACGGCCAGCGTGCTCCAGTCCCAGGCGTTCCAGTCGTCGGGCGGGTCGTTGATGGTATCCTGGGCGTTGTCGTTGCTGCCGCCGCCGGTGCTCCAGGCCTCGCACCAGAACTCGGTGGGGCTGCCCAGCCGCCAGCGGGCCATGCGCCACTCCAGGGTGGAGGTGATGCCGGTGGTGGAGAGGGCGGCGTCGTCCAGGGTGCCGAATTGGCTCCAGGAGCCGCCGCCCCAGCCCCAGAACTGGGTGCAGGCCGGCCCGTAGGCGCAGTCCACCCAGGAGTAGAGGCCGTATTCGGGCTTGTGCGGGTCGTCGACGGCGACGTTGCGCGTCCAGGCGTCGCCGGGCGCGCCGCTGCCGTCGCCCGTGGTGTCCAGGTAGAGCACGTACTTGCCCCAGTTGGTGGCGACGACGTCGGCGTTGACGACAAAGGCAAAGTAGTAGCTGTCGGCGTCCTCGGCGACGTAGAGGCCGAGCAGGTCCATGACGGCGTTGCCGTTGCCGTCGCCCGGGGGGTCGGCGGCGACCGGGCGGTAGCCGGCCTCCAGGTGCCCGTCGACGACGATCTCGGGCCGCGGGCCGGCGGGGGCGGCAGGCCGGGCCGGCGCAGGGGCGGCACCGGCCAGCGGCAGGGCGGAGAGGAGGAGCAAGGCGATCCCGAGGAGGGAGATCCAGCGAGCCATCGGCAGCTCCTTTCTGTGGTCGAAACGGGGCGTTCCGCTCGGTCGGATCGCCGGGCATTATAGCGCGGCGCGGGGGCTTTGTCAAGACATCGAACAAACGGGGTGGGCGGCTATTGACAACCGACCGGCGGGCCGCTACAATCTTTCCGGAGAGGAATGCGATGGCGGAAATGCCCGTGCTGCCCGGTCGCTACACGCAGGTCCTGCCGCTGCCGGGCGGGGCCGGCCTGCGCTACACCCTGGCCGTCCCCGCCGGGCCCGGCCGACCGCTGCCGCTGGTGCTGGCGCTGCACTATGGCTGGACCGGGGCAGCCCCCCCGCGCTACTACGGCGGCGGCTTCCTGGCGACGGTGGTCGCGCCGGCCCTGGCCGGCCTGGGGGCGCTCCTGGTGGCGCCGGACTGCCCGGGGCGGGACTGGACGGGGCCGGAGAGCGCGGCCGGCGTGCTGGCGCTCCTGGAGCACCTCCGGGGGCACTATGCGCTGGCGGCGGGCAGGACCCTGGTCGTCGGCTACAGCCTGGGCGGGATGGGTGCCTGGCACTGGGCCGACGCCCACCCCGACCTCTTCCGCGCGGCCATCCCCATGGCTGCCTGGCCTCCGCCGGGGGTGCTCGCGCGCGGAACCGCCGTGCCGCTCTACCTCATCCACAGCCGCGCCGACGAGGTGGTCCCGCTGGAGCCGACGGCGGCGGCGGCGCAGGCGCTGCGGGCGCGCGGCGCGGCGGTGGAGCTGGTGGTGGTCGAGGGGGTCGGCCACTATGACACCGCCGCGTTCGTCGAGCCCATGCGCGCGGCCGTGCCGTGGGTGCGGGGGGTGTGGGAAAGTTGACCGGCCTGTTTGCGGCCCCTGGCGGGTTGTAGTACAATAGGCCCGGTTTCCGGTGGGCTGCCGCCGACGGAGATAACACCCCATGGCCTACACCTTTGCCCTGGCCAACCAGAAGGGCGGCGTGGGCAAGACGACCACCGCCGCCAACCTGAGCGCGTACTTCGCCCAGCAGGGCTACCGCGTCCTGCTGGTGGACGGCGACCCCCAGGGCAACGCCACCACCTGCCTGGGGGTGGAGAAGCACCGCCTGGCCGCCTCGCTCTACGAGGCCCTCCTGGACCACCTGCCGCTGGAGCGTGTCGTCGTCCCCAGCGGCCGGCCGGGGCTGGACCTGTTGCCGGCCACGCTGCGGCTGGCCGGGGCCACCGTGGAGCTGCTCAACCAGGCCGGCCGCGAGCAGCGCCTGGCCCAGGTCCTGCAGCCGGGCCGCGGCCTCTACGATTTCATCTGCATCGACAGCCCGCCCTCCTTGGGCGTGCTCACCGTGAACGCCCTGGTGGCCTCGGAGGGGGTGCTCATCCCGCTGCAGTGCGAGTACCTGGCCATGGAGGGGCTGGCCCAGCTCCTCGACACCCTGCGCCGCGTCCAGGAAGGGCTGAACCCCCGCCTGCACCTGATCGGCGTGGTCATGACCATGTTCGACCGGCGCACGCGCCTCTCGCTGGAGATCGTCCAGGAGGTCCAGCGCCACCTGCCCGGGCGGGTCTTTACCGCCCTCATCCCGCGGAGCGTCCGCCTGGGGGAAGCCCCCAGCCACGGCAAGACCATCTGGGAGTACGACGCCTCGTCCCCGGCAGCGTTGGCCTACCGCCTGCTGGGACGCGAGTTCCTGGCCCGGCTGGGGGCTCCGCCGCCGCCGGCCCAACAGGAGGGCACGCATGTCGGAGTATAGGAGGCTCGGCCGCGGGCTGGACGCGCTCATCCCCTCTATGGGGGACGGCGGCGGTGGCATCCGCTCCCTGCCCGTGGCGCAGATCGTCCCCAACCCGCACCAGCCCCGCCAGCAGCCGGACCGCCAGGCCCTGGCCGAGCTGGCCGCCTCCATCGCCGCCCACGGCGTGCTCCAGCCGGTCATCGTCACCGAGGTGCCCGGCACGGTCCCGCCGCGCTACCAGCTCGTGGCCGGCGAGCGCCGCTGGCAGGCGGCGCAGATGGCCGGCCTGGCCACCATCCCCGCCCTGGTCAAGGAGCTCTCCCCGCGCCAGGTCCTGGAGCTGGCCCTGGTGGAGAACCTGCAGCGCGAGGACCTGAACCCGCTGGAGGAGGCCGAGGCCTACCGCGTGCTGGCCGAGGAGTTCGGCCTGAGCCACGAGGAGATCGCCCATCAGGTCGGGCGCAGCCGGCCGGCGGTCAGCAACACCCTGCGCCTGCTGCAGCTGGCCCTGCCGGTGCGCGAGCGCGTCGTGGCCGGGGACCTCAGCGCCGGGCATGCCCGCGCCCTGCTGGCGCTGCCTTCGCCGCAGGTCCAGGTCGAGGCCATGCGCCTGGTGCTGCAACGCGCCCTGAGCGTGCGCCAGACCGAGGCCCTGGTGCAGCGCCTGCTGCGCGCCGCCCGGCGCCCGCCCCGCCCCGCGCCGGCCGGCCAGGACGAGACGGCGGCGCTGGAGGCGCGCCTGCGCGAGGCGCTGGGCACGCGCGTCACCCTGCAGCGCGGTCGCAAGGGGGGGCGCGTCACCATCTACTTCTATTCGGACGAGGAGCTGGAGGGGCTGCTGGCCCGGCTTGCGTAGAGGATCAAGGACCAAGGACGAAGGACCAAGGACGAAGGACCAAGGACGAAGGACCAAGGAGGAGCCATGCCGCTCGTGAATACGTGGGACCTGTTTGCGCGTGCGTCTCGGGAAGGGTACGCCATCGGCGGTTTCAACGTGAACAACATGGAGCTGGTCCAGGCGATCGTGGACGCCGCCCAGGAGAAGCGCGCCCCGATCATCTTCCAGGTATCGGCCGGGGCGCGCAAGTACGCCCGCCAGGAGTACCTGGTCAAGCTGGTCGAGGCGGCCATCGCCACGACCACCATCCCCATCGCCCTGCACCTGGACCACGGCGAGGATTTCGAGATCTGCAAGGCCTGCATCGACGGCGGCTTTACCTCGGTGATGATCGACGGCTCGCGGCTGCCGTTCGACGAGAACATCGCCCTGACGCGCCAGGTGGTGGAGTATGCCCACCCGCGCGGGGTGAGCGTGGAGGCCGAGCTGGGCCGGCTGGCCGGGGTGGAGGACAATATCTCCGTCACGGAGCAGGACGCCCGCTTCACCGACCCGGGCCAGGCGGCCGAGTTCGTCGCGCGCAGCGGCTGCGACTCGCTGGCCATCGCCATCGGCACCAGCCATGGGGCCTACAAGTTCAAGGGGGAGCCGCGGCTGGGCTTTGACCGCCTGCGGGCGATCGTGGCCGTGCTGCCGGCCGGCTACCCGCTGGTGCTGCACGGGGCCTCCAGCGTCCTGGCCGACCTGGTCAAGGTCTGCAACGACTACGGCGGCCAGATTCCCGGGGCGCAGGGCGTGCCGGAGGAGATGATCGTCCAGGCGCGCCAGATCGGCATCCGCAAGGTGAACATCGACACCGACCTGCGCCTGGCCTTTACCGGGGCCATCCGCAAGCACCTGATCGAGCACCCCGAGGACTTTGACCCGCGCAAGTACCTGACCCCGGCCCGCGAGGCGGTGAGGCAGGTGGTGCTGCACAAGATCGACGTGCTGGGGAGCGCGGGGAAGGCGGAGGGGTAGGGGTAGGCCGGCTGCGCCGGGCGCTTTCCCCGGCTGCGCCGGATGGTGCCTGGGTGCCGGGCAGGCGCCCGGTTCTTTTGCGAGGGGGCCAGCCCCCTCGCC
>CAZTIG010000077.1:0-16224 GCA_964613665.1 uncultured Chloroflexia bacterium
AGGTAGAGCCAGCCGGCCAGGGCGAGGAGGACGAGCCCCACTCCCAGCAACGCTACCCCGGCGATCCGTCGTCTCCTGCGCATCTGGTTCCTCCCATCACTTTCCCACCCACGCCTGCAGCGCCGCCCACAGGAACGGCGCCACCATGACGATGATCAGCGTCGGGAGGAGCAGCGGCACGGTCAACCCCAACAACTTCAACGGAAGCACCTTGGCCTGCTCCAGCAGCACCGTCGCCTTGCGCTGGTAGGCGTGCTCCAGGTAGGCCTCCAGGATGGCGGCCACGTCGCCGCCCTCCTCCTCGGCCTCCTCGAGCAGCCGGAAGAGGTCGGAGAGCAGCGGGTCGCCCAAGTCGCGGGCCATCTCGTGCAGTGCCGGGTACTTGCTTTCGGCCAGGCGGGCCTGGCGCAGGGCGCTCCTGACCGCCTCGACCAGCGGCCCGCCGGCCGGCCCCAGCCGCACGGTAAAGTCGAGCGCCGCCAGCAGCTGCCCCTTGACCCCGTAGCCCACCAGTAGGTTGCCCAGGAAGTCGGGCAGGGCGCGTAGGACGGCCTGGCGGCGAGCCGCTTTCCGCTGCATCTCCTCCATCGCCTCCACCCGCCCGCGCATGCTGCGCCAGGCCCGCTGCGGCGTGATCTGGTAGAGCGCGGCGATCAGGATGCCCCCGCCCAGGAGCACGAGCAAGATGGGTGCCGCTGTCATTGTTTCCTCCATCGAGAGCCGGCCTGCGACCTCGGGCCGCCGTGTCCGCGGTGCTATTCCCAGCACACCTGCCGCACCATCCTCCGGCTGACCAGCGCTACCAGCACCTCCACCAGCACCGCCACCACGGTGATCAGCCGGCCCGGCGCCGTGCCCAGGTAAAAGTCCAGCACGGCCACGTCGCTCCCCAGCATCGTCCCGGCCACTGCGGCCAGCACGACAAAGGCGGGAATCATGAAGAGGATGATCGTCTGCGAGCTCTGGCCGAAGCGGCTCTCCACCCGCACGGTGCGCCGCACCTGCTCGTCCTGGCGGATGCGCTCCAGCAGCGTCCCCAGCGCGCGGCGCTGTGCCGCCAGGTCCAGCGACTCGCGGTATATGACGGCCAGCAGCTCCAGCAGGGCGCGCAGGTGCTTGTGCGCCGCCGTGGCGGCTGCCTGGGGCAGGGCGTCGCCCAGGTCGGCCTGGCCGCGCAGCACCAGTTCCAGGAAAGCGCACTCTTCCTGCAGGGGCGGGACCATGGTGCGGTAGACGCGGCGCAGGAGGGAGAATACCGTCACGCCGCCGGCGCCCTCACCGGCCAGGCCGGCCGCCAGGGCCTGGGCCAGCCCCTGGACCTGCTCCCCCAGGCGCTCCTGGCGCTGGGAGGCCAGACGGTTGGCCAGGCCCCAGCCCACGCCCAGCGCCAGCGGCGGGGCCAGCAGCAGGCCGAGCGGGCCGATGGCCAGGAGGAGCAGCACCGCGCCCACGAGCAAAGCAAGGCCCCCGGCCAGGAGGGCCGCCGAGGCGATGGCCGGGGCGGCGTGCGGACCGACCAGCGGTACCAGGGCGTGCTCCACCCGGCCGCGCCCCCAGCGCAGCATCTGCCGCGGCTCCAACTGCGGGGCGATCAGCCGCCACAGGAGCATGAGCCCCCCCACGGCAAAGAGGGCCAACCCCGGCCAGCGGGCCGTTGTGAGCAATTGGTCCACCGTCTCCTCCTTTTGCCTACCCTGCCCGGTGCTCGGGCGGAGGCCGCCCGGTGCTAGAGCACTTGGCTGGCCCCTGCGCGGGCGCCCCGTATCCGGCTGGTGAATCGTCCGGTGGGTCGTGCGCACCTGGCCGGCCCCGCCCGAACGTGAACGTTCGGGCTACCAGACGCAAGGCCCTCCGGGCCTGGGGTGGGTAGTCCCCGAAAGGGGCTCTCATCTGGTAGCCGGACGGTGAACCGTCCGGCGGGCTGGCTTCCGTACACTCCAGGACCGGTATCACCCTGCCCGTCGCATGGGTCCGGCACTGTTCCAGGACGTAGCGTCCAAGGAACGGCAAGGCGCGTCTCGTGAGAGAGAAGGCCCCGTAACCTTCCTGCCAATCCAGACGCAACGGGTACCCAGATATGTGATTGACCCAATGCGAACTGGCCTCTTTCAACTGGCCGACGAAGGCAGCTACCGCGATCCGCGGGGGAATCGGGGCAACGACGTACACGTGATCCGCCACACCGCCGATTGCGTGCACAATGGCCCCCAGGGAAAGCGCCTTGCCGCGCAGGTAGGAGTAGAGCTCCGGCTCCAGGTCGACTTGGATGAGCGGCTCGCGCCTCTTCGTGGCCCACACCAGGTGGTAGTAGAGCTGCCAGTAGGGCATGGCCTTATCCTATTCCGGCCGAAGGATTCCACTCCTCGTCGCCGGGGAGCGCACCCCCCAGCGGCTCTGCCCCATCCTCCGCAACCAACTCCAGGTAGAATCCTGCGTCGGGGTGGTCCGGCCGCCGCCGCAGGACGGCCGCGAGCAGCCGCGTCGCCCGCGCCGCGTCCGTACCCATCTGCTCCAACGCCAGGGCAAAGAGCTCCTCCGGCGGCAGCGTCTCCTCGCGGGACTGCCAGAGGAGTTCGCCCATCTCGCCGGCCAGCTCGTCCAGGTGTGCCCGGCCGGCCTCCTCGCCCAGCCACTCCAGCCGGGCCAGGTCGCCACGGCTGGCCGCGGCATGGGCCTCTGCGCGCAGCCGCGCCGTGGTCTCGGCACGGGCCCGGCGGTCCTCCTCCTGCCCCGCCCGCACCCGCTCCAGCAGGCCGCGGGCCGTGGCGCTCTCGGGCGCCAGTGCCAGGACCTGCGCCAGCGCCCCGGCGGCCTCGTCCCACTCCCCGCTGCGGGCCATCGCCGCGGCCGAGGCCAGGAGGCGCTCCTCTTGGGCGCGGCGCTCCGTTTCGAGCTGGGCCGCGGCCGACTCTGTGGCCGTCTCGACGTAGGACGAGAGGAGCGCGGCCACGCGCGGGCCGCTCTCCCCGACGCGCTCCCAGGCAATCTCCTCCGCTGCTCCCTGCACCCGCCCGGCAAAGATCGGGTGCAGCTGCCAGCCATCCTCACTGACCTCGACCTCGGCCACCTGGCGGACGTAGCGCCGGCCGCTCTGGGGGGCCTGGTCCAGCTGCACCACCACCTGCACCGAGCGGGCTACTGCCTGGCGCAGCTCCTGGGCTGTAGCCCCGGCAAAGAGGTCGCTGAAGCGCGACGACCTGGCCAGGCGGGCCAGCCGGCGCAGGGCCTCCTCGGCGTCGTCGGTGTGGATGGTCGTGCCGCCGCCCTTGACGCCAGCGGAGATGCCGTGGAGGATGGCCGCCGCCTCCGGCCCCTTGGTCTCGCCGATGACCAGGCTGATCATGCCCATCTTGAGGGTGCGCATGGCCACCGCCTCGAGCGAGTTGGGCGAGGAGGGGTCGTCGGAGCCCTCCAGCAGGGTGACGAGCGGGTGCACGCCCTCCTTGCGGATCTCGGTGCCCTGCTGCACGACGACGACGTGCGCGGCCGGGGGGAAGAGGGAGAGGAGTGTCTCCAGGAAAGCCGTCTTGCCGGAGCCGCTAGGGCCGGCCACCAAGAAAAAGGCCCGCGCCTGGGCCAGCTCCCGCAGGTAGGTGGCCAGGGCCTCGTCCAGCGTGCCGTAGGCCAGGAGCGTCGGCAGGTCAAAGGGCCGGCTGGCCCGCCGGCGGATAAAGATCTGCGGGATCTCCTCAAAGGGCAGCAGCAGGATACGGGAGCCGTCGGCAAGCTGCACCTGCGCAGCCGGCTCGCGCCGGCTGACGCCCTTGCCGCCCAGCTCGGCCAGGCGCACGGCCAGCCGGCGCACCTCCTCCACCCCCTCGGCAAAGTACACGGTCCGGCAGAGCCGCCGGCCGGCGCGCTCCAGCAGCACCGTCTGCGGGTCGATCAGCTTGATCTCGGTGACCTCGGGATCTGCCAGGTAGGGCTGCAGGGGACCGAACCCGGCCACCTCGCCGTAGAGGTAGGCCACCAGCCCTTCCCCACCTCGTGAAAGGAGGGCCACCTGGTTGCGCTCCAGCCACTCGCGAATGGTCCGGCGGATGACGCGCTCGCGGCCGCCCGGCTCGGCCAGGGGGTGCAGCACCTCCAGCGGCACCACCTCCAGGAGGTGCAGGCGAATCTCCTGGAGCAGTCGATCGGGCAGTTCCTGCTGCCACTGCCGCCGGCACACCTGCAGGAGCGCCGGCCCCAGGCAGTCCTGGGGGCGCACGCCCAGCGTCCGCGTGGTGTAGGCTGGCCGGGTCATCGCTCCTCCTGCAGCAGCAGCTCCACCACCGCCGCGGCCTCCTTCAGCAGCGGCGGCGGGCCGGCGCGCTGGCTCTGGCGCACGGCCGGGGTGTGGGGGAAGAGGAAAAAGGGCAGGTGCTGCAGCCCCAGCTCCTTGAGGATACGGCGGATCTCGTCCGGCTTCTCCCCGCTGCGCCGGCCGTCGTTGGCCACTACCACCACGCGCTCCGCCGCCCCCAGGCCGGCCAGGGCCACCATCAGGCGGCGGAAGCTCTCGAGCGAAAAGTACTCCAGGTCGGTCACGGCGACGATGGCATCGGCGACCTCCTGCACCGCGGTCACGACCAAGGGGTTCTTCTGTATCTCGGCATCGTTATCGATGACAACGTACTCGAAGAGCCCGCGCAGGTCGCGCACCACCTCCCGCGCCAGGCGCTCGTCGGGCACGACGACCTGGTCGGCGCGCAGTGGACCGGGCAGGACGTAGATGCCGGAGTCGCTGGGCCGGATAAAGGCCTCGATCGGCGCGCCGATGTCCTGCAAATAGTCCCAGATGGTGGGAATCTCGGCCGGCAGGTGCAGGGCCCGGTGGACCAACGCCTGGGGAAAGTCGCAGTCCCAGACTACCACCCGACCGGGACACCTGGCCAACTGCGCCGCCAGGAGCAGCGCTACGGTGGTCTTGCCCACTCCTCCCTTCATCGCCGTGACGGTGATGACGCGCGAGTGGGCCACGGCCCGCGGTGGCAGGCCGATGGCCCGGCCGATCTCGACGGCCGGCAGGTCGCGCGGGAGAATGGTGATTCCCGGCAGGTCCAGGCCGGCCGTGGCCGGCCCGCTCAACAGGACCACGCGGGCCTGTGGGAGCCAGCTCTGCAGGCGCCGGGAGATCTCCACCGGGCCGACCCCGTTGGCCACGCGGTCGTCCACCACGATCACCGTCGGCTGCAGCGCCGAGACGACCTGGCCGGCGGTAAAGAGGTCCGGTAGGGTCCCGGCGGGGACAAAGTGGAACTGCTCGGACAGGCGCGCCGGCCAGCCCGGGTCGGTGGTCACAAAGGTCACCCGGCTGCTCATCGTTCCCCTCCTGTGTCCGCCGCCTCCGTGTCACCCTGGGGCGCACGGGCGCTCGCGCTGGCCGCCAGGCGTCGGCGCGAGATATCGTGCAGCCTGGCCACGACTTCCGGTGTCAACAGGCCCTGCCGCAGCCACTCCTCCCAGGAAAGCGCCATCTCCGGTGCCGTCGGCACATCTTCGCTCACGGGGCTCCTCCTTCCAGGACCAGCCGCAGCCGGCCCTGGCGGGAGGCCTCCATGAGGATGTCGGCCAGGGGCGGAGTGGCTTCCAGCAGGGCGACGTCGGCGGCGCGGCCGGCCGGCCGGGAGAGGAGCGAGACACCCTGTGGGGTGTACAGGTCCAACACACGGACGTGCTCGGCCAACGGGGGTGGGACCGGCGCCACGCTGGCGGTGAGGGGTGTGATGGCATAGATTGTGACGTGGTCGCCCACGCGTAGGGCCCCGCCTGCCACGGCCAGGGCATCGAGGGGCACGGGAACGGCCAGGGAGCCGGGGGCGATGGCCGTGCCGGCCGGGAGGATGCGTCCTGGCGGGAGCGGCCCGGCGGCCAGCATGGCCGGGGTCAGCACGGTGCCGGCCAGGAGGTCCACCCGGGCCACCAGGCCCACCGTCTCCTGGGCCGAGCGCAGGTAGGCGCCCTCGGTCCCGCTGGGCACCTCGGCCGTGCCCAGCATCTCCGCGCTGATGACGGTGCCTTGGGGGATGTCCACGCCAGCCGCGAGCACGGCCACGCGCTGGGCCTCCCCGCTCAGGTAGAGGTTGCCGCCGAACCAGAGCAGGCCGGCCAGGAGCAGCAGGATGGCCGTGGCCACGATCAGGCGGTTCGATACGCTGCGCAAGACCCACCTCCTTCGCCCATACGGCTTGTCTCAGTCCCGAAGACCCTCGCCCAGAGCCACAGCAGCACGAAGGAGGCTCGTGCCGCGCTGTTTTCCGCAGTGCACCGGGCGGGACAGGATCGGCGCCAAGTTGGAAAACGGTTGCCCCATTACTGGCTGGCAAGACTCACCCGGCGGCAGGGAACAATGCGTAATGCCCCCACCGGGCCGGTCTACGCGGCGCGGCAAGGGCTGGCCCGTGCTCTATCAACGGACAATGTGCAGGTGCGGCGTCGTCGCGGGAGTGGATCAGAGATGTGGGACGATGAGTAGCGGACGCAGAGGCTGCGGCATGCAGCCCCTGGCAGCGCCGCAGCCTCTCCGGGGCTATTCTCCCGGCGGCAGCTTGCTCCCGTGGAGGGAGTGTTGCATGCTCGTGTGGTAGGAGGGGCCACGTTGTCTTCCTGCCTTTCGACAACAGCCAGTCCAATAGCATTATAGCCACTCGTGGAAACCTGTCAAGCGGAGCCCGGGTCCGGGGCACGGCCGGATCAGAACCGCCAGCCTTGATCGGCAAGTGCCCGGCTCCGGCAACGGCACGACGCCGCACATGCGGGGGTGGAGCACCGGTACGGCTGTCCCGCACTTCCGGCAGGACGAGACCTTGCCATTCGTGGTGCACGGCCGCGATCTTGATATCGCTGTGGGTCCAGGGCCGGCTGTGCGAGCCGTGCGGGGCGCTCCCTTGCCGGGTCCCACCGTCCGCCCGGAGCCTACCTCGGCCGGCCGGCCGGCGCTCCCTCCCCTGTCTTCGGCACTCCCTCGGCCTTGTCGGCCCCCGCTCCGCGGGGCGCGCCTTGCGCACCGTCCCCTTCCCGGGCGCGCCCTTCTCCCCAGGTCCCCCTTCCCCACGTCCCAGCCTGCTGCCCTGCGCGCTTCGCTCGGCCATCTCCTGCTCCATCTCCTGGGGGCCGCCGGCCGGCCCTGGACCACCGTACTGCCGCCATTATAGCACACTTTCGCTCTTTTGTCAATACTTGGTGCAAGTCGTATGCAATTCTCGATACCGCTTGGAACCAGAGTACGGCAGGCCTGTAGGCGTACGGCTCGCCGCCTCCCGACCTGTCCGCTCGGCCGCCCCAGTTTGACTCCCCGGCCCTTTCTCCTGTATAATGCCAGGCGCATGACGGGCGGTGGCCGGCAGGAGCGCGGCCGGCCGAGAGGTCCCCCAGAGGAGGCATCGCCATGGAGGATGCGTTGGTGCTCGAAGGCACCACCCCGACCGGGGAAAAGGCCCCGGCGGAAGAGATCAGCGGGGAGGTCGTGCGCGTGAGCGGTTCCTCGGTGGGGACCGTGCGCGCCGGGGAGGTGCAGCTCGCCCAGGCGGCGGCGCGCACCATCCGCGCCGAGCGGGCCGAGCTGCACAACTCGGCCGTCCTGCGGCTCGATGCCGGCGAGGTCGACCTCTCCGAGGGCGCTGCCGGCCTGGTCCGCGGCGATACGGTCTACCTGGAGCAGTCCACCGCCTGGGGAGTCGTCGGCCAGGAGGTGACGGTCCGCGAGAGCTCGGCCTGGGCCGTCGTCGGGGGGATGGTGCGCGTGGAGGGCGGGCGCAACCTGGTCGTCGTCGGCCGGCACGTCGACGGGGCGGTGCAGCCTGTGCTGGACCTGCGCGGCGCGGCCCTCTTTGGCTTCATGGCCGGCCTGGGCGCCGCGCTGCTGCTGGCGCTGCGCAGCCTGGTCCGCCGCCGCAGGAGGTAGAGCCGTGCGCTACTTTCTCTATGGATTCGTGCCCGGCCTGTTCGTGGGAGCCGCCGTGGCCCTGCTCCTTTCACCGGGCAAGGGGCCGGAGAACCGCGCCGCCGTGCGCAGGCGCCTGCACGATTCACGGGAGGCCGCCCGCGAGGCCGGCCGGGCCCAGGAGGAGCGGCTGCGGGCGCACTATCGCCGCCGCATCGGCGCGCCCGAGCCGCCGGAGCCGTAGGAGCACGGGATGCCCGCTCCTGCCGATGCGCCGGCCGCGGGAGTCCCCTCGCCGCGGCGGCCGGGGCCCCGCTGGGTGCTCCTGGGGCTGGCCGGGCTGGGCCTGTTCCTGGCCGGCGGCGTCGCGGGCGCGATCCTGGTCCTCTCGCTTACCCTGTACCGTGCCCCGGCCGGCCCGCCGGCGCAGGCCGCCCCCGGCCCGCAGCCCACGTCTGCGGCGCCGACTGCCGCGCTCCTCCCGCCGACACCCTGGCCTACCGCCGGCATCCCGGCGGTGGGGGCGCGCGTGGGCCAGGAAGCCCCCGGCTTCACGCTGGCCGGCCTGGATGGCATCACTTACACCCTCTCCGCCTACCGCGGCCGGGCCGTCGTGCTGAACTTCTGGGCCTCCTGGTGCCCGCCCTGCCGGGAGGAGTGGCCGGAGTACCTGGCCTTTGCCCGTGTGGCCACGGACGTCGTCGTGCTCTCCGTGAACGTGGCCGAGCCGGCCGGGGTGGCCGGCGCGTTCGTCGGGGAGGAGCCGGCGCCCTTTCCGGTGCTGCTGGATGGCGACGGCAGCGTCCGGCGGCTCTACGAGGTGCTGGGCCTGCCGACCTCTTTCGTGATCGACCCCCAGGGGATCGTCCGCCAGGTCGTGCCGGGGAGCCTGGACCGGGCCGCCCTGGAGCGGCTGGTGCGGCCCTGGCGGGCGCTCCCTTGACGGGAGGCCGCGCGGCGTTCCGCGGCGGGGGCAGGGAGCCGGGTCCTGGAACTATGGGCGCAGCGGAGCTGTATGCATCCATGAGCAGCCGCGTCGCGGCGGGCGCTGCGGCCTGTAATGTTCTGCGGTTGACAACGGGGGCAAAACACGCTACAATGGCCAGTGAGCGGAACGGCGTCCGAGGAGTCTCTGCGGTGAAGTGGGGGAACTGGCCACTCGCGGTCAAGCTGACGCTGAGTATTACCCTGCTCGTCATCCTGGCGGTGGCGAGCGCTACCCTGCTGTGGGTGCGCTACCAGCAGCAGGTCATGCAGGCGCAGGACGTGAGCGCCGCGCGCAATCTGGGGTTCGGCGTGGCCGTGGGGGTCGGCGTGCTCGGGATCGTCGTGGCGCTGCTGATCAGCCGCTCCGTCACCAAGCCCCTGCAGGACATGACCGCGGCGCTGGAGCGCCTGGCCCAGGGCGACTTTTCCCAGAAGATCCCGGTGGTCGACCAGGACGTGCTCTCGACGATGAGTACCACCATCAACGAGATGGTGAGCAATCTGCAGCAGATGGCCGAGCAGCGCGGGGCCATCGTCGATGCGATCTTCGAGGGGATCGTGGTCGCCGATCACCGCGGGCAGATCGTCGAGCTAAACCCGGCGGCGGCCAAGATGTTCGGCTGCAAGCGCTCCGATGTCTCCAGGCTGAGCCTGGCCGAGCTGATCACCCTGCAGCCCTCGCGGAGTCCGGCGCACGGGCAGATCGGCGAGTACCTGCAGGGAGGAGAGGGTTCCCTCTTCGGCCACATGATCGAGGCCGTGGCCCGGCGACTGGACGGCAGCGAGTTCCCGATCGAGTGGGCCATCACCCGCATCTCGGCCACCCAGCCGCCGATGTTCACCATCGTCGTGCACGACCTGACCGAGCGCAAGCAGATCGAGGAGGAGCTGCGCCAGGCCAAGGACGCCGCCGAGGCGGCCAGCCGGGCCAAGAGCTCCTTCCTGGCCAACATGAGCCACGAGCTGCGCACGCCGCTCAGCGCCATCATCGGCTACAGCGAGCTGCTGCAGGAGGAGGTGATGGACCGGGGCTACACCGACCTGGTGCCCGACCTGGAAAAGATCCAGACGGCCGGCCGGCACCTGGTGCTGCTGATCAACGGCATCCTCGACCTCTCCAAGGTCGAGGCCGGCAAGCTGGAGCTGCATCTGGAGACATTCGACGTGGTGGACCTGGTCGAGGAGGTGGTGGTCACCGCCCGCCAGCAGGCCCGCCGGGGCGGCAACACGCTGGGGATCCACTACGTGGACGAGGTCGGCTCCATGCACGCCGATCGGATCAAGGTGCAGCAGGTCCTGCTCAATCTGCTGAACAACGCGGCCAAGTTCACCTCGGGCGGGCAGATCGACCTGACGGTGTACCGGGAGACGGGCGCCGAAGGCGAGTGGGTGTGCTTCCGCGTCGCCGACACCGGGATCGGCATCAGCCCCGAGCAGATGGAGAACCTCTTCCAGCCTTTCACGCAGGCCGATCCGACCATCGCCCGCGAGTACGGGGGCAGCGGCCTGGGCCTGGCCATCAGCCGGAGCTTCTGCCGGCGGATGGGCGGCGACATCGGCGTGGAGAGCGAGCTGGGGCGGGGCTCCACCTTCACGGCGCGTATACCGGCCGTCGTCGTGGCCAACGCCAACGACAACGCCGGCCGCTCCGGCCTCCTGCCGCCGCTCCCCGCGGCCGGCTGGCGCTAGCTTCCGCCGCCCACGGCCGGCGGGCGCTGGCGTTGCCCTCGATTGGGAGGCGGCCCCGGGGCAGGGATTGCCACGGGAGCGTTTCTGTGCTACGATAGAGGCCGGCGCGATTGAGATCGTCTCTTGGCGAACGTATGGCGTACAGGAGGCCGTATGCGGACCAAGCAACTGTGCAAGAGCCTGTTGCTGTTCCTGTTGGTCCTGGCCATCGCCGTGGGCCCGCTGCAGGCGGTGGCCGGGGCGGGCGAGGGGAGGGCGAGAGAGGCCGCGGCCGACGTGGAGGCCGGCCCGCGGCTGGCGGTGGGGCCGGTGGCGGGGGGAGCGTCCCTGACCGGGCAGGCACTGGCCCGCGCCCCTTGGATCACGGAGACGGTGGAGGCTACTGGCTTCGTGGGTCAGTATACCTCGGTAGCCTTGGACACGGCTGGGCGCCCTCATATCAGTTACTATGATGCAACGAACGCTGACCTGAAGTACGCCCGCTACGTCGGGTCGGGCGGCAACTGCGGTCCGGCTCCATATTACGACACGTGGCAGTGCGTAACCGTCGAAGCTACGGGGTCCGTGGGTACATATACCTCCCTGGCACTGGACCAGGCAGACGTTCCGCGCATCAGCTATATGGACGCGACCAACACGGACCTGAAGTATGCCCGCTACGTGGGGTCGGGAGGCAACTGCGGCCCCGGCAACAACACCTGGCGCTGTGAGGTCGTGGACAACAACGGCAACACCGGCTACTACACCTCGCTGGTGTTGGATGCGAGCGGCAATCCCCATATCAGCTACTACAGCGGTATTGGGGCAGAGGACTTGAGGTATGCTTACTACAATGGCACGTCCTGGACAGTGGAGTTGGTGGATACGGCCGGGTCGGTGGGGTACTACTCCTCTCTGGCTCTCGATGCTGGTGGCAATCCCCATATCAGCTACTACTATGCCACGACCGCGGACCTGCGGTATGCCTACAAGGATGGCACCAGTTGGGTGATTCAGACCATCGACGGCAGCACCCCGCCGCTGGACGTCGGTGTCTGGACCTCGATCACCCTGGATCCGCTTTCTGGCGCGCCGGCGATCAGCTATATCGACAACAGCTACGCCAACCTGAAGTACGCCCGCTACGTGGGGACGGGGGGAAACTGCGGGCCCGGCAACACGAGCTGGCGGTGCGAGACGGTCGCCTTTGTCGGCGTGCCGGGTGCGGGGCGGTCCACCTCCCTGGCCCTGGGCGGGAACGGCCAGCCGCATGTTAGCTTCAGTGGGCCGGAGAGGGACCTCCTGTACGCCTACTACGATGGCACGGCCTGGACCACCGAGGCCGTCGACTGGGTCGGGGACCAGGGGGCCTGGAGCTCCCTGGCCCTGGACGCTAGCTATGGGATTCACATCAGCTACCTCGATGCGACCCACAACGACCTCCGCTACGCCTCCGGCTGCAAGCCGGTGCAGGCGGCCACGATCGCTGGCCCGAGCCTGCTCCTGGTCGGCGACGAGGGCAGCTACACCGCCGCCTACCACCCGCCTGCCGCCACCCGCCCCATCACCATCACCTGGGACGACGGCACCGTCGGCCCCAGCGCTGTCTACAGCTGGACCACGCCGGGGGTCAAGACGATCACCGTGACCGCCACCAACCCCTGCGGCCAGGCCGTCGGCACCTACACCGTGACCGTCTGCCAGCCGGTCGAGGCGGTGAGCGTGGCCGGCCCCACGTGGCGACTGACCGGCCAGGTGGGCCACTACACGGCCACCGCCCTGCCCCCGGACAGGACCCCGCCGGTGTCCTACCTCTGGGACAACGGCGCGACGCAGCCGACGTCCGACTACAGCTGGGCCACGCCGGGGGACAAGACCATCGCCGTCACCGCGACCAACCCCTGCGGGCAGGCCCGCGGCGCCTATACCGTCACTGTGTACCAGCCGGTGACGGGGGTGGAGGTGGCCGGGCCGGACTTTGTCCTGGTGGGGCAGGTGGTGACGTACACGGCCACCGCCCTGCCGCCGAACGCCAGCCCACCGGTGACCTACCTCTGGAGCAACGGCGCGACGGAGCCCACGGCGCACTATAGCTGGACCGAGCCGGGGGTGTACTCCGTCGTCGTCACTGCCACCAATCTCTGGGGGCAGGCCGAAAAGTCCTACCCCGTGACCGTCTGCCAGCCGGTCCAGGCGGTGAACATCGCCGGCCCCGACTGGATCCTGGCCGGGGACGTCGGCAACTACGAGGCCGCGGCCGTGCCCCCCGATGCCACCGGGCCGATCACCTATACCTGGAGCAACGGCACAGTGTCGCGCACGGCGTACTATAGCTGGACCGAGCCCGGGCACTTTACCGTCATCGTCACCGCCACCAACCCCTGCTCGGACCCGGTCACGGGCACCCTGGGCGTGGATGTGTGCCAGCCGGTGACCGACGTGGTGGTGAGCGGGCCGGCCGAGCTGGGCGTGAACGAGGTCGGGCAATACCACGCCAGCCACGAGCCGCCGGACGCCAACGGGCCGGTCACCTTCGTCTGGGACAATGGCGCGGTGGGGCCGGACGCCCAGTACAGCTGGCCATCCGCCGGCCTGTACACCATCACCGTCACCGCCACCAACCCCTGCGACGTCGAGGTCGTCGAGACGTTCCAGGTCAGCGTGGTCTGCCGGGCGCTGAGCAGCGTGAGCATCAGCGGCCCCGACGTGCTCCTGTTGGGCGAGGAGGGGAGGTACACGGCGACGGTCCTGCCGGCGAACGCCACCGCGCCGGTGACGGTCACCTGGAGCAACGGCATGGCGGGGGTCACGACCACCTACAGCTGGGACGCCGAGGGGCTGTACACCATCACCGTCACCGCCACCAACCCCTGCGGGCCGGTGGTCACCGGCACATACGCCGTCAGCGTGACGTCGTGCAAGCCGGTGCAGAGCGTGGCGATCGTCGGGCCGGACGTTCTCCTGGTGAACGAGGCGGGGACCTACACGGCGACGCTGCAGCCTCTGCATCCGAGCGAGCCGGTGACGGTCACCTGGAGCGACGGCACGGCGGGGTATACTGCGACCTACAGCTGGGGCATGCCGGGCCTGTACACGATCGCTGTCACCGCCACCAACTCCTGCGGGCCGGTGGTCACCGACACCTTTGCCGTCAGCGTGACGCTGTGCAAGCCGGTGAGCAGTGTGGCCATCGCCGGCCCGGAGGTGCTCCTGGTGGACGAGGAGGGCACCTACACGGCCGGCTACACCCCGCCGAACGCCAGCGAGCCGGTGACGGTCACCTGGAGCAACGGCACCGTGAGCCTCACCGCGGTCTACAGCTGGAGTGCGGAGGGGCTGTACACGATCACCGTCACCGCCACCAACATCTGTGGGCCGGTGATCACCGACACCCTGGCCGTGAGCGTGACGGTGTGCAGACCGCTGAGCGGGGTCGCGCTGAGCGGGCCGGACGTGCTGCCGGTGGGCCAGGTGGCCGACTACACGGCGTCCCCCGAGCCCTGGGACGCCAGCCCGCCCCTGACCTACACCTGGAGCAACGGCACGCTGGGGTCCACGGCGGCCTATAGCTGGACCGAGACGGGGCGGCACACTGTCACCGTCACCGCCACCAACCTCTGCTCGGGGCCGCTCACGGGGCGACTGGGCGTGGAGGTGTGCCGGCCCGTGAGCGTGGTGACCGTCAGTGGGCCGCCTATCCTCCAGGTCCGGCAGGAGGGCACCTACGTGGCCGCCTACTCCCCCACCAACGCCACTCTGCCGATCACCTTCACCTGGAACAACGGCAGCGTCGGCCCGAGCGCGGTCTACAGCTGGACCGTCGCCGGTTCGCACCTCGCGACAGCGACTGCCACCAGCATCTGCGGCGCCGTACCCGGCTCGACCAGCGTCACGGTCTACGGCCGGGTCTACCTGCCGCTGGTGATCCGGGCCTGGGACAACTGTTTCCTGGGCAATGACTACAACGAGGACGAGCCCAACAACAACGCCGGGCAGGCCAACGGTCCCCTGTGCTCCGGCCAGGAGTACTATGGCCTAGCGGACGACACGTATGACATGTTCTACATCTACAGTGGAGCGGGAACCGTTCACGCGGTCGCGCGGAACTATACCGCGACGGACCCGCAGCTGGTCCTCTATGACGAGGACATGCAGATGATTTGCCGGGACTGGACCCTGGATCCGGACCTGTCCATCTCGTGCCCGGTCAGCGAGCGCGGCAAGTACTTTGTCATGCTCTATGCCCTGGGCGGGTACAACACCACCGATTGGTACACCTTGACGGTCACCTACCCGTGACCGCCAGGGGCGGGCGGTTGCCATGTGGCCCAAGTGGGTCGGCCGGACACTAGGCCGTTACCAAATCGAAGAGCTGCGCGGCCGCGGGGCCATGGGAGTGGTCCTGCGGGCGTCCGACCCTGACCTGCTGCGCACCGTCGCCATCAAGATCATCTACCCCAACCTGGCGGCGGACGAGGATCTGGTCGAGCGCTTCCGCCTGGAGGCGCGCACCGCCGCCAACCTGCATCACCGCAACGTCGTCGCCATCCACGACGTCGGCTACGCCGAGGACCTCTACTATGTCGTCATGGAGTACCTCGACGGGCCGTCCCTGGACAGGATCATCGCCGAGAAGGGGGCCCTGCCCAGCGAGCAGGTGCTGGACATCTGCGAGCAGATGGCGGCGGCGCTGGACTATATCCACCGTCGCAAGCTGGTGCACCGCGATGTGAAGTCGACCAACATCATCATCGACCCCGACGGGCGCGCCGTGCTGACCGACTTTGGCCTGGTCCTGACCTCCAAGGGCAGCACGGTGACCTCGGAGGGCAAGATCCTGGGGACGCCGCAGTACATGGCCCCGGAGCAGATCGCCGGCCGCGAGATCGGTGGCTGGACGGACCTGTACTCGCTGGGGGTGGTGGCCTACCACATGCTGACCGGCGCGCTGCCCTTTGACGCCGATGCCCCCGCCGCGCTCCTCTTCCAGGTGCTGTGGCAGCCGCCGCCCCAGGTCAGCAGCCTCCGGCCGGGGCTGCCGGCCGCCGTCGACGAGGTGTTCAAGCGGGCCCTGTCCAAGGAGCCGGCCGAGCGCTACCCCAGCGGGTCGGCCTTTGTCGGCGCCCTGCGCCAGGCCGTGCGGGGCGAGCTGCCGCAGGAGCTCCCGGCGCCCCCGCCGCCCCGGGCTAGAAAGGTCGCCCTGCCCTCCCTGCGCGCCTGGCCCTCCTGGCTGTGGGCCACTATGGGGGCGGTGGTGCTGCTGCTGGTCAGCGGGCCGCTGCTGGTGCTGGGAACGGGCCTCTTCTACACCCCCTCCGCGCCCACCGCCACCGTGCCGGAGATCGTGCTCAACCACACCCTGACGCCTACGCCGCTGCCGCCACCGGCCACCACGCCGCTGCCGTCCGCGACCCCCACGCCTGTGCCCCCCACCGGGGTCCCCTCCCCGCTGCCCACGGTGACAGCCACCCCGCCGCTCCCGACGCAGACGCCGCGGCCGACCGCGCCGCCCACGTCCGAGCCCACCGGCGTGCCCACCACCCGGGCGGTGCGGCCCACAACGCGGCCTCCTACGCCTGTGCCATCTACCCCTGTGCCGTCGACGTCGGTGCCGCCGACCGTCACGCCGACGTTCAGCCCCACACCTGGGGAACCAACGCCGCGTCCGCCGACGACGACCCCGCCAACCACCGAACCGACGACCC
>CAZTIG010000078.1:0-15500 GCA_964613665.1 uncultured Chloroflexia bacterium
ACACCCGCCTGAGCCTATCGGTGGGGATGCGCGCCATCAACCACTACCTGTTCTTTGACGGGGAGAACGATCCGCTGCTCAGCCCGGTGAGACGCCACGACTGGGGCCACCCGGTGCGCAAGGACGGCAGCCTCCGCCGGCACTACCACCGGTACCCGCACCTCTCGGCTGCGCTGGCCGCCTACGGCGAGGCCCTCACCCTCGCCCGGCCCCAGACCGTCACCACCATCGGTTTTCGGCTGGACGACTTTATGACCGAGGTCAATACCGCCGCGACCGAGGCCGCCACCAGGGTCATTACCCATCAGCGCGAGGTCATCCTGTTCGATTTCATCGCCCGCGGCCTGGCGCTCACCCAGCGCCCGTTCCGGGCCGTGGAACTGGGCCGGGCCGCCCTGGACCCTGCCGCGACGCCCACCCTGTGGGCAATGAGCGAACGGCGGTGCGAGGAGGCCGTCCAGCGGAAGCTGGTCGAGTACGTCCGGGCCGGCGGCCATTTGGTGCTCGTCGGCCGGCTGTGCCTGGAGGACGGCGGCGGCCGGCCCTGCACCCTGCTGCGCGACGCCCTCGGCGTGGTGGGCGTCCAGAGCGATCCGCCCTTTACCCCGAGCCGCATCACTGCTTGCGGCTACGAAGACGTCCCCGTTTCGTTCGTCGAGACCTATCAGGGCGCTTTTGGCCGCGTCGTCGCCTCCCGCCAGGGCGAGACGGTGGGCTTTGTCCAACCGCTGGACCGGGGCAAGGTCCTTGTCTTTGGCGCCGCACTGGAGGCCAACACGCTCGAGGATCTCGACCTGGTGCAGCAGATGGCGCTGGAGATGGGCTGTCCCCCCGCCTTCAGCCTGAGCGACTGGGCCGACGTGCGCCTGAGCCGGGGTGAAAGGGGTAGTTTCCTGTTCATCAACAACTACCAGGATGACCCAATCGCGACGACCGTTGCCTGGCAGGGAGAGCCGCTCTGCGGTGGAGAGCCCATCCGCCTGCCGGCGCGCCAGGGCGCCATTCTGCCGCTCGAGTGGCAGGTGGCCGCGGGGGTTACCCTCCACTATAGCACGGCCGAAGTGCGCGCCGTCGAGCGCAGCGCGGATTCGATCGTCCTGCGCCTGGCGCAGGACGCCTTCAGCGCCGAACTGAGCCTTAGCGGCTGGCACTGCGCGGGGGCGGAAAAGCTCTCCGGGGCCCCCTCCGCCCGCGTGCGGCTGCATGGCCGCGGTGGACGGATTGTCCTGCGCCTTTGCGGTTGAATATCTCTGACCCTCGGAAATCCTTGACGTGCCGAACCTGGCGACCCGGTGGTTCACCTTGTCCAGGATGTAGATGTTGCCGTTCGCGTCCACGGCGAAGCGGTCGGCCCAGACGCGGCCGGCCTCGGGGGCCTCCCAGTAGCCGGTCTCCCCCGGCCCATCTCCCACCGGGGCCACCACCACCGTGGTGGATACGTAGACCTCGCGCTCGGCCTCGGGGGCCCACTCCGCCCCCAGGACGATCGGCGTGGGGCCGGCCATGGCGGTGGGCTGGGCCTCCGGGGTGAGCCAGTAGGGCACCGTTGGATCTGAGTTCTCGCGTGATCGCGAGCGACTGGGCTGGGCCTTTCCTTGCGCATCGGAGCAAGGTGTAGTACAATTGCCCCGTCAGCGACAGAGCCAGGGAGAGCTGTCCGGCGGCCCGGCTTCCGCGGCCAACTATGCTCGCCCCTGGCCGACAGGACCGGGGCTGCGCCGCCCCGACAGCCTCCACGAGGGAGGCTGCAGAAGAGAGGATACCTGCCATGCTGCGTGCCGAGGAAGAGGCCAAGATTGCCGGCCGCTACCGCCAGCTGGTCCCCCACTTCCAGCACTGGGAAAAGGTCAAGGACCTGATCGACCAGACCATCGACCTCACCCTGAACTACCGCCAGAGCGGCCATCCCGGCGGCTCGCGCTCCAAGGTACATATGCTGGTGGCCTTGCTCCTCAGCGGGGTCATGCGTTGGGACCTGCGGCAGCCGGAGAAACGCTTCGGCGATCGCTTCATCCTCGTCGCCGGCCACAACGTCCCGCTGGTCTACTGCACCCTGGCCGTCCTCAACGAGGCTCTGCGGGTCAAGTTCGCCCAGACCGGTGACAAGCGCTACCGGCCGGCGCCCCCGGAGCGGGCGCTCTTCTGGGAAGACCTGCTGAACTTTCGCCGCAACAAGGGGTTGTCCGGGCACGCCGAGATGGAGGGCAAGACCCTGTTCCTGAAATTCAACACCGGCCCTTCCGGACACGGCAGCCCGGCGGCCGTGGGCGAAGCGCTGGCGCTCAAGCGCGCCAGGGCCGACGGGGTCAAGGTCTTTGCCGTGGAGGGCGACGCCGGCCTCACCCCGGGCGGCGTCCACGAGGCGCTCAACTCGGCGTGGGGCATGGCCCTGGACAACCTCTACTACCTCGTCGACTGGAACGACTATGGCATCGACGATCACCCCCTGAGCACCGTGGTCTACGGGACGCCGGCCGACTGGTTCGGTTCGCACGGCTGGCGCGTCTTTCCGGCCGAGCTGGGCAACGACTGGGGACCGGTAGCCCAGGCCATCCTGACGATGGTCCTGTCGGACAACCCCCAGCGCAGCCCCAGCGTGGCCTACTTCAAGACGCGCAAGGGCCGCGGCTACCGCAAGTGCGACAATATCTCCCACGGTAGCCCGCACAAGATCAACAGCCCCGAGTTCTGGGCTACCAAGGAGTGTTTTGCCAGCGACTACGGCATCACCTTCGAGGGGTTCGGCCAGCCGGCGCCGCAGGACCCGGCGGCCCTGCGCGCCCAGTTCGCGGCCAACCTGCGGGCCGTCATGGGAGTGCTGCACCGTGATCAGGAGTTGCTCGACTACCTGGCCAACACCCTGGCCGACCTGGGCGACAGCGTTCCGGAGTCCATCCCGACGTTCCAGCTCGGGCGGCGCGGCAACCCCTTCCAGGACGAGCGCCTCTACGACTACCGCAGCTACCCTGCGGAGATGTACGCCGCGCCCGGCACGCAGGCCCCCAACCGCCAGGCCCTCTACCGCTGGGGAGCCTGGGTCAACGCCTTTGGCCACGAGCACTACGGCCGGCCGCTCTTCCTGGCCTGCTCGGCCGACCTGGCCGAATCCACCAACATCATCGGCTTTGCCCGCGAGTGGGGCGGCTTTCCCGGCTACGGCTGGTACGAGCGCTACGGCACTCCCGAGGGCGTGATGCTGCCCCAGGAGATCACCGAGTTCGCCAACGCCGGCATCCTGGTCGGCGCGGCCTCCGTCAACCTGGCCGAGAACCCGGAGGAGGAGTTCGACGGCTTCTACGGCGCCTGCTCGACCTACGGCTCCTTCTCCTACCTGAAGTACGGCATGCTGCGCCTCTTCAGCCAGATGGCCCAGGACGGCCAGCTGAAGGTAGGCAAGGTCATCTGGGTGGCCGGCCACTCCGGACCGGAGACGGCCGACGACTCGCGCACCCACTTTGGCATCTTTGCCCCCGGAGCCACCCAGCTCTTCCCGCGGGGACAGATCATCAACCTGCACCCCTGGGAGCACAACGAGGTCCCCGTGCTGCTCGGGGCGGCACTGCGGCTGGACGTTCCGATCATCGCCCTGCACCTGACGCGCCCGCCGATCACCATCCCCGACCGGCCGGCCCTGGGCCTGCCGCCGCACTGGGAGGCCGCCCGCGGCGCGTACGTGGCCCGCGACTACCGCCCCGACCGGCCGCGCCTGGGCACCATCATCGTCCAGGGCACCAGCGCCATGGCCAGCATCTGCCAGGTCTTGCCCGAGCTGGACCGGCGCGGGCTGAACGTCAAGATCGTCACCGCGGCGAGCCCGCAGCTCTTTGCCCTCCAGCCGGCCGAGTACCGCGAGCAGGTGCTCTCGGCTGCCGACCGGGCCAACTCCACCTTTATCACCACGCAGGCCCGCTGGCTCATGCACGACTGGATCTACAACCCGCTGGCCGAGGAGTACGCCCTTTCGGCCGACTGGGACGACCGCTGGCGCACCGGCGGTACCCTGGAAGAGGTGATCGAGGAAGCTCACCTGTCGCCCTCCTGGGTGCTGCAGGGAATCGAGCGTTTCGCCGGCGAGCGCGAGCAACGCCTGGCCCGCCTGCGGCAGATGGTCGACGCGGCCGAGGAGGAGTAGCACGGTCGCGGGGTTCCGGGCGCCAATTCGCCGGCCGGCCGCGGACCGCCGAAAGCTCTATCCAGGAGGGACGCCATGGACGAAAAACCTCCTCGCCATCGCTACCCGTGGTGGCTGGCGTGGCCGCTGGAGCTGATCGCGGCGGCGATCATCATCGCCGCTGGCTGGAGCTACCTCAGCGTGGCGCTGCGGACGGTCTTCCAGCAGTGGCCGCAGACACTGGCCAACCTGGAGCAGATCCCCTATGCCAGGGCGATTGTCTCCGGCTTCTTCGCGGTCCCTGCCATCCTGCCGGCGCCGGTTCCATGGGAATCGCTGTACGATACCCTGTGGCGGCTGAACGTCAACACCTTTCTGCTCTTTTTCCTGGGAGCGGCGATCCGCAACTTCCTGCCAAGACTGCGCCTGCACGAGAACGGGCTGCAGGTGCGCAGGGGCCTGGGCTGGGCGACCGTCCCATGGGACCGGATCGTCCTGGTCAACTCGATGAGCCTGCCGGGCGAACGCATGGTCGTCCTGGTGCAGGGCCGCCGGCTGGGCCTGGGGCCGTGGTTTCGCCTCTACAGCCTGCTCTGGGGGGCCGGGCTGAGGAAGGGTGTCCTCATCAACTGGCACATCTCCGAGTTCGACACCCTGGCCAACTCGCTGGTGGCGAACCTGCAGGAGATCTACAGCGAGCAGGACCTGGCCCTGGTGGTGGACGACTCGTCCTACTCCGTGATCTATGCCTTTCTCTTTCTACCCCGAGTGACCTGGCAGTCGCTCTCGGCTCCCCGTCAGGTCACCGGCGACGCCTACGCCCACTCCCGCTGGCTGCGTGCCGCGGCGCGCGGCGTTGCCGTCCTGCTCCTGCTGCTGGGCATCTGGCGCTACCTGGGGGTTTGGTGGCGCTACCTGGCCGGCTACTTTACCGACATGGCCTACGCCCTGCACTGGCCCGTCATCGGGCCGGTGCTCGGTGCCTTTGGCCCAACCGGGCCGCATTCTGCCACACCGACCCTCTCTCAGCAGCCGGAGGTGGCCCTCCTACTGGCGCACGTCAGCATGATCCTGGTCCTGGGAGCAGTCTTCTTTGTCCTCAACCTGTTCCCGGATTGGATGCTGGGGGCCGACGGCCCCTCCGTCCGGGGGCGCAAGCGCTGGATGCCGCTGCCGTGGGGCAGCATCCTCTCCATCCGCGAGACCATCTTTGGCAACGGGCGGGGGGTCATCCTGCTGCAGGTGAAGCGCACCTGCCTGACCTACTGGCACTCGCTCTACAGCCTCTTCTACGGGGCCGGCCTGCGGCGCGGGGTCCTCTTCACCTCGCTGCTTCCGGGGTTCGAGCAGATGCGCGAGCGCGTGCACCTGGGCGTGATCCGGGCTCACGAGAAGGACCCCACTCCCCCGCGGCGGCCCATCCTGGAGGAAAGCGGCGAAGCCGAGTTCCTGCTCATGATGCGCGAACCCGCGGCCACGCTGCGGCGCTGGGGCCAGGCCGGCCGCGAGACCACGGGCGAAGGGGGCCTGTTCAAGAAACCGGGAGCGCTGGCACCGTACCCGGCCGACGAGCTGCCGTGGGACCTGCCAACGGAACGCGAAGAGGTGGCTTCCGAGAAGGCCTGGACGCCGGATATCCGGCGGGCCGCTCGTGCCGCTATCACGCTGGGGGTCATGCCCCTCGTCCTGGTCGTGCTGGAGCAGTTCCTCTTCCCGGCCCTGTCGCGGCCCCTGGCCTTCCTCGCCTTGCCCACGCCGCCGGCCGACCGCAGCCCCGTGCTGTGGATCGTGGGGGCCCTGCTGATCGGCATCCTCACGGTCGGCGAGTGGCCCCTGATGTCGCTGCTGACAGGGACGATCGCCGAAACGTACGACCAGCCCGGCGAGTTCAGGCGGGCCCTGGGGATCTACTCCCGTGCCCAGACGCCGCGCCTCGCCGTGGGGATCGTGCTGCTGCTCATCGCCACGACCGGCGTGATCCAGCCGCTCTTCCTGCTGTGGTTGCTGGCCGGCACCATCTGGGGGGGGGTGCTCGTCTGGCTCACAGGCCGGCATGCCTTTGACTGGCAGGGGCTGGGCAACGTCTTCCTGCTGGCCGGGTTCGTCCTGTACCAGGGACTGGTGCTGCTGGTCTATTTCCTGGTGCGCTAGGGCGCAGTCCCATTCATCCCGATAGGCTGCCCACCAGGGACGGCCAGACCTGGCACGACCGATGCCGAAGATGGCACGGAACCGTCCACCGCTATGCCAACAGCGCGCGCAGCACCGCCAGGTTCTGGCGGTCCTCCTCCATCTCCGGCCCCTTGGGCGTTTCCAGCACCATGGGCCGGTCGCGGAAGCGGGGGTCGTTCAGCAGCAAACGGAACGGCTCCAGCCCCAGTTGCCCCTGGCCGATGTGGGCGTGGCGGTCCACCCGGCTGCCCAGCCCCTTGAGGCTGTCGTTGAGGTGAAAGACCCTGAGCCGGTCCAGGCCGATCGTCTCATCAAAGTGGCGCATGGTCTCGGCATAACCTTCGGCCGTGCGCAGCTCGTAGCCGGCGGTGAAGGCGTGGCAGGTGTCGAAGCAGACAGCCAGGCGCTCGGGGCAGCGGGCGTGAGCGATCAGCCAGGCGATGTGCTCGAAGCGGTAGCACAGGTAGCCGCCCTGGCCGGCCGTGGTCTCCAGCAGGATCGTCACCTGGGCCTGGGGCGTGCGCTCGCAGACCAGGTCGAGGGCCTGGACGATGCGCTGGAGGCCGGCCTCCTCCCCCGCCCCCCGGTGCGCCCCGGCATGCGTCACCAGGTAGGGCAGCCGCAGCGCATCGGCGCGCTCGATCTCCACCTGGAAGGCCTCCACTGACTGATTCCAGAGAGTATCCTCGGGCGAGGCCAGGTTGATCAGGTAAGCGTCGTGGGCGATGACCGGAGCGATGCCCGTCTCCTCTTCTGCTTTTAGGAAAGCGACCACCTCGTCCGCCGTGAACGGCCGCGCCGCCCAGCGGTTGGGCTGCTTGGTAAAGACCTGCACGGTCTCGCAGCCGACCTGCTGGCCGCGGTAGAGGGCCTGGGCCGGCCCGCCGGCGATCGACATGTGCGCTCCGAGTCGGGGCATGGGAACCTCCGGAAAATCATCGACGGCAGACGAAGGACAATGGACCACGGACGATGGACGATTGGGATCTACGGGGCCCGGAAGACCTCACGCCGCACGGTGACCTCGTCCAGGTAGTCCAGGTCGACCTCGACCCCGATCCCGGGCCCCTGCGGCACGGCGATGGTGCCGTCGGCGTCGAGCCGGAAAGGCGGCACGACCACGTCGCGCTCAAAGTAGCGCTCGCTGGCAGAGACATCCCCGGGCATGGTGAAACCGGGCAGGCTGGCGATGGCCACGTTGTGCGCCCGCCCGATGCCCACCTCCAGCAGGCCGCCGCACCAGACGGGCACGCCGCGCTCCCGGCAGAGGTCATGGATCTGGCGGGCCTGGGCCAGGCCGCCGACCCGCCCCGGCTTGATGTTGACGATGCGGCAGCTGCCCAGCTCCAACGCCGCCCGCGCGTGGGCCGGCGTGTGGATCGACTCGTCCAGGCAGATCGGCGTGCGCAGCTGCCGCTGCAGCAGGCTGTGCTCATAGATGTCGTCATAGGCCAGCGGCTGCTCGATCATCAGCAGGGCGTACTCGTCCAGCGCCTGCAGGCGCGCCGCGTCGTCCAGGGTGTAGGCGGAGTTGGCGTCGACCATCAGCGGCACATCGGGCCAGCGCCGGCGCAGCGCCCGCACCACCTCCAGGTCCCACCCCGGCTTGATCTTGACCTTGATCCGACCGTAGCCCTGGGCTAGGTAATCCTCCACCTGCGCCAGCAGCTCCGCCAGCGTGTCCTGGATGCCCACGCTCACACCGCTGGGGATGCGCGGCCGGCCCCCGCCGAGCAGCCGGGCCAGCGACACCCCCTTCCGGCGGGCCTCGATGTCCCAGAGCGCCTCCTCCAGGCCAGTCTTGGCCATGTTGTGGCCGCGCACGCCGGCCATGAGGGCAAAGGCATCGGCCGCAGAGTCCAGCCTCCGGCCCAGCAGCAGCGGTACCAGGAAGTCGCGCTGCACGTGCCAGGCGGTCTCCACCGTCTCGGGCGAGTACCACGGCCCGTCCTCCACCGCCGACTCGCCCCAGCCCTCCGCCCCGTCGGCCCAGGCGCGCACGACGATGGTGTCACGGCAGACCATGCGGCCGAAGCTGGTCTCGAAGTGGCGGCGGAGCGGCAGCCGCAGGCAGCGCAGCTCGATCTGCTCGATGTGCACCAGCGCCTCCCGGCAGCGGTTGCCACGGCACTCAACCGACGATCCGCTCCAGCAGGTAGTAGGCGCGCGGTACGCCGTCCACCTGCGCCCGCACCACGTCGCCGGCGCTGTACCCGGCGGCGAAGGCTGCCTCGGCGGCCCGGCGCACGCTCAACCGCCAGGCCAGGGCCAGGTCGGGGCGCGCGGCACGCAGGGGATCGAGGTGGGCGGGGAACTCCAGCAGCAGGACCGGGCCGGCCGGCTCCTCCAGCGGGCCCGGCTCGACCCAGCCGTCGCTGCCCACCAGCCCCGCATTGAGCACCACGGCACCGCGCTGGCGCACTTCCTCCAGCGCCGGCCGCTGCCAGCCGCGCTCCAGACGCTCCCGCACGCGGGGACTGGCCACCCACCAGGCCACCTCGAAGCGGTCTGTGGGCAGGCCCAGGTTGATGCCCTCGATCATTCCCTCGTAAAAGTCGCGCAGATAGCAGCGGCAGACGGCCCCCAGCTTGCCCAGGTTGAGGACGGCATTGGGCAGGCGCAGCGGGTCGTAGGTCCATGTGATCAGGTCATAGCCCTCGCGCAGCGCCCAGTCGCGCTGGGCCGCCTTGAGCAGGAGTCCCACCCCACGGCCCTGCCACTCTGGGTGGACTCCCACCAGGTGCGAGCAGTGCTGCCAGCGCGCGCCGGCCGCTGCTAGGTTGTCGGGGGCCACGCGCCCGGGAAAGCCAAAGAGGCAACCGACCATCCGCTCCCCGGCAAAGGCACCCAGCACCAGCCCGCCGTGCCGCTGCGCGGTGATGAGCACGTGCGCCGGGACCACTTCGAGCGGCCCGGACTGCCACACGGCCTGCTGCAGCGCCTCGCACTCCTGGTAGTGCGCCGCCGTCCGCAGCGGAGCGACGATGACCTCGTCCCCTGCGCTCATCATGGCAGCCCCGTGATCTCCCCCTCCAGTGGCCCCTCGACCTGGAAGGAAAAGGTGACCTCGCGCTCCTCGTCGGGGGCGAGGCTGAGCTCCCAGCGCAGCTCGCCCATCTCGCCGACCGACACCGGCGGAGCGCTGCGCGTCAGCTTCACCTTGATGTTCTCGTCCAGGCTGACGGGGACCTGGTCCAGCACGGTGAGGGCAATGCGCGCGGGGCCGTGGTTGTGCACCGTGAGACGATAGGCCAGGCCGATGCGCCGCACCTGGCCGATCAGCCCGCCCTTTTCCACCGTGCGGTCGACCAGCTCGCGCTCGACCTTGACGGCATCGTCCACCCCCAGGTAGACCTCGAAGTCGGCCTGCGGTGGGGTTTCCGGCACGGCGGTGTTGCCGATGTAGGTATCGCCGTGAAAGAGGCTGCCCTGGCCGGGCAGGAGGATGGCCGGCGAGGTGTTCTGCACGCGGGCCCGCCGGTAGACGTGCGTCTCCAGCTTGGGCGCGGTGACCCAGTCCAGCGAGGCCGGCAGGTCCTGCGTGCCCAGGAACACCTTGTGCGGCGAGCCGTCGGCCGGGATGCTGGCGCGGCCGGGGGCGACAAAGACGGCCGCCGGGCCCTCACTGCGCACCTCGGCGACTGCCGCCTCGGCCTTCACAGCGGGCGGGGCCGGCTCCGGGGCAGCCTGGGCCAACTCCTCGGCCGCGGTTTCCAGGCCGAACCTGGCTGTCTCCGGGGCGCTCCCCGCCAGCATCATCACGCGCTTGGGCGTGGGCCGGTACACGTCGACGTACCACGGGCCCAGCTCCGGCAGGCGCGACGCCAGCGCCGGCCGGGCCGTGGAGAGCGACAGCTGCACGCCGTGCCAATCCTCTCCTGTCTTCTGGCTCACCTCGGCCAGCTGGGCCAGCGCCACGCGCGGGCCGTCCGCGGCGGCCTCGTCCAGGCGCAGGTCGTAGAGGGGCCGCCAGCTGGCCCCCTGGCAGATGTAGGTGACCTCCACCTCGAGCTCTGCGGCGGCCTCGGCCTCGACCGGCACGCGGATGTCGTAGCGGTCCGGCGTGCGCGGCTTGTGGCGCTCGTCGCGCTCGCGGCGCAGCCGCTCCAGCTCGCGGCCGACCTCGCGCCGCTCGATCTCCAGCCGGCGCACCTGCTCGCGGGCCTCCTCCTCGCCCTGGCGCAGGGAGGAGAGCAAGGCTCCGACGCCGGCCACGTCGACCGTGCCACGGGAGATGCCCCAGGGAAGCCGCTCGGCGGCGGCGGTGCCCAGGCCGGCCAGCACCTGCATGTGCCGGTTGAGCGCCTCGACGCGGTCGGCGAGGGCGCGGTCGCGGTCCTCCATCTCCTCGATACTGCGGTCCATCTCCAGGATGGCCTCCTCGGGGGGGAGCGCGTAGCGCGCCGTGCCCACCTCCACCCCCAGCAGGCGCACCGGGGCGGTCCCCCGGCCGGCCACGCGCACCGTCTCCGGCTGCAGGGTGAGCGGCAGGTCTGGCAGGAGCACCTCACTGGCCCCGGCCGGCAGCTGCACCCGCCCGCGGCGCACGACGCGGGCCCGGCCCGGGTAGACGCAGACCTCGACGATAGTGCTGGCGCATTCGATCATCGTACACTCCTCGGAGATAGAAATCCTACCCAGGGATGGGCTGTCGGCCACACCATTCTAGCACAACTCGCCCGCGGCTTCAACAGAGATGCGGCAGCAGTCCCATCCAGGGCACGGCAGGACCCGACGAGCCTTGCCCACGGCGTGCCTGCCCCGGCGGCGATAGGAACCGGGCCGGCGGGTAGCCCCACCGGCCCGGGATACTACTCCTGTCCGGCCCGGGCCACAGCCACCCGGACCAGAGAGTCCCGCTCTAGCGCGCGCTGCCCCTGAGGATGAGGGGCAGGTAGATCTCGTACGTCGGGGGCGCCTCCACGGTCAGGACGCGCTCGACCGTCACGGTGTCGCAGGCGTTGGCCACCGTCAGGGTGACGGTGAAGGTGCCGGCGGCGCTGAAGGCGTGCAGCGCCGTCGGGTCGGCGCTGGGGCCGACGACGGTGCCGTCGCCCAGGTCCCACGTGTACGCGTAGGGCGGCGTCCCGCCCTCCACGGTGGCGGTGAAGAGGACCATCAGCCCGACGGTCGGGGTCATAGGCGCATAGATGAAGTTGGCATCGCTGATCGGGTCGCAGGTGGACAGGATATCCACCGTGCCCGTGGCCACGTCCGTCCCGGTGGCGTTGGTCGCGGTGAGCCAGACGGTGTAGGTGCCTTCCGCGCCGTAGGTGTGGGTGGGGTGCTCCACGCCGAACAGCGGCGGGGTGCCGTCGCCCATGTACCACGTGTAGGTGATGGGCTGCGGGCCGGTGGTCGTGTTGGTGAAGTAGGTGACCTCGCCCAGCAGGTCGGGGCTCGACGAGAAAAAGCCCGCTGTGGGTCGGGGCGGCAATACGTTGATGGCAATCGGCAGGCGGACGTCGGGGTTGTAGGGGTCGTTGGCCACGAGCCACACGGTGCCGGTGTAGAGGCCGGGCGTGATCGGGGCGGTGACGTGGAGGGCCACGTCCATCGTGCCGGCGGGGTCGACCGTCCCGCCCGGGGGATCGATCTCCAGCCAGGAGATGGTCCAGTCGCCGGTCCTGGCGGCCTCCACGGCGGCCAGGATGTCCAGGCGGCCCCAGCCGTAGGTGTTGTTGGGCACGTCGGTCGGCCCGTCACCGCCGCAGCCCTCGGTTGTCGTGAGCGGCAGGGCGGTCTGCTCGAGGATCCAACCGGAGGTGTCGATCTGCCCGATCAGCTCGGGGGCGGCCGACCAGAGCAGGGCAATCGCCCCGGCCACGTGCGGGGTGGCCATCGAGGTGCCGTTCCAGCCGCCCTGGTAGGTGCCGCCCGGCACGCTGGAGCGGATGTTGACACCGGGCGCGGTGACCTGCGGCTTGAGGATGCCGGTGTAGAGCGCCGGGCCGCGGCCGGAGAACCCGGCGATGACGTCGTTCACGTCGGTGGCACCGACGCCAAAGGCGTTCCCGTTGTCGCCGGGGGAGTGGGCCGAGCTGCACGCAGGGCCGGCGTTGCCGGTGGCAAAAGCCGGGAAGATGCCGGCCGCGCGCCAGGCGGCGATGGCACCGCTGTACCAGTAGTCGTTGGGCCCGCCGCCCCAGGAGTTGTTGACGACGTGCGGGCGCATGGCCGGATCGGGGTTCTGGCGGTTCAGGTCAAAGGGGGCCACGATCCACTCGGCGCACTGCAGCAGCTCGTCGGTCAGCAGGTAGCCGGAGACGGCATCGCCGCCCTTGCAGGAGATCCACTTGGCGCCGGGGGCCATGCCGATCTGGTTGACCAGGCCGACATCCTCGCCCACCATGGTGCCCATGACGTGGGTGCCGTGGGCTCCCGGGTCGCAGGGCTCGGTGCCGTTGTTGGGGCACTGCTCATAGGGGTCGAACCAGTTGTAGTTGTGGTCGTAGGTCGTGCCGCCCTGCCAGCCACGGTACTGCCGGTACAGCGCCGGGTGATCGTACTGGGTGCCGGTGTCGATCTCGGCCACGACCACGCCCTCGCCGCGGACGTTGTAGGTGCTCCACACCTGGTTGGCCTTGACCTTGGCAATGTTCCACTCCACCGCCTCGGGGCCGGCCGCGCTCTCGGGCGCCGTCGTGGCCGGGTCCTCCACGGGGATGCGGTAGTTGGCCTGCAGGTAGGCCACGTCGGGCCGGCCGGCCAGTTCGTCGACCAGGGCCAGGTCGCCGCCGCGCACGATGATGGCGTTGATGATGTACAGCGGCTGGTGGTCCACCCCACGGGCCTTCAGGAAGGAGCGCAGCCCACGCTGGGACTGCTCGGCCGTGCCGCGCAGCTGATCGAGGACGTACTGGCCGCGCGCGGTCCAGTCCTGGATGGCATAGGCGCCGTCCAGGTCGGCCTGGTCGTGGAGCACGACCAGGAACTCGGCCCGGCCATCGGGCGCGGCAGCCAGATCGGCCAAGATCTGGGGGTCGACGCGGGGCGCTTGCAGGATGCTCTCGGGCGGAACCGGGGCCGCGGCACCCAGCTCGTTGATGTTGAACGCCAGTGGCCCGCTGCCCTCGTTGGTCAGGGTCAGGGTCAGCTGCGCCGAGGTGCCGGCCTCCACGTCGGCGGTCCAGCCAGCCGGCGCCCAGCCCATGTCCGAGCCGAGCAGGTCATAGTCCTGCGGCGGGGTGAAGCCGGCGACCGTGATGGTCACCGCCCCGGTGGGCCAGCCGGTCGGGTAGAAGGAGGGCTGGTAGTACTGGCGGCTGGCGCCCCACAGGTAGGTGCCGGCGTTCACGTTCAGCATGACGTACTCGCCGGTCCCGTCGGTGAAAGCGTCGTAGTAGTCGCCGGTCAGGCCGGTGGGGTCCTCCTGTATCCAGACGTAGGCGTTGGCCAGGGGAGCCCCGGTGTTGGCGTCGTAGACGTGGCCACCCAGGCCGCAGACCAGGTCGACCGTGACCGGCTGGGCATCGCTGAGGGCAGGATTGCCCTGGCCGCTGACGGTGACGGTAAAGACCCCGCTGTCCGGGCAGGGCAGCATGGGCAGGTCCACCACCATGGCGAACTGACCCAGCTCGTCGGGCGCGAGCGGTCCGATGCTGGCCGGCATGGTCACGCTCCAGGTGACGTCGGAGGTGAATCCGATGTCGAACGTCTCGGTCGCGCCGCTCTTGTTCCAGACGTACCAGGTAAAGTCGACCGAGGTCCCGGCCACGCTGCGCTGCACCAGGGAATCGGGCAGGAGGATGACGTCGGTGGCGTTGACGGAGAAGAACTCGGACGAGTCGGTCATGGCGTTGGTACCGGAGCCGTCGTAGCCGCCAAAGGTCCAGATGCCGGGGATACCACTGCCGACGCTCTCGGGACCGGCGCTGGCCGGCACGTACACGGCGGCCTGGTTGCGGCGGCCGGTGGCCGGGTCGGGGATCGCCAGGTCGGGGAACTCCTCCCAGGTATCCGTTGCCAGGTCGTAGCGAAAGACCCAGCGGTAGGGCCCCGGCGACGGCCAGTATCCCCCGACGACGTAGATGCCGCCGTCCAGGTAGGTACCGGGGTCATCCACGTAGACTGCCGGGGCGTCCCCGTTGGCCTGGGGCATATCGGCCATCAGGCCGTCCTGCCAGCAGGCGGGCAGGTTGTTCGTGTCCAGCACCACCGTCTGGGAAATCGGATCCAGGCTGCCGGCGGGGAACTCGTCGCCGCCCATGGCATAGATCAGGTTGCCGACGGCGACGGAGGCGATGTAGGAGCGGCCGGTGGGCAGGAGGCAGCCCGTGTCCGTCCAGCGCGAGCCGGGCGCGGCAGTCGGGTCGTAGACGTAGGTCTCGTCGTACATGTTCGCCGCGTCGAACCCGCCGAAGGAATAGATCTTGTTGCCCACGACGGCCACGCCCCCGGGCGAGACGGCAAAGGGATAGGGGTCGGTGGCGATGGTGGCCACGGTGTTGTCATCGGGGTAGTAGACCTGCACCGTGTCGACCACACCGCCGGCGGCCGGCCGGCCGCCGACCAGGTACATGCCGGGACCGTGGCCCTGGCCGTCGTTGGGAACCAGGGCGATGATGTAGTTGGAGACAGGCACCGGCATGGTGGCCCCGGTGGCGTGGTAGGTATAGTCGTTCAGGTCAAAGTAGAAGACGGTGCCGCTGGTCGAGTTGTCCTCGCAGCGGGCTCCCAGGAAGTAGATGCGCGGACCGCTTGCGTGATCGTAGAACTGACCGGTGATGCGGCCGATCCCGTTCCCGGCCGGGCAGCCGGCGATCGTCCCGTCCAGGCTGGGGCCCATCTGCCAGGCCCCCGGCCAGACGTCCGGGGCGGCCTGGCCCGTGCCCTGCGCCTGCATGGCGGCCGGCAGCATGCCGAGAACCACGACAGACAGAGCGAGCATTGCGAACAAGCGCTTGATCATGGTCTCTTTCTCCTTGGGCTCGAACACAGCAGGCTGAGGGAAGAGTCGTGCTTCGCACCTCCTTCTCCCCAGGCGCAAGCGCCAGCGGGAAATTCACTCCAGAGAGCCGGGCAGTGCCCGGTGGCGGCTGCGCTCGGCCAGCGGCAGCCCAGCGGCACGGACAAAGACCTGCCACTGCGCCGGGGCAGGGCAACGATCCGCCGGGCACCATTATAGCACACCGGGGCGCGTCATTCAAGGCGAGGCCGCCCCCCCACGGCGATATCAAGGTCGCGCCGATGCACAGCGGATGGCAAGTGCCCGGCC
>CAZTIG010000079.1:0-15344 GCA_964613665.1 uncultured Chloroflexia bacterium
TGATGCTGCGCCCGTTGACGTTGCCGCAGAGAAAGACCAGGATGTTGCGCTGCTGCAGCTGGCGGACAATCTCCACCGCCACCTCGTTGGATTTGGCCGCGCCGACGATGGCGGCAAAGCCGGGCATGCGCCCGTCGACGAGCTGGATGCCCCAGGCGCGGAGCTGGATGTCGTCGATGGGGCCGTTGGCGTAGCCGCTGGGCTCGGGGGCGCTACTCCCGTTGAGCTGCAGGCCGGGTATCTTTTCGGGCTGCTCGCCGCGGGCGAAGCGGATGCCCTCGATGGCCTCCTCGGCCAGGAGCGTGGCCACGCCGCAGTCCAGGGCCTCGCCCAGATAGGGCAGCCAGTTCCGGTCGGTCGGCACGGGGTGGAGCATGGTGCGGGCGTGCTGCAGCACCGGCACCAGGTCGCCCAGCGTCTTGACCTCCATGCCGGTAAAGCCCAGGATGGTCGGCAGGTAGTAGGCCGTGTTGGTAAAGGCCACTGGCGTGTCGGGGCCCAGTTCGGCGATGGTCCTGGCCAGCAAGTCCTCGGCCTCTTTGACGATGGCGTTGGCGCCACGGATCGCAGCCGTTGCGATGTACCGGGACATTGTCCTCCTCCTTCTCCGCGGGGTGTTCGGCCGAACGCCCCTGCGCCTATTCCAGCCCCTGGGTGCTGTAGAGGCTGACCGGCCGGCCAGCCTCGAGGGCCGCCAGGTACTTGATCATCATGGTGTCGCCGCTGGTGCCGAAGCGCTGGGGGTCATAGTCGACCAGGCCCAGGGCCTTGCGCTTGGCGTCGATGTGGGCCAGGGAACGGGCCACGATCTCTTCGGCGCTTTCGACGAACTCGAACTTGCCGCCCACCCTTTCTTCCCAGACCTTGCTGATGTAGCTGTCGACCACCTCGCTAGCCTTGACCGGGCTGGTGCCGCCCATGAGGGTGTAGACGCCTGAGGCGACAAAGTAGCAGCCGATGGAGATGGCCTTTTCGCTCATCCACTCCGGGGCGATGCCCACGCCGGGGATGTCGCTGATGTCGTTGCCCAGCCCCCCCTCGGTGGCCATCTGCGTCAGGACGGTGAGGATGCGGGTGTTGTCCACGCACGAGCCCAGGTGTAGCACGGGTGGGATGCCCAAGGCCTCGCAGACCTCGCGCAGGCCGGCACCGGCCTCCGCCAGGGCGATCTCCGGCGTGAGCAAGCCGTACTTGGCCGAGGAGAGGGCCCCGCAGCCCGTCTGGACCACCAGGATATCGTTGCGGATGAACTCGCGGACGATATAGTCGTGGTACTCGTCGTGGGTGCAGGCACGGGGGTTGTTGCAGCCGACCACCCCGGCCACGCCGCGCAGCCGCCCCTGCATGACGGCGTCGTTGAGGGGGCGGAAGGAGCCGCGGTAGAAGCCGCCGAGCATGTAGTTGGTGTACTCGTGGGAGAATCCGGCCACCATGTTGCTCTGGAACTGCGGGATGTAGGCCTTGCCGCGGTTGGGGTAGTTGTCGATGGCCATGCGCACGATCTGCTTGGCGATCTCCATGGCGCGGTGCTCGTCGAACTGGATGTGGGTGGCGCCATGGATGCGCGCCTTGGGCGAGGTGGTCACCAGCTTGGTGTGGTAGCGCTCCGACAGCGGAGCCAGCGCTTCCATGATGCACTGGATGTCGACCAGCATCAGCTCGATGGCGCCGGTCATCACGGCCAACTCCTGGCTGAGAAAGTTTCCGGCCGTGCCGATCCCCAGGCGCATCAGCACCTCGTTGGCCGTGCAGCAGATGCCGGCCAGGTTGATGCCCTTGGCCCCCTTGCTCTTGGCGTAGGCGATCATCTCCGGGTCGTTGCAGGCCCAGGCGATCATCTCCGAGAGGGTCGGCTCGTGCCCGTGGACGATGAGGTTGACCTCGTCCTCGGCCAGGACGCCCATGTTGGCCTTGGTCTCCAGCGGCGTGGGGGTGCCGAAGAGGATGTCGGTCAGGTCGGTGGCCAGCATGGATCCGCCCCAGCCGTCGGCCAGGGCACAGCGCAGCCCGGCCATGAGGATAGAGTCATAGTCCTGGTCGTTGCCGATGTGGGTGCGGTGCATGATCTCCACGACCTCGCGGTCGATGCCGCGTGGAGCGATTCCCAGCTTGCGCCAGATCTCCTGGCGCGGCCGGGGCGCGCGCTGCACATAGATCAGCTCGCCCTTCTGCTTGCCGAACTCGGCCAGCGCCACCTGGGCCACGTCGTGGGCGATCTCCTGGGTCTCGCGCTTCTCCACAGCGACGCCCAGCTTCAGCGCCACCTCGCGCAGCTTGCCCTCGTCGCGGACAAAATAGTCGGGAGCCTCGCCCTCGGCCACTGCCAGCAGGGTCAGGGCCAGGTCGCGACCGTGGTCGGAGTGCGCGGCCGCGCCGCCGGCGATCATGCGGGCCAGGTTGCGCGCCGTCACCGTCTCGATCGTCGCCCCGCAGACGCCGGTCTGGCCGGGCTTGGTCAGGCGGCAGGGCCCCATGTGACAGATCTTGCAGCACTGGCCGATGTGGCCGATGGGGCAGGGCTTCATCGCCTCCGCCCGGCTGAAGGCCGTGGTGAGCCCCTCCTGCTCGGCCCGCTCCAGCATGGCCATAGCGGCAGGATCCTTGCTCTTTGACGCCATCGTTTCACCTCACTCGGATTGATGCCGGATCGGGCCGGCGGGATTTCCCAGGGGACACACTCCCTATCAGTACTTGCGAAAGTCGCCGGACATCTCGATGTCCAGGCGGTTGGTCTCGGTAATGCGGGGGCGGAAGAGGTACCAGAAGGAACCATCCTCCTTGCTCGGGCGGACCTGGGCCAGCTCCAGGGGTTCGTCGGGGCCGTAGCCGGCCTGGTGCAGGGCCGCCTGCAGCGCCGCGGCCGAGGTGGCCGCGGGATCGAACGTGATGGCGACCTTCTTCAGCGCCGAGCTGGCATACACCTCCTGGACGCCGGGAAGCTGCAGCAGCAGGCCTCGCACGGCCAGGACGTGGTGATCGGCGTACAGCTTGGGGACAGCAAACACTGCTCTCTCCATCGAGGGCACCTCCATAGGTGTAGGCGGCGGTCACTCGGCAGAATCCGCCGCGTATTCTATCACAAGATGCCGCTTTCGGCAATTCGCGAGTGGCGGCCAGCGATCGGCAATCAGTGCCCGGCCATAGGCAGGATAGCCTGGAACAAGGCGAAACGATGTAATCGCGGACACCAAGCCTCAGGGGAAAAGGGCCTGCTCGACGGCCTCGCAGAGGATGTGGCCGACGAGGATGTGGACCTCTTGCACGCGCGGGGAGAGGGGCGAGGGGACTACCAGGGCCAGGTCGCAGAGGCCGGGCAGCCCGCCGCCGTCGCCGCCCAGCAAGGCCAGCACGGCCATGCCGCGGGCGCGGCCGGCCTGCACGGCGCGGTGCAGGTTGGGCGAGCGGCCGCTGGTGCTCAGGAGGAGGAGGACGTCGCCCGGCCGGCCGAGGGCCTCCACCTGCCGGGAAAAGACCTCCTCGAAGGCGCGGTCGTTGGCCGTGGCGGTGAGGATGGAAGTGTCGGTGGTCAGGGCAACCGCCGGGAGGGCCGGCCGCTCCCGCAGGAAGCGGTTGACCAGCTCGGCGGCCAGGTGCTGGGCGTCGGCGGCGCTGCCGCCGTTGCCACAGAGGAGGACCTTGCCGCCGGCGCGCAGGCAGGCCACCAGCGCCTCGGCCATGGCGGCGATGGTGCGGGCGTGGGCGGCCAGGACGGCCTCGTGGAGGATGCTGTTCTCCTGGAAGCGCTGGCCGATGAAGTGCGCAAGGTCCATCATGATACATTCTCCAGCAGATGCACCCACGGCAGCGCCGCTCCCACCACCTGCGCCAGCCGCCGGTCAGCAGTCCAGAACTCGGCGCCGAACATCTCGGCCAGGGCCAGGTAGTGCGCATCATAGGAGGAGGGCAGTCCAAAGCGCTCGGCAACCAGCAGGGCGCGGCGGTGCAGAGAAGCGTCGCCAAAGAGCGTGATGCGCAATCTCAAGGCAGCATCCAGGAGCGCTGCCGCTTCTTCCGGCTGCAAGACCCCGTGAGCGCCATAGCGGTGCAAAGCGTTGCTCACTTCGTAGTAGAGGAGCGTGGGCGCCACCACCGGACGCCCATCGGCGCGCCACTGACGCCACGCGGCCACTATGGGGGACTCTTTCGCACCGCTCCCGACCAAGTGCACAACCAGGTTGGCGTCAAGGCAGACCGGTGAGCTGCGCACCGCGCTCCTCCCGCATCTGGCGGATGACTTCCTCCGGTGAGGGCATCAGCGGTTGGCCGCCCCGCCGCGCTCTGATCCTGGCGCCCAAGGCTATGATTTGCTCCAGCTGCTCCTCCCAATCCTCCTGCTGCTGCCCGGTTTTCATCCGCTCGAACTCGGCCACGGAGACGATCACCACCTGCGGCCGGCCGTCCCGCTCCACGATGACCTGCTCGCCCTGCTCCACCACCCGCCGCATCACCTCGCCGAAGTGGATGCGGGCCTCGGTCGCCGTCATCCTCCGCTCCATCACACACCTCCGTGGTGATTGATTGACCAGTTGATCAATCGAATTCTACCACGCCTGCGGGGCGATGTCAACCAGCCGTGGGCTGGGCCTGCCGCAGTTCAGCGTTGTGGTCTTGCATCACCAGGCCGGCCACGACGATCCCTGGCGTGACACCCCAGCTGGCCTCCTTCCTGCACCTATCACACCCCCTTGCCCTGCAGCAGGGGTCTCCCCCAGCTAGCGCCCCGCCAGGTACCCCTCGTCCTGATATCGCTGAAACATCTGCCCCCAGGGCGTCTCCCTCCGCCACCTCTCGTAGATGCGCCGGAAGCGCAGCGGCCACTGGATGTGGTCGTGATTGAACTCGGAGATAAAGATGGGGATGTTGACGATGGGCGTGTGAAAGATGAGCTTCTGCAGGAAGCGCGTCGGCCCGTACCAGCCCATCCAGGCCAGGAAGCGGTGCAGGTTCCACCCGACGCGAAAGTGCCAGTTCTCCTCGGCGGCGTCGACGTCGCCGACGATCTCGACCTGGCGCACGTCGCCCACGCCCAGGCCGCGCTCGTGGGCCAGGCGGATGTAGCCGATCTGCAGCGGGTCAAAGCCCATCATCCGCGCCGAGACGGCGTCGGCGGCCACCTGGTCGGCTGAGGCCAGGATGACATTCTTGATCTCCGGCAGCATCGTCCGCGGGCCCTGGCCGTTGCCGGCCGTGGTCCCGTCCATCACAGCCAGGATGCCAGTGTGGATCTCCTTCTGGATGGCCAACAGGTCCACCAGCGTCTCGTGGATCCAGGTGTGGGTATAGTGGCGGTGGTGGCCGAGCAGCCCGCCAAAGGCATTCTTCATGGCGCCGGTGGTCGTTGTGTAGATATGGCATTTGAAGCTCGGCAGATGGACGATGTTCTTGCCGAGAAAATAGTCCGGGATGCGGATGCCCTCCGGGTAGACGCGGTGCAGCGCCAGCATCTGCGCCTTGGGCGTGAACGGAACCCACTTCATGTCCTCGTCGCGGAAGTTGAAAAGCACCGGGATGCCATAGTGCCGGAAGATGGGCACGTAGCCGTTGAGGTCCTGGCCCTTTTCCGCGCTGACGACCACCGTCTTGTTCTGCACGGCCGCCAGGTCGGCAAAGCCGGCCTGGCGCAGCGCCAGGATCGTCCCCTCGAGCTGCCAGGGGGTGGTGTTGGCGCTGGGCATGGGGTAGTGCCAGGAAATGTTATCCTTGAGGATGGTCGTCGCGCCCGGCGACAGGGCCTCGCGCCCGCCGGCCAGCTCGAACAGGCGGACGTAGTCGTCCAGCACCGTCTCCGGCCGGGTGCGCAGCACGGCAACGCGGGACCTTGCTGTCATCGTGTCCTCCTCTCCGGGGCCTTGCCCGGTCGAGGGGCATTATAGCCAATTGCCGGGCCGGGCGCAAGTGCGGGGGTCACGGGGGCACAGCGATATCAAGGTCACGCCGATGCACAGCGGATGGCAAGTGCCCGGCCAGCGTACAGCGCGGCATGGCCGTACCATTGCCGTGTCCCTGGATGTGCGGCGTCGTGCCGTTGCCTGAGCCGGGCACTTGCCGGTCAAGGCCGGCGACTTTGGTACGGCTGTGGTCACGGGGGTCGCCGCGGGATGGGCTCCTCCCCGGCTGCACCAGTCCTCCGCCGGCTTCGCCGGGGAGGCGTGGTGCAGCCGGGGAAGCGCCGGCGCAGCCACAGAAGAGGCCGGTCCGCCACTTGACCGGCGGGCCGGCCCGTGGCATAATGGGCCCGCGTCAGAACGGCCACATGCGCCACCCGGCGAGGGTGGCCAGCATCAGGTAGAGGAAGACGAGAAAGATGATCAGGCCGCAGCCGCAGCCGACGCAGGAACGGTTCCGCCCCCAGCCAAAGGTGCGCTGCAGCCAGTCGAACAGCCAACCCAACATGAGCAATTGCAGGATGCCGCTCAGACAACCACCCCGGCGCACCATAAGATCCTCCTTTTGGACAACCGCACCGTATGATTGTACGTGCGGCCACCGCAAGGTGTTGCATGGCTACCATCGGGATTGACGCCAGCCGCATGGCCCTGGCCCGGCGCACCGGGACCGAGCAGTACAGCGCCCACCTGCTGCAGGCCCTGGTGCGGCTGCCCACGGACCACCGCCTGCTGCTCTATTTCAACCGGCCCCTCTCGCCGCCGCTCTCCTGGCCGGCCCACGTCGCCGTCCGCGCCATGCCCTTCCCGCGCCTGTGGACGCACCTGCGCCTCTCCTGGGAGATGCTGCGCCGGCCGCCTGACCTGCTCTTTGTCCCCGCCCACGTCCTGCCCCTGGCGCGCCCCCGCCGCACCGTGGTCACGATCCACGACCTGGGCTACCTCTTCTTCCCCCAGGCCCACCCGCCGCGCCGGCGGCTGGAGCTGCACTGGAGCACCGCCTGGAACGCCCGCCGGGCTACGCGCATCATCGCCGTCTCCCGGGCCACGCGGGACGACCTGATCCGGCACTACCACGTCCCCGCAGAGCGCATCCGCGTGGTCCACCACGGCGTCGAGCCCCGCTTCCGCCCCACGGCCGACCCGGCGGCGCTGGCCCGCTACGGCCTGCCCGATCGCTACCTGCTCTACCTGGGCACCCTGCAGCCGCGCAAGAACCTGGAGCGGCTGCTGGCGGCCTACGCCCGCCTACCGCAGGACGCGCCGCCGCTGGTCCTGGCCGGCGCCCGGGGCTGGTACTTTCAGCGCATCGCCGCCGCCATGGCCGAGCACGGCCTGGCCGGCCGCGTCCTCCTGTCCGGCTATATCGCCGACCCCGACGTGCCGGCCGTCCTCAGCGCGGCCACCGCCCTCCTCTACCCTTCGCTCTACGAGGGCTTTGGCCTGCCGGCCCTCGAGGCCATGGCCTGCGGCACGCCCGTCGTCGCCGCCAACACCTCCTCCCTGCCCGAGGTGGTCGGCGAGGCCGGCCTGCTGGTCGACCCCCTGCGCGTGGAGGAGATCGCCGCCGCTGTCCGCCGGCTCCTGGCCGACGACGGCCTGCGGGCAGACCTCGCCCGGCGCGGACGCGACCGGGCCGGCCTCTTCACCTGGGAGCGCTGCGCCCGCGAGACGATGGCGGTCCTGGAGGAGGCCCTCCATGGATAGACCGGTCCAGGCCATCGGCCTCTTCTCCGGCGGCCTCGACTCGCTCCTGGCCACCCGCCTGATCCTCGACCAGGGCCTGACGGTGGAGGCCCTGCACATCCTCCTGCCGGTGCACGGCCCGGAGCTGCTCGAGGGGGTCCGGCGGGGCGCGGTGGAGCTGGGCGTGAACCTCCACATCATCGCCGTGGAGGAGGAGTTCTTCGAGATCCTGCGCCGGCCGCGGCACGGCGTCGGGGCCGGCATGAACCCCTGCCTGGACTGCCACGAGCTGATGCTGCGCCGCGCCGCCGAGCGCATGCGCCGGCTCGGCGCCGCCTTTGTCTTTACCGGCGAGGTCCTCGGCGAGCGCCCCATGTCGCAGACGCGCCAGGGCCTCGACCTGGTAGAGCGCAAGTCCGGCCTGCAGGGCCGGCTGCTGCGGCCGCTCTCGGCGCTCCTGCTGCCCCCCACCATCCCCGAGGAGGAGGGCCTGGTGGACCGCGGCCGGCTGCTGGACATCCAGGGGCGCCCGCGCCACCGCCAGCTGGCCCTGGCCCGGCACTACGGCCTGCGCCAGTTCCGGCCCCCGGCCGGCGGCTGCCTGCTCACCAACACCGAGAGCGCCCACCGCGTGCGCGACCTGCTGGACCACGAACCCGGCTTTGCCCCGGGCGACTTTTCCCTGCTGAAATCAGGCCGCCACTTTCGCCTGGGACCGCACACCAAGATCGTCGTCGGCCGCGACCAGGGCGAGAACGCGCGCATCGTCGCGCTGGCCCGGTCCGGCGACCTGCTCTTCGAGGTGCCGGATGCCGGCAGCCCGGTCACGCTGCTGCGCGGCCCGGCCGACGACGCGGCCGTCCGCCTGGCCGCGGCGGCCACCGCCCGCTACAGCGACGCGCGGGGCAGCTCCATTCTCGTGCGCTACGGCCCGGCCTACCCGGACCTGGCCGGGACCATCGTCGTGGAACGGGCCCCCCAGGACCTCCTGGAGCGGCTGCGGATTTGACCCGCGGCACGGCTCCTGCTACAATGACGACGCACCATCGCACCGATCATGCCTGGAGAAGACTGACGATGAACATCCGCAAAGCACTGACCTTTGTCCAGGAACACGGCGACGCCCTGGCCCGGGCCCGCGCCGCGGCGCTGCTGGAATGGAAGCCGCCGGCCCCCGAGGCCCTGGCGGCCGTGGAGGAGCTGCTGCAGCGCGAGCGCGTCGAGGACACCTGCCAGGCCCTCCTGGCGCTGCAGGACCTGGGCCTGGAGGCGCACGCCCTGGCGCAGCGCGGGCTGGACCTGCTCCTGGCCCGGCAGGAGGCCGACGGCGGCTGGTTCGACGCGTCGACCGGCGAGCCGGAACCGCCCTGGCTGAGCCAGGGCGAGGAGGCCGGCCGCCTCTACCTGAGCGCCCGCGTCGCCGCCATCCTGGTGGCCTTTGGCCGGGCCGCCGCGCCCGCTGCCGACCGCGCCCTCGACCTGCTCCTGAAGCACCAACTGGAGGACGGCACCTTCGTCGGCTTCCCCCGCCAGACGAGCTGGCAGGCCCTGCCGCTGCTGGCCCACCGGCTGGGGCAGCGCTCCGGGCCGGCCCAGAACATCCTGCGCAGCCTGAGCGCGGACCTGGCCGAACCGGGCTGGACCCCGGCACAGTTCGCCCAGATGCTGCGCCACCTGCTGGTCGCCGGCTACACCATGGAGACCCCGCTCGTGCGCACCTCCTGGGAGCAACTCCTGATGCGCCAGCGTGAGGATGGGGCCTGGACCGGCCAGAGCGACGACGTCCTCTCCACGCTCGACGTGATGTGGTGCTGGAAGCGAATCGTGATCAAGTGAGCCGAGGAGCAAGGCCTTGAGCGGAACCGAGCTGCGCGCGATCCTTCTCTCCTTCGCCTACGTCCTGGCGGTCCTGCTCCTGGCCGACCTGGCCCGGCGCTTCCTGCGTGTCCCCGTCGAGGCCACGCGCAAGGCCGTGCACATCGCCGTGGGCATGTGGATCTTTCCCACCATCCTGCTCTTTGAGCACTGGAGCTGGTGGGTGCTGCTGCCGCCGCTGTCCTTTGCCCTGCTGAACGGCCTCTCGCTGCGCTTCCGCTTCTTCGAGGCCATCGAGGTGGCCGAGCGCACGCCGGGGACGGTCCTCTTTCCCCTGTCCTTCGCCCTGCTCCTGGGCCTGTTCTGGCCGCTTGGGTGCGAGGCGGTGGCCGCCGCCGGGGTGATGGCCATGACCTGGGGCGACGCCATGGCCGCCGTCCTCGGCCGGGCCTATGGCCGCGGCAGCTACCGGCTCTGGGGTCAGCGCAAGACCTGGCTGGGCAGCCTGGCCTGTTTCTCCTGGGCTACCCTGGCCATCACCCTGACGCTGCGCCTGCTGGGGGGGACCGCGCCGCTGACGGCCCTCTGGCAGGCGGCGCTGGCCGGCCTGGCGGCCACCGTGGCCGAGGCCCTCTCGCCCAAGGGAACCGACAACCTCTTCGTGCCGCTGGCGGCAGCAGGCGTGCTCTATCCCCTCACCCTGGTGTAGCCTATCCCGACAGGTCCGACCATGAAACGTCGCTGGCCGCCGGCCCCCTGGAGCCGCACTCGAGCGCTCCTGGGAAGCCTCCCCCCCAACATCCGCGTGCAGGTTGCCGCCTCCTTCTTCGGCGGCTTCTACCGCAACGGGCTGGTAGCGGTCTGGCAGCCCTTTGTCCTGTACCTAGGGGGAAGCGGGGCCATTGCCCTGCTGGGCCTGCTGGAGAGCCTGGGCGGCTGGGGCGGCCTGGTCTCCTCCGGTATGCAGCTCCTGGGCGGCTGGCTGGCCGACCGCCTGGGCCGCCGGCCGGTCATGATCCTGGCCAGCGCCTTTAACGCGCTGGCGATGCTCCTGTACGTGCTGGCGGCGGTCCTGGGCCTGTGGCCACTGCTGATCCCCGGCGTCGTCCTGGCCGGGATGGGCATGGTCGGCCGGGCCGCGCAGAACTCGCTCACGGCCGAATCGGTGCGCGAGGACCAGCGCGGAGTGGCCTACAGCCTGCCGATGTTCGCCTATATCGCCCCCGGCGTCATCTCCTCGGTCATCGCCGGCCAGGTGACCGGCGGCTGGAACTACCTGCCGATCGTGCTGGCCTGCCTGCTCCTGGAGGCGCTGGTGCTGGCGATCCTGGCGCGCTTCCTGCGCGAGACGATGCCGCCGGAGAGGCGCACGGCCCCACCCCCGCGCTTCCACCTGGCCGGCATGTCCTCGGCCGGCCGCGGCTTCCTGCGGAGGCTGTGGCGCCCCGTGGTGGCCCTGGCCGCGGACAGCTTCTGCTGGGGGCTGTCCCTGTCCCTCCTCTTTGGCTTTCTCAAGGACGGCTACCGCTTCAGCGACGCCGAGCTGGGCTGGGTCAACGCCTTCTTCTCCCTCGCCTGGGCCCTGGCCCAGCTGCCGGTGGGCCGGCTGGTGGACCGCCACGGCTGCAAGCCCTTCCTGATCGTCTCCGAGACCCTCTCCATCGCCTGCCTGGTGCTGCTCCTCCTCTGGCCGACCTTCGTGGGCGTCGCGCTGGCCTACACCGTGCTGGGGGTGAGCGCCGCCCTGTGGGTGCCGGCCCTGCTGAAGCTGCTGGCCGGCAGCATCGGCGAAAAGGAGCGCGGCAAGGCCATGGGGCTGATCTTTACCGTGCAGAGCCTGGCCCGCTTCCCCGCGCCCATGCTGGCGGCCGCGCTGTACAGCCTGGGCGGCTACTCCGTGCCGCTGCTGGCCGGCCTGGGCATGGCCTGCGTGGTGACCGTGGGCATCGGCGTCCTGCTGCGCGAGCCGCCCGGCCCCGACGGTGCGGCTACTGCAGCGCCTGGTCCAGGTCGGCGATGATCTCCTCGGCCTCCTCGATCCCCACCGACAGCCGCAGCAGCCCATCGCCGATGCCCCAGGCGGCGCGCTGCTCGGCGGTGAGGGCGCGGTGCGAGGCGCGGGCCGGGTGCAGCACCAGGCTGTGGATGCAGCCCAGCGTCGTACCCGGAAGGACCAGCTTCAGGCGCTCCATCAGGGCAACGGCGGCCTCGGCCGTCCCGGCCGCCACCTCGAAGGAGACCATGCCGCCGTAGGCGCCGGGGCGGAAGAGTCGCCGGGCGATCTCGTGCTGCGGATGGCTGGGCAGGCCGGGGAAGTAGACCCGGCTCACCCCGGCGTGTCCCTCCAGCCACGTCGCCACCCGCGCGGCGTTCTCGCAGTGGGCGCGCATGCGCAGGGCCAGTGTCTTGAGCCCGCGGTGGGCCAGCCAGGCCTCGTTGGGGCCCAGCACCGCCCCCATCACCTGGGCTTGCCGGCGCAGCGGGCCGGCCAGCTCCTCCCGCGTCACCACCGCCCCGCCCAGCACGTCGTCGTGGCCGGCCAGGTACTTGGTCAGGCTGTGGGCGACATAGTCGGCCCCGTGCTCCAGCGGCCGCAGCAGGTAGGGCGTGGCAAAGGTGTTGTCCACCAGCACGCGCGTCCCCACCCGGTGGGCCGCCGCGGCCAGAAGCGGCAGGTCCGGCACCACCAGCAGCGGGTTGGACATTGTCTCCAGGACAAAGACGCGCGGGCGCTCCTCCTCCAGGGCGGCCACGACCTCGGCGCTGCGGGCGATCTCGACGAAGCGGGTGCGGACGCCCAGCGGGGTCAGCACCTCGGTCAGGAGGGCGTAGGTGACGCCGTAGAGATCGCGCGCGGCGACCACGGTGTCGCCGCTGCGCAGGCCGGCCGCCAGCAGGGCGGCGTGGATGGCGGCCATGCCCGAGGCAAAGGCCACAGCGCTGGCTCCGCCCTCCAGGGCAGCCACCGCCTCCTCCAGGGCGGCCGTGGTCGGGTTGCCGTAGCGCGAGTAGACATAGCCCGGCTCCCCGGCCAGGATGCGGTGCAGTTTGTCCACCTCATCGTAGAGGTAGACGACGCTGTTGTAGATGGGCGTGACCACCGGGGTGTAGTCGGGACGGGGGCCGCGCTCGCCGGCGTGCACGGATTGGGTGAAGATGCTGGCCATCGAGACCTCCTTGTGCAGGATGCGAGAAGCAGGATGCAAGATACAGGATGCAGGAAACCGGCGCTCGATCGGTTCGTGCCGGCTGCAGCCGGCCTGCGCCTGGCGGATCGATCCCTCTATATCACACTTTCGCTGATCCTGCAAGTTGCCTGGTGCCTTGTCCCCTGAGCCTCATCCCCCGCTCCCCTCGCAAAAGACCGCCGGCTGCTCCTGGAGGCCGCAGCTCCGGTAGAGCGCTCGCGCCGGCTCGTTCTCCGGGCGCACCAGCAGCCGCAGGCCGGCCAGGCCGAGCTCCGCGGCCAGCTCCTGCGCGCGCGCCAACAGCGCCCGGGCCAGGCCCAGCCGGCGCCAGGCCGGCAGCACGTAGAGCTCGTCGACAAAGAGAAAGCCGGCCCGCGCATCGGCCTTGGGGATGCGCACGGCCAGGAGATAGCCGGCCGGCTCCCCGCCCAGGCGGGCCAGGAGGAGGAAGCAAGAGTCGGAGCGCAGGAAATCGTGCGCTTCCAGGGAGCGCCGCAGGCCGGCCTCGCCCCGGCCGGCCGCCGCCGGGTCGTCCGGCGCTTCGGCTGCAGCGGCGGCGCGGAAGAAGCGGACCAGGTCGGGCAGGTCGGCGGGGCCGGCCAGCATTACCCGAACCTCGACCTCCGCCATCCTGCTGCCTCCTGGTCACCGTGCGAGCCTCTGGCGACAGTATACGCAAACCACCGCCCGGTGTCAACGGGCGGGTGTCGGTGGGCACGGCGATATCAAGGTCGCGCCGATGCACAGCGGATGGCAAGTGCCCGGCCGGCGTACAGCGCGGCATGGCCGTACCATTGCCGTGTCCCTGGATGTGCGGCGTCGTGCTGTTGCCTGAGCCGGGCACTTGCCGGCCAAGGCCGGCGACTTTGGTACGGCCGTGGTCGGTGGGACGGCGCAACAAGAAGTGATGGCCCGTGTCGGTCGGCAGCAAGAGCGCCGGCGGCGAGCCGGCCCTTGACAACCCAAGATGGGATCCACTGCCCCCGGCGCCCCAGCCGGCCGGCGAGCAGCCCAGGCACGGCGGGCGCCACCAGCGCCAACGCGATGCACAAGGAGATCCCTGGGGGCGGTCCCATACCGCTCCTCAGGGATCTTCTTGTGCGGGAATCGGCGCAAGCAGCAGCGAGGGCCGCGTTCGATCGGAGCAAGGGGTATGCGGGTGGATTGCGCAGAGCTGAAGCAGTTGACAGAACCACCCCCTTGTGCTACCTTAGGCGGCGGAAAACGACCCAGCACGGGCGAGAGGCGCGGTCGATGCGCTGCCGGCGGCCCCACCTTGGCCGTGCGTTCTTCCCGATCGTATCCAGGTCAGAGGAGATAGCCGATGCAGATCAGCTTCCTGGGTGGGGCAGACGAGGTCGGGGCCAGCGCCATCCTGCTCGAGCTGGCCGGCCGGCGGCTCCTGGTCGACGCCGGCATCCGCCCCTCGCCCAAGGCGCGCTACGGCCTCTCCGGCGATCAGCTCCCCGACCTCAGCGCGGTGGACGGCGGCGGGAGGCTGGACGCCATCCTGGTCACCCATGCCCACATGGACCACAGCGGGGCGCTGGAGCTGGTCGTCGGCCGCTACCCCCAGTGCCCGGTGCTGGCCACCCCGGCCACCGTGGCCCTCACCCGCGTCCTGCACCGCGACGCCCGGCGCATCATGCGCACCAGGCTGGAGGAGGAAGGCGATCTGCCGCTCTACGACGACCTGGCGGCCGATCAGCTCCTGGAGGCGTTCGTCCCGGCTGCCCCCCACGCCCCCGTCCACCTCGGCGGGGGCCTTACCGTCACCTTCTACCCCGCCGGCCACATCCCCGGCGCGGCCATGGTGGCCATCGAGAGCGACGAGGGCAGCGTCCTCGTCTCCGGCGACGTCGCCGTCTCGGCGCAGCGCACCGTGGACGGCCTGAAGCCGCCGCCCCTGCGCCCCGACCTGCTCATCCTGGAGAGCACCTACGGCGGCCGGCTGCACGCCAACCGCGCCGCCGAGGAGCGCCGGCTGGTGGACACTGTCGCCGCGGTCACCGCGGCCGGTGGCAAGGTGCTCATCCCGGCTTTCGCCCTGGGCCGGGCCCAGGAGGTGCTGCTCACCCTGGCCGAGTTCCGCCGCCAGGGCGAGCTGCCCAACGTCACCGTCTGGGCCGACGGCATGGTCCGCGCCATCTGCGCCGCCTTCGGCCAGTTTCCCGAGGCGCTGCCCAAGGCCCTCCAGGAGAGCGGGGCCCTCTTCTTCGACGACCAGACCCGCCCCGTGCAGAGCGAGGAGCAGCGCAACGCCCTGGTCTGGGAGGAAAAGCCGGTGGTGATCGTCTCCAGCTCGGGGATGCTCTCCGGAGGGCCGTCCGTGCTCTATGCCAGGGCGCTGGCCGGCAAGCCCCAGCACGCCATCCTGCTCACCGGCTACCAGGACGAGGAGTCGCCGGGCCGGCGGCTCCAGGAGGTCGCCGCGCTGGGCCGGGGCACCCTCCGGCTGGGCGGCGAGAAGGTGGACGTGCGGTGCCGCCTGGGCACCTACGCCCTCTCGGCCCACGCCGACGAGGGCCAGCTCGTCAGCCTGGTGGAGGTGCTGGACCCCCGCCAGGTGCTCCTGGTCCACGGCGACGAAGCGGCCCGGCAGAGCCTGGCCGCGGCCCTGCGCCAGCGCGGCCGGGCCGTGCAGCTTCCCCGCGGCGGGCAGACGCTGCAGGTGGCGGCGGCGCGGGCGGGGCCGCGCCCGCGGGCCCGCGGGCTGGTCGCCGGCCGGCCCCTCGAAGCGCGCGACCTGTCGGTGGCCGTGGGCGACCCC
>CAZTIG010000080.1:0-14686 GCA_964613665.1 uncultured Chloroflexia bacterium
CCCCCAGGGCGATGGCCGCACTATCCTTATCGCCCTGCCGCACAGTGAGGACCTGGAGGTGGACATTGCCCGCATGCAGCGCCTGCACGCCATCTTGCGCGCCAACCGCGGGCGGGACCGCGTGACGCTGCTCGTGCGCAACGGTCAGGTGCTGACGCGGCTGGAGCCGCTGGATCGCATTGCCTACTCGGACGAGTTCCGCCGCCAGGTCGAGGGGCTGCTCGGCGAGGGCGCGGTTCAGGAGAGGGGACAGCCGTGATGGGGCGTGCGCTCTCCTTCCTGGCCCGGGAGATCCAGTGGGGCAAGGTGGCCGGTATCGCGGCAGGGGCGGCCGTGGTGTCCATGCTCCTGTCGTCGGGCGATCTCAGCGTGCTGTCGCTGCTGACCTTTTCGCTGGGCGGTATCCTGGTCGAGCGGGCCGCCCCGCGCCACCCCTACTGGAACGCGCTGTTCTTTGGGCTGTGCGGCATCTTCTTCATGCTCGTCCTGGCCCAGCTGGTCCAGCTCGGGACGAACCAGCCGCTGCTCACAGCGGTCGAGGTGGGCTGGGGGGTGCTGTCGCTTTCGCTCTATACCATGCCGCAGGCGCTGATGGGGGCCTGGATCGGCGTGACCATACGGCGCGCTGGCGAGATGGCCCGGCAGAAGCAGGAGAAGAAGGAGAAAAAGGCGGAGATGGAGAGGGAGGCGCAGAAGGGGGGCGAAGAGAAGGTAGCAGGCGATGCCGGGGGCAGAGCTCGGGGGGGACGCGGGGGCAAGCAGCCGCAGCCCGTGCCGGCGGGGCGGCGGCAGGGGGTCAAGGCCGGCACACCCCCGGCGCGGCGGCAGGAGGGCCGGGGGCGGGCGGCGCCCCAGCCGGGAGCGCGCGGCGGCCGGCCGGCCGGGCAGAAGCAGGTGCCGCGCCGCGAGGGCAAGCGGCAGCGCTGAGAGCGGGAACGCGCCTCGCCGCGGTGTGGGTGACAAGGAGGAGACGCATTGGGCGAAGAGACGAGGTCACAGCCTGGTGGAGAGGCGGGCACGCCGGGGGGGAAGGAGGAAGCGTCGGCCGTGGCGGCCATCTCCTGGCGGCGCGTGCTGCTGGCGGTGTTGATCGCCGGGGCGGCCTTTCTCATCCTGCTGGTCCTGCAGGCGGTGCTCTACGAGATCGCCTACGTGAGCAGCATCGTCTTCCTGGTGGCCGGGCTGTGGCTGGGCCGGCGGAGCCAATCCCCGTGGGCCGAGGGTGCCGTCTTCGGCCTGCTGGGCGGGCTGCTGGCCTGCCTGATCCTGCTCGTCGTGGCCTTTCCCCTGTGGTGGGGCGGGCTGTTGCTGGCCCTTCCCCAGGGCGTGGCGGGGACCTGGTTGGGGGCGCGGCTGTGGCCGGCGCGGGGGGCCGACGGGCCCCCTCCTGAAACCCCGCGCGCGGGCTGACGTATACCATAGCAGTTCTCTGGCGGTCCACGAGAGGTGGCCTCTTGACCCACGTTCCGAATCTGGCTATCATGCCGGCCAAACGCGGCCACCCCCTCGGGGGGCACCTGCCGGCAGCGCTGCGCCGGGCTGCTGCGGCAGCTCCCGGGCGCGGCGCGCGGCATGATGGTTGACGCGAGAGGAGGTGGCTACCGGGCCCGAATCCCTGCGTTTGACGAAGCGGCCGCCGGCCTCGGGTGGGTCGGCAGATAGGAGGAGCCACTATGAGCCGTATCGTTTGTTGTGTGTGCGAGAAACCGATCGAGGGTCAAGTCCTGATGATCGGCAACCGGCCCTACGACGCGGGTTGCCACGCCAAGGTGCTGCGCAACCGCAAGAGCACGTGGTGGGCCAGCCTGATCGGCATTGGGGTGGTGATCCTCTTTACCGCCCTGAGTGCGTTCATCTTCGGCCAGACCCGGCCGCACCTGGAGGGTGCAGCTCTGGTCCTGGTGGGGATCGCGATCTCCCTGGTGCCGGCCATCATCTGGCTGGCCTTTTTCTATATCCAGGACGTGCGCGAACCCGAGCCAAAAGGGCTGGTCCTGGCCGTCTTTTTCCTGGGAGCCATCGTCGCCCGGGCGGTGGGCATTCCGCTCATCGAGGAGGTCTTTGGCACCAAGTGGTTCGCCGCCGGCCCCCTGTTCAACATCCTGGGGGCCATCCTGGTGACCGGTTTCATCGACCAGTTTCTCATCTATGCCGCGGTCCGCTACAGCGTCTACAACGCGGCCGAGTTCGACGAGCGCGTGGACGGCATCGTCTACACCACGGCGGCGGCCCTGGGCTACGCCACGATGGTCAATATCCAGTACGTCGTTTCCAGCGGCGGCGTGGACCTGGTCGCCGGGACGCTGCGCATCGCCGAGACCACGCTGGCGCTGGCCGCCTTCGGCGGGCTGCTGGGCTTTTTCCTGGGGCGCTGCAAGTTCGAGGACGAGCCGGTCTGGTGGATGCCGGCCGGCCTGGTCCTCGTCGCCGCACTGGACGGCCTCTTCAGCTACTTCCGCGGCGAGGTCACCACGACCGCCGTCGGGCTGAGCGGGGGCGGCTACAACCCCTGGCCGGGCCTGATCCTGGGCGCGGCGGTGGCGCTGGTCACGTTCGGCGTGCTCTACTTCCTGATCCTGCACCTGGGGCGACAGGCCCACGCGGCCCCGCCGGCGGCCGAGAGCGCGCAGGCCTGAGGCGAAAGGAGGATACGATGGCAGAGGAAATCCGCGCCCGGGGACAGCGCCGCGATCGGTGGGTCAGTTGGATCGTCGTCGCCGTCTTTATCGTGGCGCTGATCCTGGGCTGGGTGGTCAAGTCGCAGGCCGAGAACCGCACGGTGTTCTACCAGGGCGGCGGCATCGAGGTCAACTACCCCGAGGGGTGGCTCGCCAGGCAGGTCGAGGACCCGGTGCTTATCCAGGTGGAGGATCGCTGGGCGGGCACGTCGCTCTCGCTGCAGCGCCGGGCCTTGCCGACAGGGGTCGAGCAGCCGTTCAGTGAGGTGGCCGTGCGGATGGCGCTGGAGCGCTCCCAGTGGTCCTCCTATCGCGAGTTGGACCGCGACGTGGCGACCGCGCAGGAGCCAATCTGGATCGGCGGCCGGCAGGCCGCGATGCGCGTCGAGTTTGCCTACGTGGAGCCGAAGCCGCAGGCCTTTCAGAGCACCATGCCGGTCGTCATGCACGGCGACGACTACTTCTTCCAGGAAGGGGACAGTGCCTACATCGTCACCCTGATCGCGGCCGAGGCCAACTATGCGCAGGCCCGGGGCTACCTGGAAGCCTTTGTGGCCACCCTGCGCGTGAAGTAGGCCCCGCGGGGTGACGCGATGTCGATGGAGGTGAATGCGATGAAAGTACGGCGCACATTCGTCCTGGCCGGCCTGGGCCTGCTGCTGGCCCTGTTCGTGGGCCTGGTGGGCCCGGGGATGGCGCTGGCGGAGCTCTCGCGGCCGGTCCGCCAGCAGGTGATGAAGGGCGTGGTGCAGATCTGGGCCATGGAGGAGACGCGCACCGGCTATAGCCAGCGCTGGTGGGGCTCGGGCACCATCATCACCAAGGACGGCCTGATCCTGACCAACTGCCACGTGGCCTACCCGGAGGCTATGGGGGGGCCCAGCTACGACGTGCTGGTCGTCTACCTGACGATCCGGTCCGACCAGCCGCCCCAGCCCACCTACATCGCCGAGGTGGCGCAGTACGACCCCAACCTGGACCTGGCGGTGATCCGCGTGACCAAGACGCTGGCCGGCGACCCGGTGGACCCCGAGACGCTGAACCTGCCGACGGTGCCCATCGGCGACTCGGATGACACCGAGATCGGGGACAAGCTCTACATCTTTGGCTACCCGGTCACCGGCGGCGAGACGATCTCCTACGTCGAGGGCGTCATCAGCGGGTTCTCCAGCGAGCGCACGGTGGGCGGGCGGGCCTGGATCAAGACGGACGCCAACATCGCCGGCGGCAACAGCGGCGGCACCGGGATCAACGACAAGGGCGAGTTGGTGGGCGTGCCGACCCAGATGGGCTCGGGCAGCGAGGACCCCGACGTCCCGTTGGCCGACTGCCGCTACATCCAGGACACCAACGGCGACGGCCGGATCGATGAGAACGACACCTGCATCTTTACCGGGTTCTTCAACGCTCTGCGCCCGGTGAACCTGGCCAAGCCGCTGATCCAGGCGGCCGAGGCCGGCCTGGGGCCGCAGCCGCCGCCGACGCCGCAGCCCGAGCCGAGCCCGCCTGCCGGCCGGGCGGCGGTCAGTCGGCTGTTCTTCTCCACGGGCGCCACCGCCGAGGACAACCCGAGCGAGGTGGTCGAGTCGTTCCCCGCGGGCAGCAGCGACATCTACCTCTTCTTCGACTATGCCAACTTCCAGGACGGCGTCAACTGGCAGCCGGTGCTGATCTACGAGGGCACGGTCTATACCGATGTCTGGTCCGTCGCGCCCTGGAGCGGCGGGCAGCAGGGCATCTGGTGGATCAGCATCCACGGCGAGCCGCTGGACGACGGCGACTACCAGTTCGACCTCTACTACGACGAGAAGAAGCTCGGGTCGGCCAAGACGACAGTGGGCGGCAAGGCCCAGGCCCGGCCTGCCTTCAGCGACCTGGTCTTTGGCGACGGCCAGAACAGCGGATACCTCCTGCCGGCCGGCGGCCAGCAGGTCCAGGGCGACTTCTCCTACCAGAACATGACCACCCAGACCAAGTGGTCGTACATCTGGTACTATGAGGGCCAGAAGGTGGCCAGCGGCGACGGCACGGCGCTGAACGGCAAAGGCGACATGTCCGTCTACCTGAAGAACAGCAAGGGGTTGCCGGCCGGCAAGTACCGCCTGGAGCTGCTCATCAGCAGCAAGATGGCAGCCACGGCCGACCTGGTGCTGGGCGGCGGCGGAGGCGATCTCTTCGGTCCCATCACCTTCGCCGAGGGCGTGGACAAGAACGACAAGCCGGTCAAGCCGGGGACGGCCTTCGAGAGCGGGCTGGCCGCCCTCTACGCCTTTTTCGACTACCAGGGTATGCAGGACGGCATGGAGTGGACCCGCCGCTGGTACCTGGACGGCGAGGTGGTCGTCGACGTGGACGATACCTGGGACGGCGGCGACGAGGGCAACTGGTGGGTCGGCATCAACAACAAGCCGAACGCCCTGCCCGACGGCACCTACCAGCTGGAGCTGCTCGTCCAGGGCAACGTGGTGCAGGAAGGCACCTGCACGATCGGCGAGGCCGGCCAGCCGACCCCCAAGCCGACCCCCAAGCCGGACCAAGGCGTGGAGATCTATGGCACCATCACCGACGCCGACACCGGCAAGGGCATCGCTGGGGCGCTCTTCATCGTGCTGCAGCCCGGCATCACGGTGGACCAGTTCGGCTGGACCGAGGACGAGGTCTATGCCCTCGGCCAGGCCGACCGCAAGGGTAGCTACCAGCTTTCGGCGCCGCTGCTCCGCGGCGAGAGCTACAGCATCATCGTCGGGGCAGAGGGCTATGACATGATCGCCGAGGACGACGTCTACGTATCCGAGGATCCCGAGGAGCTGCCCTCTCCCTTCCAGCTCGACGTGACCCTACAGAAATCGAAATAGGCCGGAGGAAACGACCGCGGCCGGGGCTGGTCCTGCCCCGGCCGCGCCTTTTCTCGCAGGGCGGGGCTAGCCGGCCCTGCCGCGTGGCGGCAGGAAGAGAGCTGGGGGTGCAGTGCCGGTGGAGCCCCCTGGCGGGAAGACGGGCCTGTCAGGCCCCGGGACGGGCTTGCTCGAGCTCGGTCAGCAGGGCGGCCTTCTCGGCGGGAGGGAGGAACGAGGCCTGCACGCCGTTGCGGCCGATCTGCCACAGCTCGTCGGGGCTGAAGGCAAAGTGCTCGGCCAGGAGCAGGTACTCCTGGACCAGGTTGGTGCCGAAGATGGCCGGGTCGTCCGAGGACAGGGTGATGGGGATGCCCTGGTCGAAGAGGCGGCGCACCGGGTGGGAGGGGAGGTCGGGAACCGCGCCGGTGCGGACGTTGCTGGTGGGGCAGACGTCGAGAAAGACTTTGCCGGCGCGCAGGAACTGCACCAGGTCCGGGTCCTCGAGGGCGCGGATGCCGTGACCGATGCGGCCGACGCCGAGGACGCGGATGGCGCCCCAGATGCTCTCCGGGCCGCAGACCTCGCCGGCGTGGGCGGTGAGGTGCAGGCCGGCCTGGGCGGCGCGCCGGAAGAGTTCCTGGAAGAGATCGGGTGGGAAGTGGACCTCGTCGCCGCCCAGGCCCAGGCCGATGACGCCATAGTGGCGGGTGGCCAGGGCGCGCTCCAGCACCTGCATGCCGGCGGCAGCGCCGAACTGCCGGCCGTGATCGAAGATCACGCCCATGCGGATGCCCGACTCCGCGTGGGCGCGCCGGTAGCCGACCTGGATGCTGCGCATGATGCAGTCAAAGTCGAAATCGCGCTTGAGGTGCTGCATGGGGGAGAGAAAGACCTCGCAGTAGCGGATGCCCTGCGCGGCCTCGTCGGCCAGGAACTCGTAGGTGACGCGCTCAAAGTCCTCGCTGGTGCAGAGGCAGGCGGCGGCGCGCATGTAGGCGTCGAGGAAGGCGGCAAAGTCGGAGAAGCGGTAGACCGCGGCGACGCCGCCGGCCAGGTCCACGTCGTTCTTGGCCGCTAGCTCGGCCAGCGTCTCTGGGCGAATGGAGCCCTCCAGGTGGACGTGCAGCTCCACCTTGGGCATGCGCTGGATCCACGCCGCGAGTTCGGATAAGGAGGGCATCTTGGCTTGACCTTCGGTCTGCTGACGCGCCGTGCCTGGGGGGATTATAGCACAGGGGTGGGGGAAGGGCAAACAGGGGATGTCACAGAGGACCGACGGGCTGCACCCGGACGAAGCGCGCCGTGGCCAGCCCCAGGACGACGGGGCGGCCGGCCAGCTCCACGGTCAGCGTCTCGTTGTAGGGCCGGTGGACCAGCACGCGCAGCAGCGCGCCGGGCACCAGGCCGTTCTCCTCGAAAAAGTCCAGCAGGTCGTGCTGTTCCTCGGCCTCCTCGACGATGCGCACCACGGTGGCCTCAGCGCCCTCGTGCATGGCGTCGAGCGGCAGCGCCTCCGCCGGCACCGCGCCCGGCATGGGGTTGCCGTGCGGGCAGGTATCCGGCTGCTGGAAGAGAGCCTCCATGCGCTCCAGGGTCTGGGGCGAAAGGTGGTGCTCCAGGCGGTCGGCCTCAGCGTGGACCTCGTGCCAGGGCAGGCCCACCACGTCGTGCAGCAGGCGCTCGGTCAGCATGTGCCGGCGCAGCAGGTCCTCCGCCACCGCCAGGCCGGCCGCAGTCAGGGAGATCTCCTTGCGCTCGTTGAGGCAGATCAGGCCGGCCCGCTCCAGGCGCTGCAGCGTCGCGCTCACGGTGGGCCGGGAGACGTGCAGGCGGCCGGCCAGGCGCGCGGCGATGACGGTCTGCCCCTCGCGCTGCTGCAGGTAGATCAGGCCCAGGTAGTCCTGCATGGTTGGCGTGACCGTCTCGGCCATCGGCGTGCTCCCAGGGGGCGGCGGCAGTTGGGATGCGGAATACTTGACAAACCCCCGATGTTAGTATATACTAACGGCGCTTGTTAGATCCAGTACCATTATAGCACATTCCGAGGCATTTGGCAAATGGAGGCCTCCCGATGGACAACGTCGTCCCGCTGAGCGCGTTGGCCGCCCACGAGAGAGGACACATCCGGTTCCTGGCCGGGGGCCGCGGGTTCGTCGGCCGCCTGGTGTCGCTGGGCTTTACGCCGGGAGCCCTGGTGGACATTGTGCAGAACCGCGGCCGCGGCCCGCTGATTGTCCGCGTGCGCGACTGCTGCGTGGCCCTGGGCCGGGGCGAGGCCGAGAAGGTGCTGGTGCAGCGGGAGGACGGCGGCAATGGCGCGTTCGCTGACGCGGGTTGTCCTGGGCGGGACCTGTAGCTGCCCGGCGGAGGCAGGGCCGGCGCCCGGCCGGCCGGCCGACGGGACCATTACCGTGGCCCTGGCCGGCCAGCCTAACGTCGGCAAGTCCACCGTCTTCAACCTGCTCACGGGCCTCTCCCAGCACGTGGGGAACTGGCCCGGCAAGACGGTGGAGCAAAAGACCGGCACGCTCTGCTACGATGGCCAGCCGATGCGCCTGGTGGACCTGCCGGGCACCTACAGCCTGACGGCCAACTCCCTGGAGGAGCAGATCGCCCGCGACTATATCATCCGCGAACGCCCCGACGTCGTCGCGGTGATCGTCGATGCGGCGGTCCTGGAGCGGAGCCTTTACCTGCTGGCCGAGCTGCTGCATCTGCCGGCCCCGGTGGTGTTGGGACTGAACATGGTTGACGTGGCCGTGCAGCAGGGCCTGCGCGTGGACGCTGCGGCCATGGAGCGGGCCCTGGGCATCCCGGTGGTGCCCATGGTGGCCAGTCACAACCGCGGTGTGCACCAGCTCGTCGAGCGCGTGGCGGCCCTGGCCCGCGCGCAGGAGCCGTACCAGCCCCGGCGGCCCGAGATCCGCGCTGACCATCAGCAGGTGCTGGCGGAGCTGCAGGGCCTGATCGCCGGGGCTGTTCCGTCGCCGTATCCGCCCGATTGGGTCGCGCTCAAGCTGCTGGAGGGGGACGGCGAGATCACGCGTATGATGCGCGAACGCCTGCCGGCCGAAGTCTGGGAGAAGGTGGAGGCCATCCTGCACCAACACGAGGACGCCGTGCTGGCCGTGGCCGGCGGCCGCTACGACTGGATCGAGCAAATCGTCCGCGCTGCCGTAGAGCGCCCGCGGGCCGGCCGGGTCACCCTGACCGAGCGGCTGGACCGCGTGGCCACCCACCCCGTGGGCGGGCTCGCTGTGCTGGCGGGGGCGCTGGCGCTGGTATTCTGGCTGACCTACAGTGTCGGCGCGCCCATCCAGGGCTGGCTGGACGACGTGGTGGTCAGCGGGCTGGCCTCATGGGTGGCTGGGCTGCTGGCCGGGGCACCGTCGTGGGTTTCCGGCTTGCTGGTGAACGGCGTCATCGGCGGCGTGGGCACGATGCTCACCTTTGTGCCGATCCTGGTCATCTTCTTCACGGCGATGGCCTTTCTGGAGGACGTCGGCTACATGGCCCGCGCCGCCTACACCATGGACCGCTTCATGCACCTGCTGGGGCTGCATGGCAAGAGCTTCATGCCGCTCTTCCTGGGCTTTGGCTGCAACGTGCCGGCGGTGATGGGCACGCGCGTCATCGACGAGCCACGCAGCCGGCTGCTGACGATCCTCCTGGCACCGCTGGTGCCGTGCACGGCGCGCATGGCCGTGGTGGCGGTGCTGGCGCCCGCCTTTTTCGGGGCGCGGGCCTTCTGGGTCACCTGGGGGCTGGTGCTCTTTCCGCTGCTGATGCTGGCCGTCTGCGGCGTTGCGTTCAACCGGGTCCTCTTCCGGAGCGAGCGGCCGGCCTTTGTCATGGAGATGCCGCTCTACCACCTGCCCAACCCGCGCACGATCGGCCTGGCGGTCTGGCAGCGGCTGGCCTCGTTCGTGCGCAAGGCCGGCACGGTCATCCTGGTCGTCTCGGTGATCGTGTGGGCGCTGGCCACCCTGCCCGGAGGCGACATCGAGGGCAGCATCCTGGCGGCCATCGGGCGAGGGCTGGCCCCACTCGGGGCGCTGCTGGGCCTGGACTGGCGCATGCTGGTGGCGCTGCTGACCAGCCTCATCGCCAAGGAGAACGTCGTGGCCACCCTGGGCGTGCTCTACGGCAGCGGCGACCAAGGGCTGTCGGCGCTGCTGGCGGCGCAGGTCAGCCCGGCCAGCGGGCTCTCCTTTCTGGTGGTGGTGATGCTGTTCATCCCCTGCGTGGCCACGCTAGCGGCGATGCGCCAGGAGACGCGCTCCTGGAGGTGGCCGCTCTTCGCGGTGGCGGTGCAGCTGGTTCTATCCCTGGGGGCCGGCGCGGTGGCTTACCATCTGCTGCGGCTGCTGTCCGTGCCGTAGTCGGGGCGAGGTGTGGCATGGCCGGGCTGATTCTCACTAGTCGAACGAAGGACTCAGACCCCGTGCGTGATTGCTCGACGCTGCTGGAGCGCTTGCTGGCGCAGCTGCGGGAAGGGGGCATGCGCACGCCGGCGGAGTTGGCCCGGGAGCTGGGCACGAGCCCGGCCATGGTCGAGGCCATGGTGGCAGAGCTGGGCCGGCGCGGATACCTGCAGGCGCTTCCGGGGGACTGTGTGGGGCGTTGTCAGGGCTGTCCCCACGGGGCGGGCTGTGCCGTCGCCGGTGCGGGGCAGAGCTGGAGCCTGGTTGAGACCGTCGGCGGAGCCCAGAGGAGGAGGCGATGAGGATCCTGGTCTATGGTGCCGGGGTGCTGGGCAGCCTGTACGCCGCCCGGCTGCACGAGGCCGGCCACGACGTAACCTTGCTGGCCCGTGGTCAGCGCCTGGCCGACCTGCGCGAGCACGGCGTGGTGATCGAGGACGCGCTCACGGGCGAACGAACCACGACCCGCGTCCCCCTGGCGGAGCGGCTGGCGCCGGAGGACGCCTACGACCTGGTCCTCGTGGTGATGCGCAAGAACCAGGTGGCCGCGGTACTGCCGGCGCTGGCGGCCAACCGGCGCACGCCGAGCGTCCTCTTCATGGGCAACAACGCCGCCGGCCCGGGTGAGCTGATCGCGGCGCTGGGACGCGAGCGCGTGCTGCTGGGCTTTGGCAGCGCCGGCGGCCGGCGGGAGGGTCCGGTGGTGCGCTGCCTGTGGCGGATTGGAAAGCGCCAGGCACGGGTCACGATCGGGGAGCTGGACGGGGCGGTGACGCCGCGCGTCCAGCGGATCGCCGCCGCCTTTGAGCGGGCCGGCTTTCCGGTGGTTATCAGCCCGGATATGGATGCCTGGCTGAAGTGGCACGCCGCCCTGGTCCTGCCGCTGGCCGGAGCGCTCTATGCGGCGGGTGGGGACAACTACCGCCTGGCGGGCACCCCGGATGCTGTGGTGTTGGCGGTGCGCGCCATCCGCGAGGGGTTTGCCGTGCTGCGCAAGCTGGGCATCCCCATGACGCCGCGGGCGCTGTGGCCATACGCCCGGCTCCCCGAGCCACTCCTGGTCCCGCTGGCACGGCGGTACCTGGACACCAAGGTGGCCGAGATCGCCCTGGCCGGCCATGCCAACGCCGCCCGCGACGAGATGAAGCCGTTTGCGGACGAGTTCCGGGCCCTGGGCCGCTCCGCCGCGCTGCCCATGCCGGCCTGGGACCGCCTGTACGCCTACATCGACCCGGACGTCCCGCCCCTTCCCAGCGGCAGCGCCGCGCTGCCATTGGACTGGCGGAGTATCATCGGGCCGGTGGTGGGCCTGCTGGCCGGAGTAGCCCTCCTCGTCGCGCTGCGGCGCCGGCGGCGCTAGCGCTGCGGCATGTTGTAGCTGGCGCCAAAGTCGTCCACGGCCGGCTTGCGGGCGATGTTGTGGATGCCAGCCAGTGCGTTCTGCCCGGCCGTGCGCGCCAGGCGCACCGCGCCGGTGAAGTCGGTCCCCACCCCCTCGACCGGGACGTAGAAGGCTTTCACGCTGCCGGCGGCGATGGTCTCGGTGTGTCCTCCGGGGGCCGGTGTCCCGTCGGGTCTGTAGTAGTAGCTGGTGCAGTCGACGGTCCCGCTGCTGCCCAGGTTCTGGACGTGGCTGCAGGAGTCGTAGGAAGTGTGAGACGCGGCGAAGGGGCCGTAGAGGGTGGTGCCGCCGCCGATGAGGCCGCTGTAGCTCTGGGCACTGCGCCAGTCCTGCGCGGCGTTGTCCAACTGCTGCTCGACGGTGGCCACCAGGAGCTGGCCGTTGGGGGAGGTGATGATGGCGGTGCCCTGCTGGCCGTCGGGGAAGTCGCAGCCGGGGAGGCCACAGCCGGCCGGGTACGGCGGAGCGTTGAACTGGCAGACCATGCGCGAAGCCTTGGGGGCCAGGGTGAAGTCGGGGCAGGTGATCGAGTCGCCGGACTCGGGGTAGTAGGTGACGCGCACGGTGGCGGTGCTGCCGCCGAGGTTCTGGACCAGGAAGGAGCTGTACCAGTTGTAGTAGTTGTCGAACAGGCTGGGGAGGTAGACGGTGGTGCTGCCGGAGCTGAAGGCGTTGTAGTGCATCGCGCCCCAGTAGTTGGCAGAGGCATCCTCGTGGCTGACGACCACGGCCAGGGCCCGGTTGGACTGGACGACGGCGGCGCCGACGAAGCCGCTGCCGCAGGGAGACAGGGAGTAGTCCGCCTTCCCGTAGGCGGGCAGGGCCTGGTTGGAGAGAGAGCAGGGGGCCACCGTGCCGTCGGACCTGTAGTAGGTGAGGGAGAAGTTGGCGGCGTAGCTGGTGGTGTTCTGCAGGTGCAGGGTGCTTTCCCACTGGGAGCCGCCCTGCCAGGGGGGGCGCCAGTAGAGGGCCGGGGCGTAGACGGTGGTGCCCGGCTGGCCCCAGCCGGTGCCGCTGTTCAGGGTGGAGATGCCGGTATAGGCGGTGGTGCGCAGGACGCCGGCGGTGGTCTTTTCCATGCGCACGACGACGGCGACGTCGCGGTCGGAGGCGACGATGGCGGAGCCAATGAAGCTGTTGTAGCCGCCGATCAGCCAGTCGTTGATGATCGTGGCCGGCCGGATCTGCCAGGTAGCGTTGCCGGGGAGTGCCAGGTACGTGCGGGAGTCGAGCACGTTGCCGTCGGTCTTGAGCAGGGTGATGCTGACGGTGGCGGGGCTGGCCGTCAGGTTGCGGATGTAGACGTACGCATCCCAGTCCGAAGCATCGGCCGTGGCCTGGAGGCGGGGGAGGTAGGTGGTGTAGTAGGCCTGGACGGTGGCCTGCCCGCTGCCGCAGTAGGAGATGTAGCCTCGTTCGAAGAACTGCTTGTAGGCGGGAGTGGTGACGCCCTCGACCATGCACTCGTAGGGGATGACGTTACCGGTTGGGGAGCCGAGCCGGCGGGTGTCGAGGACCCAGCGGTCGCGGATCTTGGCGTTGGTCAAGGGGAAGGGGCCCTGGATGGCGTTGTCCTGGTCGCGGTAGCCCATGGGAAAAGGCTCGCCCCCGGCCCAGTGGGTGCTGCCGGCGTAGGGGTCCGTCGGGGTCCCATTGACCTCGAGCTGGAAGTGCAGATGGGCGGCCGGGGGATCGCAATATGGAGGGGTGGGGATACCCCCGTCGGTCGTGCCAGTAGTGTCGGAGTTGGCAATCCTGGTTCCCGGTGGGTAGTAGTTGGGCGGCGCAACGGCGAAGCTGTTGTGCTGCAGGTGGAAGTACTTGGTGACGTATCCTCCTCCGTGGTCGATCGTGATGTAGTTGCCGGGATCTGCCGGTACCCCCGGGGGTGGGTCGAAGCACCAACCGTCAGGCCACTGATCGAGCGCAGTAGCAACCTGGCCGTATTTCGCGGCCACCACTGCTGTCCCATCGCCTGCCCGGTAGTCGATACCGGTATGAAAGGGCTGCGTGATCCACGAGCGCCGGGCGAAGGGCAGGACCATGTTGGCCCCGGCGAGGGGCAACTGGGCCTGGGCGTAGTTCAGGACGCCGAAAGAGACGCCCAACAGGGCAACGACAAGGACCAGCGAAATAAGGGCTTGCTTTCTGCGCATCGGAACCCCCTCCTCCCGGTCTCTCAGTGCGTCCAGGCCGGGCTGCTGCCGGTTTCGACGATGGTCTCGACGGTCGTCAGGCTGCCCAGGTCGACCTGGACGAGCTTGCCCCCCTTTTCTACCAGGGCCAGTCTCGTCCCATCGGGCGACCAGGCGTAGGGGGCCCAGCAGGGCCAGGGGGTATCACCGACCTTCCTCATGTTTCCGTCAAAATCGAGCAGCCAGACCTCGCCGCCGTGGTTCAGCACCACCCGGTCGGCCACCGGCGACCTGACGACATTCAGAGCCCTCAGGAGCGCTGGGGTATCCAGATGCCGCACGTCTCTGCCGTCGCTATCCATGGTGTACCAGAGCTGATAGCCGCCCGCCACTGGGGCGACCACCTCCCGGTCGGACTCGAAGAGGATCCGGGATCCGTCCACCGACCAGACGGGGTAAGTGCTCCTAATGGGAAATGGGTCGTCGTTGGTGTTGGTCAGGTTGGTGACCGTCCCATCCTGCAAGTTCCAGACAGCGATGTCCGTGGCAACGAGCCACCCTCCTTCCGAACGCGGAATCAGAACGGCCAGCCTCGTGCCGTCGGGGGACCAAGGGGAACCGGCAATGTCTACCATTTCCATGCGGTGGGGCTTGGCTGTCCCCAGGTTGACGACGTACAGGCCCCCCTCGCCGACGTAGGCCAGGGACAGGTCGACCGGCGACCAGGAGGCACGAACGACGGACTGTCCCTGCGTGATCTGTCGGGGTGATGAGCCATCGGTGGGGAGAACCCACAGATCGGTCCAACCCGGGTACCCGCACGGCCGGCCGGTTTCGTAGGAGGTCACCCCCAGGAGGAGCCGGCTGTTGTCCCAGGACCAGCCGAAGATGGCGCTGACGTTGCCCGACGTGCTCACCTGGGTCTCTGCGCTGCCGTCGGGCCGCACCAGCCAGAGGTCGCCGTCGCGCAGGAAGGCGATGCGCTCGCCGGCCTGCAGCTCGGCCGGCACGGGCTGTACTTCCAGAGCCGGGACGGGCAAGGCCGTGGGGGTGGCCGTCGCGCTCGGCGTGACGGTGAGCTCGGGCCCGGCCGTGGCCGGCGGCCGGGTCGGGAAGGTGGGCGGCGGGGGATAGCCGGTTGGCCCCGGCGGGGTGGCCGGCCCGGCCGGACCGGCCGTGGGCACCTCGCCACAGCCGGCCGCCAGGAGCA
>CAZTIG010000081.1:0-14036 GCA_964613665.1 uncultured Chloroflexia bacterium
TCACAGTGGCCAGCGAGAAAGAGCCTTTGCAGTGTACTGCCAGGAAGGCGGGCCTTACCATCTATCTTTGGCAGTTTTGTTTGATGCGCCGTCAATCTTGCGCCTGGACATGGTGTGTCTGAGATGTGTCTGCGTCAACCTGAGTCTGTACGTCAGCGGAAAGTCCCTCCGCTGTGATCGAGATCTGCCCGTCATGGCTGCTCCGGCTGTTGAGCGCGGGCCCTCATTACGTAACGAGACGACCCTGCGACAGGGCTTGGGCAGGCTCAACCCGGCGGCTCAGGGCAGGCTCTGGAGCGTTGGGCGAACGCCCTGTTGACGCTGAGGCGGGTTACGGCCGGCCCTACCTGGGAGAAGCGCCGTAGCCCACGGGTGCAGGCTGTGCTTTGCCGGCGCTGAACCTGGCAGGCCGTCGCGTGCTGTGGCAAGGAGGCACACCAGGCCAGGACAGGGAGGGCGCGACGCGCGACGCCGCGGTCCTCAGAGAGACGCTGCCAGAGCCTGGGGCCGCGAGGGAGGCTGCGCGCCTGCTTGATCGTGGTCGTGGATCGCCGCTGCGCCTGAGAAGTGCTCGCAGGAGGAGCGCTGCATCCGGCCGGCCGGCTCGCCTGTCCGCGGCCGGGGGCCGCTTCACTTGTTGTTTCGAGGAAGGCCACCGCCCGCTTTCTCCGGGAAACAGGGGCCCCGCCTGCGGCGGGCAGGTCCGGCCTGCGCCGGCCCCCACGTTCCCCCCACCTCGACGCCCGCCGACCGCTCTGCGTCCCGCCCCGGGGCTTTGAAACCCTTGCTCCCCCGCCGGCCGGTGGCATCGTGGGGCCTGCGCTCGCTCGCTCGTTTTTCGCCATTGTACCACACGGGTCAAGGCCGTCGCGCCGCCCTCGTCATTCCATGAGCGGTGTAAGGTCGGCGCTCGCAAGTTGCCGGCCGAACCGCGCCGGAAAGAGCGTCCGCCGCCGGCCGGCAAGCCTTGACCTCGTGTGGTCCCCGCCGATGGCGAAACGAGCGGCTGCGCGCAGGGCGCGGTCGCGTAGCCGATTGGAGGTGCGCGATGCCGTACGCGATGCCGACCTTTGCGGAAGCCTACCCCGGGCTCTTCCTGGGGACCTGGCGGGACGAGAAGAAGCGCACCCAGCGCCCGGAGGACTTTGGCCTGGCGCTCGAGGATGCGCTCGTCGAGGTGTGCCGCCTGTGCCTCTGGCAGAACTGCGACGACTGCCGGCTGGTCCGGGTCGAGGATCATATTAGCCGCGGGGTCTCGTTCGCCTACGACCAGGCCGGCGACCTGGTCGTGGTCACCGACACCCGCGGCTTCATCTGGACCTATGCCTATAGCGGAACCACGCATCTTCTGTACGAGGTGACCGATCCCAACCTGCATCTGGTGGAAAGAACGGAGTACGACGCCGAGGGCCGGGCGGTGCGCCAGTGGGTCGGCGACGAGAGCCAGCCCAGCGTGGCGATCGCTTTCGACGGCGGCAGGCGGGTGATCACCGACGCTCTGGGGGTCTTCCAGACGGTCTCCTATGACGCCCGCAATACCTGGAGCGGGACCGAGGACGCTGCTGGCGGCACGATCACCCGGACCTACGACGCCAACTTCAATCTGAGCCACAGTGAAGATGCCAACGGCAACGCGACCGAGATTGCCTGGAACGACTGCGGCTGCCGGCCTGCCGTCATCACCGACTCCCTGGGCAGCGCCACGCGGATGTCCTACGACGAGCGCAACAACCTGACCTCGTACACCGACGCGGCGGACCACACCACGACCTACTACTATGCCCCCGGGACGAGCCTGCTCGTCTCCAGCACCAACGAGCTGGACCTCACGACGTACTACACCTACAGCGACGGGCTCCCCGGCGTGCCCGACGGGCTGCTGGTGGAGATGGCGTCACCCGGCGACCGCCACAGCCGCTACCAGTACGACTCCTACGGCCAGCTCCTCTCCACGGCCGTGCTGAGCGGAGCGGGGTGGATCACCACCACCACGAGCGCCTACGACGACCTGGGCCGGGTCATCAGCAGCACGGACGCGCTGGAGCACCACAGCGTGACCTTCTACGACCTCGCCGGCCACGTCACGCGCACGGTGCAGAACTGCACCGCCGGCAGCTACGCGGCCTGCCGGGCCGTGGAGCACGACCCCGATCACCCGGACCGGAACGTTGTGACGGAGTATGGCTACGATCCGGCCGGCAACCGCACGCACGTCACGAATACCCTGGGCATCGTCACCTTCTACGAGTACGGCAGCGCCAACCGGCTCATCCGGACGGTGGAGAACTACGACCCCGGCCGCGAGCAGAACGAGGACAACGTCTACAACATCACCACCCGCTACGGCTACGACCCGGCCGGCAACCAGGTCATGGTCACCGATACCCTGGGCATGGTCACTCGCACCTTCTACGATGAACTCAACCGCGTCGTCAGCGTGACGGTCAACTACGTCGGCAGCGGCGCGTTCGACCCGGCCTACCCCGACCGGAACATCACCACCTACTACGGCTACGACCTCGCAGGCAACCAGGTGACGGTGACCAACGCCCTGGGCATGGTCACGCTGAACGAGTACGACCCGCTCAACCGCCTGATGACCACCACGGCCAACTACACCACCAACCTCGGCGCCGACCCCGCCACCTACAGGCTGCGCACCGTCTACGGCTACGACCGGGCCGGCAACCAGGTCACCGTGACCAACCCCCTGGGAGTGCAGACGGTGACCGAGTACGACCCGCTCAACCGCGCCGGCCGGACGATCCAGAACTACCAGGACGGCGTCTACGACGAGGGCTTCCCCGACCAGGACGTTTACACCCGCTACCAGTACGACCAGGCCGGCCGGCAGAGCGCGGTGGGGCAGATCGGGCTCTACACGACGACCTACGGCTACGACCCCCTCGGCCGGCAGACAACGGCCACCGACCCCCTGCTGCACACCGTCACCCGGAGCTACGACGTGCTGGGGCGGCTGCGCACGACCACCGACGCCAACGGCAGCACGACGACCTACGGCTATGATGCGCTGGGACGGACCGTCGCCCTCACCGACGCGCTGACCCACACGACGCGTTACGCTTTCGACGGGCTGGGGCGGCGGACGCTGATCACCGACGCGGCGGGGATCGCCACCCGCTACGAGTACGACCTGCTGGGCCGGCTGATCACGGTGACGGAGAACTACTCCGCCACCGGGCCGGTCGACGAGCAGACCAACGTGCGCACCGGCTACGGCTACAATGCCCTGGGTAACCGGGTGCGGACGGTCGACGGCCGCGACTACACCACCACCTACGGCTACGACGCGCTCTCACGGCTCATCACCGAGACCGACGCCCTGGATCACACGTGGGAGTACGGCTACGATCGGCTGGGCCGGCGCACCGTGGTCACCGACCCCGTGACGGTGACCGCGTACCTGTACGATCCGCTGGGCCGGCTGCGCCAGGTCGAGTACGGTGGGGAGGTCAGCGCGACCTACGGGTACAATGCGCTGGGCAGCCGGGTGGCGATGAGCGAAGCGACGGGCGTGACCGCCTACCTCTACGACGACCTGGGCCGGACGCTGCTCGTCACCCACAGCGTGGGGGCCAGCGTGGCCTACACGGTAGGCTACGGCTACGACGGGCGGGGCCTGCGCACGCGCCTCTTCTACCCCAACGGGACGGCTGTCACCTACAGCTACGACCTGGCCGGCCGGCTGACGGCGGTGGATGGGGTGACCACCACCTACGCCGTCTACGACTATGACGACGGCAACCGGCTGATCTCCACCACCCTGGGGAACGGCGTCGCCACCTCCTACGGCTACGACGACGGCGGCAACCTGCTGGCCATCACCAACACCCACGGCGGGGACCTCCTCTCCCGCTTTGCCTACAGCTACGACCGCACCGGCAACCGCACGCAGGCGGTGGAGACGATCGTGGCCACGGGCGGCGAGGAGCTGTGGGGCGAGGGTGGGCCCGCCCCGCCGGCGGCCCCTGAGCCCCCGGTCCCGGCCGAGCCCCCGGCCGCGCCGGGCCCCTTCCAGCTCTACCTGCCCCTGCTGGCGGTCCGCTGGCAGGCGAGCGTGGTGGCGCAGGCGGCAGGGAATGGGCTACTGGCTTCCATCCAGTCTCTCCTCAGCCCCCAATCCAGGGGGGACAGGAGAGGCTTGTCTTCTCCCCTGCCCTTGTCTCCCCTCGTCCGCGAGAAGGGCGCCTTCAGGGTCTCGTTCGACGAGCAGGGCCTGCGCTACACTCCGAAGACGCGCCTGGCGGAGGAGGACGACTACCACGTCGACTTCCACCTGGTGCAGGTGCGCAGCGGCCGGACGAAGCTCTTCCAGCCGGGCACGGCCGAGCGCCCGCCCATCTCCCCGCCCGGCAACCCCGACCTGGTGCGCTACGAGCGGGGCGAGTACTTTGGCGAGGAGTACCTGGTCACGGAGGGTGGGGTGGAGCAGCGCTTCGTCTTCCCGCAGCCCTTTGCCGTGGACGGCGACCTGGAGATCGAGGGCAACCTGCTGGGGAACCTGCAGCCCACCCTGGCCGGTACGGGTGAGGTCCAGTTCCTCAGCCCTGCCGGGGAGACGGTGGTCTCCTACGGCCGGGCCCTGGTCGAAGAGGCCTGCGGCGAGCGTATCGTCGCGGCGATGGAGCTTACCGGCCGCCGCCTGCGCATCATCATCCCCCAGGCTTGGCTGGAGACGGCCTGCTTCCCGGTGGTGGTGGACCCGCTGATCGGGCCCAACTTTGCCGTGAGCACGCAGGCCCTGGCCGGGAACCAGGAGCGGGCCAGTGTGGCCTACGGCGGGGTCGGGAGGTATCTCCTGGCCTGGCATGGGGCCGGCAGCGGGAGCGACGTCTTCGCCCAGGTCCTCTCCGCCGAGGGCATGCTGATGAGCGGGACGATCGCGCTGGATAGCAGTGCGTACGACCAGCAGTACCCCGACGCGGCCGGGAACGCAGGTGACGGCTCGTACCTGGTGGCCTGGCAGGGCAGCGCGGGACTGACGGGCTGGGACATCTACGCCCGGCTGGTCTACAGCGACGGCCGCACTGCCGGGAGCCGCATCAGCGTCTATGCCGGGACGTACGACCAGCAGTACCCGGCGGTGGCCTACAACGCCAACGACCACGAGTACCTGGTCGTCTGGCGGAGCTACGATACCAGCAGCAGGACGTACGGGATCTATGGGCAGGTCATAGAAGCCGACGGCGCGTTGAGCGGCAGCGTCGTCCCTGTCTACACCGCATCGGTGCAGATATCCTACCCCGAGGTGACCTTCAACGTCAGCGACACGCACTACCTGGTCGCCTGGCAGCAGTACGACGCGGCCTCCCGCTGGAACGTGCGGGGCAAGATCGTCGACGCCGACGGCAGCGCGGTCACGGCCGCCTTTGACATCGCCACGGAGGCGAACGACCAGGCGGTGCCGGCGGCGGCCTACAGCGCCGGCGCCGGCAGCTACCTGCTCGTCTGGCAGTCCTACGTCGACTCCAGCAGCCTCAACGACGTGCGCGGCCGCTGGGTAGGCCGGCTCGGTGGGGTGGGGCCGTCCTTCGACGTGGCCGCCGGCAGCGACGTGCAGGGCGCGCCGGACGCGGCGTGCGGTACGGCCGCTGAGTGCCTGGTGACCTGGGAACGGCAGCCGAACCCGGGGCTGATGTACTGGGACATCTATGCCCGGCGGGTAGACAGCGGCGGGGCGGTGGGCAGCGCCTTTGCCGTCTACGAGGGTATGGCCGACCAGCGCTACCCGGCGCTGGCCTACAACGCCCAGGCCGGGGAGTACCTGCCGGCCTGGCAGGACTATCGCAGCGGCAGCAACTGGGACGTCTACGCCCGGCGGGTCAACGCCGACGGCAGCCTGGAGGGGGAGGAGGTGCTGGTGAGCGCGGGGCTGGCGCAGGAGGCCCAGGAGCAGCCCGCCGCGGCCTATGGGAGCGCCGCACAGACGCACCTGGTCGTCTGGCGGGACGGCCGCGGCGGCAACGGCGACGTGTACGGGCAGCTCGTTACGAGCGGTGGGGCCCTGGTGGGAGAATCCTTCACCATTGCTGGCGAGAGCGGCTACACTGAGAGGCAGCCGGCGGTGGCCTACGACGCCCATCATGGTGTTTACCTGGTGGTGTGGGCGCAGCAGCTGTCACTGGCGCAGGAGGAGTACTGGGACATCTATGGCCGGCGGGTGGGTGGGGACGGGACACTGCTGGGCAGCGCGCTGGCGCTGTGCACGGCGTCGGGCGACCAGACCGCGCCGGCAGTGGCGTACAACGCGCAGACAGGCTCCTTCCTGGTCACCTGGCAGGACGCCCGTGCGGGCGACGCCGCCGACGTGTACGCCCGGGCAGTGGAGGGCGGAAGCGGGGACCTGGGCGAGGAGTTCCTGGTCTACGCGGGAGAGGAGTACCAGTACGTCCCAGCGGTGGCGGCGAACGGGGCAGAGGGCGAGTACCTGGTGGTCTGGCAGGAGGGGGAGGGGGGCGACATCTACGGGCAGCGGACGGTGACGGAGAGCACCACCGGCGAGGCCTTCACGGTCACCGTGGCCAGTGGGGACCAGCAGGCCCCGGCGCTGGCCTACGATCCGGCAGGCGGCGCCTACCTGGTGGTGTGGGCGCACGACAACGGCAGCGACGACGACGTCCACGGCCGGCGGGTGGGATCGGAGGGCAATCTGCTGGGCAGTGAGATCACCGTTGCCTCCGGCGCAGTGGAGCAGCGCTATCCGGCCGTGGCCGCCAACGGGGCCGGCGGCGGCTGGACGGTGGCCTGGGAGGAGGGGGCGACCAACAGCGACCTTCACGCCCGCCACCTGGCCGGGCCGGGGGAGGCTCTGGGGGAGGAGGAGACCCTCTCGGCGGCGGCCAACGCCCAGGAGCGGCCGGCCCTCTCCTACGACTCCGGCCGCGGTCGGTATCTGGCGGTCTGGGCCGACTACCGCAATGAGGCGGAGGGGCCGGACGTGTACGGGCAGCTTTGCAGGGACTACACAGTTGTGGTAGACTACCGCTACGACCCACTGCAGCGCCTGGTGGGGGCGGACTATAGCACCGGGGTGCACTTCGGCTATGCCTATGACGAAGCAGGCAACCGCACCCGCTTGACCGAGACGACGCCGCTGAGCGGGACGGTCGTGACGACCTACGACTATGATCCCGCCGACCGGCTGATCACGGTGACGAAGGCCGGCCTGGAGACGGCGTACTCCTGGAGTGACCGCGGTGAGCTGCTCGACGATGGCCGGCAGGAGTATGCCTGGGACGCGGCCGGGCGACTCGTGGGAGTGAGCGTGCTGGGAGGGCTGGAGGTGATCTACTCCTACGATGGGGCAAATGACCGGGTGGCCGTGATCGTGGATGGGGTGACCACGACCTACCTGGTCGACCCCTTCAGCCCGGTGGACAACGTCTCCCAGGTGCTGGCAGAAGAGGCGAACGGGGAGACCACGCGCTACCTGTACGGGCTTGACCTCCTGGGACGGCAGGCTGGGGTCACGCTGACCTATCTCGCCTACGACGCCCTGAGCGTGAGGCTGCACCTGGATGCAGCCGGGGCCATCGCCGCGCAGTACCGCTACGGGCCGTTCGGGGAGGTGATGGGGGAAGGGCCGGAAGGGTACGGGTTCACCGGCGAGCAGTGGCACGAGGAGGTGGGCTTGCTCTACCTGCGGGCGCGGTACTATGCGCCCCATTCTGGAGCCTTTGTTTCCCGCGATCCTTCGCAGTTCGCACCAGGTAGTCAATCTTCCTTCCGGCCCTACACCTATGCTGCAGCCAACCCGCTCCGTTATCGTGATCCAACCGGCCTCTCGCCTGATGATTGCTGGCTACGCCCTTGCAGCTGGCTAGACCCGCCGTCGTGGTGGTTCCGTCCTCCTGTCCAGGTTACCCCGTACCACTTCGATCCGATGACTCCCTCTACATGGCAGAACCGGCCACTCTACCTTGACGTGGACTGGCTGCCCGAGCGCTATCCCCGACCTCCGTTGAACATAACCGCCCGGAAGCTCTGTACGCTCCACAAGTACTGCCAGCAGACAAACCTCGATCCCCTACTCATGCTTGCCATCCTTGCTGCAGAAGGGACAGGGTCCTTCGACACGTGTAGGGGACACGCATGCGCTGATTTCGACAGTGACACACAGAAAGCTACTGCCCTAGTCCAGAGACTTGTGGACGAATGGAACGGTCTGATCCCTGAGCAGATACAGAATATGGAGGAACCGTATCATCCATACGGCTGGCAGCGCGACTGGGTGTACTACATCAACTGGGGTGTAGGCACACTGTTGCGCCCGCCTCGTTATAGCGGCGGGTATGCAGAAGATCCCAACTGGCAGTACCATGTTCGCGGGGCCTATGAGACACTGTTGGACTTGATGCACTATTACGGAACAATCCCTGGCGGATAGCGAAAAGGTGAAAGTGTGAACAGCAAGACTGAGGACCTTCCCGCTGTCCGATGATTCTCAAGGCAGCGACGGATGTAAGCACGGAGGTGAGTAGTGGATCACCGGTATGTAGGCGCTATATCCATGCTGATCTTTCTTATGTTGGCTGTGTGTGGGTGCTCCCATGCAGGAAAGACAATGTCCCCGACGATATTCGCGTCGGCTCCGTCTCAAACCGAAGCGCCCCCGACTGAGATGAGAGCAGAGGCCTCTCCACCGAGGTCTTCTCCTATGGCAACCTCCATGTCTAGCGCGTTGCAGGCCACTGCGCCTCTGGTTGAACCAGGACCGACGATCACTTCTTCGATGCCTACTCCCCTGAATGAAGAAGTGCAGTTTAGAGTTTACACTGGTGACCCTAGTTTATTGCCACCCCCTTACATAACGCCGCCTCTAACGACAGAACATCTGATCTTTATTGATGTCGCAGTTGGGGATACTGGATTGAGCGTTCTATACGCCGTTAGTGGGGACCTAACGGAAGCAAAGTGGCATCTGGCAGAATACGACGCGCTGGTCCAAGCTTGCCTTCGCCAAGATGAGATCGGTAGCGATAGTGTCATCAGCATGCTTCCAGAGGAGGCACTTCGTCGTTACATCAATGAAAGGTACGGCCACTATCTTTACTTCCCGACGATTGTCTATCCAGAGGAAGTGCGGGAGATTCATGAGCTGTATTTGTCCTGTATGCTAAGTCCGAAATCGTACTGGGCCGCATATGACCCGACAGACCCTTCTAGTATTACTGGCACGTCCATACCCACTCGGATCAATCACATCTACAAATCCTATCCGTGTCAGAAAGCGATGGCAGAGGCGGACCACAAACTATTCAGTATGCTGGACCAGGAGGGATTGTATCCCCTTTTCCGATAGCAGGCTCCGAATTCCCTGGAATGGCAGCCGGCCGTGGCTGTAGGGGCGCAGCCTGCTGCGCCCTGCCTGGTCGTCTGGCAGCACGACAACGGCAGCGACGACGACATCCACGGCCGGCGGGTGGGGTCGGAGGGCAATCTGCTGGGCAGTGAGATCACCGTTGCCTCCGGCGCAGTGGAGCAGCGCTATCCGGCCGTGGCCGCGAACGGGGCCGGGGGCTACGTGGTGGCCTGGCAGGAGGGCAGCAGCAACAGCGACGTGGCCGCGGCGGTCGTGGACTGGGACGGGAGCGTGCTGGGCGCTGGGGCCGAGCTTCTCTCCGCGGCCGGCAACAGCCAGGAGCGGCCGGCGCTGTCCTATGACGCCGACCGGGGGCGGTATCTCGCGGTCTGGGCCGACTACCGCAATGCGGCCGAAGGCCCCGACGTGTACGGGCAGCTTTACAGGGACTACACCGTTGTGATAGACTACCGCTACGACCCACTGCAGCGCCTGGTGGGGGCGGACTATAGCACCGGGGTGCACTTCGGCTATGCCTATGACGAAGCAGGCAACCGCACCCGCTTGACCGAGACGACGCCGCTGAGCGGGACGGTCGTGACGACGTACACCTTGGACGCGGCGAACCGCCTGACCGGCCGCCAGGTGAGCGACGGGCGCTCCTACAGCTACGAGTGGTCCGACCGCAACGAGCTGCTGGCCGAGGAGACGCAGGGGGTGGACGTGCGCACCTTCGAGTGGGACGCGGCCGGCCGGCTGGTGGAGGCCACTGTCTTCACCCTGACCACGCACTTCACCTACGCGGGGGACGGCACGCGGGCGGCGCTGGAGGTGGCGGGGCACGGCACGACGGCGTACGTCAGCGACCAGGGCGGGCAGATCCTGGTAGAGCGCACGGCGGCGACGACGACGCGCTACCTCTACGGCCGCGGCTGCCTGGGCGAGGTGCGCGACGGGGCGCTCCTGTACTACCTCTCCGACGGGCCGGGCTACGTGCGCCAGGCGGCGGACGCGGCCGGCACGGTGGTGGACGCCTGGCTGTACACGCCGGCCGGCGGGGTGATGGCCGGCCCGCAGGGGCCGGTGAGCCACTTGGTGTGCGGGGGCATCTATGACTGGAGCACGGGGCTGCTGTACCGGGGCGGCCGCTACTTCGACCCGACGCTGAGCATCTGGCTGGCGCTGGGCGTCGGGATGGTGGTGCAGGGGTGGCGGGAGAAGAGGAGGAAGCAACGGGGTTTTGTTTGGATTCTTCTGATGCTTTTGGTTGTTCTGGGGGCCGGCGGCCTGGTAGCGTGTGGTCCGACGCCACAACCGCCGCCGCTTTGTGTGGATGTTCGCGGTAACTTCGCTCTTATTCCTCCGAATCCGACAACAGGCTTCAATCCCGGCACGAATTCCGTTGAGCTCGGACAGATCGCTTATGTGGCGACGCTGAATGTTGGGTTGAACTGCAGCCATGTGCCTGGTACCGTCGGTTTCGCACAACTCACAAGTGGCACCAGAAGAATACTGTTGGACGACAACAGCCTATATGTGGAGAGCACCAATCAGTGGTACGTGGACGATCCTCTCCCCCCAGACCTGCCCAAACAGTTCTGGATCAGTCCGCAGAGGATTTCGGAGATAACCGGCCGTCGGTATCGTTTGCGCGCTGGTGATAACCCTGGGGTGGACTTGGATCTTCAAGCTCACGACATGCGCGACCTACCACGCAATCCGGGGGCCCAGGCGATAGTGCGAGCCTCCATCGACGAGCGCTTTGAAACGTATGTAGTCTATGACCCCGAACTGTCGGTTCCTGGCTATTTGAGACCATATCTGCTAGGCAAGATCGCCTGGCAGTGGAGCGTCGAGGTCCAGTATGTCCAGAATCAGTGGGTTGAGACAAGGCCAGCGAATGTCCAGGTTGGCAACCTCGAAGTGATGCCCGATCGGGACAACTTTGACGTTGCGGTGAAGTCAGGGCGTTGGAACACAGACCTGACGTACGTTCCTGCAGGTCAAGGCTGGTAGGTACTGATTGGGAGGTACGCATGCGGCGCTCCTTCTTGCGGAATACTGCGGTGTGTCTGAGTCTGTCGCTGAGCATGATTGTGTCTGCCTGTGGGGCGTCACCAACCGCGATCCAGTCTGGCCCTGCAGAGATGGTCGATCTCTCCCATTGGGGGCGTGGGCAGGTTCTGGTCGTTGCCTTTTCACCGTCGCTGTTACACGATATGGCCCTTCTGGCTGTAGCCTCGTCCACTGGCACCTACATCTACGAGGCGGATACCTGGACCGAGGTCAAGCACCTGGATACGCCGGCATCGGTTCAGAGCATTGCGTGGCATCCAAACAAGGAGCAACTTGCCCTTGTTGGATGGGAAGAGACGCAGATATGGGACGTGGAGGAGAGCCACATACTCTGCACGCTGCCGGTAGGCGGAAGCGGAGCAGCCTGGTCTCCAGATGGGGAGTGGCTGGCTATTGGCAGTCAGCGCGGACTCCAAGTATGGAACACGGATTCCAGGACATTGATCTACTCCTTCGAGGACATCCTCTCGACAGGAATGAGCTGGAGCCGAGATGGGCAATTGCTTGCGGCAGGGGACGTGCAGGGAGTCGTGTATCTGATCTCCATACCAGGTGGTGATTTCAGAGCGACTCTGGACCTGCGCGTAAGAGCTTTGCAGGGCATGTTTACGATCTACAGCCTGGCATGGCATCCCCACGGGGACGTGCTGGCCATCGGAGGATCAGCTGCGAACCAGGTTGATGGTGTTGTGCTGTGGGAGCCGGCGCAGGGCAGTACTCGCCTTCTGCATCCTCCGGGCATTGGAATTCCTATCCGAAGTGCGGAAGGGATGTCGCAGCTTGATTTCGACGTCGGTGGACTGGCCTGGAGCCCAGACGGCCGGATGTTGGCAATAGACGCCGGGTGGAAGTACCTCTGGGACAGCGGAAAGGATGCGTGGTATGATCTGGGTACTGAGGAACTGGGTGATCTGCTGGGCCTCTACCCGAGTTCCCTTTCCTGGGAGCCTCGAGGGGCTTTCGTGGCATCAAGCGGAATAGGAGGTAGAAGGGTCAGCATCTGGAACGCCTCGGAGGCCAGCCTCCATCCCTGGCATGCCCCATCGGACGTTGAGGAACTCGAGGGGACCCGATCCGCGTTGGTTTCCTCCAGGATCCATGTCATCGATCTTGGATATCCGCTGGATGCCGAGTACTGTGCTTGGAGTCCTGACAGCGAGCTGTTGGCCATAGCGGAGAACCGGGGCAAGGTGAGCCTTTGGGATCGCGGAGGCCGACAGATTCAGGTACTGGCCGAAGGAGACCCCAGATGTTTCGGGCGAGTGCGTCCTGTTTGGAGTCCGAGCGGCCAGCAATTGGCTTACCATCTCGCGTGCTCGGGCGATCAGAGTGATCAGATCCGCATCTGGGCACAGGGACAAGCCGGCTTAGGGCAGCAGGTGCTGGAATACGGTGCTAGATTTGCCTCGAGCCCTGCCGGATTAGCGTGGAGCCCCGATGGCGCAGTCCTTACTGCTCTTACTGTCCAGGGGGATGTTGTGTTATGGGATACTCAGACTTGGCGCGAGCGCGGAGTCTTGTCTCTTCCCAATGAGACGCCGGCCCCTCTGTCACTATGCCTCACATTCGCGGAAGATGGATCACTCACGGTAGGATACTCAGATGGGACGATCCGCGCATGGGACATGTGGACTCAGCAGGTAATGTACGTCTTGCAGGGGAAGACGGCAGAGCCCGTCTTCAAAGTCCTATGGAGCCCTGATGGAAAGAGCTTGGCATCCAGTGTGGCCGGAGCAGTCATCATTTGGGGTGTAGATGGCCACGCTCTGCCCCATGTAGCCACCAGGCTCCGTAGTGGGTCCCCGTTCGACTCTGATTTCGTATGGAGTCCTGATGGCCAGAAACTGGCCGTGCTCGACGGGCGACTTCTGACCCTGTGGAACACACGTGATTGGACGGAGGCCAGCAATTGGGAAGTGTGCCCTTGGTTTGGAGGGATACGGGTGGATTGGAGTGCTGATGGGCAAAGACTGGCCGTAATCTGTGAAGACGGGACCGTGCAGGTGTGGGGCATTCCGTAAGCACGCGATTGCGTAGGAATGCGGAACCACTGTCCTGTGGGCATAACGCGATGTGGCTGAAGGAAGCGCCCAGGGCGACTACCAGGTCTGGATATGTGATCGCAGCGGGGGCGGCGACGTGTACGGGCAGCTCGTTACGAGCGGTGGGGCCCTTGTGGGAGAATCCTTCACCATTGCCGGCGAGGCCGGCTACGTCGAGCAGGCGCCGGCGGTGGCCTACGATCCCCAGGACGGTATCTACCTGGTGGTGTGGGCGCAGCAGCTGTCACTGGCGCAGGAGGAGTACTGGGACATCTATGGCCGGCGGGTGGGTGGGGACGGGACACTGCTGGGCAGCGCGCTGGCGCTGTGCACGGCGTCGGGTGACCAGACCGCGCCGGCGGTGGCGTACAGCGCGGCGACAGGCTCCTTCCTGGTCGCCTGGCAGGACGCCCGCGGCGACGGCCAGGACATCTATGCCCGGGCGGTGAAGGGGGACAGCGGGGACCTGGGTGACGAGTTCCTGGTCTACCGTGGAGAGAAGTACGCGTATGCTCCAGCGGTGGCGGCGGACGGGGCAGAGGGCGAGTACCTGGTGGTGTGGCAGGAGGGGGAGGGGGGCGACATCTACGGGCAGC
>CAZTIG010000082.1:0-13986 GCA_964613665.1 uncultured Chloroflexia bacterium
TCCTATTCGGAGCGGTTTGTGGCGCGGGATTGTCACATGGTGTACGCCGTTCTTGACTGTGGTCAAACGGATATGGCTCCCAGTCTGGCGAGTCGCTTCGTAGCCGTAACGTCGAAGGAGGACGACCAGGTCATCGCCGCCCAGGTCGCGAGGCAGCCTCATGCGACCAGCACCTCCTCTCGAACAAGGTGCAGGCGGATGACGGTCGGCACATCCGCGTCAAAGTGACACTGGACTGCATCCCGCACTGCGTCTTTTAGCTCTCCCCAGGTATCCGCTTCCGTAAAGATCGAGTATCCCAGCGCCCTGGCTTGATAGCCTCCTTCGGGTGCTTCTTCGACGAGAAACACGATCTCTTTATCCATAATCGGCTGCCTCCTGCTTGCGTCAGACTTGGACTCACATCTATTATACCTCTTCTGACCAGTTACGGCAACCTCGATCTTGAGTAGGCAGGGCCAGGCCTGCCATAACATTGCCGTTTTCTGGCCGCCCAAACATTCTGGTTGGGCGGTCCAAACATTCTGGTGGTGCGTATTCCGGTGAAATCGTCCACGAGTTCCGGGCATGTCGTCCACCCGGCGGAGCGACGCGACGCTGACAGAGCCATTATGCCCTCAAGTGGTCGGCATGGTCAAGATCGGATTGGACTTGCGACGTGAATCTCCTTGCAGTTCGAGCCGGTAGGCGTTATGAACCAGGCGATCCAGGATGGCGTCGGCCAGGGTGGGGTCGGGAATCCGGCCGTGCCACTCGGCTACGGGCACCTGGGAAACGACCAGCGTGGAGGCGCGGTCGTAGCGATCGTCCAGGATGTCGAGCAGGTCCTGGGCCTGGGGACGGGTCAAGGGGTCCCGCAGCCAGTCGTCGAGAATCAGGAGCTGCACCCGGGCCAGGGCGTCGAGGAGCCGGGGGTAGGAGCCATCGGCGTGGGCCAGGGCGGTTTGGTTGAGCAGCCGCGCGGTGCGGTGATAGCGGGCGGTGTAGTTGGCGCGGCACGCCGCGTGGGCCAAAGCGGCAGCCAGGAAGGTTTTGCCGACGCCGGTCGGACCCAGGACGAGGGTGTTGAGGTGTTGGTGCAGCCATTGGCCCTGGGCCAGTTGCAGGACGAGACGGCGGTCGAGGCCGCGGGCCGGGGCCAGGTCGAGGGCTTCGATGGTCGCCGGGAGGGGGAGTTGGGCCGCTTTCAGGCGGCGCCGCAGGCGGTTGTTGTCGCGGTGGGTGCACTCCTGGTCGACGAGCAGGGTCAGGCGGTCCTCAAAGGACAACTCGGCGTACTGGGCGTTGCGCAGTTGCTCTTCGAGGGCCGCCCGGAAGGCGGGCAGTCGCAGGCGGGTCAGGTTGTCCAGCAGCGGTTGGGTGAGCATGGGCACCTCCTTTAGTGGTAGTAGCTGGGCCCGCGCACGTTTTCGTGGGCCGCGGGCACGACCGTCACTGGTTCGGCGAGTTCGACCTGGTCGAGCCGGGCATCGAGAATGTTCTTGACGCCCTTGTAGGAGCAAATGCCGGCGGGCAGCGCCCGGGCGCAGGCCGTCTCGAGCCGCTCCGCGCCGTAGTGTTGGGCCAGCCGGAGGAGGCCCAGGCAGGAGCGGTAGGCCTGCTGCGGATGGACGCGCGCGGACAGGAGGGCCTGTACGAACCGGGTAGTCTGCGCGCCGATCGTCTCGGCCCAGCGGGTGACCCGCTCGGGGGACCACTCCTGGTAGGACTGATGGGCCGGCGGCATGTGTTCTGCCAGGGTGGTGTGCCGTCCGGGGCCGTCGATGCGGGGATGCGCCGCGACGCGCCGGTGTTTGAAGAAGACTTCCACTGTGCGCTCGGTGACCCGCAGGTAGACCTCCTCGTGGATGAGGGTATGCGGGACGCTGTAGTAGTGGCGCTCGAACGCGACGTGGTAGTCGATGTGGACGCGGGCCTTCTTCCAGAGGGCGAACTCGTAGGGTTCCGCCGGCAGCGGCTGGAGCGCCGGGCGGTCCAGCAGTTCGAAGAGTTCGCGGCGGGAGTGCCCCAGGTGTTTCATCGGGCGGGCATTGAGCCCGTCCAGCAGCTCGCGGATGGCCTGGTTCAGTTCGGCCAGGCTGAAGAAGGTGCGCTGGCGCAGCCGGGCCAGGATCCAGCGCTCGATCACCTGGACGCCCACTTCGACCTTGGCCTTGTCCTTGGGCTTGCCCGAGTGCGCCGGGATGACCGCCGTGCCGTAGTGCTGCGCCATGTCCTGGTAGGAGGGATTGAGGTCGGGCTCGTAGCGGCAGGGGCTTTTCACGCCGGCTTTGAGGTTGTCGGGCACCACGATGGCGGTGACCCCGGTAATATATAGGCAATCGGGGCAAGAGTCTGGAGCGAGACGTAGACACCGAAGGCCCGCGTTGGGGTTGCCCTCTGGCAGCAACCGTGGTAGAGTGGTTGGCATTCTACCAAACGGAGGGCAAAGGTTATGGTTTACGAATTGCGCAAAGAGTATGAGGAGGGCCAGCTCGTCCGGCTGTCCCTGGGTATCCCGGAAGTTGACAACTACCTGGAGTTCCTGAAATGGCGCTGCCAACCCAACACCTGGCTCAACTACGCCAACGACTTGAAAATCTTCTTCAACCTCGTCGACAAGCCGGTCGCCGAGGTCACGCCCGCAGACATCTTCGAGTTCATCCGCCGCCAAAAGGAGTCGCCGCATCCGCGCCGGTCGGCCAACGTGCTCACCTTTCCCGATGGCGGGCCCGGTCTGTCCAACCGCACGGTCAAGCGGCGACTGTGTGCCTTGTCCAATCTGTATGCCTACCTGATTGTGCGCGGCGACATGGGGATCGAGCGCAATCCAGTACCGTCGGGGCTGGCAATCCGCGGCCGCGCCGGAAAACCCGCGACCAAGGAAGCCCCCTTGCTCCGCACATCGTCCAGTGTGCCTCAAGTTATCAGCCCCGAGGAAATCGAACGCTTCATGGGCTCGCTGCGCACCTCCCGCGACAAAGCTATGGTTTTGCTCATGACGTTGGGCGGCTTGCGCAAGGCCGAAGTGGTCGGCTTGACCTTGGCCGATGTCCAGGTCGGCAAACGGCAGGTGGTTGTCCGTCATGGCAAAGGCGATCGGCCCCGGACTTGCTGTGTCGCCACCAGTTTCTTCCGCATACTGAACCGCTACCTCCAGGAGGAGCGGCCACCAACCAACAGCGAGGCGCTGTTCGTTTGTTTGAAGGGCCCGCGCCGCGGTCAGCCGCTCAGCGTTCACGGCTTGACCACAATTGTCGAGTATCACCGCGCCAAAGCGGGCACTCCGCGCATCCAATGCCATCGGCTGCGACATACTTGTCTGACTGCCCTGCGGGAAGCCGGGATGTCGCTGGAAGCGCTGCAGTCGCAAGCTGGGCACCAGGATATCAACTCGACCCGCGTCTACCTGCATCTGTCGAGCGGGCTGGTGCATGCCGAGTACCTCCAAGCCTCCGAGAAAATGTTCGCCGAGACGACCGGCGCCCCGCCGACCACCGGCGAGTCCCAGCCCTCCGAGGAGGCCAACTGATGATGACTTGCGAGACGCTCGCCCAAGTTGCTTGTCCGATCATCGATGCGCCCGATCCTGAGGACTTGCTGCGATCGTATGAAACCTACCTCTATGCATCCGGGTTTACCCATGGCCAACAGAAAGTCCACTTGGGCGCCAAAACCTTCTTGCAGCGCTTTCCCCAACTGGTTGAGTGGGTGGAGGTTCCCCTCCAAGAACGGCTCTCCTGGCATCGGAGCATCCGTTCCTTTGTCAACTACCTGATCATGAGCCATGCCCTGTTAGCGCCGATGGATTGGTTGCTTGCGACGCGCCCTAAATTAGGGCCAACTGGGCAGCGCCTTTTGGAACGGGAAAGCTACCAACGGTTCAAGTCAACGGGTCGCCAGCTGAAGTATGCGGAGTCGGTGCTGAACCGGACGTTCAATACGTTGATGTACGTACAGGCTTTTACCGGCAAAGCCTATGAGGAGCTAACCGAATCCGATCTACAGGCCTTTGAAACCGCCTTGCGGGCCTGGGCCCAAACGGTTGAGCATTTCAATCTCCCGGGTTGGCTACGAGCCCTGTTCTGCCTGCACATGGTGCTTTTCCATGACGGCGTACTACCGGCTGGTCCGGCTCGGGGCGGCTCGCGCAAGCCGCGTACGCGCGAAGAAATGTGGTCCACGGTTCCTAATCCCGCGATTCGACAGACGGCGTGGCACTACCTGGACCAGCTCGCCTTGATCCGCCGCCCCGGCACGATCAAGAATCACGAGGGCGCCCTGCGCGACTTTTTCACCTGGCTGGCTCAAACCTACCCTGAAGTGGACACCGTGGCCGCGATCACCCGTCTGCACATCGAAGAATACAAAACGCACCTGCGGACCAGCCGAAACCCTTCCGGAAAACTGTACCACATCCATACCTACCAGTTCCGTCTGGGTGTACTGCGCATCTTTTTCCTGCAAATCGCAGCCTGGGGTTGGGACGAAGCGCCGCAGAAAATGCTCATCTTTGCCGGCGACTTTCCGGTGCGGGACGAACCCTTGCCTCGTTTTCTGGATGATGCCCAGGCTGCGGCCCTGCTCCGTGCCGTGCGTGCCTCTACCGACTTGTTCACTCGCGTGTGTGTGGAGACCCTGCTGCGAACTGGCCTGCGCAAAGGCGAATTCATCGACCTCACCGTCGACAGCGTGGTCAAGATTGGCGGTGCCTTTTGGCTGCGTGTGCCCCTGGGAAAGTTGCATAACGACCGCTATGTCCCCCTTCACGCTGACGTGAAATGTCTGCTGGACGAATGGATGAACTACCGCGGCGCGTTGGACTGGACCTCTTATCTGTTCGTGGCATACGGGCGACGGATCAGCGTCAGCCGGGTCGATGAAGTGGTAAAACGAGCCGCGAAAGCAGCCGGAATTAAAGACCCGGTCTCGCCCCATCGGTTACGCCACACGCTAGCCACCCAGGCGATTAACAATGGGATGAGCCTGGAGAGTATCGCCGCCCTACTCGGACACCGCTCGTTGTCGATGACGCTAGTCTACGCCAAGATCGCCAATCGAGTCGTTCAGGAAGAATATGCCGCGGTTAGCGAACAATTGGATCGGCTGTATGCCCCAAGTACCCTGGAACTACCCGGACAGGTCGAGGGCCCAGAGATGCAGCGACTACGGCGGGAAATGGCGTGGCGTATGTTGGGCAACGGCTACTGCACGCGGGATGCCAAACTGGCCTGCGAGTTTGAGACCATTTGCGAATCTTGCCCATGTTTCATCACTACACCGGAGTTCCTCCCGACGCTGCAAAAGCAGTTGACCGATGCGGAACAGAAAGGACAGGTCGGGCGAGCGAAGGTTTATGCACAATTGATCGAAAGCATTGCTGCTTGAGAGGGCTTCTTGCTCACTTGACTTTTACCTGTATAACATCTGAGTTTTGGGTAATCACCAAGCCGCCAGGTCTTGACAAAGGCCTGGCCGGGCATAAAGATGGCGCCGTCCGGGACGGTCACATCGGCCACGAAGGCAGCCTGGTCGGCGCACCGGGCTCCTGGGGAGATGGGGATTGTCCATGCGGATGGGCTTTCCCCTGCCCAAGAGTCCAAGTCGGGCCTCTTGGCCAGGGATGCTCAAGGCTGCATGGTCGACGATTCCACCATATGCAGCAGCGTGGGCCGAAGGGCACCCAGTTCGGCGTCGGAGGCTGCGCTCGCGTACAGGTCATAGGCCCGCCGCGTGCCGCCCTCGGTGACGACGATGATGGCGTGTTCCTCCATCGCCTGGAGCAGTCCCTGTCCGGACGGGTCGTAGACGGCGACGGTATAGAGCCGGCCGCTCCCCCAGGAGGTGTCGAGCGGCTCCGCGCTCTGGACCACGGCCGGCTGCGGCAGCAGTACCGCCTCTACTTCGGCCGGCGGTTCCACGTCGGCCCAACGCAGGCCGAGGCGCACGGGTGACCCCGGGGCGGGCGACCAAGCCCATTCCGGTTCCAACTGCGTCCAGTCGGCCGGCACCTCGAAGGACAGGCCGACCGAGGCCACTTCTACCCGCGCATAGGCCGCGGGAGAAGAGGTGGCAACGGCTGTGGGCACGGCGGTGGGACGCTCCGAGGTGGGGATGGATGTTGCTGCAGCCGTCGGCGCGGCCGGCGAGTCCGGCGGGGTCGCGGTCGGCAAGGTCCGCGGCGTCGGGGTCGGCGCGCAGCCGACGGCCAGACCGATCAACACGCTGCCGGCTATCAGCAGCCCGATCGAACGGAACAGGGACCAGGCTTGTCTCTTCATCGTGTCCTCCTCAAGAACTGTCTAGTAAATGGCCTGCATGGGCCGACGCGTCTACCTGCTCGTCATGTTCATCCTTCGTGGTGCGTTGCCACGAATGGGGACTGCCTCGAAAATAGTCTTGCCTTCATGATAACCCCAAACCTCCCCGCGCGCATCGGGCACACGGGGAGGTTTTTGCCGACCAGGTGGGTGGTTTTTTGCCCTGGTCACCTGACCAGGCGCTGCTGTACGGCCAGGGCGACGGCCTCGGTCCGGCTGTCCACGCCCAGTTTGGAGAGGACGTTGCTCACGTGAAATTTGACGGTGGACCGGCTGACGACCAGGCGGTCGGCGATCTCGGTATTGTTCAAGCCCTCAACCATCAGGGCCAGGATCTCGCGCTCCCGCTCCGTCAGGTCGTGGCCGGGCTTGGGCGGCTGGACGGTAGCCTGGATAAGCACCTGGGCCGCCTCGGGGGCCAGGGTCGGCCGGCCGGCGTGGGCCGCGCGGATGGCCCCGGCCAGTTCGTCGGCCGAGACGTTCTTCAACAGGTAGCCGATGGCGCCGGCCTGCAGAGCGCCCTGGATGAGGTCCTCTTCTTTGAAACTGGTCAGGGCGATGACCTGGATTTGCGGGCAATGCTCGCGAATGGCCCGGGTAGCGGTGGCGCCGTCCATGCCCGGCATCACCAGGTCCATCAACACCACGTCGGGGCGAAGCCGGGCGCACAGCCGCACGGCCTCTTCGCCGCTGTTCGTCTCACCGGCCAGCTCCAGGTCGTCATAGGCCAGCAAAAAGGCCGCCAGTCCGCTGCGGACCACCGCATGGTCGTCGACCAGCATCACCCGAATTGTCTTGGTGTCACCCATGATAGTCCTCCACGGCCGCATGAAACTGCCCAGCTGCGCCGCAAACCGAACCTTGTTGGACACCGATGAACACGGATTCAAAATGCTTGAATCTGTGTTCATCTGCGTTATCTGTGTCCCTTTACCCTGGCCGCCACAGGACGCGCACGCGCGTGCCCTCCGCGGGGCTGCTCTGGATGTCCAGCTGCGCGCCGATGGCATCCGCACGCTCGCGCATGATGCCCAGGCCCAGGTGCTCCGGGGACGCCGCGGCGTCGTCGAACCCACACCCGTCGTCCTCGATGTCGAGACACGCCGCGTCCGCCGTGCAGTCCAGGAATACCGACGCCGAACGGGCCCGGGCGTGCTTGACCACGTTGTTCAGCGCTTCCTGGGCGATGCGGTAGAATGCCACCTTGACTTCAGGCGGCAGCTCACAGTCCCCTTTCGACCCGGCGATGACCGGGATGCGCGCCCGCCCCGTGACCGACTCGCCCAACTGGCGCAGCAGGTCGGGCAGGGCGGCCTCGGTCAGCGCGGCCGGCCGTAGTTCCAGGAGCAGGGTGCGCATCTCGGCCAGGGCGCCGCGCGTCAGATCGCGCAGTTCCTGCAGCCGGCGCCGCCCTTCCTCCGGGTTTCGCTCCCAGAGACGGGGCAGCACCTCGGCGATCAGGGTGGCCGAAAAGAGGGTCTGGCTGACGGCATCGTGCAGCTCGCGGGCCAGGCGGCTGCGTTCGGCCGTAGTGGCGCTCCGCACCGCCTGGGCGCGCAGCCGGGCGTTCTCGATCGCCAGGGCGGCCTGGTTGCTGAAGCTGCGGGCCAGGTCGATATCTTCGTCCGAAAAGGCGTGTGGCGTGCGGTAGTAGAGGACGATCGCCCCGTAGGACTGGCCCTTGACGATGAGGGGGACGGCCAGGCGGGCGCCAAAGTGCCGGCCCACTACCGCCGTCCAGTGCTTCAGCGCCGGGGACAGCTCCGCGTCCTGGGCCGCTAGCTGGGCCAGGCAGGTCGGGAGTTCTTCCGTCACCATGACCTGTTCTTCCCGGAGGACTTGCTGCAGCGGCGAACCGGACAGGGGGAGCGGACCCAGCTCCAGGAACTCGGTGGGCATGCCCACCATGGCTTCGGGGAAGGCCTGCTCCTCGCCAAAACGGTAGAGCACCGCGGCGTCGGCTCCGATCAGCCGGCAGGCCTGGGTGACCGTGCCGTCGAGGAGGGCCTCCAGGGGCTGCTCGGTGTTGAGTACGGCGAGCATATCCCGCAGCCCCTCGGCTACCTGCCGGCGGCGCTCGATCTCGCCGGTCCGCTCGCGTACCTGCTGCGCCAGTTCGCGGTTGCGCACGGCAATTGCGCGGACGCGCCAGCGATAGACGGCCAGCGCCCCACCGGCCAGGACCAGGGCCGCGCCGCCGATGAACCACCACTGCTCCCAGAAGGGCGGCGCAACGATGATCCGCACGGCCGGGCCCTCTTCGTTCCAGACGCCGTCGTTGTTCGATCCCCTGACCCGAAACGTGTACGTTCCCCCGCGCAGGTTGGTGTAACTGGCGTATCGCCGGGTGCCGGCGTCGACCCACTCCGGGTCGAACCCCTCCAGCCGATAGGCGTACTGGTTCTTTTCCGGCGCCGCATAGTCCAGCGCGGCGAACTCGAAAGAGATAAAGTTCTCCCGGTAGGACAGCTCGATCGCTGCCTCGGCCGGCAGATCGGCCAGGACGGTCTGGTTGAACTTCTTAAAGGCGGTGATGACCACGGGCGGGACATGGGGATTGTCACGGATCTCGTCCGGATAAAAGGCGTTGAACCCGTTGCCCCCGCCGAAAAAGAGGGCGCCGTCGGCTCCCTGGGCGTAGGCCCGGTTGTTGAAGGCGTTGCCTTGCAGTCCATCCCGGGCGTCATAGGTGCGGCAGGTCTCGCTGCGGGGATCGAACCGGGCCAGGCCGTTGCTCGTGCTCAGCCAGAGCCGGCCGGCCGCGTCTTCCAGGATGCCGACGACGCGATTGCTCGGCAGCCCCTGTTCGTCGGTATAGTGCGCAAAGGTCTCCGTCTGCGGGTCGAACCGGTTCAGCCCGCCCCCCAGGGTGCCGAGCCAGAGCAGTCCCGCGGCGTCCTGGTGGATGGCCGTTACGCCATTGTGGCTCAAGCTGTTCGGCACATCCGGTCTGGCCATGTACGATCGAAAGGTCTCCGTTTCTGCATCGAACCGGTTCAGGCCGCCGCTTTCGGTGCCGATCCATAGTGCACCGGCCTGGTCTTGCAGGATGACCAACACGTTATTGTCACTCAACGATTCCGGGTCGTCCGGGTCGTGCCGGTAGTGGGTAAAGGTGCCGGTACCGGGGTCGAACCGGCTCAGGCCGCCGCCGTACGTCCCGACCCACAGCGTCCCCTCGCGGTCTTCGAAGAGGGCCATGACCTGGTAGTTGGGCAGGCTGCTCGGGTCATCCGGGTCGTTTGGGTAGCGGACAAAGGTGCCGGTGGCGCGGTCGAAGCGGTTCAACCCGCTGCCATCGGTGCCGATCCAGAGCGTCCCGTCCCCGGCCTCCAGGAGCGACCGGACACGGTCGTCGCTCAGCGAATGGGGATCCTCGGGGTCGTGCCGGTAGTGGGTAAAGGTGCGAGCGGCCCGGTCAAAGTGGTCGAGCCCGCCCAGCGTGCCGACCCACAGCCCGCCCAAGTGGTCTACTTGCAGTGCCATAACGTTGTTGTCGACCAGGCTGTTGGCGTCGTCAGGGTCGTGGCGGTAGTGGCCAAAGGCCGCCGTGCTCAGGTTGAGCTTGTTCAGCCCGCCGCCGTAGGTGCCGATCCACAGCACACCGCCCTCGTCCTCGTAGATCGAGCGGACGGCATTGTTGCTCAGGCTGTCCGGCAGGCGGTCGCTGTTCACGTATCGCTCAAAGGTGTAGTCCCCCGCGCCGTCGATCTCGAGCCGATTGAGCCCGCCGGTTTCGGTCCCGATCCATAGCGAACCGGATCGGTCGCAGTAGAGGACGTTGACCTGGTCGCTGCTCAGGCTGCGGGGGTCGGTGGGGTCGTGACGATAGCGCGTAAAGGTGCCGCTGGCCCGGTCCAATTGGCAGAGCCCCCTGTCCGTGCCGACCCAGAGGTCACCGCTGCCGTCCTCGGCGATGGCCATCACAATATCATCGCTCAGGGTTGCAGTGTCCAGGGGACTGTAGCGATAGTGTCGAAAGGTGCCGGTGGATAGGTCCAGGGCGTTCAGCCCGCCGTAGGTGCCGACCCAGAGGGTGCCGTCCGGGGCCGGGTAGAGGGCCCGCACGATGTCGCTGCTCAGGCTGGTGGGGTCGTCGGGGTCGTGGCGGTAATGCGTAAAGGTGCCGTGTTGTGGATCGAACCGCTCCACCCCGCCGCCGTGGGTGCCGATCCAGAGGGTGCCCTCCCGGTCCTGGGCGATGGCGCGGATGCGGTTGTGGCTCAGCGAGGTGGGATCCTGGGGGTCGTTCTGGTAGTGGGCAAAGGTAGCGGTATCCCGGTCGAACCGGTTAAGCCCACCGTGAAAGGTGCCCACCCAAAGGGTGCCGTCCCGATCGACGTAGAGAGCCGTGATAAAGCCGTTGGAGAGGGTTGTCGGGTCCTCGGGATCGCTGGCATAGACGGTGAAATCGTACCCATCGTAGCGGTTGAGCCCCTCCCGGGTCCCGAACCACATGTAGCCCTGGTGGTCCTGGACGATGGCCGGGACCGCGTTCTCCGAGAGGCCGTCCTCTACGGTAATGTGTTGAAAGCGGGTGACGTGCCCCTGGCCGGCGGCAGTTCCGTTGGAACTGCTTATCTCTTTTCGGCTTTGCCGAAAAGAGCCGGCGGCAGGCGGCGCAAGCAGCAGCAGCGCCAGCAACAGGGCCAGGGCAGTCGCGCTGGCGCGGGACAGTAGCCGTCGGGCAAGACGGCCTGCGCGTGTTGCGGATCTAGCATCCAAGCGATTTCTTGCGCGTCGCGTTTTCATCTCGATGCTATTATAGCACAGGGCGTGGAGCGCGGGCAAATGAGATATGCTTCCTCCCTGGTCAGCGGTCCAGGATCAGGCCTATCCGCTCATCCAGCCCGGAAACTACCCAACGGCCCGGCGCGCCGGGCCGGCCTGGGCCCTATAATGGGCCTCAAGAAACCGACAAGGAGGTTCCCAATGCCAGGCCCCAATCCGCACCACCCGAGCAAGACGATTCGCCAAACCAAACACAACAGTCAAAAGGAGGATTTTCCCATGCGCCAGTGGATGATCGTCGGCATGATCCTGGTTCTCGTCACACTGGTGGGCGCCTGCGTGCCCACCCCACAAATCACCCCGGAGCCGGCCGCCGAGTCGCCTGACCAGGTGGTCGAGGGCTACTACCGCTGGTACTTCGATTATGCCCGCGGCACCGGCAACCCGCTGGTCGACCGGGCCTACCGCGATAGCGACTACCTGACCCCCGCCTTGGTGGAAAAGGTGGACGGTATCATCGACTCGTTCACGGGCGGCGGCTACGATCCCTTCCTCTGCGCCCAGGACATCCCGGGCCAGGTCGAAGCGGACAAGGCCGTCGTCGTTGGAAGCGAGGCGACCATCGTCGTCCACATGATCTGGAACCCCGGCACCGAGGCCGAGTCGGTCCACGACCTGACCGTCGTGCTGCGCCAGGTGGACGGCCAGTGGCGGATCGACAACATCCTCTGCGGCGGCGCGTCGGCCGCCGAGCCGCCCGACCAGGTGGTCGAGGGCTACTACCGCTGGTACCTCGATTATGCCCGCGGCACCGGCAACCCGCTGGTCGACCGGGCCTACCGCGATAGCGACTACCTGACCGCCCGCCTGGTGGAAAAGGTCGATGGCATCCTCGATGCACTCGAGGGCGGCGGCTACGATCCCTTCCTCTGCGCCCAGGACATTCCCGAGAGCCTCACCGTGGAGCCGGTTGCCGGGACCGAGACGGAGGCTTCCGTCCTGGTGCGCACCAGCTTCGAGGGGCACACCTTTACTGTAGCGCTGGTCCTGGTGGACGGGCGCTGGCTGATAGACGACGTGCACTGCGGAGGACAGTAGCTGGAGAAATGGCCCGCGTAATGCAATAAAACTCGAGATCCCGCGAAAGGTTCGAGGAGGGCATGGCCCTCCTCGAACGCTTTCCAACGCCGGCGGGCCGTGCGGCGAAGGGACAACGGATGCGCAAAAACGGATAGTAACCGTTCACGAGGAGGGCATTTTTGACCGCAAAGAGCGCAAAGGACGCAAAGAAAAATAAAAAACTCTGCGCTCTTCGCCCTTTGCTTGCAAAGGCCTTTGCGGTTCAATTCTTTCCGGTCCGTGAACGATTACAACGGATAAGCAGAGCGGGCAACGGAGTGAGGAAAAGACAGGCGGGCCGCGGCGCAAGCTGGGGAATGGTCAAAGCCGGACCACAGGGATCACCGGCAGGGTCTCTCAGCCATCTCAAGGCGGTGACAGCCGGGGGCATGTTTGCGCTCGGCCCCGCGGGGCCAGCAGTTCGCCAGGGCGGCCAGGATGCGCTCCGGCGGGTCCAGTTTGCTGACGACTTTGTCGGCCCACCGGGCTGCCTCCGGCCGATTTCCGAGGAGGCTGTCCAGCGCGACAATCAACAGGCCGGGGCGAAGGGCGCGTATGTAGGGAATCAGTTCGCCGGCGTCCAGGCCGGGCAACTGCCAGTCCAGGAGGATCAGGTCGGGCAGGCCGGCCCGGGCCTGGACCAGCAGGTCGGCTACGCTATCGGCCTCGCCGACCACGGCCAGGCCCGGTTCGTGCTCCAGCAGCAGGCGCAGGGCGGAACGGACCTGGGGTTCGTCGTCAACGATCAGGATGCGCATGATCCCATCTCATTCCGGTCAGAGCATTGGGCGCAGGAACGATGCGCGATGCATTTCCAGTTCGAGCTCGCCGGGCCGGAGGTTGTAGTTGGACAGGACCGACCGCAGGCGCTCTTCGCGCGCAGCGCGCTCCTCCGCGTGGGCAATGATTCGATTGCCGGCGACGAGACCGACGACCAGGGTACCCAGTGCGATCCAGAGTGCCATCGGAGCCTCCTCGAGGGCGCTGAGCAGATGTGCCCTCGTCTTGGCTTTATCATAGTCGAAATTGGCCTGCGGCGCATCGGGCAGGGGAGCAGTTCGGGTTGGGTGGAATGTCGGGGCGGCTACCTGGCCAGGTGTACAGGTCGGGGGGATGAAATCTAGCCCTCCAGGTATCGAGGACAATGCCGTGTCCTTTGCCGTGTAAGGGCCCCTGCGGTAGAAAAAGGCCGTGTCGGATCCGCTCGATCATGGTTACATGTGCTATAACAGGGACATCTGTAGAATGGAAAGGCATACTGATGACAACCTCTAACCTTGCCGCTGCCTACTTGCCCATAGACCGCCGGATGGCCCTGCTGGACGGGCAAGAACTGCCCGAGTGGAGCGAGAGGGCGGTGCTCTTTGCCGACCTGCAGGGGTTCACCGCGCTGGGCGAGGCGCTGTCCCACGCATGAAGTTTGGCCTTTTACGGCTGGGAGCAGCCACCGGGACGGAACCGTCCCCGTAGGGGGCGACCCGTCGGGTCGCCCCTACGGGCTCGAGGGCGGGAAACCACGCAAATCTCCGCGTGCTCTGCGCTCCCCGCGGTTCAGTCTTACCTGTCCCTCTGCGCCTACGTGCTCCTCCAAAAAGGCCAAACTTTATGGGCCGAGGAACTCAACCGGCGGATCAGCGCCTGTTTCGCCGATCTGATTGCGGCCCTGCACCGCTACCGGGGCGCCGTCATCTCCTTTGCGGGCGACGGGCTGTTGGGCGTCTTTGCCGGCCGGCCCGACCCCCAGGCCCGCGCGACCGCCGCTGCCCATGGGCGGGGCCGGGACCTGGACAACGTCTTTGTCGAGCGGCTCTGGCGCACGGTCAAGTATGAGCATATC
>CAZTIG010000083.1:0-13969 GCA_964613665.1 uncultured Chloroflexia bacterium
GGCCATCGCCCTGGGGGCGCTGCGGCAGCGCCTCCAGCCGCTCCGGCGGGGAGGGTGGAGCCGCCGGTGGGGGCACGGGCGGCCGCCGTGGGGCCGGGCGGCGCGACGACGCCGCGGCCGGCGCGGCGGCGGCCCGCCCCGCGGCGGCCGGCGGCGGCACGGCGACGGGCTCCTCCTCGTCCACGGCGAACTCCTCGTAGGGCAGGGCGGCGCGCCGGGCCGGGGCCGGCCGCAGGTCCAGGTCCTCCTCGTAGGGGATCAGCTCCCGTGCCACCGCCACGGCCGCCGCCGCGCCGGCCGCGGACGCCTCCACCACACGCGCGCCGGCCACGACCAGCTGCAGCCGCTCGTTGCGCAGGTCCACCTTCCCCTGCACCAGGACGATGTGGTCCTGGACCCAGCAGCGCTGGGTCTGCTCGTAGGTCCGCGGAAAGACCACCGCCTCCATCGTCCCGTCCAGGTCCTCCAGCTCGACCACCGCCATGGCCTTGCCGTCCTTGGTCAGGACCTGGCGGACGCGGGTGAGCAGCCCCAGCACGCCGACGTCCCGCCCGACCATCTCCTCGCCGATCTGGCCCAGGCTGGTCAGGCGAGAGCGCTCCTCCGCGGACAGGCGCCGCTGCACCTCGTGCAGCGGGTGCTCGGACAAATAGACCCCCAGCAGTTCCTTCTCCCAGGCCAGCAGGGCGCGCCGGTCGAGGGCAGGGACGTCGGGCAGGGCATGGTCGGCCCGCGCGGCCGGCTGCTCGCCCAGTAGGTCGAACATGCTGACCTGGCCGATCTCGCGGGCGCGCTGCACCTGCTGCCCCGCGGACATGGCCCGCGGCAGGTCGGCCAGCAGCTGCTCGCGCCGGCCCGGCAGGCTGTCCATGGCCCCGGCCTTGATCAGGCTCTCCAGGGCGCGGCTGTTGAGCTGGTGATAGTCCACCCGCTCGCAAAAGTCGTCCAGACCGCGGAAGGGGCCACCGGCCTCGCGGGCGGCGAGGATGGCCTGGATCGGCCCGCTGCCCACGTTCTTGATCGCCCCGAGGCCGAAGCGGATGGCCCGGTCGTGACGCACACCGGTCGTCTCTTCCGCCAGCGCTTCGATGGTAAAGCCCTCGGCCGAGCGCTGGACGTCCGGCGGCAGCACGGCCACGCCCATCCGCCAGCACTCGGCCACCGAGAGGGCCACCTTGTCGGTGTTGTCGGCGTAGGTCGTCAGCAGCGCGGCCATGTACTCGGCCGGGTAGTGCGCCTTCAGGTAGGCCGTCTGGTAGGCCAGCAGGCCGTAGCAGGTGGCGTGCGCCTTGTTGAAGGAGTAGCCGGCAAAGGGCTGGATCAACTCCCACAGCTTCTCGGCCTCCTCCCGGCTCAGCCCGTTGGCCAGGCAACCGCGCACGAAGCGGGGCTGCTCCTGCTCCATCAGCTCCTTGATCTTCTTGCCGATGGCCTTGCGGACGATGTCGGCCTGGCCCAGGGTGTAGCCGGCCATCTTCTGCAGGATCTCCAGCACCTGCTCCTGGTAGACGATGACGCCATAGGTGTCGCGCAGGATGGGCTCCAGGATGGGGTGCAGGTAGGTCACCGACTGCGGGCGGTTCTTCCCGGCGATGTACCGGGGGATCTGCTCCATGGGGCCGGGGCGGTAGAGCGCCACCATCGCCACCAGGTCGCCCAGCGACGTCGGCCGCAGCTCGCACAGGTGGCGCGTCATCCCCGATCCTTCCAACTGAAAGACGCCCACCGTGCCGCCCTCGCTCAGCATGTGAAAGGTGTCGGGGTCGTCGAGCGGGATCTCCTCCAGGGTGACGTCCCGGCCGGTGCTGGTGCGGATGTAGCGTAACACCTCGTCCACGATCGTCAGGTTGGCCAGCCCCAGCAGGTCCACCTTCAGCAGTCCCATTTCCCCCAGCGTGTTCATCGGGAAACAGGCCATGACGACGCTGTCGTCCTTGATGGTGCGCTGCAAGGGGACGATATCGGTGAGCGGGCGACGGGCCACCACCATACCGCAGGCGTGCGTGCCGACGCTGCGCACGACGCCCTCGACCTTGCGGGCCATGTCCACCAGCTGCCGGATAGAGGCCTGTTCCTCGTAGAGCTTCTTGAGCTCGGGGACGCGCTGCAGGGCCATGTCGATGGTGATGCCGACCGGCACAAAGGGGATCAGCTTGGCCACCGGGTCGACGGTGCTCAGCGGCACCCCCATGACCCGGCCGACGTCGCGGATGGCCGCCTTGGCCCCCAACGTGCCAAAGGTGATGATCTGGGCGGTGCGGTCCTGGCCGTAGCGTCGGATGACATAGTCGATGACCTCGGGCCGACGGCTGTCGGCAAAATCCATGTCGATGTCCGGCATCTCATGGCGCTCGGGGTTGAGAAAGCGCTCAAAGACCAGGCGGTGAGCTACCGGGTCGACGTCGGAGATGCCCAGGGCGTAGAGGACGATGGACCCGGCGGCGCTCCCGCGGGGCTGCGACGGGATGCGCTGCTGCCGGGAAAAGTTGCAAAAGTCCCACACGATCAGGATGTAGAGGGCAAAGCCGGTCTCGGCAATGACGCCGAGCTCATAGTCCAGGCGATCGCGGTGCTCCTGGCGGAGCGCGGCGCCGTAGCGGCGCTGCAGGCCCTGCTCGCAGAGCTCGCGCAGGTAGCTATCGGGCGTATGGCCGGCCGGCAGGGGGAACTCGGGCAGCTCCACGCGGCCGAACTCCAGCTTCAGGTCGCACATCTCGGCGATGCGCAGGGTGTTCTCCAGCGCCTCCGGCCACTCCGGGAAGAGATGCCACATCTCCTCTGGGCTCTTCAGGTAGAAGCTGCTGTCGGGCATGTGCATGCGGTCGGGGTCGTTGATGGTCTTGTTCGTCTGCAGGCACAGCAGGATGTCGTGGGCGGCGGCATCGTCGGGGACGATGTAGTGGGCGTCGTTGGTGGCCACGAGGGGAATACCCAGCTCGCGGCCGATCCGCACCAGCGTGGCGTTGACCTGCTCCAGCTCGGGAAGGCCGGGGTGCCGCTGCAGCTCGAGGTAGTAGCCATCCCGCCCGAAGAGGTCGCGGTACCAGGCGGCGGCGGCGCGGGCACCGGCGATGTCGCCGTCGAGCACGCGCCGGGCCGGTTCCCCGGAGCCGCAGGCCGAAAGGGCGATCAGCCCCTCGCGGTGCTCGGCCAACAGCCGGCGGTCGATGCGCGGTTTGTAGTAAAAGCCGTCCAGGTGGGCGGCGGTGGTCAGCCGCACCAGGTTTCGGTAGCCGGCCGCGTCGCGGGCCAGCAGCACCAGGTGGTAGTGGCGCTTGTCCTCGGGGTTGCGGCGGGTGTGCTGCTCCAGGGCGACGTACGCCTCGAGGCCGATGATCGGGCGCAGGCCGGCCTTCTGGCAGGCCGTGTAGAACTCGATGGCACCGTACATCGCGCCGTGGTCGGTGATGGCCAGGGCCGGCATGCCCAGCGCCGCGGCCCGCTCGCACAGGGGCCCAATGTGGGAGAACCCGTCCAGGACGCTGTATTCCGTATGCGTGTGGAGGTGCACAAAGGGGCGAACCATGGGCCAACCCTCGCGACCGTGCTGCCGGTATTATACCACAAAGCGCGAGAGCGTGCCCAGGTCCTGGCCGCAGACACAAAGACACAAAGGCGCCAAGCCAGCAGGGATCTCGCAATCTTGGCGCCTTTGTGTCTTTCGTTCTCGGGCTCGCCCGCCCGGGCCCTCCTACGGAACAGGGATCACGCCCGGGATGACCCCCTCCGGCAGGCTCTCCGACGGAACGGGGTGCGCGATCAGCCGCGGCACCGGCATCAGGTAGCGGCCCTGCGGATCGAGCAGGACCCAGGTGGTGATCCCGGTCGTGTTGCCCCCCGGCGTGGCCGAGCGGGTGTGGTCGTTCACCGCCCGCAGCAGGAGCTGCACCCCCCACTCCTGCTCCTGGGCGAACCGCAGCACCTCGGCCTGCTGCTCGTCGACGGCCAGGATCAGGATCCAGCCGGGCGGCAACGCGGCCACGCCGGGTGTGGCCGTCGGCCGGGCCCCCCCGGCGGGAGCCGCCTCCAGCGTCAGCGTGATGACCTTCAGGACCTGGATGTCCTCCAGAACGGTCTTGACGGTCCACAGCGTGGTGGGCTCAATATCGGTCGCAGGGAAGCGCAGATCCTTGTACTTGGGGCAGTTCTGCCCTACATCGATGCACTCGATCCACATGGGGAACTGCTGCGGGAAGTACTGCTCGACCTGGCCGCTCAGGATCACGTCCACGTAGTCGTCCTGCTTGATCTCCCCGACCACGCCGGTGTAGATGTCCACCTTGACCGGAAAGGCCCGCAGGTTGGCTGGGATCTTGAAGGAGAGGCTGGCGTCGACAAACTGCCGCTGCCGCAGCGGCTCTCCGGGCGTCAGGTCGGCCAGGTTGACCTTGTCCTCGATCTGGTACTTGGCGGTGATGACGTCCGCGCCGATGTCAGCGGTCTTGGTGACGGTCTTGGGCTCGAAGCTGGCGTCCAGCACATCGGAGGACAGAAAGGTCCTCGCCGGGATCGGCTGCCGGGCGACGTAGATGCTGACGCGCTGCGGCACGGGCGTCGGCGGCGCGGCGCCCAGCCCCGGGATCCCCTCCCCACCCCCCGACAGGATGAGGTACCCGCCGACAATCACGACGACCAGCAGCAGCAGGCCCAGGAGCAAGATGAGCCGAGGAGACCTCTTCTTCATGGTGACCTCCTTATCAACCCCGACCTGGTGCATCCGTGAGGGCACTTGACGCCACCAGTATACCACATCTTTGCCGATTAGGGAAGTGGAGCTGTTGCCCTGCTGCCCTGTTTGACAGCCACGGGCCGCGATGCTATGATGCATCCACGATGACGGAGGCTCCCATGTCCCAGGCCGGTTTTCTGAGCGAACTCAACCCCCAGCAGCGCCAGGCCGTGGAGGCTCTGGGCGGGCCCGTGCTCGTCCTGGCCGGCCCCGGCTCGGGCAAGACCCGCGTCCTCACTTACCGCGTGGCCTACCTGGTGCGCGTCTGCGGCGTCAAGCCGCAGCACATTCTGGCCGTCACCTTCACCAACAAGGCCGCCCGCGAGATGCGCGATCGCCTGGTGACGCTCCTGGGGGAGGAACAGGTGCAGCGCCTGACGGCCGGCACCTTCCACGCCATCTGCGCCCGCATCCTGCACCGCGAGGCCGGCCACCTGGGCCTGGACCCGCAGTTCCTCATCTACGACGCCGACGACCAGGCCGGCCTGGTGAAGCAGTCCATGCAGGAGCTGACCCTGGACGAGAAGCAGTACCAGCCGGCCTCGATCCTCCACACCATCAGCCGGGCCAAGGACGAGCTCCTCGACCCCGCCGCCTACGCCGAGCAGGTCTCCAGCTACTGGGAAGAGATCACGGCGCGCGTCTACCAGGTCTACCAGCGCAAGCTGCAGGAGAACCGCGCCCTCGACTTTGACGACCTGCTGATGCAGACGGTGCGGCTCCTCGAGGAGCACGCCGATGTCCGCCAGCGCTACCAGCAGCGCTACCAGCACGTCCTGGTGGACGAGTACCAGGACACCAACCACGCCCAGTACGTCCTGGTCCGGCACCTCTCCGGCGGCTACCGCAACCTCTTTGTCGTCGGCGACGAGGAGCAGGCCATCTACGCCTGGCGCGGAGCCACCCTGCGCAACATCCTGGAGTTCGAGCGCGACTTTCCGGAGAGCCGCGTCATCCTCCTGGAGCAGAACTACCGCTCTACCCAGCGCATCCTGCAGGCCGCCGGCGGCGTCATCGCCGGCAGCGCCCGGCGCCCCTACAAGAAGAGCCTCTGGACGGAGAACCCCGCCGGCAGCCCGGTCAGCGTCCACGAGGCCTACGACGAGCGCGACGAGGCCACCCAGGTCAGCGACGAGATCACCCGGCTGCTCGACAACGGCTACCGGCCGCGCGACATCGCCGTGATGTACCGCACCAACGCCCAGTCGCGCGCCTTCGAGGAGGCCTTTCTGCGCTACCGCCTGCGCTACAAGCTCGTCGGGGGCACGCGCTTCTACCAGCGGCGCGAGGTGCGCGACGTCCTGGCCTACCTGCGGCTGATCCACAACCCCTACGACAGCATCAGCCTGCTGCGCATCATCAACGTGCCGCCGCGGGAGATCGGTTCGCGTACCGTGGAGAGCTGGCGCGTGTGGGCCGCGGAACAGGGCCGGCCGCTCTATGCGATGCTGGAGGAACTGGGCGCCTCGCGCGACCCGCTGCCGGAGGGCCTGCCCTTGACCCCGCGGGCCGCCCGCGCCCTGCGCGCCTTTCGCGACCTCCTGGACGACCTGATCGAGAAAGCAGCCCGGCTCCGGCTGCCCCAGCTCCTGGACGAGCTGCTCGAGCGCATCGCCTACCGCGCCTACCTCATGGAGGACCGCGAGAGCGGCGAGGAGCGCTGGGAGAACGTCCAGGAGCTGCACACCGTGGCCCAGGACTATGCCGCCCTGCCACCCGGCCAAGGACTGGCCTCCTTCTTGGAACAGACGGCGCTCATCGCCGACATCGACGAGTACGACGACCGCAGCGAGGCCGTGACCCTGATCACCCTGCACCAGGCCAAGGGGCTAGAGTTCCCCATCGTCTTTATCGCCGGCATGGAAGAAGGGCTGCTGCCGCACGCCCGCTCCATGGGCGACCTGGAGGAGCTGGAGGAAGAACGCCGCCTCTGCTACGTCGGCATGACCCGCGCCCGGGAGCAGCTCTACCTGTGGCGCGCTTTCAAGCGCACCATCTTCGGCAACTCGGACGCCCGCGCTCCCTCCCGCTTCCTGGCCCAGCTCGACCCCTCCGCGGTCAGCGACGAGGGCGCGCGCTACCAGGCTGCGGCCCTGCCGCGGCCCGGGACCGGCCGCGCGGCGCAGTGGCCGCGCCGGGGCGAGGGCGCGCGCCGGCTTCCGGGAGGCCGCCGCGCGGAACGGCCGGCCCCCGCCGTGCGCATCGGCCGCGGCAGCGGCCCCGGCCGCACACCGCCGCCTTCCTCACCTCTGCCTCCGCGCCAGCGGGACCGGCCGAGCTCGCCCAAGGGCCCGGGCTTTGCCACCGGGCAAAAGGTCCGCCACCCAGCCTTCGGCGAAGGCCTGGTCGTCGCCGTCAAGGAAGCCGGCGGAGACCAGGAGGTCACCGTCGTCTTTGCCACGACCGGGATCAAGCGCTTGCTGGCCAGCTACGCCAAGCTGGAGCGAGTGGAACGGGGCACGCCCCAGGAGAAGGACCATGACACGTAGATGGCTCGCATTGCTGCCGACCGCCATGCTGGCCATGCTCCTGGCCGGCCTTGCGCTGAGCACCCAGGCCGCTGCGCCGGGCCGCGCTCCCACCGGCCCCGCAGACGGTCCGGCGGCCGCCCTGGTCCCGGGCAGCCGGCTCGTCTTCCAGCGACAGCTCGGCAGCAACTGGGAGGTATACGCCGCCAACGACGACGGCACCGACCTGGCCCGGCTGACCAACCACAACGCCGCCGACGAGTACCCACGCCTTAACCGCGGCGGCACGCGCGTCGTCTTCGCCTCCCCGCGCGGCACCAACAAATACAACATCTACGCCATGAACGCCGACGGGTCGGGCCTGGAGCAGCTCGTCTCCACCTCTGCCGACGACATCTCCCCGGCCTGGTCCCCGGACAGCACCCGCATCGCCTTTGCCTCCCGGCGCGACGGCAACTGGGAGGTCTATGCCATGAACGCCGACGGCACCGGCCAGGCCAGGCTCACCACCGACCCGCTGTCCGACCTGGACCCAGCCTGGTCCCCCGACGGGGCCTGGGTCGTCTTTTCCTCCCAGCGCACGGGCGACTTTCGCATCTGGAAGATGGATCCCGCCGGGGGCTCGTTGGCTATGCTCTCCGGCGAGGCCAACAGCCGCCGACCGGCCTGGTCTCCCGACGGCACGCAGATCGCCTTTGACGCCGACGCCGACGGGGACGGCCGCAAGGAGCTGTGGTGCATGCAGGCCGACGGCTCCGACCGGCAGCTCCTCTACGATCCCACATCGGCCAACGAGGACATCTGGGTGCGCAGCTGGTCGCCCGACGGCCGCTTCATCGCCTTCACCCACCTCTACGGCTACGTGGACCCGGATACCTGGACCGCGGCCACCATGCGGGCCTGGGACACCTGGAACCCGGGCAGCATCGTCACCCTCCTCGGCGGCGACCGCGACTGGAACCCCGACTGGCAGACCAGCGACGTACTGCCGCCGACATCCGCCGTCCTGCCGCTGGCCGGCACCTCAGCGGGCCCCTTTGCCGTCTCCTGGAGCGGCTATGACAACGGCCCGGCCGGCCTGCGCTCCTTCGACATCCAGGTGCGCGACGGCGGCGGGGCGTGGACCGACTGGCTGACCCGCACGGCGGCGACCTCGGCCTCCTACGACGGCGTCGGTGGACACACCTACGCCTTCCGCAGCCGCGCCCACGACTATGCCTACAACGTCGAGCCCTACCCCGACGCGCCGGACGCCGTGACCACCTTGGAGGATGCGCCCCCGCAGACCTCCGTGAGCCCGCTGCCGCGCTACTGCCGCGGCACACAGCTCCTGGTCTCCTGGGGCGGCAGCGATCCCGGCGGGTCGGGCATCGCCTACTACGACGTGCAGGTCAGGGACGGCGCCGGCGCCTGGACCGACTGGAAGCCGGGCACCACCGCGACCTCGGCCACCTTCACCGGCACTGCCGGCCACACCTACTTCTTCCGCAGCCGCGGCGTCGACGGCGCCCACAACGTCGAGGCCTGGCCGGCCGGCGACGGCGACACCTCCGTCACCCTCTACACCTGGGCCGTGAGCGGCATCGTCCGCGACAACCGCGACACCCTCGTGGCCGGGGCCGTCGTCACCACGACGCCGGGCGCCTTTGAGATGAACCCCAGCGACTTCGACGGGGCCTATTCCGCTTATGTCAGCACCGGCGCCGGAAGCTACCAGGCGCTCTGGGGCCACGCCGACTACGGCACGATTCCCGCCACGTCCTTCAGCGCTGCGCAGGACGCTTCCTTCGACGTCTTCCTGCCCCCGGCCGACAACGCCGTGCTCAACTGGGGCTTTGAGACCGGGCAGCTCGGCCCGGACTGGCTGGCCGGCGGCTCGCCCACGCCAGGCGTGACCAGCACGCTCAGCCACAGCGGCCAATACGCCGCCCTGCTCGGCTGCCAGGCGGCCGCCTGGAGCACCCCCTGGAACATCCCCAACGCGCCCTATGCTTCCTCCTTCCCGAACCTGGCCGTCGACGCCAGCGGGGCCGTCCACGCGCTCTGGGCGCAGGCGCAGCCCGGCCTGGAGCTCTTCTACAGCCGGCGGGCCACCAACGGCGTGTGGTCCGATCCGCTCAACCTCGCCAGCACGCCGTCCCTGGCGGCACCGCCGCAGGTGGCCCTCGACGGCAGCGGCGTCCTGCACGTCGCCTGGGCCGACAGCAGCGCCGGCAACAGCCAGGTCTATTACGCCCGCCGGGCCACCGACGGCACCTGGACCGGCCCGGAGAACATCTCCGACAGCGCCGGCGCGTCCGACCCGCCGCGGATGGCCCTGGACGGCGGCGGCGCCCTGCACGTCGTCTGGAGCGAGCTGTCCGGCAGCGACCGCGCCATCTACTACGCCCGCCGGGCCACCGACGGCACCTGGTCGGCGCCCCTGCCCATCTCCGGCGCCGGCACCACCGTCGCCGCGCCGCAGCTCGCCGTGGACGGGGGCGGGGCCGTGCACGCGGTCTGGACCGCCGCTGGCTCCGCGACGACCGCCGTCTTCTACGCCCGCCGCGCGACCGACGGCACGTGGTCCGCGCCGCTGGAGATCTCCCAGGACGCCGGCCCCGCGGCCGCCCCCCAGGTCGCCGCCGACGGCAGCGCCGCCGTCCACGTCGCCTGGGCCACGAGTAGTGGAAGCAGCGACGTCTTCTACGCCCGCCGCAGCAGCGGGGGCAGCTGGTCGGCCCCGCACAACGTCTCCGCCAACGACAGCGCCTCGAGCGCGCCCCTGCTGGCCGTGGAGAGCGGCGGCACGGCCCACGTGCTCTGGAACGACCTGGGGCAGGCGGGCAAGCCCGACGTCTACTATGCCCGCCGCGCCACCGACGGCGCATGGTCGTCGGGACAGAACGTCTCGCAGACTGCTGGCAACTCATCCCTCCAGCAGGTGGTGAACGCCAGCGGGACGATACACATGGTCTGGACGGAGGACAGCGGCGACATCTACTATGCCCGCCGGGAGAGCGACGGTGGCTGGTCGCTCGTGCACAACGCCTCCGCCAACAGCGGCGCGTCCCAGGCCCCGCGCATCGCCGCCGAGGGGTACAAGACGGCCCACCTGGTCTGGACCGACACCAGCCCGGGGATCAAGGCCATCCTCTACAGCCAGCTGGCCTCCAGCGCCGCCACGGCCAACTCCTCCATCACCCAATCCATCACCGTACCCGCGGGCAACGCGCCGACGCTCTGGTTCATCTACCTGCTCGATGGCGCCTCGCCGACCAGCGGCAGCTGGCTGAGCGCCCAGGTGGACGACGGCCTGCACACGACCACCCTCTTCTCCACGACCACCGCCGCCAACACCCCGGCGCACCACTGGTCCGACATGACGCCCTGGGCCGGCCAGCCTGTCGACCTGATCCTGACGGTGCACCAGACGGCCGGCCACATCTGCACCTGGGGCTATCTGGACGAGGTCTCCGTCGGGTCGTCCTACCCCGACGTGTGGGTCCGCAAAGGCGGCACGGCGGAGGCCCTGCCGGGCGAGGCCGTCGTCTACACCATCGCCTACGGGAACCGGGGCGGGGCCCCGGCCGGTGGCGTGCAGGTGAGCGACTTCCTGCCCGCCGCGCTGACCCTCGTCGCCGCCGACCCGCCACCCGGCGGGAGCGGGCAGAACCTCGTCTGGGACGTGGGCACGCTCGCCGGCGCCAGCGGCCCGTTCCAGATCGTGCTCACGGCCACGGTGGCCCCGACGGCGACGGCGGGCGGCGACCTCACCAACGCCGCCGGCATCGCCACGACCTCGCCGGAGCTGGAGACGGGCAATAACCAGTCCACGGCGACGACCTTTATCGGGCAGCGCGTGTACCTGCCGCTGGTGCTGCGCTGATAGGGGCAGCCGCCGGGGTCCGCCGGCCGCCGCGATCGAGCCGCCGAGAGCAGCGATGACCCCACCCAACCAGCCCATCTGCCTGCACGACCGTGGGACGATCGAGTCGTTCCTGCGCCGCGACCCCGCCGTGCACATCTACGACCTCGGCGACCTGGACGACTTTTTCTGGCCCCACACGACCTGGTACGGCCTGCACGACGGGGAGCAGGTCCAGCAACTGGCCCTGCTCTACACCGGGACCTCCCTGCCGGTCCTGCTGGCCTTTGCCGCCCCGCCAGAGGACACCATGGACGAGCTGCTGGGCGCGATTCTACCGTACCTCCCGCGCCGCTTCTACGCCCACCTGGGGGGAAGCGCCGCGCGCTTCCTGCGGGGGGCCTGCCGGGCACAGTCCCACGGCGTCCACCTCAAGATGGCCCTGCGCGCGCCGGAGAAGCTGGCGGGCGGCACCGACGCGGGCGTGATCCGCCTGACCCCGGCCGACCGGCCCCAGCTAGAAGCCCTCTACCTGGCCAGCTACCCGGGCAACTGGTTCGACCCGCGCATGCTGGAGACGGGCCACTACTTTGGCCTGCGGCAGAGCGGCGAGCTGGTGAGCGTGGCCGGCGTGCACGTCTACTCCCGGCGCTACCGCGTGGCCGCGCTGGGCAACATCACCACGCATCCGCGGTTCCGCCGGCACGGCCTGGGCCGGGCCGTCTGCGCGCGCCTGTGCCAGGAGCTGCGCCAGACGGTGGACCACATCGGGCTGAACGTCAAGGCGGACAACGCGGCGGCGATCGCCTGCTACGAGGGGCTGGGATTCGTGCGCGTGGCGGAGTACGAGGAGTTCATGGTGGAGAGTTAGGCATCAGACGTCACGTACTTGGCTCAACCGAGCCCTGGGCTCCCGCATGAGCGCCGCGAGCATCTTCTTCACCTCCGTCGTCTCTTGGCGCCTCGCCTCGTAGGCAACAGCCTCTATCAGGCCAAGGTCCCGACTGAGCAGGAGGAAGCACTCCAGCTCGCTGGCTGAACCCATAGCGATCTGCTAGAAGCGGGTCGTATCGCGGATGCCCCGCCGGCCACATCCTTCGGCGATGTTGGCGGCAATGGAGACCGCGGCCCGCCGGATCTGGCTGGTGAGGCCATATAGCTCGCTACCAGGAACGTGGACCGTCATCTTGTAGACAGCCAGGGCCAGGTCATGTCCACGCTGCCAAACCCTCAGCCGACGGAAATCCTGCATCTTCCCCTCCTTGTCACTCGGCCGGAGCAGTGCACCTTCCCCTCTCTGCATCCGACCTCACCCGCGCCGTGTTTTCGATGCCTGGAATTCGATGCCTGATGACCAATGTCCGTACCACCACCATGCCACGGCCCCGTAGTACAGGACCACGAACCCCGGTCCCACCGCCGGCAGGGGCAGGGCGGCCCAGGGGAGTGACCCGGTCCACCCCACCACGGCCAGCATGTACGAGGCCAGCAGCCAGGCGATCCCGCACAGCGCCGTCCCCGCGCCCGGGACAGCGCCCAGCAGCAGGGCCAGCGCACCCGCGAGCATCAGCGGGGCCAGCGAGGGGCAGGCCAGCAGGTTGGCCAGCGGCACTACGAGCGAGAACTGGCGAAAGTACAGGGCCAGGATGGGCCACGTCAGGAGCTGCGAGGAGAGGGTGGCCGCCAGCGACTCGGCCAGGAAGGCGGGCCAGCGCACCCACAGCTCCGTCCAGACAGGCACAAAGAGGAGCATGCCCAGCGTGGCCCCGAAGGAGAGCTGAAAGCCGATGTCGCCGAGCAGGGCCGGGCTCCACAGCGTCATGGCCCAGGCCGAGGCGAAGAGCGCGGTCAGCCCGTGGCCGGGCCGGCCCACCTGCTGGGCCACGACGTACAGGATGCCCATCAGCGCTGCCCGCAGCACCGCCGCGCCCGCGCCGACAAAGAGGGTGTAGAGAGCGATGCCGGCCAGGACCAGCCCCCACGAGAGCTTCCGGGGCAGGCGCCGGCCGGCCGCCGCCAGGAACGCGGCCACGATGTTGATGTTCCAGCCGGAGATGGCCAGGATGTGGCTCGTGCCGCTGCGGGCAAAGGCCTCCTGCACCTCCGAGGGAATGCTCGCCCGCGACCCCAGCAGGACGCCCACCAGCAGGGAGGCCTGCGGCTCGGGCAGCAACGCCTCCAGCCTCCGGCGCGCCCAGTCGCGCGCCGCGTAGAGCAGCCGCGCCGGCCACGACCCGGCCGGCTCCGGCAGGCGCTCCAGCACCTGCCCGCCCTGCAGCAGGACGTGGATACCCTCCCGCTCCAGGTACTCGCGGTAGGAGAACTGCCCGCCGCCGCGCGGCCGGGCCAGCTCCCCGGCCACGATCAGCCGCTCGCCGTAGGCCACGTCCAGGAAGCGGTCCGCCTGGACGAGCACCTGACCGTGCGCCGCGCCCCAGTCGCCTGCCTCCAGGCGCAGTGCCTCCACCTCGAAGCGAAAGGCGACCCCCTGGGACTGCACCGCGGCCTCGCCGACCACGGCGCCCCGCAGCGCCGCGGCGTGGCCGGCATATGTCGCCACGTCGCCTGGCCCCGGCGCGTACTGGGCCAACGACCAGCGCAGCGCCCCCAACGCCGCCACCGCGGCCAGCAGGAGCAGGCGCCGCGGCCAGGAGCGGCGACGCCACAGCAGCAGCAGGACCAGCAGGAACGGCGCCAGCAGCGCCGGGACCGTCCACGGCGGTCCCAGCCAGCTCCCCAGGGCGATCCCGGCCATCCAGGCCGCGGCCAGCGCGACGAGCGACATTGCCATCTCCCTCCACCCCTGATTCTACCATGCTTCCACTCACATGTCAATACCTGTTGCAACTTGGGACGCGCGCTACCGTGACCCACGGCCGTATCAAAGTCGCCGGCCTTGACCGGCAAGTGCCCGGCTCCGGCAAC
>CAZTIG010000084.1:0-13810 GCA_964613665.1 uncultured Chloroflexia bacterium
AGCACAAGGATGTCATCCTGGCGCAGTGGGAGTGGCTGCGGGAGCCGGTCAAGCTCCCCGGCACCTATATGCTGGAGCGCTCGTTGAGCAACGCCTGGAACCAGATCGTCTTTGACGGCATCAACCCGCGGGTGGCGATCGACAACGCCATCCTGATTACCAATCGGGAGATGGCGCGCAAGATGGAGGAGATCGGTTACACCAGCGGCGGCCTGCCGGTGCGCGAGATCCGCATCCCCTCCATCGAGACGGTGCGGCAGTGGATGGAGGAGGCGCGGCCATGAAAGTGGGCGGCTCGCTGCGGCGCTGGGTGAAGAAGGAAGGAAGCGCCTACGCTTTCCTCTCCACCTATGCCCTCCTGTTCATCGTCTTTATCGCTATCCCGGTCGTGGTGGCGGTCCTGCTCTCGTTCACCTATTTCGATACCATCCAGGTCCCCCGGCCTATCGGCCTGCGCAACTATATCACCCTGCTGACGCAGGACGACATCTTTATGAAGTACGTCCTGCCCAACACCATCCAGTTCGCCGTCCTCGTCGGGCCGGGCGGGTACATCCTCGCCTTTTTGCTGGCCTGGATGCTGGCGCAGCTGCCGCGTATCCCGCGCACCCTGCTGGCGCTGATCCTGTACTCGCCCTCGATGACCTCGGCGGTGACCATGGCGGTCGTCTGGAAGACCCTCTTCAGCAGCGATCAGAGCGGCTACCTGAACAGCTTCCTGCTCAACCTGGGCCTGATCCAGGAGCCGGTGCAGTGGCTGCAGTCGCCCCAGCACCTGATGCCGATCATGATCGTGGTCACGCTCTGGAGCAGCATGGGGGTGGGCTTCCTGGCTATGCTGGCCGGCATTCTGGAGATCAACCCCGAGCTCTACGAGGCCGCCGCCGTGGACGGGCTGAGCAACCGCTGGCAGCAGATCTTTTACATCACCATCCCCTCGATGAAGCCGCAGATGCTCTTTGGGGCGGTGATGGCCGTCGTCGGCACCTTCCAATCGGGGTCCATCGGCGTAGCCCTGTCGGGGGCCAATCCGACCCCGCAGTACGCCGGCCAGCTCCTGGTCAACCACATCGAGGACTATGGCTTCCTGCGCTACGAGATGGGCTATGCCGCGGCCATATCCGTCGTTCTGCTCCTGATGGTCCTGTTCTTCTCCCGCCTGGCGAACCGGCTGTTCGGGGGGGAGGACTGATGAGGCGACGTCTCTTTCGCAAAAAGTACAGCCTGCGCAACAGCGGCATCAACCCGTCGGGCTTCCACCCCAGCCAGCTCCAGTTCTACGTCATCCTGGCGCCGGTGGTGGTCTTTATGCTGCTGCCCATCATCTTTATCGTCTCCAACGCCTTCAAGCCGGCCGAGGAGCTTTTCGCCTACCCGCCGCGCTTCTTCGTGGTCAACCCGACGGGGAAGAACTTTGCCGACCTCTTTTCCCTGATGTCGACCTCGGACGTGCCGGTCAGCCGCTACCTGTTCAACAGCATTGTCATCACCATCGTCTCGATGGCGGCCTCGATCATCGTCTCCAGTACGGCGGCCTTTGCCCTTTCGAAGAAGCGGTTCAAGCTGAAGCAGACGCTCTTTGCCGTCAACACGGTGGCGCTGATGTTTGTGCCGGTGGCCGTGACGATCCCGCGTTTCCTGATCATCGCCCGGCTGGGGTTGATCAACTCGGCCCTGGTGCACGTGCTCCCGGCGCTGGCGATGCCGGTGGGGCTGTTCCTGCTCAAGCAGTTCATCGACAGCATCCCCAACGAGGTCATCGAGGCGGCGCAGATCGACGGTGCCTCGGACCTACGGGTCTATTGGCACATCGTCCTGCCGATGATCAAGCCGGCCCTGGCCACTATCGCCATCCTGACCTTTCAGGCCACCTGGAACAACGCCGATACCTCGGCCATGTACATCAACACCGAGGGGTTAAAGACCTTTGCTTTCTACCTCAGCACGCTGTCGTCCTCGACCACCGGCGCGAACCTCGTGGCCGGCCAGGGGATGGCGGCTGCGGCGGCGCTCATCATGTTCGTGCCCAACCTGCTCCTGTTCATCATCCTGCAGAGCCAGGTCATGAGCACGATGTCGCATTCGGGGTTGAAAGGATGAAGAAACTGGGCGGCCTTTTCCTGCTGGCGCTCCTGGTGACCCTCCTCGCCCCGGCGACCCCGGCGGGCGCGCTGGCGCCCTACACGACCTGGACCCTGGGACCGGGCGGCCGGCTCTACCTGACGCAGGACGCCTATATCCCCATCGCCGAGTTGACCCTGCCCCTGTCCGGCGCGGAGGACATGTTCATCAGCCCGGCCGGGGACACGTACATTGCCGACACGGGCAACGGCCGCATCCTGCGGCTGGATGCCGAGCTGCAGCCGGCGGCGACCTACGGCGAGGACCTCCTCCAGGGGCCGACGGGCGTCTTTGTGGACGAAGCAGGGACGGTGTACATCGCCGACGGGGGCAGCAACACCGTCGTCATCCTGGACCGGGACGGGACGCTGGTCGCCCAGTTCGGCCGGCCGTCTGAGCCGCTCTTTGGCCAGACGAACGAGTTCCTGCCGCGCAAGATCGCCGTGGACGCGCGCCAGAACCTCTATATCGTCAGCGAAGGTTCGACCGACGGCCTGGTGATGATGACCCGCGAGGGCCGCTTCATCGGCTACTTTGGCGCGAACCCGGCCACGATGTCCCTCAAGATGATCCTGCAGCGCCTCTTCCTGACGCCGGAGCAGCTGGCGCAGTTCATCAAGAACGAGGCCGCCTCCCCTTCCAACGTCACCATCGACTCCGAGGGCATGATCTGTACCGTAACGGCCGGCACGGCGTACGAGCGGAGCATCAGCCGCTTCACCGTCTCCGGGCGCAACATCCTGGGCGACGTCTTTGGTTCGATGAGCTATCGGGACCTCCACGTGAGCTCCAACGGCCTGCTTACGGCGGTGGATGCCGACGGCAGGATCTATGAGTACAACCTGAAGGGGATGCTGCTGTTTCTCTTTGGCGCCAAGGACCAGGGGGAGCAGCGTCTGGGGATGCTCCGCAACCCCACCGCCATCGAGCGCTACCAGGACCGGATCTATGTGCTGGACAAGGACAAGAACGCCATCGTGGTCTACCAGGAGACGAGCTTTGCCCGCCTGGTGCACGATGGCGTGCGCCTCTACGTGGAGGGCTTTTACACCGAGGCGCGGCCCTATTTCGAGGAGGTGCTGCGCTACAACGGATCGTTCCTCATGGCCTACCAGGCCATCGCCGATGCCTACTTCCGGGAGGGCGACTATGCCCGCGCCCTGCTCAACTACCGCTACGCCGAAGACCGCGCAGGCTACTCCGAGGCCTTCTGGGAGCTGCGCAACGTCGTTTTGCAGCAGTACCTGGCGGCCGGCCTCCTGGCGCTGGTCGGCTTCGCCGCGGCGCAGGGCCTCCTCCGGCGACTCGACCGGCGCTACCACTGGTTCGATCCGGTGCGGCGCGGGCGGGCCTGGCTGGGCCGCCGGAAGGTGGTGGACGACTTGGCCTTCCTGTTCCGCTTCATCAAGAAGCCGGCCGATAGCTTCTACTACATCAAGACCAAGGACAGGGCGCAGCGGCGGGGCAGCCTGGGGTTCGCGCTCATCATCTACTTCTGGGTAGTGGTCGTACGGGTGTTGACCCCCTACCTGACCGGCTTTGTGTTCAACCCGTACGCCAACCCGGGCGAGATTCGTGCGGAGAACGAGGTCGTCTACACCCTGCTCTTTCTCCTGCTCTGGAACGCGGCCAACTACCTGATCTCGACCATCAGCGACGGCGAGGGCCGTCTCCGGGACGTGGTCATCGGCAGCGCCTATGCCCTCTTCCCGTATGCCCTGTTCGCTCTCCCGATCGCGCTCGTCTCCAACCTCCTGAGCACGAACGAGGTATTTCTCTACACCTTTTCCCTGGACCTGATGTGGGCCTGGACCGGCCTCATGCTCTTTCTGATGGTCAAGGAAATCCACAACTATTCCTTCGGCGAGACGGTCCGCAACGTCCTGCTGACCCTTTTCACGATGGCGGTGATAATGCTGACGGGCTACGTCCTGTACGTGCTGCTCGTGCAGCTGGTCGATTTCGTCACCGCGTTGTTCAACGAGGTACGGTTGCGTGGGTGATATGGAGAACCCATGGAAAGCCCTGCGAGAGTCGGGAACTCTCGCAGGGTCCCAGGCGGAACAAGATGACCCGAGCTCTCTTGCTCATTACACTGCTTCTCCTTGTCCTGCCGCTGCAGACCGGCGGGGGGGCGCGGCCGGCCGAGGTCCTGGCGTCCCCCGGCCCGGCGGCGGAGAAGGCCGTGGCGCCGCCCGCCGGCGCGCCGGCCGGCCGGGGCTTCCAGGCGGCGGGCGCGCCGGCGGCGCCCCCGCCGTCACTAGCCGATGGATCGCCCCACGCAGCGCCTGCCCCGGCCAATCCCGCCGGCGCAGACGACGCGCTGGCGGGCTACGAGCTGGTGGCTGAGAACGCCACCTTCCGGCTGTACGTCGACCCGGCGACGCTGGCCTTCCAGGTCGAGGACAAGCGCAGCGGCTACGTCTGGTACTCGAATCTCGTCGAGACCATCACGGGCGACCGCCTCAACAAGACCTGGCGGGCGTTCGCCCAGAGCGGCTTCAGCATCGATTACCTGGATGGGAGGGCCAACACCAAGCGCGCCTCCATCGCCAACGCCGAGCACACGCTAGAGATCCAGCCGACCGGCAGCGGCATCCACGCCCAGGTCACCTTCACCGAGCCGGCCATCTCGGTGGGGCTGGACCTGACCCTGGAAGAGGCCGGGGTGCGCGTCGCGGTGCCGTCCGACACCATCCACGAGGACGGCGACTACCGGCTGGGCATGCTGCACCTCTATCCCTGGATGGGCGCGACCCGCGGTGGCGACACGCCCGGCTATATGTTCATCCCCGCCGGATGCGGCAGCCTCATTGCCTTTGCTGCCGAGACCAAGGCGCAGAACATGTACTATGGCCGCTACTATGGCGCCGACCTAGGGATGGTCGCCGCCCTGCCCTATGACCCCGCCGTCAGGCGGCCCTATCCCCCCTCCCTTCCGGTCATCGGCGCGGTGCACAACGAAGGGCAGAACGCCTACCTGGCCGTCCTGGAAAAGGGTGCCTCGTACGCCGAAATCCAGGCGCATCCTGCGGGGATCATCACCAACTTTGGCTTTCTCTACAACGCCTTTATCTACAACGAGAGCTACTTTCAGCGCACCAACCGCGCCGGCGACGGTGTGACCGTCATCCAGCCGCAGACCAATGCCTACGACATCGTCCTCCACTACCGCTTTCTGACCGGGCCGGAGGCCGACTACGTCGGCATGGCGCGCAGCTACCAGCAATACCTCCTCGAAAAGGGCCTGCTGCACCGGCAGGAGATGCCGGCCAATGACATCGGAATCCGGCTCGAGTTCCTGGGGGCCGAGCAGGAAAAGGTCCTGTTCTGGAATCGCGCCATCCCGATGACCACGCTTCCCCAGGTGGAACGGATCCTGGGCGAGCTCCAGGTCGGCAGCCCGCAGGTGATCTACTATGGTTGGCAGCCCGGTGGGGCCGCGGCCATGCCCCCTGGTCACCTGTGGCTGGACGGCGCCCTGGGCCGCCTCGCCGACCTGCAAGCGGTGGCCGCGCAGGTCGCCGCCCGCGGCGGCACATTGGCCCTGTATCTCGATCCGCTGGGGGCGATTCGGGACCAGGGGCACTATTCGCGTCACGACCTGGCGATGGCCATCACCGGCGACTATCTCCGGGGCTACCGGCGGGGAAAACCCAACTACTACCTGAGCTTGCCGGCCCTCGAAGCGCGCCTCGGTCCCTTCGGCCGGGAGGTACAGGAAAAACTGGCGGCCGGCCTCGCCCTGGACAACATCGGCGCCACGGTGTACTCGGACTTTCGCCAGGGCAACACCGTCAGCCGCGAGGAGATGATCGCCGCTTACCAGTCGCTCCTGGCCGGCATCCCGGTCCCGGTGGCCCTGTATGCGCCCAACGACTATCTCCTGGCCTATGCTCGCGCCTATTACGATATCCCCATCACCGACAACGGGTATATCTATACCACCGCGACCGTGCCTTTTCTGCAGATCGTCCTTTCCGGCTACGTGCCCTACTACGGTGAGGCGCTCAACTTTTCCCCCGACCTGCGCGGCGACCTGCTGCGGCACGCCGAGTATGGCGTCTATCCGTCCTTCTTCCTCACTTACGAGGAGACCGCCCGCATCCTGAAAACCAGCTCGAACTGGATCTATGTCTCTGCCTACGGCCAGATGGAGGCAGAAATCGAAGAGAGCTACGCCTGGCTGAACGCCCTGTTGGCGCCGGTCCGCGGGGCGAGCATCGTCGGGCATGCGCAGCTCGCCCCCCAGGTGTTTGCCACCACCTACAGCAACGGCAAGCAGGTCCTGGTCAACTATGGCGAGCAGCCCGTCACCCTCGGTGACCTCACCGTCCCGGCGCGGGACGCCGTTTTGACGGAGGTGACCCCGTGAGCGCTTCCCGCCGGCCCCGTTTCTCGCTGAGCTACCGCACGCGCCAGGCGCTGCAGGGCTATGCGTTCGTCGCCCTCTGGGTCGTCGGCTTTGCCCTCTTCACCCTCGTGCCCCTCGTCCAGACGTTCCGCTACAGCCTGAACCAGGTCATCGTCTCGGCCACCGGGGTGGAGCAGACCTTTGTCGCGTGGGAGAACTATACCCATGCTCTGCTCACCGACCCGACCTTCATCGAGCTGCTCATCGAGTACACGATCGAGACGGTCGTCTCCGTGCCGATCATCCTCATCTTTTCCATGATGATCGCCCTCCTACTCAACCTGAAGCTGCCGTTCAAGGGAGTCTTTCGCACCATCTTCTTCCTGCCGGTGGTCATCACCAGCGGGCCGGTCATCCGCGAGCTCGTCGCGCAGGGCGCGACCTCCTTGCCGCAGATCGCGCAGTCGCCGGCCGTGCTCGAGTTCCTCGCCCAGCTGCCGCCCGCGATCCGCGGTCCTGCCGAGTATCTGATGACCTCGTTCATCCTGATCCTCTGGTTCTCCGGCGTGCAGATCCTCATCTACCTAGCGAGCCTGCAAAAGATCGACCGCAGCATCTATGAGGCGGCGGCGATTGACGGCGCTTCGTCCTGGGTGACCTTCTGGAAGATCACCCTGCCCTCACTGTCCACGACGAATGTGGTGGTCGCGATCTATACGATCATTGTCCTGTCGCACTTTCCCGAGAACAAGGTGGTGCGCTACATCTACTCCCAGACCTATGACATCAAGGGGGGCATCGGCTACGCCAGCGCCATGTCTTTCCTGTACTTTGCCGCCCTGGTTGTCGTCTTGCTCCTTGTGTACTTGGTCCTGCAGTCGCGCGTCAAGAAGGTGGGATGATGGATCTCCGCTCCATGCAGGAAGACGTGCTCCCGGCCTGGCGGCAAGCCCGCGACGGAGGGTTGGCCCCGCGCCTGCAACGGCATTGGGACAAGGTACGCGGCCTGCTGCTGGGCACGCGCACCAGCTACGGCCTGGTCTTTACCGTCATCGTCTATGCCCTGCTCATCGCCATCGGCTTCGTGTACCTCTTTCCGCTCCTCTTTATGCTCATCACCAGCCTGAAAGGCCCCGCCGACCTGCTCAACCCGATGGTGCAGTGGGTGCCCAGCGAGCTGTACGTTGGCAACTACGCCAAGGCCTTTCGCGTTCTCAACTACCCCTCCACCTTGCTTTCCTCCGCCCTGGTCAGCGTCGTGCCGTCCATCATCCAGACGGTCGTCTGCTCGCTTGTCGGCTACGGCCTGGCGCGCTATCGCTTCCCCGGCAAGCACCTGCTCCTGGCCCTGATCCTGGCCACCTTCATCATCCCGCCGCAGAACACCATCATCCCGCAGATGCTCACCTATCGGCGGTTCGGCCTCCTGGGAACCATCTGGGCGATGATCCTGCCGGCCCTGGGCGGGCAGGGCTACCGCAGCGCCGTCTTTATCCTCATCTTCTACCAGGCGTTCCTCTCCCTGCCCCCCGTGTTGGAGGAAGCCGCCCGCCTGGACGGCGCCTCCGAGCTCCAGATCTTTACGCGCATCGCCGTTCCCGCCGCCGTCCCGGCCTATATCGTCTCGGTGATCTTTTCCACCGTCTGGTACTGGAACGAGACCTACCTGACGGTCATCTTTCTCGAAGGCGGCATCCAGACGCTGCCGATGCAGCTCTCCAAGTTCGTCCAGGCGTACGAGAAACTCTACCCGCCCGGCACGGTCAATATCCTCGACCGGCTGAACGAGGCCGTCAAGCTCAGCGGCACCTTCCTGAACATCCTGCCGCTCCTGCTCATCTACTTTGTGCTGCAACGATGGTTCGTCGAATCCGTTGAGAGGACGGGAATCGCCGGTGAATAAGTCGGTCGTTTTCCTCCTGGCAATCTTGCTCTTGGCCTCCTGCTCTGCTGCGTCCCCGGTCGCGGTGACGATGACGGTGCCGGCGGAAGCGGCCGGCCCTTCTGCCCGGCCGGCGGCCACCTGGCCCCCACACACGCCCACGCCCACGGAGACACCTGCCCCCACGGCCGTCGCCGTGCAAGACATCATCGAGTGGGAGATGCGCGGCAGCTTCGACTTTTTCTGGGAGCAGGCCAACACGGATGCGGGCAGCCCGGGCTACGGCCTGGTCCGCGACCGCTATCCCGGTTCGCCGGGCATTGCCAGCATCGCCTCGGTAGGCTTCGGCCTCACCGCCTACGTCATCGGGGCGGAAAAGGGCTACGTGGCCCGCGACGAGGCTTGCGCGCGGGTGGACGGCACGCTCGCCACCCTGCTCGCCCTGGACCGCGAGCACGGCTTCTACTTCCACTTCCTGGATATGCGCAGCGGCAAGCGGGCCTGGCAGAGCGAGGTCTCGTCTATCGACACGGCCATCTTGCTGATGGGCGTCCTGACCGCCGGCCGCTACTGCGGCGGCGATGCAGAGGCCCGGGCAGAGGAGATCTATGTCGGCGTGGACTGGCCCTGGTTTGTGGACCCCGCCCGCAACATGTTCTACATGGCCTACCGCCCGGAGAAAGGGTTCGAGGGCTACTGGGATTTCTATGCCGAGCAGCTCATGCTCTATGTCCTGGCCGCCGGCTCGCCTAGCCATCCGATCGACCCCGTGGTGTACTACGCCTTCACCCGTCATCGGGCCGGGTATGGGGAGGGAAAGCCCTTTATCCACTCCTGGTTCGGCTCGCTCTTTACCTACCAGTTCAGCCACGCCTGGATCGACTTTCGCGGCCTGCGCGACCGCGAGGGGGCGGACTGGTTCGAGAACTCGGTGGAGGCCTCGCTGGCGCACTATAACTTTGCCGTGGCGATGGACGATACATACGTGGGACTCGGCCCGCGCGCCTGGGGCCTGACGGCCTGCGACAGCCCGCACGGGTACGAGGGCCGCTACGGCGCGCCGCCCTGCGGCTACGATGACAGACAGCACCTCGTGGACGACACCATCGCGCCCGCCGGGGCCATCGGCTCCATCGTCTTTTTGCCCGCGCAGGCCGAACAGGCGATGTTGTACTATTATTCGTTCCAAGAGCTCCAGGGGCCGTACGGCTTCCGGGACGCCTTCAACCTCACCGAGGGCTGGTTCGCCGGCGACGTCATCGGCATCGACAAGGGGATCTCCCTGCTCATGCTGGCGAACTATCAGAACGACATGGTCTATGCGGTGACGATGCGGAACGAACACCTCCGGGATGGACTGGAGAGGCTGGGAATCACGAGATGATCACGATCAAAGAGGTTGCCCAACGCGCCGGTGTCAGCATCACCACCGTCTCCTACGTGCTCAACGGCAAAGGAAACATCAGGGAGGACACCCGCCGGCGCGTCCTGGCCGCCGCCGAGGAGCTCAACTATCACCCCAACGCGCACGCCCGCCATCTGAAGCGGCGGCGGACGCGCACCATCGGCGTCTTTATCGGCGCCATGGGCGGCCTGTTCTACGAGGAAATCCTGGTGGGCATCCATACCGCCATCCTGGAGACGGAATATGAGCTGATCGTCTGTCCGGAAACGCGGGCCCCCAGCCGTATCCTCACCAACCGCCAGGTGGACGCGGCCATCATCTTTGACGTCAAGATCCCCGACAGTCTGCTCTCCAACCTGGCCTGGGAGCGCTTCCCCATTGTCACCTTTGACCGCGGCCTGGAGGCCGAATGTGTCTTCCCCCTGTTGATCGACAATCCCAGCGGCGCGCGCGCCGTGTTCGAGCATCTCTACAGCCAGGGGGCGCGTTCCCTGGTCTTTGTCGCCGGCTCCCCCGATTCGTTCGATAACGCCGAGCGCCAGGCGGTCTTTCTGGACGCCGCCGAACAGCATGGGCTCAGCGTCCGCTGCTACCAGGGCCATTTCACCGAGGACTCGGGCTACCAGGCAGCCCAGGAGATTGTCGCCACGCGCGACCTGCCCGAGGCGGCCTTTTGCGCCAACGATCAGATGGCGATTGGTTTTCTCAATGCCATGCGCGAGCACGGCCTGCGCGCCCCGCAGGATATCGCCCTGGTCGGCTTTGACGACATCCCGGTCGCCCGCTACCTGCAGCCGCCGCTCACCACCGTCCGCGTTTCGCGCGCCGACTGGGGCGCGCAGGCCGTGGCGCGGCTCATCGGCTTTCTGGAAGAAGGGGCCCCCTTCCCGGCGGAGCGGATCCCGGTCCGTCTCATTGTCCGCGAGTCCTCGCTTGTCGCAGCGCCGCGGGCCATGGACCGGCCATGAACGCCGACCCATTGTTGACCGCCGAATTGCAGCGTTCGGTCCGATTCTTTCTGGACCATACCAACCGCCGCCCTGATAGCCCCGGCTTTGGCCTGACCGCGGACTCGACGAAAAGGCCCGCCGTGGCCTCGATCGCGGCGACCGGGTTCGCCCTCACCGCCTGGGTCATCGCCGCCGAGCACGGCCTCCTGGGCGGTGAGGAGGCACGGGCGCTCGCGCGGGGCACGCTCCACACCCTGGTGCAGCGCGCCGATCACTATCGCGGCTTCTTCGCCCATTTTCTGTCTATGGAGAGCGCCGGGCGGGTGGGCAAGAGCGAATACTCCACGATCGACACCGCCCTCTGTCTGAACGGTGTTATCACGGCGGCCGCGTATTGGCCGGCCGATACCGCAATCGCGGAGCTGGCGGCGCAGCTGCTCGCCCGCGTGGACTGGGAGCACTTTGTCTGGGAGCACGAGGGACAGGCGCTCTTCCGCATGGCCTACAACCCCGACCGGGGCGGCGACTACGTTCGCGGTGCGCCGGGTTTTATCAGCCAGTGGGACGTGGCCGCCGAGCAAAAGATGATGTACCTCCAGGCTGCGCCGCGCCTGGAGGCGGATCTTGCCCGCCGCCTCTATCGCGGGTTCCGCCGCGACGTCGGGGATTACCAGGGCCAGGCAGTGATCGTGAACCCCGGCGGCAACCTCTTTGCCTACCAGTTCAGCGAAGCCTGGCTGGACACCGCCCGCTTCCTCGACCCCGACGGCGTGGACTGGTTCGAGAACACCCGCCGGGCCGCCCTCGCCAACCGCGCCTTCTGCATCTCGAATGCCGCGCGCTTCACGAGCTACCATGCCAACAGCTGGGGCCTGAGCGCCGGCGACAGCCCCCGCGGCTACCGGGTGTTCGGCAGCCCGCCCTGCCTGGGCGAGCCCCACCACGACGGCACGGTCACCATCTCCGCGGCCGTCGCCTGCCTGCCCTTCATCCCTGCCGAGACACTGGAGATGATGATGTACCTCTACCACCGGCAGCCGCGCACCTGGGGTCGTTACGGCTTCTTCGACGGCTACAACCTGGATGCGGACCCTCCCTGGTACAGCCGGGCCGTCTATGCCATCAACAAGGGCTGCTCGCTGATCATGATCGAGAACCATCGCCGCCGCCTGGTGTGGGACGTGTACACGGGCAGCCCGTATATCCGGGAGGCGCTGCGGATATTGGGCTTGACCGCGAGGCCGTCGCTTTGAACCAGGAGAACCAGACCATGACAAAAGACAAGGCGGTCGTCCCGATCGTCATCGACAAGAGTCACGCCCGTCGATTTCTGCTGTCACATCTCCGCCTGCTGCCTCCGCGTACACTCGAGGGTAAGCAAGGTGTACTGGACTACATACGCCACGTCAACTGCATCCAATATGACCCCATCAACGTAGTGGGCCAGAACCCGCACCTGGTGCTGCAATCACGGGTGTGCGGCTACAAACCCGAGATGCTGAATGCTCTACTCTACGAGGATCGCAAGCTGCTCGATGGTTTCGACAAGCAGATGTCGATCTATCCCGTCGAGGATTGGCCCGATTTTGCCTGCTATCGCGAACGCATGTACAAAGCATACATGGAAAGCGAGCAGACTGCCGCAGCGGCCAGACTCGTTGTACCCATCCGCGATGAGATCAGGGCGCGTGGCCCGCTCTCCTCGCTCGAACTGGAAGAAGATGGGCGCATGGACTGGTGGCTAGCAGGTTCTGTCCGTGCCGTGCGCATCGCCCTGGATATTCTCATGTATGGCGGCGAAACGGTCGTGCACCATCGTGTGGGCACGCGGCGCTATTTCGACCTGGCTGCGCGCGTGCTTCCACCGGAGCTCCTCAAGTCTTCGGGGAGCGATCTTTCGCCGGACGAGTACCTGGAGTGGCACGTGTTCCGCCGCGCCCAAGGGCTTGGACTGGCTGAACTGAAGGTCACTGCGGCCTATGGCGGAATGATCGGCTGGCGCGGCGGGGGGATCCGGGCGGCCATCCTGCGGCTGGCCGAGAAAGGTCGGTTGGTCCCGGTGTCGGTAGAGGAATTGCCGCGGCAGAGATTCTACGTCCGGTGCGACGACGTGCCGGCGCTGGCGGCCGCCACGAGCAGTTCCGGCGAGCAGGGGGCGGCCCTGATCGCCCCGCTGGACAACTTGATGTGGAACGGCAACCTCGTAGCGAAGCTTTTCGATTTCCATTACACCTGGGAAGTATACAAGCCGGCGCAGCAACGCAAATACGGCTATTACGTGCTTCCCGTGCTGTACGGGGACCGCTTTGTAGCCCGTATGGACCCGGACCTGGATCGCACCGGCAAGGTGTTGACCATTGGCAACTGGTGGTGGGAAAACGATGTGGACCAAAAGGACGAGGCCATGCTGGCGGCGTTGAGGGCATGCCTGGCCGCCTTTGGCGAGTACCTGGGAGCGAACGAGATCCTCCTGGGGGCTGATGTCAAGGGCGATAGCGCACTGGCCGAAGCGGTGAGACGGTAAGGAATAGGACGAACCATCGATAGGAGGAGCACACCGTGAGCCATACCGTGACCTTCCATGATCAGCTCTTCTGGCTGGACGACCGTCCCCTCCTCCTCCAGGCGGGCGAGTTCCACTACTACCGTACCCCCCGGGAGCAGTGGGGCCACCGCCTCGAACTGCTGAAGCGGGCCGGCTTCAACGCCGTCGCCTCCTACATCCCCTGGCGCTGGCACGAGCTCGCGGAGGGCGAGTTTGACCTGGACGGGCACAGCCACCCCATGCGCGACCTGGCCGGCTTCCTGGACCTGGCCGCCGCGATGGGCCTGTACGTCATCGCCCGCCCCGGCCCCTACATCATGGCGGAGACGACCAACGAGGGCATCCCCGATTGGGTCCTGGCCGACTACCCGCAGGTCGCTATCGTCGACCAACACGGCCGGCCGCAGAACGTTGTCAGCTACCTGCACCCCGATTTCCTCGCCTGCGTCGCCCGGTGGTACCGCGCTGTCTTTGGCGTGTTGGCCCCGCGCCAGGTCACCCGCGGCGGGCGCATCCTGCTCGTGCAGTTGGACAACGAGCTGGGCATGATGCA
>CAZTIG010000085.1:0-13222 GCA_964613665.1 uncultured Chloroflexia bacterium
GCCGCTCCGCTCAGGGATCGGCCGCGCTCCTTGCCCATCTAGAGACATGCATCCGGGTGGGGCATACGACTTGCATTGGGGGGGCGTCTATGGTATGATACCAGCGGGTGACACGTGGGCGCGAGGAGGCCGCGATGGCGCTGGAGATCGAGATCTACACGTCGGATTACCGCATCCGGGGCCTGGTGGAGACCGCCGGGGATCGCCTGAGCGACGTCCTGAACATCAAGACCGAGACGGCCATCTACCTGCGCTCGGCGCAGGTGACGCGGCTGCTCAACGTCGGCAAGACGCCCGTGGTGCAACTGCCGCTCGCCCGGGTCGACAAGAGCAGCATCCTCTTCGCCCTCCCCGTGGAGCACGACCTGACCCACAAGAGCCTCTACCGGCGGGCCGCCCGCACCGGCTACGAGATCGTCGTCCTGCTGCCCGGTTTTGAACTGAGCGGCACGATCCACCTGACCGAGCGCCTGGACATCCGCCGCGTGCTGATCGTTCGCCCCGAGGACTATGTGCCGCTGACCGACGCCACGGCGACCTACGTCCTCTACCCGCAGGTCACCGTGCGGGCGGAAACGATCGTCTTTAACAAGGCGTGCGTCGCCCTGATCGGGGAGCGCCTTCCCAGCGGCCCGCCCTCTTAGCGCTCCTGGTCCTCCGAACGACGCCGCCGGCCGCAGCGGGCGCGGCGGCGCTGCGCTTTCGCCCCGGGCGTCCTGGTGGAACCCATTAGACATTGGCCTGCCCAACTCCGCTCCAGGGGGATGTCGCCGTGAGCACCTGTCGTCTGCCGGGAATCGTTCTCCTGCTGGTGATTCTGCTCGGCTCGTGCGCGCCTGCCCCGGGTACTGCTACCGCACCGCCGGCCACGCCCCGGCCCTCCGGCGCTCCGACTCTGTCGCCGGCTGCCCCCCAGGCCACGCTGCCGCCGGCAGGGGCCGGGACGACCTACTATGTCCGCCCCGACGGGGGCTCGCCCGAGCAGTGCACCGGCCTGGTAGATGGCCCCTACCCCGGCGGCGGCACGGGGCAGCCCTGCGCCTGGGACCACCCCTTCCGCGCCCTTCCGCCGGACGGCACGCCTCGGCTGGCCGGCGGCGATACCCTGGTCATCGGCGCCGGGTCGTACCGCATGGGCATGGGTGCGCCTGGCAGCGAGAATTGCTCCTCGGACTACCCGTGGGGCTGTCACCTGCCGGCCCTGCCTGGCGGCCCGGACCCGGCCCATCCGACCCGGCTCGTGGGGGCCGGCTGGGACAGCGGCTGCCCCGAGGCGCCGGAGCTGTGGGGAGCCGAACGTGCCGACGTCATCATCGACCTCAGCGGGTCCAACAACGTCGAGGTCGCTTGCCTGGAGATCACCGACCACGCCGGTTGCGCCGAGTTCCACAGCGGCGGCCTGGCCTGCCAGCGGGACACCCCGCCGTACGGCGACTGGGCCGTCGACGGGCTCTATGCCCGGGACTCGGCCAACGTGCGCCTGGCCGACCTGGACATCCACGGCCTGGCTGCCGCCGGGGTGCGCGCCGGCCGCCTGACCGACTGGACCGTCGAGCGCGTGCGCATCGCCGGGAACGGCTGGGTCGGCTGGGACGGCGACATCGAGGGGGACGACTCCAACGACGGCACGCTGCTCTTCCGCCACTGGACCGTCGAGTGGAACGGCTGCGTCGAGACATACCCCGCCGGCCAGCCGGCCGGCTGCTGGGCCCAGACGGCCGGCGGCTACGGGGACGGCGTCGGGACGGGTCCGACGGCCGGCGATTGGATCATCGAGGACTCGGCCTTCCTGCACAACACCTCGGACGGGCTCGACCTGCTCTACCACGAACTGGGCGGCCGCATCACCCTCGACCGCGTGCGCGCCGAGGGGAACGCCGGCAACCAGGTCAAGATCACCGGCCAGGCGGGCATCAGCAACAGCGTGCTGGTGGGCAACTGCGCCTTTTTCGACGGCCAGCCCTTTACCTACGACGTGGACCCCTGCCGGGCGCTGGGCAACACGCTGGAGGTTGTCTACACCGGGGGCGAGCACGTCTCGGTCGTCAACACCACCTTCTACGGCCAGGGCGATGGGCTGATCGGCGGAGGGCCCCGCGAGGGGTTCGCCTGCAACGGGACGGAGGCGCTCGTGGGGCGAAACAACGTCTTCCACGGCGACGCCGACTACTTCGATCCCGAGGACATCACCTTCCTCTTCTACCAGGAGGGCTGCGCCGGCCTGAAGCTCGATTCGGACTACAGCATCGCCTTCATGGCCAAGAATGTCGCCTGCGGCGTGGACGGCGACTATGTGCGCTCGGGTGCCCACGACCTCTGCCTGGATCCCCAGCTCGCTGGCCCCCTCTCCGGCCAGGCCTACGGCATGCAGCTCGCCCCCGGCAGCCCGGCCATCGATGCCGGCGACGACGCCGTGTGCCCCGCGGTGGACATCTTGGGAAGGGGCCGGCCGGTGGACGGCGACGGCGATGGCATTGCCGTCTGCGACAGGGGTGCCTACGAGCACGGGGCTGGCCCCCCCGCGCTCGCGGAGGCTGCCTACCTTCCCAGCGTCCCCCGTGCGCCGCCGGCCGGGCCGATTGCCACAAGAAGGTCCAGCGCCTACCACTGGGGTCCCGAGGGCCCTGTCGGACTGGAGCGGTCCGGCGCAATTATCCCTACAAGGGAGGCCCGCTGTCCGTCCGCAGAGTCTGGTATTTCGCAGTAGTCGCAGTCGTCGTGATGCTCACCGGTGGGATCGCCCTGCAGCAGGCCGGGGTGGCCCAGGCCCTGCCGCCGGCCCAGCAGGCCGGCATCACCGCTGCAGCGCCCTGTCCGCACGACCACGTCGGCGAGGAGTGGACTGCCAACATTCCCTATCCTCCAGGGCGCTGGCTGTTGCTGCGGATACCTGCCCTGTGTCTTCATCCACGCGCCGTGGCAGGTTTGACAAGGTTTGTGCCGTGCTGTACAATAGGGTCGCCCTGGCACTCTGCGGGGCGACCCGTTGTCTGTATGCTCTCCGGCGTCTTTTCCTGTTCCTGCCTGCCAAGGGGGACTGTATGAAGATCCACGAGTACCAGGCCCGCGAGATATTTGCCCGCTACGGCCTGCCAGTGGTCGGTGGCGATGTCGCCACGACGCCGCAGGAGGCCCGCGCCATCGCCGAGAGGCTGGGGCAGGCCGTCGTCGTCAAGGCCCAGGTGCACGTCGGCGGGCGGGGCAAGGCCGGCGGCATCCGCGTGGCCCGGGATGCCGCCGAGGCGGAGGCTGTGGCCGGCCAGATCCTGGGTATGGATCTCAAGGGCATCCCGGTGCGCAAGGTGATGGTGGCCGAGGCCGTCGAGATCGCCCGCGAGTTCTACCTGGGCGTGGTCATGGACCGCGCTGCCAGACGCGTGGTGCTGATGGGCAGCGCCGAGGGCGGCGTGGAGATCGAGACGGTGGCCCGCGAGAAGCCCGAGGCCATCGTGCGCGTGGCCGCCGATCCCTTCATCGGCCTGCGCGACTACCACGCCCGCAACCTGGCCTTTGACATGGGGCTCGCCGGCCCGCAGGCCCTCTCCTTCGTGCCGATCGCCCTGGCCCTGTACCGGGCCTATGTGGAGAACGACGCCACCCTGGCCGAGATCAACCCGTTGGTGATCACCTCGGCCGGCGAGTGGCGCGCGGTGGACTCCAAGATGCTCCTGGACGACAGCGCCCTGCCCCGGCATCCCGATTGGGAGAGCCTGCGCGACCCGGAGACCGAGGAGCCGGCCGAGGTCCAGGCGCGGCTGCACGACATCAACTACGTGAAGCTGGACGGGGACATCGGCTGCATGGTCAACGGCGCCGGCCTGGCCATGGCCACGATGGACACGATCAAGCTCTACGGCGGCGCGCCGGCCAACTTCCTGGACATCGGCGGCGGCGCGCGCGCCGAAAAGGTCGCCGCCGCGCTGCGCATCATCCTCTCGGACCGCAACGTCAGGGGGGTCCTGTTCAACATCTTTGGCGGAATCACGCGCTGCGACGAGGTGGCCCGCGGAATCGTTGCCGCGCTCGACGAGGTCAGGCCCTCCGTGCCCCTGGTGGCGCGCCTGGTGGGCACCAATGAGGAGGAGGGCCGGCGCGTCCTGGCCGGGGCAAATATGCTGACGGCCGCGACGATGGCCGAGGCGGCGCAGAAGGTGGTGCAGGTGAGCCGGGCGTGATGACAAGGGGAACGTGATCCTGAGATCCACGTTGCACGTCTCACGCCTCACACCCCTGGATGAGAGGAGGACTTGGTGGCCATCCTGGTCGACAGCAACACCCGCCTGGTCGTGCAGGGCATCACCGGCCGCGAGGGCGAGTTCCACACCCGGCAGATGCTGGCCTACGGGACCAAGGTCGTGGCCGGTGTCACCCCGGGAAAGGGGGGGATGGACGTCGGTGGCATCCCGGTGTTCAACACCATGGCCCAGGCGGTAGCCGCCACCGGGGCCAACACCTCGATCGTCTACGTCCCGGCCCGCTTCGCCCCCGACTCGATCTGCGAGGCGATAGAGGCCGGCTGTGGGCTGGTGGTCTGCATCACGGAGGGCATACCGGCCCTGGACATGGTGCGCGTGTGCGCCTTTGTCAAGGAGCGGGGGGCCCGGCTGATCGGTCCCAACTGCCCCGGGGTGATCTCGCCGGGGCAGGCCAAGGTCGGCATCATGCCGGGACACATCCACGCGCCGGGCCCGGTGGGGCTGGTCTCGCGCAGCGGTACCCTGACCTACGAGGTGGTGGATGCGCTGACGCGGGCCGGCCTGGGCCAGACCACCTGCGTCGGCATCGGTGGCGACCCGGTCATCGGCACCAACTTCATCGATGTCCTGGATCTCTTCCAGGCGGATCCGGCCACGGGGGCCATCGTCCTGATCGGCGAGATCGGGGGGACGGATGAGGAGAAGGCCGCCCGGTACATCGCCGCACACGTGACCAAGCCGGTGGTGGCGTATATCGCCGGCCGGACTGCTCCGCCGGGGAAGCGCATGGGCCACGCCGGGGCGATCATCGAGGGTGGAGCCGGCACGGCCGCGGAGAAGATCGCCGCGCTGGAGGCAGTCGGCGTGCAGGTGGCGGCGTATCCGGCGCAAGTGGCCGAGCTGCTGGCTGCCAGGCTGGGGAGGTAGTCATGCGCTACTGGCGGCGGCCACTGGACGAGGGGCAGGTGCAGATCGAGCGCGGCGTAGTGCACATCATCAGCGAGCGCTGCAAGGGCTGCGGATTCTGTATCGAGTTCTGTCCCCTGGACGTGCTGGCCCTGTCGGATAGCTACAACGCCAAGGGCTATCACCCGCCCTACGTGCGCCAGCCGGACCTGTGCGTGCGCTGCGGCCTGTGCGAGATGCTCTGCCCCGAGTTCGCCGTGTACGTGCTGCGGGACGAAGAAAGGCCGGCCGTCGTCCCGTGACCCCGCCACCGCATGGTCACGCCGGCAAGAAGAGCATGCGGGGCAGGGTCCCTCTCGGCACGCCGAGATCTATGGGCAGCCCGGTGACAGGATGAGGCGCGACAAGCTACCCGCCGCCCGGCGGGATATCGTCAAGGTCTGGGTGGTCCTGGGGGTCCTGGCCCTGGCCCTGGCGCTGGGGCCGCTCCTGGTCGTGGGCCAGGGCGTGGGCGGCTGGTCGGGCACCTCGGCCGCCGCGGCCCAGCCCCGGGCGAGAACGGACGTCCCGGCAGCCACGGAGGCCGCCGCGGCTGTCGGGGAAACTCCGCCCCCCGTCCCCGAAGCTCCGCCTGCTGCTGCCGGCCCTTCGCCAACGGTTGTGGCGACGGCCCCAGCGCGGCCTACGGCGCGCCCGACGCATTTGCCTCTCTACACCATCGAGCCCCGCGCGCTCGGGTACGACGCCGCCACGGTCGCAGTATCCGTGGCCGACGTGTGGAAGAACCCGGGCCGCCCGGCCAGCGCGCGGGAGCTGGAGACACAGGTCATCGCCGGCGAGCGCGTCGTGATCGTGGGCGAGCAGGGTGACTGGTACCAAATCGTCGCCGTGGAGCAGCCCTCGTCCAAGAACGAGCTGGGCTATCCCGGCTGGGTCTCGAAGTCGGCGCTGGTGCCCGGCTGGGCCATCGCCCGCCAGTACGCCGTGGCGATGGCGCCGCTCGTCGACGTCAAGAGGTCGGCGTACGGGGGCAGCGAGACGCTGCAGCAGCTCTTCCTGGACAGCCGGCTGCCTGTCCTGGTCGTCGGGGAGAGCTGGGTCCAGGTCCGCCTGCCCGACGGTCGCGCCGGCTGGGTGTCGCTCGCGGCGGTGCGTCTGGCGGCGGACCCTGATGAGCCGGTGCAGACCGGACAGGTCCTGGCCACGGCGGCGCAGTTGCTGGGCGTGGCCTACAGGTGGGGCGGGACGAGCTCGCAGGGGTTCGACTGCTCCGGCTTTGTCTACCGCGTCTTCCACGCCCACGGCATCCGGGTCGCCCGCGACTCCTGGGACCAGGGTGCTGCCGGCCGCCAGGTCGCGTCCGCGGATCTGCAGCCGGGCGATCTGCTCTTCTTTGCCCCGGTGGATGGGCAGCCTGCCCAGCACGTGTCCATCTACGTGGAGGCCGACCGCCTGCTCGACTGCGGCAACGGGCAGAGCGTGGCCTATCGCACCCTGGCCGAGGTCTCCGGGCAGGGCGTCTGGATCGACACAAGGACGTACACGCGCTAGACCCAGTGGTTGAGGAGGAACGCATGCCCGAGGACGGGGTCCTGGTCGGCGAGCACTTCATGAGCGGCGACCTGGCCTGTGCGGAGGGGGCCATCGCCGCCGGCTGCCGCTTCTTTGCCGGCTACCCGATCACGCCGGCCACCGAGATTGCCGAGCGCATGTCCGAGCGTCTCCCCAAGGTGGGCGGTGTCTTTGTCCAGATGGAGGACGAGATCGCCTCCATGAACGCCATCCTGGGGGCCTCCTGGGCGGGGGTCAAGTCCATGACCGCCACCTCCGGCCCCGGTTTCTCGCTGATGATGGAGAACCTGGGCCTGGGGGTGATGCTGGAGACGCCCTGTGTGGTGGTGAATGTGCAGCGTGGTGGGCCCTCCACCGGGCTGCCCACCCTGGTGGGCCAGGCGGACATGATGCAGGCCCGCTGGGGCAGTCACGGCGTGTACGAGATCATCGCCCTGTCGGCGACATCGCCGCAGGAGCTGTTCGACGTCACCATCACGGCCTTTAACCTGTCGGAAAAGTACCGCACCCCCGTGCTGGTGATGACCGACGAGGCGGTCGGGCACATGACGGAGCGGGTGGTGATCCCTCCGGCCGATCGGATCGCGCTGGTCCCGCGGCGCAAGCCCAGGCTGCCGCCCGGGCAGTTCCGCCCCTATGCACCGGATGAGGACCTGGTTCCGCCGATGCCGGTGGCCGGCGAGGGCTATCGCTTTCACGTCACCGGCCTGACGCACGACGATCGCGGCTACCCCATGGCCGTCGCGGCGGCCCAGGTCAAGTACGTGCAACGCCTGGTCGACAAGATCCGCCGCAACGTCGACGACATCGTCATCGTCGAGGAGGACGGCGTCGAGGATGCCGACGTGGTCGTCGTGTCGTACGGCATCTCGGCGCGCGTGGCGCTGCTGCCGGTGCAGCAGGCCCGGGCCGAGGGGCTCAAGGTGGGGCTGTTGAAGTTGGTCACCGTGTGGCCCTTTGCGGAGAAGCGCATCCGCGAGCTGGCCGGCCGTGTGCGTGCCCTGGTCGTTCCCGAGATCAATGCCGGCCAGGTGGCCCTGGAAGTGGAGCGCTGCGCGGCCGGCCGGGCCCGCACCATCCTGGTACCCCACATGGGCGGCGACATCATCCACCCCGGCGAGATCCTGGAGGCCATCCACGAGGGCCTTCGCGGAGGAAGAGATGCCTGAGATCGATCGTCTGGACCGTCTCGAGCGGCGCCTGCTGAACGAGGCCAGCCAGTGGGTTTCGCCCGAGGAGGTGGTTCGCGAGCTGGCCGAGGGCGGGCGCCACCCGTTCGATGCGCTGCTGCGCGAGGACCGCATCCCGCACATCTGGTGTCCGGGGTGCGGCCTGGGCACGGCGCTGACCTGCTTCCTAAGTGCACTGACCCAGACGGACTATGACCTGGACCAGGTCGCCGTCGTCTCGGGGATCGGGTGCACGGGCCGGGTGGCCGGCTACGTCCGGCTGGATTCTTTCCACACGACCCACGGCCGGGCCATTCCCTTTGCCACCGGCCTGAAGCTGGCCAACCCGGCGCTGAAGGTCATTGTCTTCTCCGGCGACGGCGACCTCATCGCCATCGGCGGCAACCACTTTATCCACGCCGCCCGGCGCAACCTCGACATCACTGTGATCTGCGTGAACAACCTGAACTATGGCATGACCGGCGGGCAGGTGGCCCCGACGACGCCGGTGGTGGCCAAGACCGCCACCTCCCCGTACGGCAACTACGAGCCACCCTTCAACCTGCCCTACCTGGCGGCGGCCAGCGGCGCCGTCTACGTGGCCCGCTGGACGACCCTGCAGGCGCGGCAACTGGAGCGCTCGATCATGGAGGCCCTGGGCAAGCGCGGCTTTAGCTTCGTCGAGATCATCTCCCCCTGCCCGACGCTCTACGGGCGCAGCAACCGCCTGGGCAACGGGCTGGAGATGATGCGCCACTTTCGGGAGAAGAGCGTCATCCGGCACGGAACCGACCCGCGCGAGGCCGACATCTACATGGGCGGGCCGATCATCGTCGGCAACTTTGTGAACGTGGATCGGCCGAGCTACCTGGAGTTCCGCGACTGGCTGTGGCGGGAGAGCAACTACGGGAAGAAGCGCGAAGAGGTACTGAAGAAGCTGCATGGCGGGGGAGAGAAGAAGGAGTGAGACGCGACAACGTGAAACGTAGAGACGCAGGGACGTAGAGACGTAAGGACGTCGAGCGCAAGGAGGGTGGAGAGTGGCCAAGGTCGAGGTTCGCTTCAGCGGTTTTGGCGGGCAGGGGATCATCCTGGCCGGCTTCATCAGCGGGAAGGCGGTGACGCTGTTCGACAGGCGCAACGCCACGCTGACGCAGAGCTACGGGCCCGAGTCGCGCGGTGGAGCGTGCAGCGCCGAGCTGATCATCTCCGACGAGCCGATCCTCTATCCCCACCTGCTCTGCCCGGACGTGCTGGTGGCGATGTCCCAGCCGGCCTATGAGATGTACAAGGGCAAGCTCTCCCCCACCGGGCTTCTGATCGTAGACTCGGGCTTGGTGGACCCCGGCCAGGTGCCTGCCGGCGTACGCCTGCGCGGGGTGCCTGCCACCCGCCTGGCAGAGGAGATGGGCCGCACCGTGGTCGCCAACATCATCATGCTGGGCTTTTTCACCGCCGTGTCCGGAGTCATCAGCGAGGAAGCCATGCGCCAGGCCATCCTCTCCTCGGTGCCGCCGGGGACGGAGGAGATGAACATGCGGGCCTTTGACTTGGGGCGGAAGTACTCCGAGGAGGCTACCGGTGAGCAGGCTCAGCAAGCGTGAGCGCCTCGAGGCGACCGTTGCCGGCGAGCCCGTGGATCGGCCGGCCGTGGCTCTCTGGCGGCACTGGCCCGGCGACGACCAGCGCGCCGAGGACCTGGCCCGGGCCACCCTCGACTTCCAGCGCGCATACGACTTTGACCTGGTCAAGTGCATGCCCGCCAGCAACTACTGCATCGCCGACTGGGGGGCCGAGTCGCGCTACCTGGGCAACGAGGAAGGAACGCGCGCCTGGGGCCGGCGGGTGATCCAGCAGCCCGAGGACTGGGCCGCCCTGCCGGTGCTGGACCCCACCCGGGGCGCGCTGGGCGAGAGCCTGCGCTTCCTCCGCATGGTGGGAGAGGGGTTGGGTGGCGCGGTCCCCTTTATCCAGACGATCTTCAACCCCCTGGCCCAGGCCAAGAACCTGGCCGGCGAGCGGCTGCTCTCCGACATGCGCCGACATCCTGCCGCGCTCCACTGCGGCCTGGCGGCGATCACCGAGACGACGGTCCGTTACCTCGAGGCGGCGCGCCGCACGGGCATTGCCGGCATCTTCCTGGCCCTGCAGCACGCCACGTACGACCTGTTGAGCGAGGCCGAGTACCGCGAGTTCGGCCGTGCCTACGACCGGCACGTCCTGGCGGCTGCCGAGGGCCTGTGGTTCAACGTGCTCCACCTACACGGCGAGCACGTCATGTTCGACCTGGTGGCAGACTACCCTGTGCAGGCGCTCAACTGGCACGACCGCGAGACGCCGCCATCCCTGGAGCAGGGCCTGGCCCGCTTCCGCGGGGCCGTCGTCGGCGGGCTTGGCCGGCTGGAGACGATGGTTCGCGGCACACCCGCACAGGTGCGGGCCGAGGCCCAGGACGCTCTGGAGCAGACCGGGGGACGGCGATTCATCCTCGGCACGGGCTGCGTGCTCTTCCTGACCACGCCGGTGGGCAACATCCGTGCCGCGCGGAAAGCCGTAGAGACGGAGGTCCCTTGAGCGAGATGCTGCTGCGTTGGCAGGGCCGCATCGGCCGGGCCAAGCCCCTGGCTCCCCTCTTCCTGATCTTTGGCGTGGTGGCGCTCCTCTTCGGTCTCGTCAACCTGCGGGCGTTCCTGGACAATCCCGGCGAGCCTGCCCCGGTCGAGATCAGCCAACTGCTCCAGGGGGAGATCGCAGCGGACCGCTACGTCGTCGTGTCCGGCTGGACGAACTACGAGGTGTTCTACTCCGAAACCGAGAAGTGAGGGCAGAGAGCAGGATCTCTTCCTGGCCTGGGGCGACGCTGGCGGACAGGCTCACTTCCTGGAGTCCCTGCGCAAGATGGGGTTCGCGGTCGGCACCGGGATGGCGGGGACCTGCTGAGCGAGGATGGGTACAGGTGAAGAGGGCTCTGGATCTCTGGCAAGACCGCACACTGCGCTGGGAGTTCCTGGCCGGCCTGGTGCTGACCGCAGCCGCGGTCGGCGGAGGGGCCTATGTCGTGGGCATGGCCTGGTGGGTAGCCCTGCTCGTGGCGCTGGTCTACCTGGCCATGTACCTCTTCCTGGCCGCCATCGTGCGGCGGGAGTCGGTGCGCCTGCTGCGGCGCATCCTGCTGATCGGCTGGGGTGTCTTCCTCTGGCTGGGGCTTGTCGTGGGGGCGCTGACCACGCGCGGCACGACCGCCTACACCGCCGAGGTGTCGATGTACACGGTGGGCACGCCCATCTGCAACATCGGCAACCTCTGGATCGCCACCGGGCTGCTCACCCGCGGGCAGATGCTCCTGGGCACGACCATGCTCGGTTTCGCCACGACGCTGGCCGGCTGGCTGGGGCTGTCGCTCTTCTTCGGTCGTGGCTGGTGCGGCTGGTTCTGCTACCTGGGCGTGCCGCTGGAGATCGCTGCTCTGCTCCGCAGGCGCCGGGGGCGGGACCGCCTGTCGCAGGCCATCCGCTGGAACCGCCTGCCGGCCTCTTTGGCCCACTTTCGCTATGCCGTCCTGCTCAGTGCCGTGCTCCTGAGCGCCTGGCTGATCACCCCGGCCTTTTGCTGGATCTGCCCCATCCGCGTGCTCTTCGACCAGTGGGAGTTGCGCTTCGACCTCCTGAACGTGATCACGGCCGGCACAGGCATCGCCCTCTTCCTGGGGACGATGGTCGTGGGACCGATGGTCACCGGCAAGCGCGTCTGGTGCGCCTACTTCTGCCCGCTCGGTGCGCTGACCTCGCTGATCGCCTGGCTGCGGGGAGCCCTGCGCCTGCCGGTGGTGCGGGCGCGGATCGATGGGGAAAAGTGCAAGCGCTGTCTCGCCTGCATCACGGCGTGCACCTTCAATGTGATCGCGCCGCGGGACGTGGAGTCCACGGCGGCCTCCGGAGGGAGCGTGACCCTCTCTCCCGACTGCACCGCCTGCGGGGACTGTGTCGCCGCCTGCCCGGAGGGCGCCATCGAGCTGGCCGCGGGCGGGCGCGCGCAGACCGTGCCGGCGGTGCGCCGGCGGGCCTATGTGCTGGCGCTGACCTTCTTCGTCTTCCTGACCGCCTTCCTGTGGGCGCAGTTCATCCCGATGTTCGGGCCGCGGTAGGGTGGGACGCGCCCGCCCCTGTCAGGAGGCCGCCCCGAGCCCTTCCAGCAGGCGGATCGGCACGGCCGCGACGCCGACGGCCTCGGGCCCGGCGTGCACCCCCAGCGCCGGCGAAATGCGCAGCACGTCCATCCGGGCCACCTGAAGCCGCTCGCGCAGCAGCTCCACCAGTTGCTGGGCCTGCTGGGCGAACTGGCCGTGCAGGACCGATAGCCACAGGGGCGTCGCCGGCCCGTGGATCCTGAGCAGGTGCTCGACGATCAGGCGCAGTGCCTGTGGGAGGGTGCGTCCCCGCCCGACCGCACTGAACCTGCTGTCGCGCTTGTCGATGGCGATCACCGGCTTGACCTTCAGCAGTGACCCGAGCAGCGCCTGAACGCGACCGATGCGGCCGCCGCGCTGCAGGTACTCCAGCGTCGCCAGCGTAAAGACCATCTCGGTGGCGCTGCGGATGCGCTCCAGCAGCTCCAGGATGGCCCCCTTCGCCCACCCGGCCCGGGCCGCCAGCGCGGCAGCGAGCACCTGGAAACGCTCCCCTCCCGAGAAGCTCAGCGTGTCGACCACGCTGACCTCCGCCCCGGAATACTCGGCCGCCAGGCGGGCGTCGTCGAACGTGTTGCTCATCCGTCCGGTGATGTGCAGCGAGATGACCTCCTCACCCCGAGCGGCCAGTTCGCTGTACACCTTCACGAACATCCCCGGGGAGGGGCTCGCAGTCGTGGGGATGCGGGGGGCAACCGCCCGCAGGCGGTCGTAGAACTCGTCGCGGGAGATCTCCGTGGAGCGGAGTTCGCCGTCCGGGAAATGGATGTAGAACGGTACCACCGTGATCTCCATCTCCGCGATTTCCTCGGGCAGCAGATCGGCACCGTCGTCCGTGACAACCTTCATGGCACACCTCTCGATCGCTCTCGCGATCCTCGTTCGCCCCATCGTCTCGCCGGCCGGCCGGCGACACCCTCCACACGATTATCCCATACTGCCAGGCCGATGTCAACCCTGGATCTGTGACTGGGTGCGCGGCACTCTTGTCCGTGCAACACGACAGCGCCTCCGCCTCGCCCGATGGTGGCCCACGCTGCACCGGGCGCGTCGTGCCGCCCCAACTCGGAGAGCCGCTGATTGCGGGGGGAGTGCTCCAGCATCGACCCCCGAACATGGGCGCCCTTTGTGGCCGGATGCATGTTTCTAGATGGGCAAGGAGCGCGGCCGATCCCTGAGCGGAGCGGCCAAAG
>CAZTIG010000086.1:0-12670 GCA_964613665.1 uncultured Chloroflexia bacterium
GGGTCATTACCAAGATGGGGCAGAGCTGCCCGACGTAAGAGGAGGACGACCACCGTGGAAGAAGAACACGCGGTCCCGCGGCTCCAGATCGAGTCCATGGTCACCATCCCTTTCCTGAACCTGCCCATCCCGCGGCGGCTGGCCCTCGTTTTTGGCATCGGCACGGCCGGCCTGATCTTCCTGGGGGGGCAGGGTCTGGTCAGCGGCGAAGTCCTGGTGCAATTCGTCTTTCCGGCATTTGTGGGCGCCGGCCTGGCCTACTACCTGATTCGGCCCGAGGGTCTGGCCCTGGAACGCTGGATCGAAGTCTTATGGGAGTATGTGCACCTGCCCCGCTGCGTCGTCTGGGAACCCGGCGCCGCGGCAGAAACCATGGTCGACAGACCGGCCCCGCGCGCGGGGGCCACGCCGCAGGACCTGTGGAGGCAAGAATGAGCGGGAGAAGATCACGCCGCGACCACCAGAAGATCCTCAACCTCATCCCGCTAGAAACGATCTATGCCAACGGGGTGGGCCAGAACAAGGTTGACGGCGGGCTATTCGAGGTCCTGGAGATTACCCCGGTTTCCCTGGGCCTGCGGGATGAGTCCGAGCGCCAGGAATTGCGGCGCGCCTACCAGGACTTTATCCAGCGACTCACCGGCTTGGTGCTCCTCTATGCTCTCGACGTGACGCCGGACCTGGGAGACTACCTGGAAGTGGTGCGCGAACAGGCCTTGGGAGCTAGCAGCGCCACCCTGCACGCGGCGGCGCTGGAGCTCCACGGCTACCTGCAAGCACTGCTGGCCGGCCAGAAAGTCCGCGAGAAGCGCTTCTACGTCACCATCCTGCCGCCACTGGGGACAACCGGCGCCCCGGTCGGCTCGCTGCTGACGGCTTTGCTTTCGCCGTTCCTGCCCGCGGCCCGGCGCGACGCCGCGCAGGGTCGCCAGCTGCGGCTGGCCGCCCTGGCGGAAGGGCTGCTGCAACGCGGCCGCGCCGTGGCCGCGCACCTGGCGCGGGTGGGCCTGCCGGCCCGGCCGTGCGACCCCGAAGGGCTCTTGAATCTCTTGCGGCGGGCGTATGACCCCACCCGCCCGCCGGTGACCTGGCAGCAAGCCACCCGGCCCCTCGCCACCAGTGTTGCCGAGGAGACCCAACCATGAACAAAGTACGCCAGCCAATCGTGCGGCGGATCGTTCCAGAGGTGGACTGGGCCAGCGCCCGCGCCGTGCGCACGCTCCTGGACTATATCGCTCCGGACGACATTGAGCCGCGGCACAAGACCTACATGGTCTCCGGCCCCCTGTATGCCCGGCACCTGGTCGTCACCGGCTTTCCGGCCACGGTGCGCTTTGGGTATCTACTGGATCTCTTCACCGGCCAACCCGGGGTCAACGTCGTGCAGGTGATCGCGCCCCTGGCCGACGCCGAAGCGCAGCAGCAGTTGGGGCGCTCGCGCCGGGCGGCGCGGGCGACCATCGCGGAAGCCCGGGACGCCCCCGCCGCCGAGGTCGGCCTGTCCGACGTCGAACGCCTGCGCCTGAAGGTAGCCCGCGGTGAAGAGCGACTGGTCCACTATGGCATCTATATCCAGATCACCGCTCTCTCGCCGGAAGAGCTAGAGACCCGCACCGCCACGGTAGCCGCGCAGCTGCGCGCCCTGGGACTGGAGGCCAAGCGGACCTCCTTCCGGCAGAAGCAGGCCTTTGACTCGTGCCTGCCGTTGGGCCTGGATCTGCTACAGACGCCCAATCTGGTGGATACCTCGACCGTGGCGCAGGGCTTCTTCACCGCCTCATCCTCGCTCACCACCGCCAGCGCCGGTCGCCCCATTTTCTACGGCCTGACCGTGGATCGCGGGGGGAACACCGGGGGCCAGGTGCTCTACAATCCCTTTGACCCCACCCTGACCAATCCCCACACGGCGGTCCTGGCCAAGCCGGGGGCCGGCAAGAGCTACCTCCTGAAATATGAGCTGCTCCAGAACCTCATCTTTGGGCGGCGCTACTTTGTCATCGACCCGGAACACGAGTACGAAACCCTGGCCCAAGCCGTGGGCGGGACGTTCGTGCGCCTCGCGCCGGGAAGTGGGGCCCGCGTCAATCCCATGGACCTGCCGCGCGAGAACGCCGCCCGGGGGGAAAACGACGAACCTGAACTGGCGGAGCCGGAACGCGACGTCCTGGCGGAAAAGATAGCCACCCTGACCGGCTGGCTGGAAACGGTCCTCGCGCCGGGACCGCTCGCGCCGGCCGAGCGCGGTGCGCTTGAGGAGGCCCTGCGGGCAACCTATGCCGGACGGGGGATCACCCCGGATCCGGCCACGCAAGCGCAAGAGCCGCCACTCCTGGAAGAACTCGGCCCGCACCTGGCCGCGCGGCTGCCGGGACTGGCCCCGGCACTGGCCGGTCGCCTCGGGGGGACGCTGGCCATGTTCAATGGGCGCACCAACGTGGACCTGACCGCACCCCTGGTTGTCTTCGGGGTGCGCGACGTGTCCCTGGCGCTGGAAGCGGGCCCGGAACTCTTGAGCCTGGCCGCGTCGCTGGTTTTTGACCGCGTCTGGACCTACGCCCGGTCGCGGTCCGATCCGGCCGGCGATCCGATCACCGTGCTGCTGGACGAGGGCTGGACGATGATCGAATCCGGGGCCGGTGGGACGCAGCTCGCGCGCACCGCGCGGCGGGGGCGCAAGTATAACGTGCGCCTGGTGGTGGCCACGCAGCGTGTGGGCGACGTGCTAGAGTCCGCCGTGGGACGGACCGTCCTGGCCGCCTGCAATGCCCGGTTCCTGCTGGAGATGGAACACAGCGAGGTCGACCTGGCCCGCCAGACGTTTCAGTTGAGCCCCGGCGAGGTCGAGTTTCTGGAGGGCTGCACCCGCACCGACGAGTATTCCGACTGCCTGCTCCTCCTGGGCAAGCAGCGTACCGGGTTGCGCGTTCTCCGCGCCCCAACCCTGATCCACCGGCTGATCACCACCCGGCCGGGGGAGTGGGGCCGGCGGCAGTTGTAGGAGGGCACGGTGGTCCTGCGCGTGGGTGACTACGAGGTAGACCTGGGGGAACTGCGGCGCCGCATACGGACCGACGCCCGCTACCTGCTGGGCGTCGCCGCCGGCGCGCTGCTGTGTCTCTGCGCCTGTGGCTGGCTCCTCTACCCCCGGCGCGTCCCCACGACCACGGTCTACCTGGCCGGTCCGGTCGGCGTAACGGTGCAGCTCGCGACCGGCACATGGGCGGGGGCCGGGCCACACGCCGTTCCGGCCGGCCGTTACACCGCCCAGGTGACCGCCCCTGGTTTCTACCCGGCGACCCTCGCGCTGACGCTCACCACCGGTGTCACCACGACGTTGACGCCGACATTGTACCCGCGGCCCTTCTTCCAGGAAATCACGGTCGGCCTCCCGGCAGCCAACATTGACGCGGTGCACCTGGAACCTACCGGCGCGGTGCGCTTCCAGATTGTGGTCACGGCGACGAGCGGGACTACCGCCGCGGCGGAACCGGTGCTGTTGACGCAGTGGTGGCAGATGACGGCCGACGGGCGGCGGGAACATCTGCTGGCCCTGGAAGATGGTCCGGCCGCGTTGTCTACCAAGGGCCGCCTGGCCGTGGTTCGCCCCACGGGGTTGTTCGTGACCGGCGCTCCGGGAGTACCGGTTACGCCGGTGCTTACGGCCACCGCCGACGTGGCCGGCCTCGCCTGGTGGGGCGCGGAGCTGGCGCTCCTGCGCGTCACGCCCACGGGCGCCACGGTGGAGCTGCTGGCTCCGGACGCGATCAGTCCAACGGCCCAACTGGTCGCCGTCCTCCCGGCGCTGCCCGATGCGCGCTTCGTGCAGCCCTCGCCGGCCGGCCGCTACGTTCTCCTGCTCGTGCGCGGCCGCGGCAGCGACACGCTCCTCGTGCTGGACCGCGCTGGCGGGGTGACGTACCTGGGGGATCTCCTCCGCGCGCCGCTCCCGGGGGCCTTTGCGACCTGGGAGCGCGAAGGGGTCTTGCTCTGGACCACACCCCAGAGTGGGCCCAGCGGGACCACAACTTGGCCGATTCGGCGGCTGGACCTGGAGCGCGAAACCGACGAACTGCTCGCCGCGCCGGCCGCGGTGCACGGCGTGTGGGTCGAAAACGGCACAGTCTGTTACCTGGATGGCGGCGCGCAGGTGCACGGCGTGGACGGCCAGGCACGCTATACACTCACGGAAGTCGACACCCACGGTGACTTTGCCCTGTGGAAGGTCGGCGACTACGCCGTGTTGTACAACGCGCTCCCGGCTACCGGGCCCGCCCCGACGGCCAACACGGGGCTTGCCGCCAGCAGCGCGCCACCAGTCAGCCGTTATTGGCTGCTGACCTGGCCCCCCGGAGAATAAGCGATGGATGCCACCTGCTGTGACTGTCTTTTCCTTGAGGAGCGCCCGGACTCGAACCTACACCCGCGCTCCTGGTGCCAGTTGTGGGAAATCTGGGATCCCCAGGAGCTGCCGACCAGGGGGTGCGACTTTGGCGAACTGACGCGGCCCAGCGCTGAGTGCCGCGGTAGTGTAGCGGCGGAGGTGCAGCCATGAGATACCCCACGCACCTGGTCGCCGGGGCGTGCGCGACGCTGGGCCTGGGCTACCTCGCCCAGCTGCCCATCGGCCTACCGGAAATCGCCGCCGGGGCGGTCGCCGGGCTGCTGCCCGACATAGACTATGCCCTGCCGACCCTGGAACGCAGCCGCGTGCCCCTCGTACGCCGCCTGGCCGGCCGGATCGGCGACAGCGGGCTGTCGCACGCGGCGGCCGTCGTGCTGCCGGCCGGCGTGCTCCTGGGCTTGCTCGCCGCGCTCCCCACCGGGCGCATAGGTATGCTGGTCGCCGTTGTCGCCGGCGTGCTGTCCCACTTGCTGTTGGATCTCTTTGGCCAGATAGGGGTGCAGTTATGGGCCCCCTTCAGCCGGGCCTGGATCGCCGTTCCGCCCTGGGAACGTCTACGTCCATCCCGCGGCGGGACCGTCGAGATGAGCATCTTTATCGGGGGCGGCGTGCTCCTCGCCGGGCTGGGCGGCTACGCGCTTTTCCCTTACGCCGTGCGGTTCTTCCAACAACTACCGGGAGGTTGGCCATGAAGCGCACGGAGTGGCAGGGTACGGCCTTTGTCCTCTGGGTTCTGGCCGCTGGCGGAGCACTCTTTCTGCTGCGCCACCCCGCCGGCCGGGAAAGCATGGCCGGCCCGTACGGCGGGGCGCTCACGGCGGGGACAATCGCCCTCTGCTACCTGGGTTGGACGCTGGGCTGGATGAACCGGCTGCGGCTCCTGGGGCTGGCCTTGGCCGGGGCGGTGGCCGGCGGCGCCGCGGTACTGCGGCTCGCGCCGCTCGCCGCCCTGGGGCTGGAAGCCAGCCTCCTGTTCCCGTACGTCCTGGGCGGGATCCTCGCCCGGCGGACCTGGGCCCCGCTGCGCCTCCCGGAGTGGCGGCGGCCCCCCGTCGCGCGTCCCGCGCCCCCGGAGCCGGTCCCCCCGGCGACCGCCAGCGGGCCGGCGCCCCTGGACATCCCCGGCTGGATGGACACCCCGAGTGCGGACTGGCCGGCCGATGCCGAACCAGAGGGCCGGGAAGTTGCGGCGCCCGGGGCCCGCGGTGCTCCGAGCGAGCTGGGGCCACCACTGGCCATGGAGCCGCCCGGGGCGGCAGCACCGGAGCGGGCCGGGCCCCCACCGGACCTGGCAGTCCTACTGCCGGCGCTCCCGGCCGAGCCGGAGCGGAGCGCCCCGCCGGCAGAGGCGGGACCTGGCCAGCCCTGGCGGGACGCGGCCGTCCGGTTGGCCGACTCCGCCCTGGACCTCCTGGCCGGCCACGGGGTGGCCAGCCCGGCCTTGCATCTGGAGAGCGGGCCGGGTGGGGTGGCGCTGGAACTGGCGCTGTCCTCCCGGCGCGAAGGGGAAGCCATCTCGACGCTCCGGCGGGCGTTCGTGGCCGCCTGTGGCGCGGCCCCGGCCGAGTCGCTCCACGGGCAGGCCCTGCGCCTGACCTTCCCGGCCAGCGCCCGGGCCGGCGCGGACAGGGGCGGCCCGACCACCCTGTGGGCGCCGCTGGGCCGGCGGGCCGGCCGACGGGTCCTGGCCAACCTGCTGGGGGTGGGTCCGCTCCTGGTGGTGGGGGAAGACACGGCGGCCGTCGTCGCGGCCGTCCACGCCATCGTCGGCGCGGCCTTGGCCGGCCGGCTGTCCCCGCGGCCCGCGCGCGTGCTCCTGGCGGAGGAATCCGGGCACTACCTGGCGGCCTACGCCGGCCTGGCCGAACTGCACCGGGGACCGGAGTGCACGACCGCGCTGAAGGACCTGGCTTACGAGCGCAGCCGGCAGCAGGTCGCCGCGCCCCCGGTGCTGGCCGTCGTGTTGCGGCCTTCGCCAGGAGTGCAACAGGAGCTGGCCCAGTGCGCCACCGCCCTGGCCCCGGCCGGCGTGCACGTCGTCGTGGCCCTGGATACACCCCAGTTGTGGAACGCCCGCGAGCTGGCGGTGCTGATGCCGGCGCGGTTGGTGTTCCGGGTCGGCGAAGCGGAGAGCCGCTTCTTCCTGGGCCGGCCCGGGGCCGAGGAACTCGCCGCCGGTCAGGCCATCTACCACCTGGCCGAGGCCCTGCGCGAACCGCAGGTTTTGCAGGCTTACGCCGCGAGCGAGGAGGATGTGCAGGCCCTCGTCGCCGCGCTGCGCGCGGCCGAACTGAGCGCACCGCGCGAGGAGGAAACGTTGACGACCAAGCCCGAGCTCCCCGAGAAGGTGCTGGCCGTGCTGGACGCCGTGCTCGCCGTGGGCCGCTACAGCGTGCGCCAGGTCTGGGACCGCGTCCGCACGCAGCGCGTTAGCCGGCAGGCGGTGTTCGAGATGGAGGACCTCTTCGAGGCCGCCGGTGTGGTCGCGGTCCCCGCCAACCCCCTCGGCCGCCGCAAGGTCCTGGTCGGCAGCCGGGCCGAGGCGCTGGCGCGGCTCCGCGCCTACATGGAGGCGACGCAATGAGCGAAATACTGACCTATGCGGCGCTGGCGCTGGCCTTGCTAGCCGGGGCCGCCTTCTTCTGGACGTTTGGCTGGATCCGCAACCGCCTGGCGCGGCTCTTTGCCGGCGGGGCGGGTGAGAGCCTGGGCGATGCCCTCGGCGACCAAGGCACCCGGCTCGTGCAGCTGGAGCAGCAGGTCGGGGAACTGGCCGGCCGCCAGGAGGCCGAGACACAGGACCTCGCGGCCCAGCTGGAAAGCGCGCACGCCGCCTGGCGCGCCCGGGTGGAGGAAGTGGCGAGCTATGCCGCGGGGGCGCTGCGCCACGTGCACCTGCACAGCTACGCCGTCGGCAATGGCGGTCCGGAGAGCGCCGTGGTCGTCCTCGTGGACGACGCCGGCGACGGCCTGCTCTGGACCGTCCTGGCGGGCAAGACGCTGCGCTTCTATACCCGCCTGGTGCGGGGCTGGCGGGCCGGTGAGCTTTCGCAAGACGAGGAGCAGGCCCTACAAGAGGCCCGGGCCAAAGCCGGGCACTGAGCAAGAGAGGAGGCAGACAATGGTGAACCGGGTGATCCTGCTGGGACGACTGGGCATTACCCCGAAACTGGAACTGCTAGGCGAGAAACAGGTCCCGCACTGCAAACTGCGGCTGGCCGTCGAGCGGCGACTGCCCGAGGCCACGGTCACCGACTGGTTGACCGTGCACGTCTGGCAGGACCTGGCGCGGGCCTGCGCCGAGCACGTGGTCAAAGGACAGCGCCTCTACGTCGAGGCGCACCTACAGGCCGGCTCCTGGACGAGCCCGGATGGACAGCACCGGGCCCGGCTGCAGATCATGGCCGAGCGCGTGGTGTTCCTGGACCGGCCGGCCGCCGCGGAGGCCACCGAGCCCCCGCCGGAGGCCGAGGACGAGAGTTAGCCCAGGCGGGCCGAGTGCGCGTGAGGACGGCGATGGACGAGGTATTCCAGGCGCTTATAGCCGGCGCGGTGTGGTTCGCGCTACACCGCGGGGCCTTCCTGGCTGCGGCCGGGGCCCTGGCGCTGCTCGCGGCCGGGGCCATCCTGCTGCGCTTCTGCCAGGGGCGGCAGCTCGGGCGCCGCGGGCAGCTCTTCCAGATCGCCGTGCCGCAGGGGACCGAGGTGCAGCCGTTCGGGGCCGAGCAGATGTTTGCCGCCCTCCGGGGCCTCCAGGAACACTGGTGGCCGCGCCTCTGGCACGGCCCGCGGCACATCAGCCTGGAGATCGCCGGGGACAGCAGCGGCATCCGCTTCTACCTCTGGGCGCCGGCGGAGATCGCCGCCATCGTCGTGCGGGAGATCCACTCCACCTTCGAGGAGGCCGACATCCGCGCGCTGCCCCGCGACTACCTGGATGGTCCCGGTCCCGACGCCCTGGGCGGCAGCCACTGCTTCCCTGCGCTGCGCGGGCCAGGCCGGATTGTCCGCGCGGCCCGCCTGCAGCTCCGCCACGATATCGCCCTGCCGATCAAGACGCTCAAGGAGTTTGAGAAGACGGACCCCCTGGCGGCGATTACCGCGGCGATGACCGGGCTGCAAGAAGGCGAAGGCGTGGTCGTGCAGTTGCTCCTGCAGCCGGGCGGCGACGGGGAGCTGCGGCAGCGGGCCCAAACCCTCACGGCCGCGATCGAGCGCCGGCGGACCGTCCCCCAGCGCGGGCCCACCGGTCAGGTCACCGCGCCGATCACGCGGGACTATACCGCCGAGGAACAGCAGCAGGTCAAAAGCATCGGGGGCAAGCGGGCCAAGATCTGCTTCCGGGTGGCCCTCCGGCTGCTGGCGGTGGCACCCGACCCCCGGTCCGCCGCCGAACGCCGGCAGGGCCTGGCCGCCGCCTACGCCCAGTTCGACGTGGCTACCCTCAACAGCTGGTGGCGCCGGGACGTCTGGTTCCTTCCCCGGCGGCTCTTCCTGCGGCACCTGCAGCAGCGGGCTTTTCCCCTGTGGGGCCGGAAAAAGCCCCACCATCCCCTGATCGGGGAGCACGACGTCCTGAACATCGAGGAGGCTGCGTCGCTGTGGCACCTGCCGCACCCGCAGGTCGTCCAAACGCCGGGGATCGTCTGGAGTCTCTCCCGCAAGCGGGCCGCCGGCCAGTCCGGGTTGACGGGGCCGGCGGATGGGCTGGTCATCGCCCGCACCGTCTACCACGGGGAGCGCAAGAACATTACTCTCCCCGTGGCGGCGCTATCCACCCACGTGGGCATCGTCGGCAAGCACGGCACCGGCAAATCGACGCTGCTGGCCCGGATCGCCCTGGAGTGCATCCAGCGCCGCATCAGCCTGGTGCTGCTGGATCCCCACGGCGACCTGTGTGAGGACCTGCTGGCGCGTATCCCGGCCGACGCCCGTGAGCGGGTCATCTATTTCAACCCTTTTGGCGACCAGGACCGGCCGCTCGGCCTCAACTTCCTGGAACCGGAGCCCGGTCAGCGGCCGGCCAAGGTGTGCGGCGACGTGGTCGATATGCTGATGCACCTCTTTGGCCACGACCTGGTGGGACCGCGTTCCGCCTACATCCTGCGCAACGCCATGCGCGTCCTGCTGGAGGTGGGCGGGATGACGCTGCTCGAGGTCGAGGACCTGCTGCAGCCGGCGAACACCGACTTTCGCGCGGCGGCGGCCGGCCACGCCACCAGCCCGGCCGCCCAGAAGTTTCTCGGCGGCTACGTGGAAACGATGATCAAGCGGAACGTCCGGGAGTATATGGCCTCGATCAATCCAGTGATCAACAAGGTCGGCGCCTTCTCCGCCGACCCGTGCGTGGCCAACGTCATCGGGCAGGCCACGTCGTCCTTCCGGCTCCGCGACGTGCTGGATGGGGGCGGTATCCTCCTCTGCAACCTGGCGCAGGGCAACCTGGGCGAGGACAACTCCCGGCTCCTGGCCGGGGCCATCGCCAGCCGGGCCATCCAGTCCGGTATGGCCCGCACCGCCGTGCCCCCGGAGGAGCGGTACCCGGCGGTCGTCATCGCCGACGAGTTCCACGCCTACGTGACGCCGGCCTTTCCCAGCGCCCTGGTCCAGCTGCGCAAGTACCGGGTGGGGCTGGTGCTCGCCGCGCAACTCCTGGCCCAGGTGGACCAGATCCCGGAACTGCGCCCGGCGTTCCTGGCCGCCGAGACACTCTGCGCTTTTCGCGTAACCGCCGAGGACGCCATCAAACTGGCCGCCGAGTTCACCGGCTTTTTCGCCGCCGACGACCTGGTGCGCCTGGACGCCTACCAGGTCGCCATCCGCATCGCCGCCAAGCAGTCGACACTCCCCTTTAGCGGGGAGACGGTGCCCCTGGACGAAGGCACGACCTACGACCCGGCGGCCGCGGCGGAGATCCACACCCGCTGCCGGGAACTTTACGGCCGGCCCCGGGACGAGGTCGAGCAGGCTATCGCGCGCCGGGGGCGTTTCCACCTGGAGACCGCCCCGGCTGCGCCGGACCCGCCGACGGCCGCGCCGGCCCTGGTTACACAAGAGGTCAAGGTGTACGATGTCCCCGAGATCTGAGCTACGGTTAGGCGAGCGCGCGGCGCGGGCGGCGGGCCTGTTTCTGGGCGCGGCCGACCAGGAGATCCTGCTCACGCTGTACGCCATCCGCTTGGCCAGCACAACGCAGCTCATGACGCTGTTGAACGTGCGGCAGCCGACGGCGCACCAGCGCCTGGCCCGCCTCTACCGCCACCGCTACGTCGACCGCCAGGAGTGGGGCTTCCGCCACGTCTACACGCTGGACCTGCTCGGGTTGGAGTACGCGGCCCAGGCCACGGGCATCCCCCGCGAGAAGCGGCTACGCCGGCGCCCGGTGTCGCCGTACTTCCTGGACCACCACGTCGCCGTGGGCGACGTGTACGTGGCTCTCACCTTGGCCGGCCGGCGGCAGGGCCTGACGCTGACCTGGCGCAACGAGGTCGAGGCCGCCGACACCTATGAACTTGTCTCCGGCCAGTCCCGCAAACTGGAGCCCGACGCGATCTTTACCCTGGTGGGCACGGGTCGGCCCACCGTTTTCGCCTTCCTGGAGGTAGACCGGGCTACCGAGTCCTGGCAGCAGTGGGGACAAAAGGTCCACGACTATACCGATTTTTTCCTGACCGGGCGGTTCACCGCGCGCTGGCAGGCCGCCCCGCGCGTGGTCGTGCTGGTCACCGCCCCGGACCTGCGGCGGATGGAGGCCTTGCGAACGTATACCGGGGAACGATGGTCGGCCCGGCTGGGCAACCTCCCGATCCCGGTCGGATTCACCATCCACGAAGCCGTTACCGCCGCCCGCATCCTGGACCTGCCCTGGGCCGGACTGGCTCCGGACACTACGTTTCGTCTGGCGGAGGGCGCCGATGCGCAGCAGCGCTGAACGGTTGGCCACAGCTGGCCACGGGGAGATGGCCCGGTGCTCCGACTGTTCCGGACCCGGCGGACGCCGCCGGCGCCGCGCGCGACAACTGTGCCGGCCGGCCGGTGGCCATCTCCGGCCACGCGGCCCAACTGTTCTACGGCGCGCAGCGGGACAGCGGGGTGGCGATCGGCCAGGACCAGGAGGTGGACGATGATTATCGCGATCGGCAACCAGAAAGGCGGCGTGGCCAAGACCACGCTGGCGGTGCACCTGGCGACGTGGCTCAGCCGCCAGGGCCGGCGGGCGGTCCTGATCGACATGGATGCCCAGGGCAACGTCGCGCCGTTCCTGGGGCTGGAACGGGCCGACGACGTAGCCGAACTGTTCCAGGCCGTGCTGACTCTACGGCCGGACCGCCGGCCGCCGCTCAAATCGTTTCTGACGGCCGTGCCCGGCTACGAAGACCTCGTGGTGATTCGCGGCTGGCAGAAGTCGACGACCCTGGAAGTGGCGCTACAGCAGCCGGGGGCCCGCACGGCGCCGGACGTGCTCCAGGAAATTCTGGGGCCGCTCCTGACTATCCCGCGCCTGGACGTGGTCCTCGACACCGGCCCGTATGCCGGGGTGTTGCAGGGCGCGGCGATCGCCCTGGCTGACCACGTGCTGGTGCCGGCGATTCCGGAGCGCGCCAGCGAAGCGGGGCTGCTGGACATTGCCCGGCGGTTGGCCGGGCTGGGCCGGCAGATCACCGGCGTGGTCCCAACCCGGTTCAACGTGGTCACGCGGGAGCATTCGCACACGATCAAGATCTGGCAGGACACCCTCGGCCCGGTGGTGTATTACAACCGCCGCGCCGGACTGGTGGGGCTGCCCAACCGCATTATCTGGGGCGAACTGGTCCGTTACGGCCGGCCAATCTGGGACGTGGCGCCCCGTGACGCAGCCGCGCGGGAGATGGATCTGGTACTACAGAAGGTGGCCTATGACGCGGAAATCAACTAGACCGACCCCGGTAGGGACCTTTGACGCCGACTGGGAGGAACTGGCCCGGCAGGGGCAGGCGCCGGCGCTAGCCGGCCGCTCGGCAGAGGAGGCGCGGCGCGACGAGCACCGCCAGCGCCGGATCATGCCGGCTGAGCGCCGCCGGCGGGCCCGCAAGATCAGCCCCACGCTGCCTGTGGAACTGATCGACGAGCTCCGGGAGATTTGCCAGGAACTCGGCTACGTGGACGAGGAAGGCCAGGGGGTCCTGGCTTCCGAGGTAGTGCGCTGGTTCTTGCGGTTGGGCGTCGACGCCTACCGCAGCGGCCTGATCGAGACGTACGAGGAGCAGGTCCTGACCAGCCGGCGGGGAT
>CAZTIG010000087.1:0-12216 GCA_964613665.1 uncultured Chloroflexia bacterium
CTGGGCTCGCCCGAGGCCCCGGCGCGCCGGTTCACCATCGTCGGCGAGGAGGAGGCCCGGCAGACCTGAACCCGTCCCCCGGCGCAGCAGCCGCGAGAGGGTGCGGCAGGTGCCGGGACCAGATTCCTGCGGAGTGCCTGTTCAACCACTCCGCCAACAGCGTTGCGAGGGTACCATCATGAGCGACATCACCTACCTGGGCTGGTTCGACGACAACCCCAAGAAGCGCGTCGAGGACAAGATCGACGAGGCCGTGGAGCGCTACACAAGGCGGTTCGGCCGGCGGCCCAACCTCTGCCTGGTGAACCGCGCCGACTGCGTGGCCCATCGGGCAGTGGAGGTGCGCCCGGCCGGCCACGTGCACCGGCACCACTTTCTGGTGGGGTATGTGCAGAAGTAGGCTGGGACCCTGCCTCCCTGCCCTTGTCTCCCTTCACAGCCGTGGCCGCCACTCCGGGCACGAGTTCAGCAGCGCTCCTGCCGCCGGCCCGCGGTAGCCGTGCTGCTCCCTGCAGGCCATATCCCGCCCCTGGACGCAGTTGTTGCAGCAGTGGATCCAGGCATGGCACTGCCAGCACGCATCGGCCACGCTGTAGACCTCGGCCCGGCACGCGTAGCATTGGAAAGCGACGACCCCTTCCTCTGCCTCTCCCACCACTGCTGAGGCTGCGGCCGGGGCCGCGGCCGGCCCTGGCTCTGCCTCGGCTGCCAGGAGATCTCCATGGCGCTGGCGCAGCAGCTCCAGCCCCCTGCGGGCCTGCTCGTTGCCCGGGTTGATCGTCAGGGCGTTGGCCAGGGCCACCTGCATGTCGCGAGGATCGTCCACGACCCCGCTCAGCCACAGCCAGGCCTGCTCGTTCTGCTCGTCGCGCTCGATCACCTGCAGGAGCAGCGCCCGCCCCTCTTCCCTCCTCTTCTCACGGACCAGTTGGATGGCCCGGGCCAGCATCTGGGCGATCGGTTCGTCGGTCACCGGTTTCCTCCGTCGTGGACCTCGGTCGCCAGCGGTCAGCTGCCAATCCCCTCGTAGACAATCATGCCGGCCGATCGCTAGACCAGGGCCATCAGGCCCTGCAGCAGCCCCTCCTCCTGCTCGGGCAGCACGGTGCGCGGGTCCAGCAGCAGGCGCTCTCCTTCGATGCGCGGGATGATCGGCGGGTCGCCCTGGCGCAGCCGGCCGGCTGCGGCCTGCGCGCCGCCCAGGCCGGCCACCTCCACCGCCCAAGTCGGCAGCGTCCTCCCGGGTAGCGAGCCGCCGCCCACCGCCGTCTCGCCCGCCACCACGCGCACCGCCAACCCGCGGCCGGCCAGCGCCCGCTGCCAGCGGCGAGCCCGCCGCCGCACCTCGGCCGGCGGCTGGGCCAGCATGCGCCAGACGGGCACCTTCAGGGCGGCCTCGCCGCGCAAATAGTGCAGCAGCGTCGCCTCCAGGGCGGCCAGGGCCATCTTGTCCGGGCGCACCGCCCGCGCCAGGGGATGGCGTTCGAGTTGCGCGACCAGCGCGGCTCGCCCGACCACCAGGCCGACCTGCGGCCCCCCCAGCAGCTTGTCCCCGCTGAAGCAGACCAGGTCGGCCCCGGCCTGCACGCTCTCCGGCACGGTGGGCTCGTGGGCCAGGCCGTAGGCCGCCGTGTCCAGGAGAGCGCCGCTTCCCAGGTCATCGATCACCACCAGGCCGCGGGCGCGGCCCAGCTCCACCAGCTCGGCCAGGGGCACGTCGTGCACAAAGCCCACCAGGGCAAAGTTGCTGCGGTGGACCCGCAGGATTGCCGCCGTGTCCGGGCCGACGGCCGCCTCGTAGTCGCCGCGGTACGTGCGGTTGGTCGTGCCCACCTCCACGAGCACGGCACGGCTCTGGCACAGTACGTCGGGAATGCGAAAGCCGCCGCCGATCTCCACGGCCTGGCCGCGCGAGACGATCACCTGGCGGCCAGTGGCCAGGGCGGAGAGGGCCAGCAGCACGGCAGCGGCGTTGTTGTTCACCACCAGCGCCGCCTCGGCGCCGCTCAGGCGGCAGAGCAGCGCGCGGGCGTGATCGTAGCGCGAGCCGCGCTCGCCGGCCGCCAGGTCGTACTCCAGGTTACAGTAGCCGGCCGCCGCCTGCTGCACCGCCGCCAGAGCCTCCTCGCTCAGCGGGGCCCGCCCCAGGTTGGTGTGCAGGATCACCCCGCTGGCGTTGATCACCGGCCGCAGCGTCGGCCGGGTCCACTCGCCTAGCAGACCGAGGGCCCGCACCGCTACCTGCCCAAGCCGGACCCGTCCCTCCCCGGCGGCGATGCGCCCCCGGGCCTCCTCCAGCGCCGCACGAACTGCCTCCACCTGCAGCCTGTGGGGCCAATCCTGCGCCTCCGTGGCAGACCGGATCTCCTTCAGAACCCGGTCCACGCTGGGCAGCGCCCGGTATGCCGTCTCGCTGACTCGCCCACTCGCCGACTCGCTCATTCGCCCACCCGCTCGCTCGCTGATCCGCCCACTACTTCCCTTCGAGCCCCAGCGCCTGGTAGAAGCGCTTGAAGTCGAAATGCGTCTCCAGCAGCGACTCCAGTCGCTCGACCTTGCTCGTCTGGCGGAAGCGCGCCCGCCCGAACAGCTCCTCGGCCAGGCGCACCGTGGTCATCGTGTCGCTGCCGACCAGCAGGATGGGGACGCATTGCTCCTCGCAGCGTGTCAGGATGAGGGGGTTGGGGCGCATATCGCCGGTCAGGATCAGACAGGTCGTGGAGGTCTCCAGCGCCGCCAGCTGGATATCCACCCGGTCGCCGCCGGTGATCACGGCCTTGTGGGCCTGGCGGCGGAAGTAGGACAGGGCGCTGTCCACGCTCATGGCCCCCACCATCATCGTCTCCACCAGCTCCTCGCCGTGGTCGGCACAGCATAGGATCTCGGCGTTGAGGTGCTCGGCCAGCTCGTTCACGCTGACGGCGCAGAGGATGGGGTCCTGCTGCAGCCGGGCCAGCACGGGGATGCCCCGCTGCTCCAGGTAGGGACAGACCAGGTGCTTGACCTGGTCCATGCGGGCCCGCGGGATCATGTTGAGCACCACGCCGGCCAGGTTGCCACCCATGGCGGCTTGCACGGCCAGGATGTTGTCCACCTCCGACAGCGACTGGAAGCGCGAGACGAGCAGGATATGGGCGTTGAACAGGGCCGCCACCCTGGCCGCCGGCAGTCCGACGATGGTGCCCTCCGACCAGTCGTTGGGCCCTTCCAGCAGCATCACGTCCTTGCCCTGGGACACCGCCGCGTACGATTCCATGACCCGCTGCACATAGTCGGGCTGGGGCTCGCCCTGCAGCATGCCCTCGATCAGGCGCGGGGTGAGGAGCAGCGGCGAGATCTGCTCCAACGGCTCCTTCAGCTCCAGGACATCCCGGATGAACGCGGCGTCCTCGTCATAGGCCTCCCGCTCGGCCCGCCGTATGCGCATGCAGAAAGGCTTGACGTAGCCCACCTGGTAGCCGTCGCGGCGCATGCGCTGCCCCAGAGTGATGCAGATGGCACTTTTGCCGGAGAACGTCTCGGCCGAGATCACCAACACGCTTTCCATGGAGTCCTCCCGGGTACCTTACTCAAGAAGCTCGACCGCAAGAACCGACACCACGTCGCCAGGAGCAGCCTGACCTGGCCGCCCCTACGGCTGCGTCGGCTCGAGCTTCTTCAGAACAAAGCCCGACCGCGCCGGCGTCAGCTCGTAGAGCGTGCCCGCGCTCACCTCCCCCGCGGCCTCCTGCTGCAGCGCCCGCACAAAGGGGAACCGGCTGTCCAGCCAGGGGAACAGCCCCCCCAGTCCACCTCCCGCAGCCGGCAGTGTCCGATCGACCATGACCCGGCCGGCCTCGTCGTATCCCACCAGGCGCAACAGGCGGTAGCCGGAGCGCAGGCCAAAGCCCTCCAATCTCTCGTCCCAGACCAGCGCTTCCCCCTCGATCGCCCAGCGTACCCCCTGCACCGTGGTGGTAAAGGGGCCGCCGGCCCCCATCAGCGTCAGCGCGCAGGAAACCGGCCCGCCGGCCGCCGCCTCGGCCGTGGCGCACTGCACCCGGGCGGCGACGGTGTCGGGGACAAAGGGCGCATAGGCCTGCCCGGCGCTGTCGAGGTAGAACAGCAACCCACTGGCAGCGCCCAGCAGCAGGACCAGGAGCAACAGGAGGACCGTGCGCACCCAGCCCCAGGACCGCCGCCGCCGCCGGAAGGGGCTGGACTCCTCGGCGTAGCGTGCCCAGACGTTCAGCGGCTGGAAGCGCTGCCAGATTGCGACCACGGCTCGCCCCAGCAGCAGGAGCAGGACCAGGCCTCCGAGAATCGCCAGTCCCCCGGCCGTCAGCCGCAATGGGGTCAACATGGCTATCCCCCTGTCACTGGAGGATCATCCGCGCATCCAGGACCGTGGCCCCCTGGCCGGCCTCGTGGACGATCAGGGGGTTCACGTCCATCTCGACGATCTCCGGAAAGTCGGTCACCAACTGCGAGATGCGCAGGATCGTGTCCACCACCGCGTCCACGTCGGCCGGCGGCTCGCCGCGCACGCCCTTGAGCAGCGGGAAGGAGCGGATGCTCTCCACCATCTCGCGGGCCTCGACGCGGTCGATCGGGGCGATGCGAAAGACGACGTCCTTCATCACCTCGACGTAGATGCCGCCCAGCCCGAACATCAGCATGGGCCCGAACTGCGGGTCCCGGCTCATCCCGATGATGACCTCCTTGCCGCCGACGATCATCTGCTGCACCAACACCCCCCAGATCTCGGCGTCGGGGTTGTGGCGCTGGGCGCGGTACTCGATCAGCTCGTAGGCGTCGCGCACGTCGCCCGGCTTGCCCAGGCCCACCTTGACCGCGCCGATGTCCGACTTGTGCAGAATGTCGGGGGAAGCGATCTTCATCACCACCGGATAGCCGATCTCCCCGGCCAGCTTCACCGCTTCCTCCGGCGAGTGCGCCAGCGTGGCCCGGGGCACGCGCAGGCCGTACGCTTCGAGCACCTCGCGGGCCTCCACCTCGCCGAGGTTGGGGCGGCTCTCATTGTGGGCCCGGGCGAACACCTGCCGCACCCGCTCGCTGCCCACCTTGAAATGGGCCAGGCGCTGCGGCGGCCGCTCCAGCCAGCGGCGGTACTGCTCCATCGCCCCGAAGGCGTAGATGGCCCGCTCCGGGAAGGGATAGGTGGGAATGCGGTTCTGCTGAAAGAGCTGCACCGCCTGCTCGACCACCTCACCGCCGATGAAAGAGGTCACCACCGGCTTGTCGTAGGCACGGGCGATCTCCAGCACCGTGCGAGCAATGTCCAGGACGTCGGTCATCGCCTGCGGCGTGAGCAGCACGGCCACCCCATCCACGCCCGGGTCGCGCAGCACGGCCTCCATCGCCGCGCGGTAGCGGTCCGAACGCGCATCGCCGATGACATCCACCGGGTTGTACAGGTTGGCCGTCTCCGGCAGATAGGGGGCCATCGCCTCGACCGTCTCCTTGGCGAAGCGGGCCAGGTCCAGGCCGACCCGGTCCAGGGCGTCGGTGGCCAGGATGCCCGGACCGCCGGCGTTGGTGACGATGGCGATGCGGTTGCCGCGCAGCATCGGCTGGTAGGAAAAGACCTCGGCATAGTCAAAGAGCTCCTGCACCGACTGCGCGCGGATGATGCCGGTCTGGCTGAAGGCGGCCTCGTAGGCCCGCTCGGACCCGGCCAGGCTGCCGGTGTGCGAGGAGATGGCCCGCGTGCCGGCCACGGTCGTGCCCGACTTGATGGCGATGACCGGTCGCTTGCGCGTCACCTGGCGGGCAACCTTCATAAAGGCCGTACCGTCGGCGATGCCCTCCAGGTACGCCAGGATCACCCGCGAGTGCGGATCGTCGCCCCAGACCTGCAGGAGATCGATCTCGTTGACGTCGGCCTTGTTGCCCAGGGAGACAAAGTGGGAAAAACCCAGGTTCTCCTCACAGGACCAGTCCAGGATGGCCGAGCCCAGCGCTCCGGACTGCGAGAAGAAGGCAATGTCCCCCGGCCGGGCCATGGTCGTGGCGAAGGTGGCGTTGAGCTTGGAGATCGTATCGATCAGCCCCAGGACGTTGGGGCCGAGGATGCGCATGCCGTACTTTTGCGCCCTGGCGACAACGTCGCGCTCGCGGCGGGCACCCTCCGGACCGGCCTCGCGAAAGCCGGCCGAGATGATCAGCAGGGCCTTGACCCCCTTCTGACCGCAGGCGTCCACCGTGTCGGGGATGGCGGCGGCGGGGATGACGATGACCGCCAGGTCGACCTCCCCGGGCACGTCGCCGATGCTCGGGTAGGCCGCGTGGCCCAGGATCTCGCCACCCTTGGGGTTGATCGCGTAGAGCTTGCCCTGGTAGCCGCCGCGGATGATATTGTCCATGAGGATGTAGCCCATCTTGCCGGGGACGGCCGAGGCTCCCACCACCGCGACGCTGCGGGGGCTGAAGAACGCTTTCAACATGGTTCCCTCCAATGTCCTTTCTGCCGTGCTGCCTCCCCCTGGCCGTTATCATACCCCGCAATGCACAGGACGTCGTGTCCAAAGGGAAGCTCACGTGAACCACCCGTATTGTACTACAACCCCCCAGGGTACGCAAACGGTACGTGCCCTAGGGCCGCGTCATGATCGATCAGTAGGCGGCCAAGTGATCTGCACTCTGCTCTCGCCGCCGTCCTCGCCGGCGGCCCCGCGCCGTCCTCGGCGCGGGGAGCAAGTAGAAAGGGGCATACTAACGGAACATGACGCGGCCCTATACGTGCCCACTCCGGTGCAAGCACGACGGGGAGGAGTGGCACGGACCGAGCCCGTACGCTGCGAGGACAGAGCATCAGCTCCACGACGCGCGGCCCTGCAATCCGCGAGACCCTGTGGTATAATGCCTGTAGCCACCGCCCGCGCGCGCATCTACTCGGCCGGGTTTGCCGCCTCGTCGGCGCTGGTCAATGCCTTGCCTGAGAAGCAGCACGGGCCGCTGACCTGCCCGCTGCGGCGCAGCGGCTTCGGGCATGCGGCGGGAACCTCGAGCGGGCTCGCTGCGTAGTCCGTGCGGGGAAATGCGCCGGGCGGCGCGCCAACCGCAGGCCTGGCCTGCCCCCGGCAGCCCCAGGAGCACGGTTGCCCGCGGGCAACGCCGGCAACCAGCCGGCCGCACCGGCAGACAGAAAGCGAGGTCGTAAATGGACGCGGCGATCCGGTTGGAGAATGTGCGGAAGGTATTGGGGAAGAGAGAGGTCCTGAAGGGGATCAGCTTCGCCGTGGAGAAGGGGGACATCTTTGGCTACCTCGGGTCCAATGGGGCCGGCAAGACCACGACGATCCGCGTACTTCTCGATCTGATCCACGCCGACTCGGGCCACGCCTACATCGCCGGCCAGCAGACCACCCAGGATGAGGCCAGGAGGAAAGTTGGCTTTGTCCTGGATGCCGACGGCTTGTATGACAACCTGACCGCCAGGCAGAACCTGGAATTCTATGCCCAGATCTACGGGATACGGAGTGCCGCCCCGATTGACAGGCTCCTGGAGAATGTCGGTCTACGGGACAGAGGCGAGGATCGCACGGGCACCTTCTCAAAGGGGATGCGGCAGAGGCTGGCCCTGGCCCGGGCGATGGTACACGATCCGGAGACGCTGATCCTGGACGAGCCGATGTCCGGAATCGATCCGTCGGGGCAGATAGAGCTCCGCCAGATCATGCTCGACCTGGTACATACCGAGAACAAGACCATCTTCCTCAGCTCGCACGACCTGGACGAAGTACAGCGGATCTGCAACCGCATTGCCCTGATCGACCGGGGCGAGATCGTCCTCTACGGTGACCTGGAGAGCCTCAGGCGGCAGACCGGCCAGGGTGGGATCGTGATCGAAACGGCCCAGGACGTTCCGCCCCGGCTGCTGCAGGAGCTGGCCGACCAGCCCCGGCTGGGATTCCAGAACCAGCGGGAAAGGCGCCTGGTCTTCTCACCTCCGGCCAAGACGGACGTCGCGGAGATCGTGGCCTTTCTCGTCCAGCGTGGGGTCGGCATCGAGGGCGTGAGACGGGAGGAGTCCTCGCTGGAGGAGTTGTACACCGCCATATTGAGGGCCAGAGAGGGGGCCGCATGAGCGAGATAGGCCCACTGCTCATCGTCAGCATGCGCAACACCTTCCGGGCCAAGGTCGCCGTCTTTGTCTGGATCGCCCTGGCGCTCATGCTGTCTGGCACGGCGACCATCGCCGTCTGCCTCTTCCTGATCGCCCCAGCGGTGGAGGCGCAGGTGCCTGATTCGCACGCCGCGGAGCTCTACCTCACCTTGATCGTCTATTTCGCCTGCTTCATGGGGGCAGGACTGGCGCTGAACGTCTTTACTGCCCAGCCGATGATCAAGGAGAAGGCCCAGAAGAGCATCGAATCGCTCCTGTCCACGCCGCTCAAGGCAAGGGCAATCTGGCTAGCCAAGAGCCTGGCCGTTTTTCTGCCGGGCCTGCTCGTGGGCGAAGTGCTCGCCGTCGCCACCCTGGTCGTGGTGAACTATGTCTATATCGTGCCCAAGATGGGCTTCCTGATCACCCCGCAGCTCGCCGTCAGCAGCTTTGTCGCCGTCCCAGCCATACTCCTTTGCCTGAGCCTCTTGGCGCACCTCGTCGGGTTGACCGGCGATGCGATTGCCGGCACCGTGATCGCGCAGATCTTTGTATCGGGCATCCCTTCGCTCATGGCCAATCTAGGCTCGCACAACGCCCCGGCTGCCACTTCGTGGCTCTTCACCCTGATCAATCTCCTCTTCGCCGCCGCGCTCGGCATCGCTGTCCTGGCTCTGCAGCCTCGGCTCACCAAGGAAAGGATCGTCCTGTCGTGTAGGAAGTAGAAGATGGGTGGGGTCCTGATCGTCTTGCGCAGAGATTTCCGGGAGCTGCGCCAGAGCACAGCTTTCATCATCGTGGCCGTCCTGCACGCGCTCCTCACCGTCGGCGCGGTCGTGGCCATCAGTCTCATCCTGCGCAGCGTGGACCTGAGCGAGGTACGGGCATTGGGAGAGGAGGCCGCCCGGCCGGCCGTGCAGGCGATCGTCAGCGAGATCATGGCGCCGATCGTCAGCTTCACCGTCTACTTTGCCACCATGCTGCCCTTTGTCATCTTCGTCTGGGCGTTCGGCGCCACGCTCATGATCAGGGAGAAGGCCGCGGGGAACCTGGAGACCCTCCTGGCGACCCCCTTGAGCCCGCTGGCCATCTGGCTGGGGAAGAGCCTGGCCATCTTCCTGCCAGCCCTGGCCCTCTCCACTGCCTGCGCCCTGGTCGGCGTGGTGGCGCTGAACGCCGCCGCGAGCATCGTGCAGCACACGGCGGTGTTCGTCCTTCCACCTGCAGCGCTGGTGACGGGTCTCCTGGTCAACCCGCTGTTCTTCTTCGGGCTGACGTCGCTCACGGTCATCCTGGCCTTTACGCACGACCCGGATCTCGGCATCGCGCCGTCTTTCCCGATTGGATTCGGCCTGATGATCGGGGTCCCGCTGGGAGCCGCCGTGGGAGTCTTCGACCTGAGGGCCTGGTCCTCTGTCCTCTACGATCTCGGCGCGGCCATGCTGCTGTGGGCAGCCGTCCTCTGCCTGGCGCGCTCCCTGACCAAGGAGAAGATCGTCCTGTCCAGCCCAAGCGGGTGACCTGGGCAGGAAAGCAGCTCGGTGCCGGGGCGCGGCTGGTTGCGGCCCGCCGGAAGTACTCGTCGTACCACCCATGGAGACATCTCGAGCTGTTCGATATGAGGGGAGCCCCTGGCCCGACCTTCCCTCACCCACAGGCCGCCCACCTTCCCCAGCCGCCCCCCGAAGGCGGATAGGGGCCAATCGGGCACCTACCCGATGCGCCCTGGATGCGCGTATACCAAAAAGCCCCGCGCCCGCAGCCGGCCCAGGAGGGTGCAACGGCCCTCCTCGGCCAAGCGGACGGCCAGGGAGGTGGCCACGGAGAGCGAGCCGACCACCGGAACGCGCAGGCGCAGCAGCTTGGTGACGAGCTCATGGCTGGCCCGGCCGGTGCTGAGGAGGATCTTGTCCTCCAGCGGCACACCGCCGACCAGGGCCAGGCCCAGGACCTTGTCCACGGCGTTGTGCCGGCCGATGTCCTCGGCGGCGGCGAGCGCCGTGCCGTCCGGAGCAAAGAGCACCGCGCCGTGCACCCCGCCGGCGCCGCGGTAGGTCGACTGGCCCCGGCGCAGCTCCCCGGCCATCCGCCCGAGGGCCTCCGCCGTGACCAGCGGGCCGGCCACCTCGGGCAGCGGCGGCAGTTCCAGCGCGGCCAGGTCCAGCGCCAGGCTGCCGCAGCCGGAGAGGACCGGCCGCCAGCCGGGACCCTCGCGCCGCAGCGCTTCCGGGCGAGCTTGCACGCGCACGATGCTGCCGCCCTGGCTGGCCTCCGACCCGGCCTCATCACGGCAGAACTGCACCACCCAGATATCGGCAAAGGAGGCGACCAACCCCTCGCTCAGGCAGAAGCCGACGGCCAGCTCGCGCTCCAGACCCGGCAGCGACATCAGCGTCGCCGCCAGCCGACCGTTCAGCTCCACCGCCAGGGGCACCTCGATCGGGACGGTGGCGCCCTCCCACTCCCGCTCCGTCTCGCGCACGGCCAGGACCTGGCAAGGGAGAAGGGTCTCGGCGCTCACGGGCCCCGCTCCAGTTCCGCCTCCAGGCGGGGCAAGGCTGCCTCGGCCGCCTTGCGGCCGGCCTGGAAGAGGTCATCGGCCTGGGAACCGAAACGGAACCACTCGAAACAGGCCGTCTCCGGGGCAATCAGGCAATCGGGCTGCTCGGCCGGGTCCACCGCACTCTTGCGCGAGACCACCTGGTAGCTCGCCATCAGTACGTCCACCAGCGTGCGCGGCCGGGCAAAGACCGCAGCAGGTGCACGGACGTCCACGCCGATGACATAGTCGGCGCCCATCTCCCGCGCGGTGGAGATCGGGATGTGATCGACCAGGCCGCCGTCCACGAGCAGGCGCTCACCCATCTCCACCGGGGTAAAGATACCGGGGATCGCGCAACTGGCCCGCACCGCCGGCGCCAGGGGGCCCGTGCGCAAGGCGACCCGCTCCCCGGTGAGCAGGTCGCAGGCCACCACGGCCAGGGGGATGGAGAGGTCGGCAAAGGTGAGGTCGCCCACCAACTCGACGAGCAGGGCCTCGAAGCGCTTGCCGTCGAGCAGGCCCGGCCGGCGCAGCTGGAAGCGGCCCAACTGCAGCAGGCTCAGCCCCCGGGCCAGTCGCAGGATCTGCTCCGGGCTCCAGCCACGGCAGATCAGCGCTCCCACCGCCGCCCCGGCGCTGGTCCCGGCGACCAGGTCGGGAACGATCCCGGCATCCAGCAGCACGCTGAGCACACCGATGTGGGCGATCCCGCGGGCCGCCCCGCCGCTGAGGGCCAGCCCGACGGTGTGGCGACGCCGGCGCCGCCCCAACAGCCGGCCCAGCGCCTCCAGCGGCTCGTGCACCAGGCTGGTCAGGACAGCACGGATCTCACTCACACCGGCACCCCACTGCAAGCGCGGACCGCTATCTCCACCCGCCCAGCTCCCCGCTCTGCCACTTGACCTGGCCGCGAAGGAGCAGGGAGGAGCTGCGCAGCTTGTACACCAGGTCCTCGGCGATGTTGCGCATGGCCCGGTAGCCGATCCGCGGGTTCTGCTCGCAGAGGCGGTCGAACTCGAAGCGGTTGATGACCAGCATGAGGCAGTCCTCGGAGCAGCGGATCGTAGCCGAGCGGGTACCGCCGCCGATCAGGACCATCTCCCCGAACGAGCGGCCACTCCACAGGGTGTTGATGGCCGTCTGCCGGGCCTCTCCCTCCGGCGAGCGCGCCCAGATCAACACCTCGACCGAGCCCTTGTGGATGACGTAGAGATCGTCGCCCTCCGCATCCTCCTCGAAAACGACCTCGCCGGCCCGGAAGGAGCGGGCACTGCAGATGCGGGCGATCTCGAGCAGGTCCTCCGGCGGCATGCCCTTGAAGATGTCCACGCGGCCCAGCACTTGCAGGACGAGTTCCTCGGCCACGGCTACCTCCTGCGCAAAGATGACCAGGTACCCCCCACCTCGCGCCTGCCATTCTACCACAGGGGGCAGGCAGCGTCAAAGACCACGGCCATATCAGAATCGCCGGCCTTGACCGGCAAGTGCCCGGCCCCGGCAACGGCCCGACGTCGCACATCCAGGGACACGGCAATGGTACGGCCATGCCGCACTGTACGCCGGCCGG
>CAZTIG010000088.1:0-12212 GCA_964613665.1 uncultured Chloroflexia bacterium
TCCGGGGGGTGTGCAACACCCCCCGGCGGGGGCCGGGGGCGGAGCCCCCGGGAAAGACGCCGCGGCGAGCCCGGCACGCACGCCACTCCGGCGAAGCCGGGGAAGGACCCGGCGCAGCCGGGCGCCTCCCTACGGCTCCACCGCCCGCGCGCAGCGGAACCCCAGCCGGTCGTACGTCGCGCCCGGCCCGTCATAGGTCCGCCGCGCCAGGCGCGCCCAGCTCCCGTCCTCGTACCAGCTCCCCCCGCGCAGCACCCTCAGCGTGCCGTCGTACGGCCCGGCCGGGTTGTGGATCGGCGAGGCGCTGTAGTAGCCGGCCCCGTACCAGTCCGCCACCCACTCCCAGACGTTCCCGGCCATGTCCTGCACCCCGTACGGGCTGGCCCCGGCGCGGCGGCTCCCGGGCCGGTCGGTGTCGCCGACGCAGTAGCCGGCGTCGCTCTTGTAGTTGAGCCGCGCGCAGCTGGGCGCCGCGTCGCCCCAGGGGTAGGCCCGCCTGTCGCCGGCGCCGCGGGCGGCCTTTTCCCACTGCGCCTCGGTCGGCAGGTCCTTCCCGGCCCAGGCGCAGTAGGCCTGGGCCTGCGCCCAGGTCACGTTGACCACCGGGTAGTTCAGGTAGGCCGGGTTGCCGTAGTACCCGGGGCGGGTGTGCGAGCCGGCATCGGCCGGCGGCGTGCAGCCCCCCGCCAGCACGCAGGCGCGGTAGCGGGCGTTGCTGACCTCGTAGGTGTCGATGAAGTAGCCGCCCAGGTAGACCGTGTGCAGCGGCTGCTCGTCGGCCTGGCAGCTCTCGGCCGGGTTGCCGCTGTCGCAGCCCATCTCGAAGGGACCCGGCCAGACATAGACCATGTCGCCGACGTTGGGCCCGACAAAGGCCTTGAGCGACCACGTCCAACCACCCTGCCCGCCCCAACCGGCGTCGTTGGCCGCCTCGACGGTGACGTCGTAGATGCCCGCGGCGGCGTAGGTGTGGCTGGCCGGAAAGTCCTGACTATCTTCGTGCCCGTCCCCCCACTTCCAGGTGAGGTGGGCGGGGGCGCACGTCCAGCTCATCTCGCCGTCGACCGTCACCCGCAGGTCGCGGACCCGGATCGAATCCACGTTCAGGGAGACCGTGGGCGTGCAGGGGGGCGTGGCCGTGGGGGCAGGACCGGGGCAGAGGTTCACGGTGGCCTCGCTGTCGCAGCGCTCCAGGGTGACGGTGCGGCTGCGCCCGCCGCTGCTGACGGTGAAGGTGCCGGCGGTGAGGGCGGCGAACTCGAAGCGGCCCGTGGTGTCGGCGTTGGTGCGGCCGATCCACTCCGGGCAGCAGGAGGAGATGGTCACGCTGGCCCCGGCCACGCAGGTCTGCCCGGTGACGCGGGCGTGGGCGCAGAGGGTGGGCGCCGGCGTGGGGGTGATGGAGGGCCGCGGCGTGCGCGTGGGCGAGGCCGTGGGCCGGGGCGTGTTGCTGGGCCGGCGGGTGGGCGTAGCGGTGGCTGCGGCCGTGGTCGGCGTGCTGCTGGGGGCGGCGGCCAGCGCCGCGGTGGTGGCCGGCGGGGCCGCCGTGGGCTCCTCGCCCACTTCCAGCAATCTGCTGCAGGCGCCCAGGAGCAGGGCGGCGGCGCCCACCACGAACAGGGGGAACAGGACGATCCGCGAGCGAGCTTTCTTCCTCTCCATGCTTACCTCCCATTGGACTCTCCGCGCGACGTGATCTGAGCAACGGCCCCGACTTCCGTCGAGCGCGTCAACGTGTTAACGCTCCAACGTTCACTTCAGCGGCAGCTTCACCGTGACCACGGTACCTTCGCCGACGCGGCTGGCGACAGCGAGCTGTCCGCCGTGGCGCTCGACGACGGCGCGGGCCAGGGCCAGCCCCAGGCCGCTGCCGGGGAGTCCGTGGGCGGCCTGCCCGCGGTAGAGCTCCTTGCCCAGGTGGGGCAGGTCCTCGGCGGGGATGCCCGGGCCGTTGTCGGCGACCTCGACGTAGACGGCGGAGCCGGCCTGGTGCGCGCGCACTTCGATGGAGTCGCCCGGCTGGGTGAACTTTAGCGCGTTGTCGAGCAGGTTGTAGATGGCCGCCAGGAGCAGGTCGCGGTCGCCGGAGATGGCCGGCACGGGCCAGGGGATCTTGGGCAGCACTAGGGAGAGCTGGCGGGCCGGGGCGGCGGTCTGCTCCTGGGCCAGGGAGAAGGCTTCCTGCAGCAGCGCGGCGATGTCCACGGGGGTGCATTCCAGCGAGCGCGTCTCCAGCTCGGCCAGCTTGCGCAGATCGGCGGTGAGCCGGCCGAGGCGGATGGCCTGCTGCTCGATGCTGTCCAGGGCGGCCTGCTGCGCCGGAGTGGTGGCCCCGTTGGGCACGTTGACCAGGGCAGCGCGGATGCCCATGAGCGGGTTCTTCAGCTCGTGGTCCAGGCGCTGCAGGAAGCGGCGGCGCTCGGCGGCAGCCTCGTCGCGCAGCCCGCCGAGGCGGCGCTGGCAGCGCCGCTCGGCCCAGGCGTCGAGCAACAGCCCGCCCAGGGTCAGCCCGGAAAGCAGGATGCCGGCCAGCAGTGCCAGCGTTCCCCGGTCGCCGCGCAGGTAGAGGGCGGGGTCGGCCATGGCTCCGAGCTGCGAGAGGGCATCGATCGTCGTGCCGGCGGCGGCGGGCAGCAGTGCTAGTACCCACTTGATCTTCATCACCTGGCCTCCACTTCGCCCATGAAGCGATAGCCCTGCCCGGGGACTGTCTCGATGTAGCGTGGGCTGGCCGTCTCCTCCTGCAGAGCCCGGCGCAGCTCAAAGATGCGGGCGTCCACGGCGCGGATGCCGCTGGGATAGTCCCAGCCCCACACGACGTCCAGGAGCCGCTCGCGGGTGATTAGCTCGTCGGGGTGGGCCATGAGGTACTCTAGCAACTGGACGGCCTTGGGCGTCAGGCTGAGCTCCTGTCCGCCCAGGTAGGCCCGGCGCGAGCTGCGGTGCAGGGTGAGGTCGCCGCAGATGAGCTGGGCGGCCGAGGCCAGGGGCATCTGGCCGGCGCGGACGCGACGCAGCACGGCACGCATGCGCGCCACCAGTTCGTTGGGGTCAAAGGGCTTGTTGATGTAGTCGTCGGCGCCTTCCTCCAGGGCCATGGTGCGTTCGGCGGCCCCGCCGACCTGAGTAAGGAGGATGACGGGGGTCCAGTCGTTGCCGTGACGCAGGCGGCGCAGGGCCTCGCGGCCGTCCATGCGCGGCATGAGGATATCGAGGATGATCAGGTTAGGGGCCAGGGCGCGGACCTTTTCCAGGGCCTCCTGGCCGTCTCGGGCCGTGGCCACGCTGAAACCGGCCCGTTCCAGGAAGGGAGTGAGATTGGCGGTGATGGTCTCTTCGTCGTCCACCAGCAGGACCTTCTCCTTGCCTGTCATCTACGCTTCTCCTTTCGCCTGGGGTGCCCCAGGTATCACATGGCCGCTTGCTCTCTCCGACGCCCTGGTAGCGATCTGACTGTCTGCCACCATTATACACCATGCATTTTACGGGCGTATTACAAAGTTTTACGGATCTGTAAAACCGTGTTACAGATCTGTAAAACGATGTTACGAAACTGTAAAACTTTGCAACACCCCTGTAAAACCCGGCTGGTATACTGGAGGCAGGGCGATGAGAGGGAGCGGGGAGCTGGGGAAGAAGGCAGCAGGGCGGCCGCTGCCGGCCCTTACCAACCCAAGATGGGATCCACTGCCCCCGGCGCCCCGACCCGGCCGGCGCGGTCCGGTCTATTGCGGCCGTGGGGGCGACCCGGCTGGTCGCCCGTTGCCGATCTCCCCCCAGGGGAACCACCACCGTGGCCGGCCCGGCGGAAGACGGCCAGGGGGCACACGGATCACGGCGGGAAGCGCCGCAGAAGAGGCGGCCGGCCCTGTGCTTCCCACGGGGCCGGCCCGGGTGGGCGGCCCCGTGGGCACCACCAAGGCCACGAAGGTTCGATAAGGAAACCCTGTGTCTTCATGCCTTGGTGGTTGGGGACCCTGGGCCCTGGTGGTGCCGGGCTGCCCGAAAGGAGGTGAAAAGGGCCACCTGGCTCCAGAACCGGCGTATCGGACTATCGGAATGGCAGCGGGATGCAGGAGGCGTCCCGCCCGTGAAACACCAACAAGGAGGAGTACCATGCCCATCAAGTACGTGATCCACCGGTGTAGCCTGCCCAGCAGTCCCGACACCCACATGGCCCGGGTCCAGCCCACCTACGTCGCCGACCTGGAGGACATCGTCGAGCGGATCGTCGGCCACGGTACCACCGTCGCCCGCTCCGATCTGTACAGCGCCCTGGAGGACTTTTTCAGCGCTGTCGAGGAGCTGCTGCGCGAAGGCATCTTCGTCGACACCCCCCTGGCCTGCTTTCGCGTCAGCATCAAAGGCCCCTTTGCCGACGCCATCGACGACTCGTTCGACCCGGCGCGCCACCGCGTCGTGCCCCGCATCATCCCGGCCAGGCGGCTGCGCGAGGCCCTGCGCAGGCACAGCGAGGTGGTCAAGCAGCGGCGCCTCGATCGCCGTCCGGTGCTGGACCGCTTTGTCGACGTCGCCAGCGGCACCTTCAACGACGTGCTGACCCCCGGAGGCGCGGGGCGGGTCGTCGGCGACTCCCTGAAGTACGACCCTGCCGATCCTGCCCAGGGCGTGTTCTTCATCGCCGAGGACGCGAGCGAGGTGCGGGCCGACGTGCTGGTGCGCAACATGCCCAGCGAGGTCATCCTGACCAACCCGGCACTGGCGGCAGGGCGCTACCGGCTGCAGGTGCGGGCGTCGTTCAACGGCAACGGCGACATCCGCTCGGGCACGCTGGAGAGGACGCTCACGGTGCACTAGGCCTGGCCAACGCCCCGTCGCGTCGGCACAACCTGGGCCCAGAGGCATTGACCTCTGGGCCCAACTCTATCCCGCGCCGGGCCTGCTGCGCCGAGAGCGGCTGAGAGACTCGGAGCAAGTCAATTGACATGCTAACGTCCGCCAATTGGCGAGCCTCCGTCCGCCAATTGGCGAGCCTCCGTCCGCCAATTGGCGAATCCTCCTCATCCAGGTTCAGAGTCCTCCTCATTCAATTGACGAGGCCTCCTCATTCGGGTTACGAGTGCTCCTCTGAACCTGAACGAGTCGTTGTCCGAGCCTGAATGTGTCGCGTCCGCCAATTGAGTTGGGCACCTTTGTCAATTGAGTTGGGCACCTTTGTCAATTGAGTTGGGCACTTTTGTCAATTGAGTTGGGGTCATGTGTCAATTGACCTGGCCATCTCCATGAAGCGCTCGTTCCTTCGTGGAAGGGTTGGCCGCCATGCGCCGGCCCTGTTTCGGGCCCGTTCGTTGTGGCGCACGCAGAGATCCGGGGAATGGCCGAAGCGTGCCAGGCTGACTAGAACGAGTATGAGGTTCTCGAGCTTGCCTTATCATAGCGAATGCCTCGGTGATGACCCGCAATATGCTGTTGAGGTGGGAGCGAGTTCGTATCCTCGGCAGCGACGCCTCCCCTCTGGGAGCCCCGCCAGGAACTGGCCCGGGAGCTATCGCCAACGGCGTCTCCCTGTGATATAATGATACGGCAGCAAGTGTGAAGCGGTACCACGCCACCTCGCGCCGGTATTGCGCCGCTCCTTGTGCGCACAAAGGGGGTCAGAAGGAAGCTTACCTCGAAACGCAGGAGACACCCGTCCCTGGCAACGCCGGAACCGCTCAGGTAGCGAGTGTCCTTCGTAGTCCAGCAAGCGGCACCATGTATCCAATGGCACAGGTCTTCATGACCGTACAAGGAGGAGTCAAGATGAATCCCCGCAGATTCTGGCACTGGCTCACCCTGGGCGTGGCGCTGGCCCTGCTCCTCGGGGCCCTGCCGGCCTCCGCCAACACGCCGGTCCCACCGACCGGCGTGCAGACTGCCCCGACCGCGACCCCGCCGCCGCCCGGCGCCGTCGTGATCAACTTTGACGATGTGGGGGCGCCGTGCAGCTTCGGAGAGACGGTGGCCCTCCGCGACCAGTACGCCGCCCAGGGAGTCCTCTTCATGGGTCCGGCGCCGCTCGACGGCGGTGGCATCCTCGACCAGTGCAGCAACTTTGGCGTCAGCGGCTACAGCCCGCCCAACTTCCTGGCCTTTAACCAGAACTCCAACTTCAGCGATGGCGGCATCCCCCGGCCGCCCGAGATCATCACCTTCACCAACGGCGCCGGGTACGTCCAGGTCAACGCCGGATCCGGCTCCGGTGCAGGCCAGATCGTCACCATGGAGGCCTTTGACGCCGCCGGCAGCTCCCTGGGCAGCGACAGCCTGACCCTGGCCCCAACCCTCGACACCCTCAGCATCACCGCCACGGGCATCGCCTATGTCGTGATTGACGGGCCGGCCGTCTTTGTGTTGGACGACCTGGCCTTCCTCGAGTCCTTGGGCGAGCCCGACATTGTCGTCGAGCCGCTGTCGCTGCAGGCCGCGCTCTGCCCCGACACCACCACCGCCCAGGACCTGCTCATCTGCGAAGTAGCCGGCCGGCCGCTCGACTGGAGCATCGTCGAGGAGACGCGGACGGTTGTGCTGGCCCCCACGTCCGCTGGGTCGCTGCCCGCCCGGCCGGTGGAGCTGGCGCTGGCGGCAGTGCCGGCCAGCAGCGTGGCGGCCCGGCCGTGGCAGCCCGACGGCCCGGTCAACCTGATCCTGGACGATGGCAGCCCCGAGAACTACATCGGCCTCAACGACGGCATCAGCGGCTACCAGCTCCTCTGGTTGAATCGCTTCACCCCGAATCCGGCCGACTTCCCGTTTCAGCTCGAGACGATCAGCGTGCTCTTTGGCAGCACGAACGTACCGCTCGGCGGGCCCGTGGACCTGGTGGTCTACGAGGACACCGACGGCGACGGCGATCCCAGCAATGCGACCGTGGTGGCCGTCTACAACGAGACCGTGCTGGCCAACGACGGCGTGACCTGGAGCGACTACACCCTGGCCACGCCGCTGGTGCTGAACGGTCCGGGCGACGTGCTGATCGGCGCCATCAACCGCTACCAGGAGTCGGGGGTGGAGCCGGCCGACTTCCCGGCAGCGCTGGACCAGACGGCCACGCAGCAGCGCTCGTGGGTGGGCTCCTGGAGCACCGATCCGCCCGCCCCGCCGGTCCTGCCGCCCGATTCCCTGTGGGACATCATCGACGCCTTCGGCTTCGCCGGCAACTGGATGATCCGCGGCAGCGGCGAGACCGGCGGACCGCCCCCAGCAGACGTCCCCTGGCTGAGCGAGGACCCGATCAGCGGCACGGTGGCTGCTGGTGGGTGCCAGACCGTCACCGTCACCTTCGACGCCACCGGCCTGACCCCGGGTGACTACCTGGCTAACCTGCTCATCGACAGCAACGACCCCGACGAGCCCGTGGTGACCGTACCGGTCACCATGACGGTGCTCGAGCCGGTCGACCTGGTCGACGTCAGCTACATCACCGCCGGCCTGCAGGTGACCTTTGACGCCGTGGCCACGGGCAGCGAGCCGATCTCCTACCTGTGGGACTTTGGCGACGGGATCACCAGCACGCTGGAGGACCCGGTCCACACCTACGACCAGGGCGGCTGCTACGACGTGGCCCTGGACGTCGAGAACGCCTGCGGCACCGACACCTGGACCGGCCAGGTCTGCGTCGCGCAGTACCGGCACCTCTACCTGCCGCTCATCTTCAACGGTTTCGACGCTGCTCCCTAGCGGCGGCCGATCCCCGGGGGGCGGGCCTGCGCCCGCCGGTTTCGTCGGGGCGGGTTTGAAACCCGCCCCTACGGTGGACGACGATGCCGCGCCATGTGGGGCGGGTTTCAGTGGCGCCCCGGCCGGTTCGTTGGGGCCATCGCGGGCAATTGCCAGGCGCGGGTCATCCTTGACAAAGCATCCGATTCCCGGTATGATTCCCTCGTGCGGCGTCACCGGTCCGCGGCGCGGCGGGCCAGGACAAGGGGGAGACATGCCTGGCGATGATAGGATCCGCGAGCTGTTCCGGCAGTTCCACTGGATCGGGCTGCCCGTCGGCGTTCTCCTGCTGGCTGCGGACGGTCGTATCCTGGAGGGCAATGCCTGCGCGCACCAGGAGCTGAGCCTGCCCGCAGAAAGCCCTCTGCCGCCCACCATGGACAGCCTCTTCTACGATGACACGGCCCGGGCTGTCTTCATGGACCAACTGGCCGTGTCTCCTCCCCAGGGTACACCCTGGCCGAGCAGTGTCCTTCACCTCTACAATGGCACCCACGACAGCTTTGTGCGCTGTTCCTCCACGCCGCTGCTGGACCCGGCCAGTGGCGAGACGCTCGGACACATCTGCTGCATCGTCGACGTGACCGCCGAGGAGCGTTTCCGCCAACTCTCTGAGCACCTGCCGGTGGGCGTCTACCGGCTGGACGAGGAGGATCGCCTGGCCTACGCCAATGAGGCGCTGGTCCGCATCCTGGGCTTCTCGGATCCTCTGGAGGTGCTGGACCACCCGGTCAGCGAGTTCTACGCCTATCCCAACGAGGCGGACGCCTTTCGCGAGGAGGTCATGGCGAAGGGCGCATTGGTGCGCCAGGTGAAGAACCTGGTTCGGAAGAGCGGCGAGTTCTTCTTCGCCTCGATCAGCAGCGTCGCCATCCGCGGGCCCGACGGCCGCTACGAGGGCCGCGAGGGAACGCTGGTCGACGTCACCCAGGAAGAGCGCTACAAGCGCAGCCTGGAGGACGTCCCGGTGGGCTTTTACGAGGTGCGCATCGAGAATGGCGTGGACATCATCCGCCAGTGCAATGCCGAGTTCGCCAAGATGTTCGACTACTCCACGGTAGAAGAGGTCATCGGCCTGCCCATCCGCGAGCTCTACGCCAACGCCCTGGATTACCCCGTGTTCAAGGAGGCCATCGAGAGCAAGGACAGCCAGGGCCTGCCTCTGCTGGAATATCCGCTGCGCGTCAAGTCGCGGCACGATCGCGAGATGGTCATCGAGGTGAACAGCCGCCTGCTCAAGGACCGCGATGGCCGGACGATCGGCCGCACCGGCGTCATCCGTGACATCACTGCGGGACAGCGCGCCAAGGACGAGATGCGCGCGCTCCAGGCGGACATCGGTCGCGTTCTCCATGCCTACTCCTCCACACTGCTCATGGCGCGGCAGCACGTTGCCCCGGCCATCCTGGCCCTGGGGCCTAGCCCGTTCGATGCCGCACGCGAACCCACCGCGGACGAGGTGGATAGCGCCATGGCGGCCCCGGCGGCGCGCGTGACAGCCGCGCTGGAGAAGCTCCTCGATCTGGCTCAGTCGGATCGGGAAGCCCGCACCATCCCGGAGACAGTCTGGCAAGAGTGCCTCGGCCTGGTCAGCCTGCTCAGGACCTACCGGCAGATTGCCTTTCCCGAGCATCGGCCGCCCACCTTGCGCCGTATCGCCCGCCGGATCATCGACCTGGGCAGCACGGCGCTGGAAGGCAAGCTGCCGCGGGAGCCGCTCCGGGAGCTGCTGCGCGCTGCCGCCGAGCTGGAACGCATTGCCTGCCTGGCCGACCTGCGGCACGTCGAGGCCGAGGTGGTGGCCATGGATAGCCAGGTGCGGGCCCTGCGCGACCTGGTGACGACCGGGGCGCGCCCCGACGAGCCAATCGCCATACTCTCGATGTGGGATCTGGTGGCCCAGACGACAACCCACTTGGGCGACTTTGCCCGCAGCCAGGGCGTCGCCATCCGCACCAGGAACAAGCTGCGCGGGGCCCAGGTTCGCGCCAGCGAGCGCAATGTGCGCCGGGCGCTGAGCAACCTCCTGCACAACGCCATCAAGTACAGCTGGCGCCGGGAAAAGGGCGTCCCGCCCTGGGTGACCGTGCGCGCCTACGTCGACGGGCGGCGCGTCGTCGTTGACTTTGAGAACTATGGCGTTCCCATCCCTCGGGACGAGATCGAGGAGGACCTGATCTTTCGACTGGGCTACCGCGGCCGCCTGTCCAGCGATCGCGGCCGGCTGGGCACGGGAATCGGCCTCACCGATGCCCGCGACACCGCCAGGCTGCATGGCGGCGACGTCAGCGTCGTCAGTCGGCCGGCGCGGACAGGCGGCCGTCCGGACGACTACACGCTGCCCTATCTGACGACGGTCAGCTTCTGGCTGCCGTTGCACTCGTTTGCAGGGAGGTCCCGGTGAAAGAGAAGCGCAAGGTCCTTTGGATCGAGGATGGCGCCCGGCGTGATCTGCCCCACCTGACTGCGCCGGTCTACATGGAGGGCGGCTACGACCTGGTGGTGGCGGAGGACGCCTCGGCCGGCGTGCGCTTGCTGGAGCAGGAGGAGTACGACGCCATCATTGTCGACATCCGCCTGCCGCCGGGGGATGATCCCGGTTGGATCAGGCTGTACAAGAGGGCCGGCTCCGACAAGGTCGCGGCCCGCCTGGGCCTCCAGCTCCTCTACGCCATGTTGGGGTCTCCCCGGGCCGAGTTCCACTGGGAGGACCGCCCGGCCTGGATCACACCGGATCGTATCGGCGTCCTGACCGTGGAGGGGCAGGGGGAGCTGACAAGCGACCTTGTGGAGCTGCGTATCGAGGCGTTCCGCTTCCAGCAGAAGGACGCCGGAGCTCCTGACACCGTTCTATTGGATCTGATCAGGCGGGTGCTGGGGCAGGCGGCCTGACCTCGCCCGAACGGCAAAGGAGCGCGCTATGCCACAGACCTTTCCCGTGCACGACTGGTTGCCGCCCTATCTGCAGGTGGCCGTGGCCATTCTGCTCTTTGGCCTCGGCATTCCGGCCCTGGTAATGCAGGTGATCGTTCCCCAGGAGCTGCGCAGTGTCATGCACAGGCGGCGGCGGGTCTTTGCCCTCGCCGCCTGGCTGGTGGTCCCGGCCGCCGTCGTGACGCTCGCCTTCATCTGGCTGCACCCCCTTGCCGACGACAGCTTCGGCTGGTGGGTTGGGGCGAACCTGGCCACGAGCGCGGTGATCGGCTTCACGGCGATCTTCTGGTGGGCGCAGGCCTGGTACAGGCGAGACCGGGTCGTGCGCTACCTGGAAAGGAAGTGCGCTCGGACTATCCGGCAGCGCGGGACGCCCGATGAGCAGGCCCTCGACGATCTCCGTTTCCTGGGAGAGCAGGGCGAAGGCGGGATCGAGAAGAGACTGGTACTCGATGCCTTGGGCCGGCTGGCCCAGCAGCTGCAGGAGCATGAGGGATACAGCGGCAGGTCGCTCGACGAAGTGATGAACGCGGTCGAGTCCACACTACGAGGTGGTGGCAAAGGCGCCAGCCCAGCCCAGAGCGCTACTCAGGAGATTGGCGACAGCGAGGACTTTTGCGCCGCCGCTGCCATCTGCGAGAAGATACTGGAGCGATTGCAGCCCCCATCGCGGGGTTACGATCAAAGGCTTCCGCTCAGTCTGTCGCCCGACGTCGCTGCCACGCTGCGGGTAATCGAGAGAGTGGGAAGTCTCGCCATCGAGCTGAACTATGAGGCGGCAGCCAGGTCCTTGCTGGACGTTCTCCCCAAGGTGACCCGGGGGACGACCGGGGCCTTCGGGACGGTCAGCCGCGTGCTCTTCCAACTCGGGGCGGTGGCACTGGAGAGGAGGCGCTACCGATTGGCTGTCGAGGCCCTGAACAGGATGGAGACGCTCGCCGCCAAGGGTAAGCCCCTGGCAGGCGAGGGCGCCAGTAACTACCTGGGGCTGGTGGCGCACTTCTGGGCGTCCGGTCATACCGCGCGGGTGCGGGCGCGCTGGGGCCTCGGGTACATCCCGGTGGAGCTCCCGCTGCAGGATCGCTTGCGGCAGGCGGAGCGACATCATGCGGACCAGGCCCGCTTCGACACGGTGGACCATCTCATCCACATAGAACGAGATCTCCTGCGCCGCCCCGAGGGGAAGGGTGCTGGGCCCCCGGCCGGCTAACGGTCCGGGCATTTGTCGGGGAGGGGGGCATGACGTCCTACGATCCCACGCGCCACCACCGCCGCTCTATCCGCCTGCCGGGGTACGACTACACCCAGGCTGGGGCCTATTTCGTGACCATCTGCGTGCGCGACGGACAATGCTTGTTGGGAGAGGTTGTGGATGGGGTCATGCGGACGAACGGGTTCGGGGAAATGGTTCGGGCCTGTTGGGATGATCTGCCGCGCCATTACCCGTACGTCCGATTGGACGCCTTTGTGATCATGCCCAACCACGTGCACGGGGTCATCATGTTGGTGGACGACGACGACGCCGCGCCATGTGGGGCGGGTTTCAAACCCGCCCCTAC
>CAZTIG010000089.1:0-12208 GCA_964613665.1 uncultured Chloroflexia bacterium
CGAGTGCATCCTGCTTTCGCAGGGCTACGGCCTGGACCTGAACGAGCTGCGCGGGGCGCGGGGTTTCCTGGTCAAGGCCGTCGGCAGCGACCTGCGGCTGGCCACCTGGGAGGAACGCTCCCGGGACGATCTGGGTGAGCCACACCCCAGTGGCGGGCTGCCGCTGGTGGACGTCCTGCACCGGCTGATGCGGCTGTGGGAGGGTGGGCAGTTGGACGCCCTCAGCACCTATGCGGCCGGCAAGGGGCTGCCCCAGAACGATCTCTTCTGGGCCGTGGCCCAGGCCGTGTTAGAGATGGCCGGGGTCAAGAGCAAAGAGCGGACGCTGCTGGAGGCGGTGGTGGCGTGGGGGCGTGGCAAGACACAAGCGCAGGTCCCTATCCAGAAGGAGCTGTTCCAATAGTCATTCTGCAAAGTCACACGATACCTGCGGAGACTTGAATGGCAACGCTTTCCACAGATACCGGCATTCCAAGTGGAAACGCCTACGTTGAGCGACTCAGCGAGGGACCACTGCGCCTCGCCCGTGGTCCCGACGGCTTACATTACGTGACAGTGGACCTCGCAAACCAGGCGAACGCTGAGGCCAGCGCGGTACGTGACTATTATGGCCGGTATTTGTTCGAGCTGCTACAGAACGCCGACGATGCCATCACCGCAACGGGAGAAGAGAGAAAACGAGGATGGGCAAGAGCAGGACCCTATCGTGTACGTATCGAGCTTACCGATTCGGCCTTGATTGTTGCCAACGACGGCGTTCCTTTCCTTGAAGAGGATGTGAATAGCATCTACCGCTGGGGCGAAAGCTCTAAAGATCGCAGCAAGTCCATTGGGTACAAAGGGATTGGATTCAAGTCCGTCCTGGAGATCACAGATTCGCCCGAGATATTCTCGCGAGTCGTCCAGTTCCGGTTCGATCATGATACCTGTTATCAGCGTGTGCGCGCGATTGTGGGGGCAGCCAGCGACCTAAAGCTTCCCATCACACGTTTCGTTTTCCCGTACACTGTCGAGGAAGTCCAACCCCTACCCGATCGGGAGTTGGTTCGCAGCCTGCTGTATCAAGAGGGTTTCGCTACGGTGATCCGGTTGCCACTGAAGGCAGGGATAGGGAGCGCTCAAGTTGAGAGCCGCCTTGCCAGTGACGTTGCCCCATCACTTCTCCTATTCCTGAATGGCATTGATGAGATTGAGGTGTGGAACAAAGGCAAACGCCGGAGAGTATTGCGTCGGAAGGTCAGGACGACGGGCGACACCTACCGGGGGCGGGATATTACCCTCTACGAAGGCAGGCATATCGATTCACGGTGGCTTCTCTTTAGTTGTCTGCGGCCGGCTACAAAGGCCCGAGCAGCCATCGACGAGTTGGGAGACAAAACATGGGGGCGCGTCCGACAAGTTAGCCTTGCTGCAGCTTTCCCCTTGGACGAGCGCGGAAGGCTCATTACGGAGGCGTCGGGTTCGAAGAAGCTCTTTGTCTACTTTCCAACGATGGTTGAAACCGGCTTGCGGTACCGCGTCCATGGCGATTTCTACATCGATGCGGCGCGCAAACAGGTGGAGGATCGCTCCTATAATAGATGGTTGGCCCAGCAAATCGCGTCGTTTATCAGTAAAGACGTAGTTTCCGAGCTTGTCCAACGTTTCCCGTCTGACGAACGGGTGGTGCGCATACTGGTCCCATGCGCCGAAGCTACCGATTTCGCTGCCGTCCTTCAGAACATCATTCGAGAAGAGCTGGCTCATTGCGCCTTCGTGCCTTCGCTCGATGGCAAGCCCAGGCGTCCCCGCCAGATTGTGCTGTCGCCCAATGGGGCCACCGCCGACATAGCAGGATTCCACCGCTTCTTTCCCCCACTCGAGTTGTCCAATTTACGCGACCGCCGGCAGTTCCCCTTGCCGAGTGTAGAGTGCGATGCGGCCAGTTCGGCGTTCCTGGCCCAACTTGGAGCGGAGCGACTTGCCTTTGAGGATGCATTCAGGCTGTTCGATAGTGGCAAGATAGCCGTCAGCCCCGAGGGTTACCAGGATTTGTATCGCTTCCTCTGGCACTGGCGCGAAAGCGTCGAACTCGCGGAGAGGGATCATTTCTCGGAAGCCCTCGAGCGCGCACGCTGTGTCATCACCGATAGGGGTAGATGGACAAGACCTGACGAGCGAATGTACCATGCCAAACTGCGCCAGGAGACGCCCAGTATGCCTCGGGCGCTCCCCGCATCTCTTGTCCACCCGACCGCCTATGACCCTGAGGGGCGCGCGGGGCCGACCCACCGGCTCCTGAGCACATTGCGTCCTCCCATCAGGGACTATGATGCGCCTGACATCATCGCCAACGCGATCGTTCCCCTTTTCAGGGCGAATAGATTCCCGAATCTCGATCTGGAGGAACGTACTGAAGTATATCGGTATCTTTTCGACTACTGGCGGCAAGCGCGGCGGGGCGAAGGTGACCCGGTCGTGGAGCGCGTCAAAGAGATGGTGCAAGTGCCCGCTCGGCCGATCACCAACCGGCGTCAAGACGAGTGGCGATCCGTTTCGCAGGTGTACCTGTCAAGTGTTTGGAGTGCCGATGATCGCTTGGAGCAGTTGTACGACGGCTCCGAGGGCGTGGTCTTCCTATACGAGGTTCGTGGTCTTGACATTCCGCCAGCAGAACGGGAAGAGTGGGCCCAGTTCTGGAAGTGGTTGGGCGTTGCTGCGGCTCCTCGGATGCTCGTTGAGGAAGTCCCTGAGGCAAAGCTGCACCGGGGGCGCTGGCGCGACATTCAATCCAACCACCCGCATGCTGGCGCGGGCCGCTGGTTGGACTATCTGGGGCAATTGGAGAAGCAATACTCTCGCTGTAGCAACCATGGGAGTGGATACAGGCAACTGCGTCGTTCGGTGGCCCTTGAGGGCTTTGCCGAACTAATCGAGCGGCGAGATGCTAGACGCCTGGCGATACTCTTTACCCTCCTGGCGGAGAACTGGGAGCACTACAAGCGCAAGGGAGCCCCCTCCGCCGAGGTGCAATGCTATAGAAGGGATTGCCGCGGACAGGCACGTGCACAAGTAGTCCCTTCATTCTTTGAATATCTCCTGCGGGAGGCCGATTGGATCCCTGCTCGCACTGATCTGGATGGCAATGGGCGATATGAGCTGTATGAGGCAAGCCACTGCTGGTTTGTCTCTCCTGCTGAAAGCCCCGTCATTCGGAGCCTTTTGCCAACCCCGCCCGCGGACTACAGTAGGTTTGAGTATCGCCGATTCTGCCACGATATTGGTATGCGCTTCGTGGAAGACGCCAAGATCGGTGATTTGGTGGATCTGCTGCGGCACCTGCCGGAACAGTATCCCGATCCCAACATCGTTGTTTCTTCGGGTCGCCGCTCAACGCCCCGGGCCCTCGCTACATTATCCCGCTGGGTCATTGAACGCATCAACAACTTGTTGGTGCCTTTGGGGGTAAATGAGCGTCCTCCTCAGGAGAGCATTCCGCTCGTTGCTAGCGAGGGAGGGGCTTTGCGCTATGTGCAGCCTCCTGAACCGGTCTTCTTTGCCGACGATCGCTTCCACGCAGCGAGATGGCGGGAACACCTGCCTTTCGCTTCCCTCGACAAGAACTGGGGAGACGCAGCCCGATACCTGGGGATCCAGCCTATCTCGGAGTGCGTTAAGGAGAGTCACGAGCCGGGGGAAGTGCTCAAAACCGAGAGTGCCCGCTTGGATCGCTATCTCAAGGTGGCACGCCCATACCTGTTGGCAGTAGTACACGACCAACAGGAATCGGAAACAGAAGATGTCGCACGTTACCTCTCCAACCTAGATATCAGAGTCGTGGACAGTCTGGTTGTACACCGCAGGCTGGCCGTTCCCCCCGGAAAGGTGCTTGTTGACAGCGAGGCGAGAATATACCTGGAGGAGAAAACCGGTCCGCGGGCTGGGTCTGCGGGCCGAGCCCCGCGCAGCGGCGTTCTGTATGTCCGCAGGGGCTATGAGGAGGATTACGACCTTCTGGCGGGGGCAATCGCCGAGTTCATCCGCATTCCGGGGTTGACTGACGCGTTTGTTATCTTGTTGGACCGCGGAGGCCTTTCCGGTCGGAAGCGCTACTTGCAGACCCGTGGTTTGGACGAGAGTCATGTGGCAGCTATGCGTGAGCTCCTATCTCGTTTGGGAGTCACGGCTGAAGCCCCGGAGTCACCCTACTTGTTCAGTGTCGGGCTGGAGTTCATCACAGAACTAGATGGACTACAGCTATCGGCAGAGCTGCGCCAGCACTTTGAGGAGATTGGCAAAGGTCTGGCCTCGCAGTCTCTGGTGGAGGTAGATCAAACCGGGAGCAGCTGGATAATTGTTGACGTCGGCACCAAGTACTTTATCCAGAATGAGAACGGGACGCTGAACGTGTACGAGTCCCCACCGCTGACCAGGCCTTGGTTCAAGTGGCCGCCACGGGAGCCAGGACCTACGCCATCGTTGCCGCCGAAAGCTCCACCGCCTCCGGCACCCGCACCGCCTGAGCCGATAGAGCTGGCTCCGCTCGATCTCTCTGACGTGCAAGTCACGTATGTGAAGGCTGCCGAAGGTGCACTACGCGCTGAGCCAGAAGGCCGACGGTCCGGTGGTGGAGGGGGCCCGGGAAGAGACTGGGAGCGAGACCAGCGGCTGCGAGACATCTACGGGAAGCGGGGTGAACAGGTGGTCCAGAGGCTTGAATTGGATCGCCTGCGCGAGAGGCTAGAGCGGCCCGAGGAGGTTGTGCGCTGGCTGCGGGAAGAAGGGTACGAAGCCGCCGACCATGATTTCGAATCGAAGGATCTTGTTGAGGGGGAATGGGTTGACATCGTCATCGAGGTCAAGGCTACGCCAGGGTTCGATTTCCGCGTCCACATGTCCCGCGAGGAGCTTGACTGTGCCCAACGCTGGGGCAACCGCTATCGACTCTATCGGGTCATTGATGTGGCCTCGGCGACGCCACAAGTTTTCGTGTTTGGAAACCCATATATACTCTGGCAGCAAGGAAGGGCGGTAATCGAACCCAGAGATACCTACGTAACCCTACCCGATCCACGAAAACGGCCCGGTGAACAAGGAACAGGAGAACAACAATGACTACTCTTGCCTGGCACGAACTATGCAATCTGCGCGAGGACGTTCGTACTGGTCGGCTGACGTTGGACGAGTTCGCCGCGGATCTGAACGGCGTGCGCACCGGCGAATCGCCCGCGGTCTACCGCGAAGCGACGATGTTCTTCTCGCGGACCTACCCGACCTACCGGATGAAACAACTGGTGCGCGACGTCCTCCTGCGCTTGGCCGGTCAGGGAGGCAAACCGGTGCAGCAGTTGCAGGTGGCCTATGGCGGCGGCAAAACGCACACGCTTATCACGCTGCTGCACCTGGCCGAGCAGGGGCCGGGGTTGGCCGACCACCCTACGGCGCAGGAATTTTCCAGCTTTGCCAGTCTGCCCCAGCCACCCCGCGCCCGCGTCGCTCTGCTGCCGTTGGACAAGCTCGACGTTAAGGAGGGGATGGAGGTCCATGGCCCCGACGGGCAGCTTTTCCGCGTGCGCACGCCCTGGGGCGCCCTGGCCTATCAGTTGGCCGGAGAAGCCGGCTATGCCCGGCTGAAAAGCCACGACGAGGAGTTCAGCGTCCCGGCAGAGCCGCTGCTGGTGGACCTGCTGCGCGCGCCGTTGAACGAGGGCTTGGGCGCGCTGGTGCTGGTGGATGAGGCCGTCTGGTACTACCGCAACCTGGTGCTGGCCAACCCGCGCGCCTTTGGCGCGCTCAAGGACTTTTACCAGGTTCTGACCCAGGCCACAGCCAAAGTGGAGCGCGCTGCGCTGGTCGCCGCGCTGGTAGCCTCCAGGGTGGAGGCCGGTGATTCAACCGGCATCAGGTGCCTCGGCGCGCTGGAGGACATCTTTGGCCGCATCGCCGAACCGGTGGAGCCAGTGACGCGCGAGGACGTGGCCGAGGTGCTGCGGCGCCGCCTGTTCGAGAGTGTCGCGGGCGAGGCCGAACGCCGGCCGGTGGTCGATGCGGTGATGGCCGCGATGCAGCGACTGCCGCTGCGCGACGCCCAGCGCGACCAGGCGGCCTACCACCGGATGATGGAAAGCTACCCCTTTCACCCCGACCTGGTCGAGGTGCTCTACCAGAAGTGGACCCAGTATGACGGCTTTCAGCGCACCCGCGGCGCCCTGCGCCTGCTCGCCTATGCCCTGCGCGAGACGGCCGGCCACGACCCCTCGCCGCTGATCGGCCCCTGGGCGCTGCTCAACCCGGAGGGTCCCTCTCTCTCTCCGGCCCTGAACGAGCTGGTGCCCATCTGCCAGGAGCGCGAAAAATGGGGGCCCATCCTCACGGGCGAGCTGGCCAAGGCCCGCGAGGTTCAGGCCGGCCTGCCCACGCTGCCGCACCGGGAGATGGAGCAGGCGGTCGTCGCCACCTTCCTGCACTCGCACCCGCCGGGGCAGCGCGCGTCGCCTTCGGAGCTGCTGGCGCTGCTGGCCCACCCCGAGGGGGACCCGGCCGCGCTCGAGGAGGGGCTGCGCAAGTGGCGCGGTATCTCGTGGTTCCTGGTCGAGGACCCGCAGGTGTGGCGGCTGAGCACGCACCCCAATCTCAACCACATCCAGGCCCGGGCCCTGGAGTCATTGAACGAACCGGACGTCGAGGCCGAGCTGCGCAGGCGCATCGCCGCCGTCCCCGCGCTGCGCGAGGCCGACGCGGGCGTCGCGGTGCATATCCTGCCCAAATCCCCGGCCGATGTCCCGGACAACCTGGAACTGCGCTACCTGGTGCTGGGACCGGAGTGCGCCGTCGAGCCGGGCAAGGCGTTGCCGGCCGAGGTCGAAGCCTACTTCGACCAGGTCACCGGCCCGCAGAACCCGCGTATCTACCGCAACAACGTCATTGCCCTGGTGCCGGAAGCGTCGCGGATGGCCGGCCTGCGCAACCGGGTGCGCGAGTACCTGGCCTGGGACCGCGTGGAGAACGTGGCCGAGTACCGCCAGGCGCTGACCGAGCAGCAGCGGCGCGAGTTGGTTCAGCGCAAGGGCGCCGTGGCCGGCAGCTTGCCCGAGTCGGCGGTAGCGGCATACAACCTGCTGGTGGCCGTCGACGAGAGCGGCAAGGTGGGCCTGTCGACGCTCCGCCACGCCGGCGCGACGGCCTTTGACCGCATCAAGGCAACGCTCGCGGAAGAGGAGCGTATCATCGTCAACACCGTGGACCCCGACCTGCTCCTGCCGGGGAGTTACCTGGACCTGTGGCGGGAGGGGGAAGAGAGCAAGCGCGTCCCCGACCTGATGGCCGCCTTTGGGCAGTTTCACCGCCTGCCGCGCCTGCTGCGCCCCGACGTGCTCTACGAATCGCTGCGGCGCGGCGTACGGGCGGGCACGCTGGTCCTGCGGCTGGTGCGCGGCGACGGCTCCATGCGCACCTATTGGCGCACTGTCCCCGACGAGGATACGCTGCGCCGGCCCGACCTGGAGCTGCAGTCGCCCGCCCAGGCCACCTTGCACAACCTGGAGCCCGAGCTGCTGTCACCGCAGCAGGTCGAGGACCTCTGGCCGATCCCTACGGGCCCGGTGTCCCTTGGCGACTGGCGCGCCTGTTTCGACGCCGAGCGCCTCCCCTGCCTGCGGGATGCTGGCGTCCTGGATGAAGCCCTGCGTGCCGCGGTACGCCAGGGCTTGCTCATGGCCCGCCTGGGCCAGGCCTCCTACTTCCGCGAGGCCCTGCCGGAGGGGAAACTCGCGGGGACGCTGGAGTTGCTGGCCGCGCCGCGGCCCATCCGCGGCGCCGACCTGATCCCCCAGGCCATACCGGAGGTTTGGGTGGGAGGACGGACCACGGCGCAGCGACTGGCGGAAGCCCTGTCTGCGGAGCGCGGCTATCCGGTACCGTGGGTTCTGCTCCGTGACGGGATCGAAGAGGCCCTGCGGCTGCATCTCCTGGTGCGTACGCCGGAGAGCGGTCCCTGGCCCTGTTCGCCGGTCGCGGCCGGCGAGGTGGTGTTCCAGGCCGTCGAGGAGATCTACCTGACCGTGGACACGATCATTGCCGCGCTGCCCTACGCCGAGAGCGACACCCCGACATTGCATGCGGTGAAAGAGGCCCTCGAGAACCAGGTATTGGGCAAGCCTGTCCCCGAGGCCCAGTTCGTCGGCGTCGTCCAGGAAGCCCTGGACCGGCGCGCGCTGCAGCCGGTTGACCTGCCCGTGCAGCAGCTGACGCTCTTGACGCGGATCCGCCGCCCGCCGGTGGTCCTGGTCGCCGACACCACGCTGAGCGCGGCCGAGGTGCAGCGGCTGACCGAGATCGCCACGCAGCTGCTCTCCATCGCGCCCGGGCTGGATTTCACCTTCCGGGTTGTTCTGACGGCAGAGGGAGAACCGCCGAGCGAAGAAGTAGTGGAACAGCTCGATGCCGCGCTGGAAAACGCCAAGGCCGGTTGGCGGTTCAGCGGTACATGAGGGCACGGACTGAGACCGGAGGGCCCAGGGCAGGATCAGGAGTCGGACACCTGCCGGGCCGGCCGGTGGAGAACGGCCGGCCATAGTGGGGAGAGGTGCCACGCGGAAATGGCGCCCTTCGCAGGACAACATCAGCAGATTCGAGTACTTGGCCGTTCTATGAAGGGCCCTCGGGTCCGTCGCGATTGGCGGGCTTGAATGACAGGATCTCTCGATGCCTGAGCAACCTCCCGAGCTGGCAGAAGCCATCCGTTTGTACAAAGAGGGCCGGCGCAGCGAGAGCCGCCAGGCGCTGGTGGCCCTGCTGACCCATCGGCCGGCCTACCTGCGCGCCCCCGTCGGCCTGGCCTGCACTTCGGACGACCTTGAGGAGGCCCGGGCTGCGGCCGAGCTGGCGGCCAAGCTGGACCCGCACTCCGCCGACGCCGCGCGCGCGTTGGCGGAAGTCCGCGACAAGGCGGCTGTCGGCACCGCCGCCGAACCCGACGCAAGCCACCTGGCCGCCGAAATCCTGCGCCGCACCGGGATGACCCTGGCCCAAGCCCGCGGCACGGCCTGGGCCGGCCGCGGGCCCCGGTGCCCCATCGGCGAGCTCCTGGATAGGGGAGAGATCGACTACCGGGACCTCGCCTGGGCCGTGGACGGTTCCTTCGACACGCGCTGCCAGACCGCCGCCCGGACGATACTCCTGCACGATCTGCTTGGAGTGGAGGAGCTGCGCTACCATCTCGACGGGCAGTGGACCCTCTACCGCAACCCGGAGTGGCCCCACCGGCGCCGGGGTCATGTGGACCTGGTGCTGGTCGGCCCCGGCGGCCTATGGGCCCTGGAGGTCAAGGCCAGGCGGCGCAAGTCCTGAACATGCGCCTGGAGAAAAGGGCTACGGCACGGCCGCACGCCGCCGGTGGCCGGCTGCCGGAGCGGGTCCTGCAGGAAGATCCGGACCTGCTGATGTACTATGACAACGCGCTAATGCGGATGGGAGAATAGAGAATCATAGAGGAGGACCGCATGCACGAGTTGGCTCTCACCTTCACCCGACAGGAAGACGGTACCATGCTAGTGCGCGCCGAAGGCGCCGCGGCCGGCGAGGCCCAGGGCGCCTTCGCCTCGCCCTTTGACCGGCCGGCCCTGGCCGCCATCACCTCCGCCCTGGAGCCGGGCTTTGACCCGACCGACCGGGACAGCGCTGCGGTCGTGGAGACGCTCGCCGCCCGCAACCTGCCCCTGGGGGAAGGGCTCCTGGCCGCCGTCGGTGAGGCCCTCGACGCCGCCCTGCGCGCTTCGCCCGAGATCGCCCAGGTCCTGGACACGGCCCTGGCCACGGCGCGGGCGGACCGTCAGCCGCTGTCCCTAGCCCTCCGCTTTGGCGAGCAGTGCGATGATGTGGTCGCCCTGCCCTGGGAGCTTCTCCGTCATGACGACCGCTTTCTGGTTGCCGACAACTCCATCGTGCTTCTGCGCACCCCTCTAGCGCCCCTGCCGCTCGCCGAGGCCTTGGGGGAGCTGCCGCTGCGCATCCTGCTGGTCCTGGCCGAGCCGCTGGGGGCTTCGCCCATCGCCCCGCAGCGTCAGTCCCGCGAGCTGGCCCACGGCCTGCGCGCCCTGGCGGCCGATGGCGCCGTGCTCGTGGACGAGCTGCGCCCGCCCACCTACGACACGCTGGTCGAGGCCGTGCGCGCGGGCGGCTACCACGTCCTGCACTTTTACGGCCACGGCGTCTATCACGAGAGCCGCGGCCACCTGCTTTTCGAGGACCCCTACGGCGGCCCCCACCTGGTCCAGGCCGAGGACATCGGTGCTGTGCTGAACAACTCCGCCGTCCGCCTGGTGGTGATGGGCGCCTGCCAGTCGGCCATGGGTGGAATGGACGCCTGGTCGAGCACTGCGGCGGCCATGCTGCGGGCCGGCGTGCCGCTGGTCGTGGGGATGCAAGTTTCGATGCGCGTGGACGCGGCCCAGGCCTTTACCCGCCAGTTCTACCTGTCTCTGGCCAAGGGCAAGGATGTCGCCCAGGCCCTTGGCGACGCCCGCTTGCCGCTGCGGCAGGCGCAGTACGGGCGATGTTGGTTCATCCCCGCCCTCTACAGTCGCGCCCGCGGGGACGTTCGCCTCTTTGCGCCCGAGGCCCCCCGCCCGGACAGCGCCGTCGCCCAGGAGGTGCAGCAGCTCCACGTGCAAGTGGGGCGGCTGGAGGAAGAGCTCTCCCGCCTGGGCGTGGCGGCATACGCCGCGGAGGTGTCCAGCCTGCGCGCCGCCCAGGAGAAGCTGCGGGCGGCCGAGCAAGCCCTGCGCCGGTGCACGCCGGGCGGCTACCTGCCCGTGCGCGCCCCGCTCTACGGGGTGCCTCCGGAGAACCCCCACTTTTCCGGGCGCGTCGGCGAGTTGCGTCGGACGGCCCAGGGGCTGGAGGGGGAAGCGCCCACCGTCATCTGGGGGCTGGGCGGGATCGGCAAGACTGCCCTGGCCGTCGAAGCGGTGCGCCGGCAGTCCTGGCGCTACCCCGGGGGAGTCCTCTGGCTGAACTGCCAGGGCGGGCCGCCGCTGGACAGCCTGCTCGGGCAGATGGCCGCCTTTTGCGGGCACCCTGAAGTGGCCGGGGTGGAGCCGCCCCAGCGCCAGGCGACGGTGCGAGCGCTGCTGGCCAACCTGGAGGAGCGCTGCTTGCTGGTGTGGGACAACGCCGAGGACGTCTGGAGGGAAGCCGCAGTGCCCGCCTTTGTCGCTGCCCTGCCACCCAACTGTGGCGTCCTGCTGACGACGCGCGAGGACCCCGAGCAGGCCGGCTGGCCGACGGTGGAGGTGCCCCCCCTGCCGGATAAGGTGATGCGGAACCTCTTCTTCTCCCTGGGCGCGGCGGCCGGGGTCAAGGTCGCCGACGCACAGGACCTGGCGCTGGTCGACCCCATTGTGGAGTGGCTCGAGGGGCATCCCCTGGCGCTGGAGTTGGCCGTTCGACAGGCCAAGAAGCGTGGCCTGGCGCGGCTGTGGGATGACCTCCGAGCGGAGCCGCTCAAAGGCGTGGCCGCGGCCCTGGGGGTGAGCTACAAGCGGCTAACCGCCTTGCAGCGGCGTGTCTTTACCCACCTGAGCGTCCTGAGCATCCCCTTTGACTATCCCGCTGTCGCAGCCTTGCTGCCCGGGGCGCGCAACACTGCCGACGCGGTCGACGTGCTGGTGAGGGATGCCCTGTTGGCCTTTGACGGGCGCTCCTACTCTTACCATGCCCTGGTGCGGCAGTACGCCTACGACAGGCTACGCAGAGGCAAGGTTCCCTGGCGCGAGGTGCACCGCCGGGCGGCGGAGTACCTGCGGGCCAAGGGTCAGGGAGAGGGCGTCACCCCGGCGGAGGTACTGGAGGAGGTGGACCAGTGGGAGCAGGCCCAGGAGTGGGAGACGATGGCCCGGCGAGCTGACGATCTGGTGGGCTCGCTCGACCGCCATGGCTACTGGCCCGAGATCGAGCAACGCCTGAGGCGCGCGCTGGCGGCTGTCGGGGCGCAATTGGATAACGCCAAGCTGGCAGGGCAGTTGCTCAACAGTGCGGGGATCATCGCCACGAAGGAGGGCGACTGGGACCGGGCCATCGAGTTCTACCAGCGCAGCCTGGAAACCTTCGAGCGCCTGGGCGACGTCCACGGCCTGGCCCAGACCTTTAACAACCTCGGCCTCGTGTACGCCGACAAGGGCGACTGGGACCGGGCCATCGAGTTCTACCAGCGCAGCCTGGAAACCTTCGA
>CAZTIG010000090.1:0-11899 GCA_964613665.1 uncultured Chloroflexia bacterium
TTCGCGTCTTCCGCGAGATTCGTTCGCGTCTTCCGCGAGATTCGTTCGCGTCTTCCGCGAGATTCGTTCGCGTCTTCCGCGAGATTCGTTCGCGTCTTCGGGAAGATTCGTCCGAATCTGCCGCTTGCTGTCGATCGAAAGCAGGGGGTAAAAAAAAAGTATCCCTGGGGAACGGCCGGGTGACCGCCCCCCAGGGACGTTGTGCGCGCGGGCGCCGCCGCGACGGCTGCTCTCACCGCCCGGGCGGCTCCCGGGCCGCCCGGATGGGGGCGGGGCCGGGCCCCGCCCCCGCGTACGTCACGATACCGTCGGCGGGGATCCGAGCACTCCCCTGCGGACGTCGCTGTTGCCGATGAAGCCGGTCCGTACCTCCGCCTGGCAGACCCCCGCCCGGCCGGCGGTGCTCGTTCCCCGCTGGGCAGCCGGCCGCCGCGCCGGGCGCTGCCGCTCTGATCTGGACCGCGCCCCGGCCGGCCGGTGCCCTGCGCCGACGGCTCAGTGCCCTGCCAGGCATGACCCCTCGGCCCGGCCAGGGCCGGGTAGACGTGTCTCGAGGTAGGCGGAGGAACGGACGTGCAGCGGCCCGGTCCCCTCACCGAGGGCCGGTGGCACCGCGCCGATGCACGGCAGTCCGCCCTTGTGGTATAATAGCCCCGTATCGGTCAACCTGCCTCTTCAGCAGAGGGATTCCGATGAGCCGAATGGCCCTGGCAGGGCTGTGCCTGTCTCTCATGCTCCTCACGGGAGCGACCCTTTCGCCGACCGCGCCGGCCGCAGCCGCGTCGGGGACCGCGTCCGCGCCCATCTGGCGCTGGGAGCAGCTCGCCCTGCCGGCCGGCGTCGCCCCGGAGGACGTGAGCGACCTGGCCGTGGACCCCGTCGACGCTTACCACGCCTTTCTGGCGACGTCGTACGGCCTCTACGAGACCGCCAACGCCGGCACTCAGTGGACGCGCGTGGCCACTGCCACGGTGGCCTGGGCCTCCGAGGTCACCTTTGCGCCGGGCGACCGCCTGCGGCTGTACGTCCGCGCCGTCAGCATCTACCGCAGCGACGACGGCGGCGATGCCTGGACCACCCTGGCCCCGCCGCCCTCCGCCTGCGGCCTGGCCGTCGCCCCCAGCGACGCCGACCGCCTCTATGCCCGGGCCTGCCCGGGCCACGAGCCGGCCGTCTACCGCAGCGACAACGGCGGGCAGAGCTGGACCGCCCCGGCCCCGGGCTTTGACACGACCCTGAACAACCTGTCGATCTACCCGCTGAACCGCGACGTGGTGCTGGGGGCGGACTTTGGCCAGGTGTATCGCAGCGCCGATGCCGGCGCGACCTGGGCCGTCGTCCCGGTCGGCGTGCGCTACGCCGCGGTGCCGGCCTTTGACTTGCAGTCCCCCTACGCCCTGTACCTCGGCCACTGGACCGGCCTCCTGCGCAGCCCCGACGGCGGGCTGACCTGGCAGGACAGCGTCTGCGGGCGCGAGTTCGCCGTGCTGGTGCCGGCGCCCTATCCCCCGGCCGGGGTGGTGGGGGGCAACAGCACGTCCACCTGGCGGCTGGCCTCCAGCGGCGACGCCTGGCACATGGTACCATGGGAGTCGCCCGGGGCGCTGCAGTGGCTGCGCCGCAGCGCGGGCGACGGGCGCGTCGTGTACGCCCGGACCTCCGCCGGCGGGCTGTGGCGACTCGTCGGCCACACGCTGCCGCACGAGTGCTACCTGCCGCTCGTGGGACGGGGACAGGTGCCCGAGGTATTCCCCGGCCCCGCCCAGCAGGCGCTGGACCGCCTCAACCTGTACCGCGGGGCCGCCGGCGTGCCGCTCCTGCGGCTCCACGGCGCCGTGGTCGCCGCCGCGCAGAACCACGCCAACTACCACATGTACAACTACAACGATCCCTCGGCCTGGACCTACGGCGTGCACGGGGAGGTGGAGGGGAAGCCGGGCTTTACCGGACGTTGGCCCGCCAACCGACTCTCCGCGGCGGGGTTCCCCGGCCTGGGCGGCTCGGAGGTGATGAGCTTCCAGGGGGATGCCGTGGGCAGCGTGGACAGCTGGATCGCCGGCGTGTACGGCCGCGGCATCGTCCTGGACCCCGAGGTCATCTTCACCGGCTACGGGAGCGGAGAGAACGCCTCGACGGCCGTCGACGTGATGGATTTCGGCTACGCCCCGGTGAGCGAGGGGGGTGTGGACGTCCGCCATGGTGCGGGTGCTGGTCTACCCCGGCGCCGGCCAGACGGGCCTGCCGACGCTGTGGTACGCCAACGAGTCCCCCGACCCACTGCCTCCGGGGGCGCCGCGGCCCGCCGGCTATCCTGCCACGCTGCACGGTATCCGCGGGACGCTGCAGGTGTCGTGGGCGGAGCTGCGCGATGGGGCCAACCAGGTCGTCCCGGTCCACCCCAACCCGGCGGACTGCTCCACCCACAACTGCTACGCGCTGATTCCGAAGAGCCCGCTGGCGGCCTACACGACCTACACTGCCCACGCCGTCGGCACCGTCGGCGGCATCGCCTTCGACCAGGTGTGGCAGTTTACCACCGGGGCCGGCGGGCTCGCCGCCGGGCCGGGCCTGCTGCCGCCTCCGTGGCAGGAGCCGGAGGCCCGCCCGCCCCGCTGATCGCCGGCGGGCAGCCGGCCGGATCGCCTTCCCGATGCTGCGCAGGGCCAATCTCAGTGCGGCGCAGGGGCGTCCGTCGAGCGCAGCAGCGCCATGAAGACATCCTCCATGGTCGGGGCGATCTGGCGGATGTGGACTGCCGCCAGGCCGGCCTCCTCCAAATGTCGGCGCACCGGCTCCAGGGCATCGTCCGCGCTGTCGGTCACCAGGTGCAGCGCCTCGCCAAAGAGCCGCACGTCGCGGATGCCGGCGACCTGGCGGGCCAACGCCGCCGCCTGGTCGGCCGGCCGGGCGCGCAGCTCCAGCAGTTCGTGCGGATAGGCCGCCTTCAGCTCCTGCGGCGTGCCCACCGTGAGCAGACGGCCGGCCGAGAGAAAGCCCACCCGGTTGCAGCGCTCGGCCTCGTCCATGTAGGGCGTGCTGACCAGGATCGTCTGCCCCTGGCTCAGCAAGCGGTAGAGGATACTCCAGAACTCGCGCCGGGCCACCGGGTCCACGCCGGTCGTCGGCTCGTCCAGCAGCAGCAGTTCCGGCCGGTGGATGAGGGTGCAGGCCAGGGCCAGCTTCTGTCTCATCCCTCCCGACAGGTGCTCGGCGCGGCGGTGGCGGAACTCGCTCAGGCGGGCAAACTCCAGTAGCTCCGCGGTGCGGCGGCTCCGCTCCTGGCGCGGCACACCGTAGACCTCGGCGAAGAACGACAGGTTCTCGTCCACCGACAGGTCGGCGTAGAGGCTGAAGCGCTGCGGCATGTAGCCGATGTGGGCCTTGACCTGCTCGGCCTGGCGGACGATGTCATAGCCCAGGACGCGCGCCCGGCCGGCCGTGGGGGTCAGCACGCCGGCCAGCAGCCGCAGGCAGGTCGTCTTGCCCGCGCCGTCGGGACCGACCAGGCCAAAGATCTCCGGCCGCCGCACCTGCAGCCCCAGCCCGTCCACGGCGACGGTCTCGCCAAATGCCCGGCACAGTCCTGTCGTCTCGACCGCATAGTCCATCGGTTCCTCCCCGAACCGCGCCCACTCGATTGGCGAAAAAGCCGAAGTTGTGGTATGATACGGCTGTGAGCGAGGTGTGCGGAAAGATGCGTCTTGCTGTCATCTCGGATATCCATTCCAACCTGGCGGCGTTCGAGGCGGTCCTCGCGGACATCGGAGATCGCGTGGACCGCATCTGGTGCCTGGGCGACATTGTCGGCTACGGCCCGGCGCCCAACGAGTGCATCGAGCGCGTGCGCCAGGACGACATCATCTGCCTGGCCGGCAACCACGACTGGGCCTGCCTGGGCAAGGTCGACCTGGCCGACTTCAACCCCGACGCCAGCCGGGCCTGCCGCTGGACGGTCGAGCAGCTCAAGCCGGAGAACCGCGACTTTCTCGACCGCCTGCCCGTCTCCCTGACCATCGGCCGGTACACGCTGGTCCACGGCAGCCCGCGCGGCCCCATCTGGGAGTATATCGCCCAGCCCGAGACTGCCCTGGAGAACTTTTCCCACTTTGACACGGCCATCTGCCTGGTGGGCCATACCCACGTGCCGCTGGCCTTTCATCTGCCCGATGAGTCGGCCTCGTCCTGCGAGCGACGCTGGCTGAGCGGCCGCGAGCCCCTGGACATCTCCCAGGGGCGCTGGATTCTGAACCCCGGTGGCCTGGGACAGCCCCGCGATGGAGATCCCCGGGCGTCCTACCTGATTCTCGACAGCGAGGCCGTCACCGTGGAGATCCACCGCGTCCCCTACCCGGTGGAGGTGACGCAACAGGCCATGGCCGAAGCCGGCTTGCCGGGAAGCCTGAGCTTGCGCCTGACGTTCGGCTGGTAGCCGCCTCGGCTGCGCTGCGCCCCTACTCCTGCTGCACCCACTGCCCGGCTTCGACCCGGTAGACGGCGGACTGCGCCAGCACCACCGGCGCAAAGACGCGCGGGTCCGTCGTCGTGACGATGGTCTGACAGCCTCCCCCCAGCAGCCATCCTTGCAGGGCCTCGCGCCGCTCCATGTCCAGCTCCGAGAGGACGTCGTCCAGCAGGACTACCGGCTCCTCCCCACCCTGCTGGCGGAGCCATTCCACCTGGGCCAGCTTGAGGGCGATGGTGGCCGTGCGCTGCTGGCCGCGCGAGCCGTAGATGGGCAGGTCCATCTCCCCCAGGAAGAACCCCAGGTCGTCCCGGTGGGGGCCGAGCAGCGTCTGTCCCCGGTCGACCTCGCGGGGCCAGATGTCGCCCAGGGCCTGGCGGAAGGCATACGCCACGCTCTCCACGTCCTCCGCCGGGTCGCACGGCACCTGGTGCAGATAGGTCATGCCGAGCGGTGCCGCTGCCCCGGACAGGCGGCCATGCACGGACCGCAGGACCGGATTGAGCGACGCCAGCAGGCGCTCACGGGCGACGATGAGGTAGGCACCATTTTGCACCATCTCCCGGTTCCACGAGGCCATCTGCTCGCGCGCGCTGGGGGGCACGGCTTCGGCCTGCCAGCTCCGCAGGAGCTGGTTGCGCTGCAGCACGACGCGCTGGTAGCGCTGCAGGGCCTGCCAGTAGTGCCGGTCGGCCTGCATCAGGGTGTTGTCCAGGTAGTGCCGGCGGCGCGCCGGCGAGCCGGTGATCAGGTTGAGGTCCTCCGGCTCGAAGAGCACGGTCTGCAGCCGGCCGGCCGCCTCGCGGGCGCGCGCCGGCCGGCGGTTGACCTGGAAACGCTTGGTGCAGCGCCCGGTCAGATGGCCCTGCGCGTCGACCTGGCGCTGCACCACCATCTCCACCGTCAGCGGGCCGTCGCGCCGCTGGACGCGCGCTGCCAGCCGGGCGAACGCCGGCACGCCCATCTCGGTCGTGGCATCCCAGTGGATGACCTCGCGCTCGGCGCGGGCCCGCGAGGAGCGCGCCGTCGCCAGCATGGCCACGGCCTCCAGGAAGCTGGACTTGCCGGCCGCGTTCGAGCCCCACAGCAGCGTCGTGCCCGGCGCCAGGGCCACCTCCAGCCGCCGGTAGTTGCGAAAGTTGGTCAGGGCAACGTTCAGAATGTGCATCGTCCGTGCCTATGGCACCGTGAACACCAGGATGCGCCCGTTCCCGGAATCGCTGACATAGACCTGCCCCTGGGCATCCACTGCCACCCCGACCGGCAGGTTGAACGAGGCCAGGTCGCTGCCAGACCCGCCCCAGACGGTCAGGACCTCGCCCTTGTCGTCGGTGGCGGCGACATAGCTGCGCTCGGGCACCGGGAAGTAGACCTGTCCGCCCTCGCTGACTGCCAGGAACGGCTTGTTCTGCTGCGAGGTGCTGTCCCAGCCCGTGACCTGCCAGGTCACCGCGGGCAGGGGGGCGAGCTGCGCGCTGCCGCCCGAGGCAAAGACCTGGATGCGGCCGTTGAGGGTGTCGGCCACATACACGCGGCCCGCGCTGTCCGCGGCGATGCCCACCGGCTCCAGGAAGTTGCCCTCCTCCGGGCCCATGGTGCCCCACTGGTACCAGTAGGTCGCCTCCACCTGGCCGTCGGCGTCGCGGGCGATGTTGTAGACCAGGACACGTTCGTTGCCCGTGTCGGTCAGGTAGACGTGGCCGCGCCGGTCCACCGCCAGGCCACGGGGGCCGTAAAAGCCGTACATGGTCCCGCTCCGTCCGCGGCTGTCCGTCTCGGCGTCGACCAGCTTGCCCTCGCCCCACTGGCCGAGGAAGCGGCCGTCGCCGTCAAACACCTGGACGCGGTGGTTCCAGGTGTCGGCCACATAGACGCGCCCTTGCGCGTCGACGGCGATGCCCCAGGGTTCGAAGAACTGGCCTGCGCCCAGCGGCTGCGGGCCGGGCCCGTCGGGGTCGAGGCAGCCCTGGCCGGTCTCCAGGCTGCAGAAGCTGCCCCAGGCGATGGACTCGCCCTGGGGATCGAAGCGCACCACGCGGTGGTTGCCGCTGTCGGCCACGTAGAGGTTGCCCTCGTCGTCCAGGGCGATGCTCCGTGGGTAGTTGAGCTGGCCGACCCCGCTGCCGGGGCTGCCGATGACGCGCACGGCGCTGCGCGTGGTGAGCTTGGCCAGGTAGGGGTCGGTCGCGCCGGTCTCGCCGGTCGGCAGAAGCTCGCTGCGCACGTAAAAGTAGATGTCCTCGCTGCCGACGGTGTAGGGGATCCTGAGCCACTGTCCTGGGGTGATCACGTCGGTCGGGTCCAGGCCATTGAGTGACATGAGCGTCTCGCCGGACACGCCGAGGCGCGCCGCCACCTGAGGCAGGGTGTCGCCCTCCTGTACCGTGTAGGTGAACTCGGACGGGAGCTGCCGGTAGAGCAGGTAGTTCCACAGGTTCATCACGCCCTCACGGCCATAGGTGCTGGGCAGCAGCCAGGGCATCCTCGACTGGCCCTGGGCGTTGGTGCCGCCGGCAAAGGCCGTCCAGCGCTGGTACGTCTGAGCCGCAGGGAACCACCAGCGCAGCTTCACCCGCATGCTGCTGTACCCGGCCTGCACGAATGGGCGGACCCGCGGCTCGTTCTCGGCTGCCACGAGCAGGACGTCGCTCGCCGGGGGCTGCTGCACGCTGCCGTCGAAGTGGGTCAGGGAGCCGGCCCGGTCAAAGTCGCGCAGGTACCATGCAAATGGCGCCATCAGGCCGGCCTCGCCCGAGGTATCGATGGCCACCTTCAGCCCGTGCCCGCCGGCGGGGTCGGCCAGGGTGCGCACCTTGCGGGTCTGGTCGATGCCAAGGCGCTCGATCTGGCGCACGACCAGCGGGATGCCCGGGGCCGTCGGGCTCTGCACCAGTGGCTCCACGGCGCTGTCGGCGGTGTAAAAGTTGACCAGGAAGGTGCTGTGGACCGTGTACACGACCAGGAGGGCCAGTCCCAGCAGCGCAAAGGCCTGCCCCAGGTGCCGGCCCTCGGCGCCATAGATGCGCCAGACGAGCAGGCCGATCAGCCCCAGGGCGATGACGGCCACGACGCCCTGCTGCAGCAGCAGGTACTGCTCCGCCAGCGGATGCGGCACCTCCCTGTTGATCAGTGCCACCAGGCCGCGCAGCGCCAGGGCCAGCAGGAGGAAGAGCGGGGCGGCGATCCAGTCGAAGCTCTGCCAGAAGGTGCGCCACGACACCCAGGCCACCAGGCGGTCCAGGGCCATCCCGGCCAGCAGGACCAGCGGCAGGGCCACCGACAGGACCAGCCACGGCATCTTGTGGGGCGCCCATGAGTAGATGAGCACGGAGAAGACCGCCCAGTACGCCAGGAAAAGCGGCACGAGGGCCTCCGGCCGGTGCACGGGCCCGGCCGGCGGCTGCCCCCGGGCCCGCCGGCCGCCGGCGGCCCGCTTCAGGACCAGTCCCAGGCCGGACAGGCCGGCCAGCCACGCGATCGGCTCGTAGAGCGCCAGCAGCAGCAGGTAGTAGAACCAGGGCTGCTCGCCGCGCAGCACATTCTGCTGGCCGGCCCAGTACTCGATGCCGCGGTAGAGGCCGTCGACGAAACCGCGCGGGTCGGTCAGGAAGCCGGTGAACAGCAGGCCCATGGTCAGGCCCAGCAGTCCCAGCGCCCCGAAGAGGACGCGCGGGCTCTTCCGCAGGGCCCGGCCCGCTTCCTGCACGGGAGAGCTTCCCTGCGGGAAGGTGCGCGGCCACAAGAAGGACAGCCCGAGGTACCCCAGGGCCAGCACGAGCAGCGCGACGGCCAGGGCCTGGAGCAGCGGAAAGGCGTCCAGCGCCGCCAGGCGCAGCTCCGCCAGCACGGCCAGGAGCCCCAGCGTGCCGGCGGCGATCCGTCCCTCGACGCGCCAGCGCCGCCCCTGCCAGTCCAGCAGGCCGGCCAGGCCCAGGAAGGAGAGGAGCACAAAGGCAAAGATCAGGGTCTGCTCGTGGGTGGCCAGAGACAGCCCCAGCGCTGCCGCCGCCAGCAAGAGGTCGCGCGGGCGCCGGTCCTCCACGTAGCGAAAGACGAGAACGACGGCGGCCAGGGCCAGGGCGGCGACGATGGCGTCCTGCCGGCCGAAGCGCGAGAAGTAGCTAAAGGCCGGGGAAAAGGCCAGCAGTGCGGCGGCGATGACCCAGCCCCAGCGGCCCAGCCACCGGCGCATGGGGTAGCAGAGCGCCACCAGCAGCAGGCCAAAGACCGCCGCAGGGGCCCGCGCCAGCCCGTCGCTGGCCCCGAAGAGAAAGTAGAACAGGGCCGTCAGTTGGTAGAGGAAGGGCCCGTGAAAGGCCGGCTCGTACCGGTAGGCCGCTTCGCCGGTCAGCAGGCGCCAGGCGTTCAGGGCATGGAGGGCCTCGTCGTGGTGGAAGGCCCGGCTGCCCAGGTCCCAGAAGCGCAGCAGCGCTGCCGCCATCAGCAGAAGGAAGAAGATCCATACCTGCGGTTCCACCTGCGTCAGGTCCAGCCGGCGGTCCAGGAAGGAGACCTCCTCGACGAGAGACTGGTGGGTCTGGGGGCTCTTGTCGGACATCGGTGTGCTCCAAAGGGCGAGATACGGCAAGATGCAAGAAGCAAGGTACAGGATGGAAGAGACAGGCGATCTGTGCGTCTTGGGCCGGCACTAGCGCCGGCGGATCGAGTCCTTGAGCCGCTCCAGTGGTGCCGCCAGGTCGTTGCGCACGTACACGGCGAACTCGCGCGCCCCCAGCGGGGCCGGCGGCTCCCGGAAGAACAGGTAGCGCCAGACGCGGGCCTGCCCGGTGGGCAGGGACAGCGCGGCGATCACCTCGCCCAGGCCGACCTGCTGCGCCGGGCGGCTGAAGTCCGGCCGCTGTCGCACCACGCGGCGCACGAGGCCGATGCCGACCTTTTCCAGGCCGCGGCCCTCCAGCAGCTCCGGGGCCATGCGCGTCACCAGCGTGCGGGCGTCCTTGTAGGTATCCTCCGGGTACCACCAGTTAAAGGCGTAGAAGCGGGTGGCCGTGAAGCGGCTCTCCAGGTAGGGCGCGCTGGTCGAGTCCTTGTCCCGGTAGACCAGCGCCATGGCGGCGTCAGCCGGGGGCGGGCCGGAGATCGTCGGCTGGTAGTTCTTCCGAGAAAAGTCGCGCAGGTACCACTCCAGAGGCCATGCCACCTCGCTGTCGTAGAGAAAGGCCATGCTCTGGTCGCCGGTGGTCAGCGTGGACAGGGCCGACAGCTCGTCGACCGCCCACTGCAGGTCCGAGGCGGTCTGGACATAGATCAGCATCTCGGTGGGCGTGTCGTTGTTGACATAGGTGAGACGGAAGGCGCTGCCGGCGCCGTGGACGCAGAGAAAGGCAAACAGGAGCAGGACTCCGCTGCGCAGGGCGGTCTTGCCGAGGAGGATGGCCCGCACGACGAGCGCCAGGCCGGCCAGGGCCAGGGGGACGTACAGGGCAGGGGCCCAATCCTGGTACAGTGTGTCGCTCCACAGTGTGTCCTGGGGGCCGAAGGAGAGGCGGTTGGCGTTCAGAACGGCCATCAGTCCTGCGGTCGCTCCCAGCACCAGGAAGGGCGCCTCGCCCCAGCGGGCGTGCCCGCAAAAGGCCAGGAAGGCCAGCCCCAGCAGGGCGGCCGCGCCGACCAGCCAGGTGGCCACGTCGCTGCCGGCCGCGCCGAGAAAGGGTCGGCCGGTCCAGAGCAGCAGCAGCGCCGCGGCGCCCAGCGGGGCCAAGTCGGCCCAACGGCGCAGCGCGGCCAGCCTGGGCAGCCGCGGGCGGTGGGCCACGACCCGGCCGACGAACGCCCCCGCCAGCAGCACAAAGGGCAGCGTCGGGTGGACGTTGAGCCAGGGTACCTGCTCGCCGGCGAAGGAGTAGAGCAAGAAGACCGCCGGGGCCCAGAAGGCCAGCAGGCCCATGGTGGCGCTGGGCGCGGCGATCAGCGGGGGCGCGGGCTGCGGCTCGCTTTCTTCGGCACGGCACGGCGCGGCCGGCCTGGCGGTCAGGCAGCGCCAGGCGAACACCGCCGCGCCGAGCGTGCCCAGGACAAAGGCCACGGTCTCATAGACCGACATCAGCATCAGGTAGTACTGCGGCCCGACGTGGATGCGCTGCACGTCCTGCTGTGTCAGCCAGAAGCCCAGGGTCTGTACCAGCCCCGTGGCCCAGCCGGTCATGCTGCTGTAGAAAGAGGTGTGCAGGGTGAAGAAGATGCCCCAGAAGATGGCGGCGGCGACGAGCCAGCGGCGCGGGTTCCAGACCAGGCCGATGACCGCAGCGACGAGAAAGCAGCCCCCGATGGCCAGCATGGCCGTGATCAGCACGGGCTCGGCGATCGCCGCCGTGTGATAGTCGATCTCCAGCCCCTGCAGGTGCAGCAGGATATTCAGCGGGACGGCCGACAGGAGCGGCAGGACCATCGTGCCCAGCACGACCAGCAGGTCCAGCGTGGCGCTCTGCTCACGGGTGCCGTTGCCCAGGCGGCCCTCCAGCCAGTGCCAGGCCAGCATGCCTAGCGCCGCCAGGCCGGCCAGGCCCACCGCAATGAGCGACAGAAGGCTCAGCCCCCCAAAGACCTCGCCCAGGGGAAACGGTGCCGGGATTGCCGCCCTCCAGAATCCCTCCACGGCCAGCGGGCCCAGGCCCAGCAGGGGCCAGAGGGCGTGCAGGTCGTACCGCTCCCAGAGGACCCGGCCGGCCAGGAAGAGGAGGAAGACCGCGGTGACGATATAGGCCGTCGGTTTGGCGGAAAAGTGCATGCACATCGCCGCCGCGGCACCGTAGAGCCAGCCTGGCCGGCGCTCGGCCATGTAGCGCACGATGCAGACGAACAGGAGCAGGGTATAGAAAACGCCGAAGACGTCGGGATGGCCGAAGCGGCCAAAGTAGAGGAAGGAGGGCGAGATGAGCAGGAGGAAGGAGGCCAGCAGGGCTCCCCAGCGGCCCAGCTCCCTGCGCAGCAGCAGCGGCAGCATGACCGTGGCGACGCTGGTGATGGCGAACATCACCCGGGTCGTGGCGTCACTGTCGCCAAAGAGCGCGAAGGAGAGGGCCTCCATGTGGTAGATGACCGGCCCGTGGTATACGGCGTCGTGGGTCCAGCCCTTGCCGGTGTAGATGTTCCAGCCGTAGAGGGCATGGATGCCCTCGTCGTGGTGCAGGGCCTGCGAGTCCAGCAGCGTGAAGCGGCTGACGATGGCCGCGAGCAGGATGAGCAGGTAGAGGACGGTCTCGACGCTCGGTCCGCGGTGGACCTGGACTCGGGACTCGACCCCGTTGGGGAGGGACGGTACTGCTTCCATCGCGGTTGGTGTCTCCTTCGACCTCGGCCGCCTGCGGACGGACCGTATTGTACTACAACCCTTTTCTCCCCGCAACATGTGTGGCGGGAATGTTGGTGATTACCCAAAACCGAGAGGCGGTTGAGACTCGCCCGAGGAAGAGCGAA
>CAZTIG010000091.1:0-11394 GCA_964613665.1 uncultured Chloroflexia bacterium
AGCGAAGCGGAGAGCGGCGAAGTCGAAGGGCCGCTTGCCCCTGGAGGCGCGGCCGCCCTTCGACTACGCGGCCTTTGGCCGCTCCGCTCAGGGATCGGCCGCGCTCCTTGCCCATCTAGAGACATGCATCCCACCAGCCGCTCGCTATTGACAGAGCACGCCGCCGCTGCTATACTGCTGCCGCAGCAAGGACCTGTTCTCTGACCGGGCGCCTTTCAGCGTCTTCTCATCTCGCGGGCGTATCATCCTCTTGACCACGGACCTGCGCCGGGAGGTAAGAGGGTGAAACGTGCCTACATCATCGGCGGTATCCTCGTCGTGGGGGCCATCGTCCTGGGCGTGGTGGCCTTCTCCAGCAGCCTGACCCCCTACGTGACGCTGGCCGAGGCCCGGGAGCACGGCGGCACGGTGCAGATCCACGGGTACCTCGATCGCACCCTCGGGTACGACTCCGCCGGCCACTTCCGCTTCGTCCTGGTCGACGACAAGGGCGACACCATGACCGTGGTCTATGAGGAGGCGCTCCCGGCGAATTTCGCGCAGGCCGAGGGCTTTGTCCTCAACGGCCGCTACGACCCCGCGGCTGGCCTCTTTCGGGCTAACAAGATGCTGGTCAAGTGCCCGTCCAAGTACCAGGAGCGGGGCGGGCCGGCGCCGCCCACGCCGCAGGTGCCCTGACGATGGACGAGTTGTGGATGGTGGTGGGGCAGCTCCTGCTTGCCGCAGGGCTGGTCACGGCCCTGGCCGGCGCCGCCACGGCGCTGATTGTCATCCTGGGCGGGCGCGTCGCCATCGCCTGGACCCGGGCCATGGCTTGGGCCTCCTTCGGGCTGGCCCTGGCCGCCTCGGCTCTCCTGCTGGCGCTGATCCTGGCGCAGCGCTACGACTTCGCCTACGTCTACCAGTACACCTCCCAGGACCTGGCCCCGGCCTACCGCGTCTCGGCCTTCTGGGCCGGGCAGCCGGGCAGCTTCCTGCTCTGGCTGCTGCTGGCGTCCATCTTCACGGTCGCGCAGGTCCGCCGCGCGCGCCAGCTCGAGCCGTACGTGCTGTTCTTCCTGCTGCTCGTGCAGGCCGGCCTCGCTCTCCTCATGCTGGTGGACGTCCCGGCCGGCGGCAGCGTGCTGGCCGACCTGTTCACCGTCGGCAGCGGTCCGTTCCGCCTGCTGGGTGTCGCCGCGCAGGACGGCGCCGGCCTCAACCCGCTCTTGCAGAACCCCTGGATGGTGGCCCACCCGCCGGTGCTCTTCCTCGGGTACGCCGGCCTGGCCGTGCCCTGTGCCTACGCCCTGGCGGCGCTGTGGCGGCGCGACTATGACGCGTGGATCCGGCCGGCCCTGCCCGCGGCCCTGCTCGGCTGGCTCTTCCTGGGATTGGGCATCTACCTGGGCGCATACTGGTCGTACGAGACGCTGGGCTGGGGCGGCTACTGGGGCTGGGACCCGGTGGAGAACAGCTCGGCCCTACCCTGGTTCACCGCCACCGCCCTCGTCCACGGCCTGGTCGCCCAGCGCTACCGGCAGCGCTTGCGTCATGCCAGCTTCCCCCTGGCCGTCGGGACCTTCCTGCTGATCCTCCTGGCCACCTACCTGACCCGCAGCGGCGTTCTCAGCCAGTTCTCCAGCCACGCCTTTGCCGAGGGCAGCCTCCACCCCTGGATGGTCGGTCTGCAGTTAGCTGCGCTCGGCGGCAGCCTCTTCCTCATTATCAGCCGCTGGAGCGACATCCCAGGGAACCCGGCTGCTGGCGTCAGTACGGAGGAAGTGGCGCGCCCGCGGGGCGGGCGCAGTTGGCTTTCGCGCGACCTGGCCATGGTCGTCACGATCCTCATCCTGCTGCTGCTGGCGGCGGTGATCCTGCTGGGCACGCTGTCCCCGGTGCTGACACGGCTCGTGGGCCCTCCCGCGCCGGTGGACCCATCGTTCTACCCACTCTTCACGGGGCCCCTCCTGGCCGTCCTGCTCGTGGTGCTGACCCTCTGCCCGCTGCTGGGGTGGGAGAGGAGCGACTGGCGGGATCTCGTGCGCATCCTGGGCGCTGCGGCCGGCCTGGCTGCAGCGGCGCTGGTCCTCGGCGTGGTGCTGGGCGTGCGCAGCCCCGCGGCGATGCTCCTGATCTTCCTGGGCGTGCACGCGCTGGCCGTGAACGCCGTCGTGCTTGTGCGCCTGCTCCGTGCTGGCCCGCTGCGCCTGGGCGGCTACCTGGCCCACGTCGGCCTGGGCCTGCTGGTGGTGGGGATCGTGGCGTCGAGCATGTACGGCTCGGACGAACTCCTGCAGCTGGAGCAGGGCCGGCCGCAGGAGGCCATGGGTTACCAGGTCCGCTTCGTCGGCTGGCAGGAGTCGCCCGGCGAGTGGCCGGCCCTGCGCCTGGAGCTGACCCGGGGCGACGAGACGCTCATCTCCCTCCCCGGTCTCTTCGCCGACCCCCAGGATCGCAGCACGATCGCTACTCCGGATGTGCGTCGCTACCTGACGCACGACCTGTACATCTCTGCCGAGGGCTACGAGGCGGCCGCCGACGAGGCCGAGCTGATCCTCGTGCAGGGAGGCCTGGCCGCTGCGGCCGGCTACTCCCTGACACTGCAAAGCATCATCAGCGCCACGCCGTGCTACCAGGTCGTGGTGCTGGTCGATGCCCCCGGCCTGCACCGGACGGTGACGCCGACGGCGGGTATGGCCGGCACGGCCGCTGTGGGCAGCCCGGCCGTCCTGCCCGACGGGGGAACCGTGCAGGTGGAGGACGTCATCCCCTTCGGGGCAGAGTGGCCGGCCGATCACTACCTGCTGCTCGAGGGCCAGCCTGCGATGATCGGCGACTACCGGGTCACCTTGCGCGATCTGGCAATGCAGGTGCAGGATCAGGCCGGCGGCACGGTCGCCGCCGCGGCCGTGCTGGACTTTTCGGGGCCGGCCGGCCTCCAGGTGATCACAGCGACACAGGTAGCCGGCGCGGACCAGCTGGCCTCTCCTCCGGAGCCACTCTTCCCCCGGGCGACCGTGCGCCTGGTGCGCATCAGCGTGGGCCAGGAGCCCCACTCTGTGGTCCTGGCGATCGATGGCCCCGACCTCCCTCGCCAGCAGGGCGCAGCCTGGCTGCTGGTGTCCTCCGCGCAGTCCACTGGGCTGGCCTACGTGCGCCTCAGCGTCAAGCCCGGTATGAGCCTTCTTTGGGGAGGCGGCCTGGTGCTCCTGCTCGGCACGGCCCTGGCGGTGGTGCGGCGCGCGGTGGAGGCGGAGGGGCGAAGGGCGCCGTCGGGGTCGCCCCGTGACAGGGCAGACAAGTTGTCATAAGGAGGAGGCCATGGAAAAGCGATCGCACGTCTTCTGGGCGGTGGCGGTTGCCGCCGTACTGCTGAGCCTGTGCATCGGGGCGCTCGGCGGCCTGCTGATCGGCGGGGTGGCCGGCTTTGCGGTTGGGCGGGGCTGGGAGCGGGCGGCTATGCCGGCCGCTGCGCAGGTGGAGATGATGCCCGTGCCCCCGGTCACCCTGCCGCCCCTGCCGCGGGAGCCGTACGCGCCCGTGCTTCCAGGGACTACCGGCGCCCTGGTCGTCTGGGTGGGGCCGGGCACGCCGGCCGCGGAGGCCGGCCTGCAGCCGGGCGACGTCATCGTCGCCGTGGACGACGAGCAGGTGAGCGCAAGCCGGCCGCTCCCCGATCTGATCGCCCAGTACCGGCCGGGTAGGCAGGTCACGCTGACGGTCCTGCGCGGCGACACCCGCCTGCGGCTCCAGGTGAAGCTGGACAACCACCCCGACCAGCCGGGCCACGGCTACCTGGGCGTGCGGGTGCAGAGCTTGGACGAGCGGCCCAGCCAATGGGTGCCGTAGAGCAGCCGGCCGTGCAGCGAAGGCAGTGACGGGCTGCTGGGCAGCGGGGCAAGGAGTACCAAAGTGCGGCCGCTCGTGGGCGTCCTGGCACCGGCCGGCGGCATTGCCGCCGGATTGCCTCTGCCCGACATAGACCTGCGGCTGCCCTTTCTGCTGCATCGCTCCGGCCTGACGCACGGGTTTCTGCTGCCCCTGCTGCTGTTCCTGCTGGTGCGGTCGGCCAAAGCCTTCTGGCCGCGGCTCTCTGTCTGCGGCCTGAGCGGGGCCGTGGTCACCACCTCGCCTTTGACCTCTTCCCGCAGGGGTGGATGGGCTACGCCCTCGTCTCCCTGCCCTTGGCCGGCCGCACCTCCCCGGTCTTTTCCTGGCTATGGTTGGCATTCGGCATGATCGTCTGCCTGGGCATTGTCCTGGCGCTGCTGCGGCAGGGCTGGGAGGTCGCCACAGGGCTGCTCGGTCTGGCGGCGGCCTTGGCCGTCTACGCGGCGGTCCAGCAGGTGGCCGTCTGGCCTGCGCTGTTGGCGGTGGCCGCGGTGACGGCAGCCGCCTTGCCCGTGCGATCCTGGTACGCGAGGGTGCGGGCCAGGGGCCGGCGCGGCCGGATATGATCTCGCTCGTGCACGATTCAGGTTTTGTGGTATAATCGGTCTGCATCGCAGCAGGGACAGACGGACAGAGTGGTTCGTGTCCGGTGCGGTGAACGGGTGCCCATCGCGCCGGACCATGCCCAGAGAAGGAGGTCGCAGATGGTTCCCAAGCTCTTCATCCCCGGGCCGACCCACGTGCGCGAGGAGATCCTGCAGGCCCAGGCCATGCCCATGATCGGGCACCGCGCGCCAGAGTACAGCACCTTGCAGCAGGCGGTCACCCCCAAGCTCCAGCAACTCCTCTACACGCAGCAGCGCGTCTATCTCTACACCTCGTCGTCATCCGGCGTGATGGAGGGGACGGTTCGCCAGTCTTCGGTCAAGCGCGTGGCCAACTTTGTCAACGGCGAGTTCTCCGGTCGCTGGGCCGAGATGACCCGCCGCAACGGCCTGGCCTGCGACCGGATCGACGTGCCGATCGGCCAGGCCATCACCCCGGAGCTGGTGGACGACACCCTGTCCAAGGGCGACTATGACGCCATCACGGTGGTCATGAACGAGACCTCGACCGGCGTGATGAGCCCGGTCCAGGAAATCGCCGCCCTGGTCCACGCCAAGTATCCCGACGTGTTGCTCCTGATCGACGCGGTCTCCTGCATGGCCGGCGTCAAGATCGAGTTCGACGCCTGGGGACTGGACGTCTGCCTGGCCGGCGTGCAAAAGTGCTTCGCCCTGCCGCCGGGACTGACGATCTGCGCCGTCAGCGACCGCGCCCGCGAGCGGGCCAAGCAGGTGCCGTTCCCCGGCCACTACTTTGCCTACGACGAGATGGACAAGTCCTATGACAAGTTCCAGACCCCGGCCACGCCCTGCATCAGCCTCATCCAGGCGCTGAACGTGCAGATGGACGCCATGCTGGCCGAGGGGCTGGAGAACCGCTTCCGCCGCCACGACGAGATGGCCGCCATCGTGCAGAGATGGGCACGGCGGCACTTTGCCCTCTTCTCGGACGGGCCCTACCTCTCCAAGACCGTCACCAACGTCACCAACACCCGGGGCATCGATGTGAAGGTCCTGAACGGCGAGTTGCGCAAGCGCGGCGCCATTATCTCCGACGGCTACGGCAGCCTGAAGGGCAAGTGCTTCCGCATCGCCCACATGGGCGACCTGACCGTGGCCGACATCGAGTGGCTGCTGGCGCAGATCGACGACATCCTGCAACTTGGGTAGTAGCACGCAACTGTTCTGCATCTTGCATACGGAGGTAGGCTATGAAGCTGCTCGTCTGTGATCCGACCGAAGCGGAAGCCGTGCAGATGATGCGCACGGCCGGCATCGAGGTGGACGTCCGCGATGATATCTCGCCGGCCGACCTGGAGGCGGTGGTGGGCGGCTACGACGCCATCGTCGTGCGCAGCCGCACCAAGGTCACCGCGGCGGTGATCGACAAGGGGCTGCCCCGGCTGAAGCTGATCATCCGCGGCGGCGTGGGCGTGGACAACATCGACGTCAAGTACGCCGAGTCCAAGCGCGTCGAGGTGCGCAATACCCCGGCCGCCTCGTCCAACTCCGTGGCCGAGCTCACGCTGGGCTTTCTGCTGGCCCTGGCGCGGCAGATTCCGCAGGCCACGGCCTCGATGAAGGCCGGCCAGTGGGAGAAAAAGGCCTTTGGCGAGGGCATGGAGCTGGCCGGCAAGACGCTGGGCCTGATCGGCTGTGGCCGCATCGGGACGCTCGTTGCCCGGAAGGCCGCCGCGCTCGGCATGACGGTGATCGGCTGCGACCCCTACGTCTGCAACTGGACCGACTGCGTCCGCGGGACCGGCCTGGACGAGGTACTGGCCAAGTCCGACTTTATCTCCCTGCACGTTCCGCTGACGCCCGAGACGAAGAACGTCCTCAATGCCGAGACCCTGGCCAGGACCAAGAAGGGCGTCTACATCGTCAACTGCGGCCGCGGCGGCACCATCGACGAGGCGGCGCTCTACGACGCCATTGTCGGCGGACAGGTGGCCGGCGCGGCGCTCGACGTCTTTGCCGACGAGAAGGAAGATCGCGGCAAGCGGCTGATGGCGCTGCCGCAGGTCATCGGTTCGCCGCACGTGGGGGCCGGGACCAAGGAGGCCGCCGGCCGGGTCGGCGCCGAGGTGGCGCAGATCGCCATCGAGTTCAGCAAGCGCTAGAGGAACGGTCAGCGGTCAGCGATCGGCAGTCGGCGAGCAGAGTGCTGGCGCCGATCGTCGCAAGCTGATCGCTGACCGCCATGCAAGGAGCAAGCCCATGGCCAACATCCGCCCATTCCGCGGCGTGCGCTACAACCTGGCGCGCGTTCCCGACCTCTCGGCAGTGGTCAGCCAGCCCTACGACCGCATCGAGCACGGGCTGCAGGACAGGTACTATGGACGCGACCCCTACAACGTGGTGCGCCTGGTCAAGGGCTTGGAGACGGCAGGCGACGGGCCGGCCGACAACGTCTACACCCGCGCCCGCGACTACTACCGGCTCTGGCTGGTCGAGGGGGTGTTGCGGCGGGAGGAGGTGCCCGCGCTCTATGTCCTGCAGCAGACCTTTCGCCTGCCCGACGGCAGCGCGCTCACCCGCCAGGGGCTGATCGCCGCGCTGGAGCTGACCCGCTTCGACGAGGGCGTGGTCCTGCCCCACGAGCGCACGCTCTCCGGTCCCAAGGTCGATCGGCTCAACCTGATGCGGGCCACCGCGGTGCACTTTGAGCACGTCTTCATGCTCTACCCGGGGAACGACATCAACCCCATCCTGTCCCCGGCCTTGGAGAAGCAGCCGCCGCTGGTGGCTCGCGAGCTCCACGAGCACGACGCCGTGCAGCGCTTCTGGGTCGTGACCGACCCCCAGGTGATCGCCGCCGTTGTCGAGGAGATGGCGCCCAAGCGCAACCTGATCATCGCCGACGGCCACCACCGCTACGAGACCACGCTGAACTACCGCGACGAGATGCGTGCCCAATACCCCGCGGCCCCGCCGAACGCCGGCTTCAACTTCCGCATGGTGACGCTGGTCAGCATGGAGGACCCCGGGCTGGTCATCCTGCCGACGCACCGGCTGATCCACTCCTACGGGCGCATGGGGCCGGCCGAGGCCCGCGAACAGGCCCGCCGCTACTTTGACCTGACGCCGGCCGCCGACCGCCGGGCCATGGAGGCGCTCCTGTCGCAGGCCGACCCACAGCACCCGCGCTTCGGTTTCTACGACGGCAGCTACACCGTGCTCACCCTGCGCGACCCCGCGGTGTTGGCCCAACTCCTGCCCGACCACTCCCCCGCCTGGCGGCTGCTCGACGTCAGCGTGATCCACGAGCTCTTCATCGAGCGCGTTCTGGGGATCGACAAGGGGGCCGTCGAGCGCAAGGAGAACATCGACTACCTGCGCGATGCCCAGCTGGGCTATGACGCCGTGGACCGGCAGGAGGCCCAGTTCCTGTTGATCCTGAATCCGACGCGCATGGAGCAGGTACGGGCCTGCACGGCTGCTGGGGAGAAGATGCCGCAAAAGTCGACCGACTTTTACCCGAAGGTCATCACCGGGCTGGTCTTCCTGCCGGTGGGGGCGGAGGAGCGGCTCTAGCACGGTGTGGAGGGGATGCCGATCGGCGGAGCGAAAGGGGTAGCCGATGGGTCCCGAAGGGGCCGGAGCGAGCGCGGGGCTGGTCTGCCCGGAGTGCGGCGCTGCTCTGCCTCCGGAGCGTCAACATACGCCTTGGTGCGAGTGCAGTACGTCGAGCACTGGGAGTCACTCCCGGTAGCCCTCCGCCAGGGGGTGTACGGCAAGGCGGTGGCTTCCTTGCGGTCGATCTACGACACGCATCCCTCGTACCAGGACCGCTGGCGTGCCCTACAGCAGCTCGAGGATGCCGGCCCGCCCGAGCGCGACGCGCGGCCGGCCATACTGCTCCTGCCCCAGGCTGCCGAGCTGGGCCGGGGGCTGACGCTGCAGCTGCTGCGGCGCTGAAGTGCGCTGCGGCGGGCCCGAGGAGGCCGGTCGATGGACGGTGCCCAGTTCGTGACCGTGGATGCCGGGAACGTCGCCCAGTATGGCTTCTTCTGCCAGAAGAGCAGGCGCAAATCGCCGGGCTACCGGCAGAAGCTGGAGTGGCTGCAAGAGCGCCTCGCCGAGGGTCTCCGCATCCACATTGCCTATGAGAACGGGCACCAGGTCGGCTTCATCGAGTACATCCCCGGCGAGCTCGCCTGGCGGGCGGTGCGGGCCGGCGGCTACATGGTGATCCACTGCCTGTGGGGCATCGGTCGCTCGAAGGGCCAGGGCATCGGTTCCCGGCTGGTGGGAATGTGCCTGGAGGCGGCCCGCGAAAAGGGCCTGTCGGCACGCGCGGTCGAGCTGAGGGACTGCCGCCAGGTCCAGGAAACGGCCCCTTGCGCCTACGGCGTCTTCGGCCGGGTCTACGACGGGCGACTGCTGACCTACCGGCCCCTGGGCAAGGACAACGTGTTGGACCTGCTGGAGCGGGAGGCGTGAGCCCGGGCAGCAAGACCGTGCTCGTCACCGGCGCCGCCGGTGGGCTGGGCCGGGCCATCGCCGAGTGCCTGGCCGGGCGGGGCGACAGCGTCTTTGCCGCGGACGTCGACCAGGCGGGACTGCTGCCGCTGGCGGGGGTTACGGGCGTCACGACACTGCCGCTGGACATCACCTCGGCGGAAAGCGTGCGAGACGCCGTGGAACAGGTGCGGGCCCGCGGCGGGCTGGACGGCCTGGTGAACTGCGCCGGGGTCTTTGCCGGCGGGCCGCTGGTGGAGATCCCCGTCGAGGAGGTCCGCCGGGCCCTCGAGGTCAATGTGCTCGGCATGGTCCGCGTGACGCGGGCCTGCTTCCCCCTGCTGCGGGAGCGGCGCGGCCGGGTGGTCAACATCAGCTCCGAGTCCGGCCGCTTCGTCGCCCCGTTCATCGGGCCGTACTGCATGAGCAAGTTCGCCGTCGAGGCCTACTCCGACGCGCTGCGCCGGGAGCTGATGTTCCTGGACATGGCCGTGGTGGTGATCCAGCCCGGGCCGGTCCGCACGCCCTTCCTGGGCGTGCCCCCGACCACGTTCGCCCGCTGTGCCGACGGCTCCTGCTTCCAGGCCCCGCTGCGCCAGGGACAACGCTGGGCGGCGCGCGAGGTCAACCGGGCATGCTCCCCCCAGGCCGTGGCCCGCGTCGTCTACAGGGCCCTGCACGCCCGCCGGCCCCGGCCGCGCTACCGAGTGCGCAACAACCTGGGGCGGGCCCTGCTGGAGATGCTGCCGGCCACCTGGGTGGATGCCCTGCTCAGGCGGGCGATCTGAGCGAGCTCCTCAGCCGTTCCCTTTCCATTTGTGCCGTCCGCTCGTGATCCAGCAAGCCCAGCGCCTGGCCCACGCGCTCCAGCGCCTTGCGGATGTTCTCGACCGAGTTGGCATACGAGAGGCGCAGGTAGCCCTCCCCGTAGCTCCCGAAGGAGGTCCCGGGCAGCACGGCGACGCCGGCCTCGTGCAGCAGGTAGTCGGCGATCTCCCGGGCCGGCCGGCCGAACGACTTGACGTTGGGGAAGGCGTAAAAGGCCCCGGCGGGAATGCGGCAGCTCACCCCGGGGATCGCGTTCAGGCCGGCCACCATGACGTCGCGGCGGCGGCGGAACTCGGCCACCATCCTGTCCACCTCGTCCTGTGGTCCGCGGAGGCCGGCGATGCCGGCCCACTGGGTAAAGGCCGCCGTGCAGGAGACGCTGTTGGTGGCCAGCTTGGCAAAACCCGCCGCCAGTTTCTCCGGCATCACCCCGTAGCCCATGCGCCAGCCCGTCATGGCGTACGTCTTGGAAAATCCATCGAGGATGACGGTGCGCTCCTTCATCCCCGGGAACGAGGCGATGCTGGCGAACTCGCCCTCGTAGAGGATGCGCGAGTAGATCTCGTCGGAGAGGATGTAGCAGTCGTAGCGCTCGGCCAGGTCGGCGATCTCCTCCAGGTCGGAGCGGCACAGCGCGCCGCCGGTGGGGTTGTGCGGCGAGTTGAGGATGATCAGCGTGGTGCGCTTGCTGATGACCTTGCGCAGCACGTCCAGGTCGAAGCAGAAATCGTTCTCCTCCAGCAGCGGCACCGGCACCGGTCGGGCCTGCACCAGGTTGATCATCGACTCGTAGATCGGGAAGCCGGGGTTGGGGTAGATGACCTCGTCGCCCGACTCGACCAGTGCCATGATGGTAAAGTAGATGATCGGCTTGCCTCCGGGCACGATGACCACGTTCTCCGGTCCCACCTCGATGCGGCGGGTCCGGGCGACCTGCTCGGCCACGGCCTGGCGCAGCTCGGGGATGCCGGCCGAGGGCGTGTAGTGCGTGTAGCCGGCGCGCAGCGCCTCGATCGCCGCCTGGACGATGTTCTCCGGGGTGTCGAAATCGGGCTCTCCGATCTCCAGGTGGACGATCTCCCGGCCCTGCGCCTCGAGCGCCCGTGCCCGGGCCAGTACCTCGAAGGCCGTCTCCGTTCCCAGCCGGCTCATCCGTCTTGCCAGGCGCATCTTGACCTCCTCGTCGAGTTCAAGCCCAGAGCGACGCTGCCCCCGGTCCACTAGCCGCCGCCGATCAGGGGAATCAGCTTGACCGTTTCCTCTCCCTGCAGGATGTGATCCTTCTGCACGAGGGTCCCGTTCACCAGGACCGCGCCGACGACTTCCGAGGGAATGCCCAGCGCGGCGATCAGCTCGCGCACCGATCGGCCGGCCCAGTCCCTTTGCGTCAGGACCTCCTCTCCGCCGACGTACTGGCGGAGAAGGCCGACCGGGACGACGTTCAGAGCAACCATGTCCACCTCGACCGGATCGCCTGCCCTCGCTCGGGCCGCGGCGCGTCTCCGCCGGAGCCTGCGGACGCTCCCATTATACCATAGCTCCTGGCGGCCGTCTATCGCCACGGGGATACGGGGATGCATGTTTGTGGATGGGCAGGCAAGCGGTCCCTGAGCGGAGCCGCTCG
>CAZTIG010000092.1:0-11169 GCA_964613665.1 uncultured Chloroflexia bacterium
CCTACCCGGCTGGGCCGGCCTACCCGGCTGCGGCGGCCTACCCGGCGCGGCCGGCAGTCCGGCGGCGCCTTTCTCCAACGTCGTCTGGGGCCACGAGCCGCCGGCGGCCGCCTGGCGGCGGGCCGCTGCAGGGCATGGGCTGGAGGGAGAGGAACGCGGGGTCCCAGGAGCTGACGCCCCCGAGACCCCGCAATTGCCTCGAGATTCGCGCACTTCCTGCCAGGTCCGGCCGGCCTCTATGGAGCGCCCCGGTACACGACCGGCAGGTACACGGACCACGACGGCGGCGCGCACGAGTCGAGCGGGTAGTACTCCGGCCCGCCGTACGGCGGCAAATCGGAGGTGGTGCGCCCGCCGAACACCCACATCCCCGGCAGGCCGTCGGTCGGGTCCGGGGTGCAGATCGGCACGTAGACACCGGCGTGGTTGCGCCGCGCCTCGATCAGATCGGGAAAGGCCTGGTTCCAGGTGTCCGTGGCCACGTCGTACTCCATCGCCTCGGCCGACACGTCGGGCCAGTCGCCGCCGCCGACCACGTAGACCTTGCCGGCCGGCTGGTGGACGGCCAGGGTGTCGGACTGGAACCCGAAGCCGCGCCCCTCGGCGCTGGCCACCGGCATGGCCGCCCGTGGCTGCCAGCCTGCAGCCAGGTTGTTCGTGTCCAGGGCCTCGACGATCTCCGTCGGCACCAGGTCCGAGCTGGCGAAGGAGACGTCGCCGCCCATGGCGTAGATCACGTCCCCCTGCACGGCCACCTGGATGAAGGAGCGGGCCGGGTTGAGGTCGTCCAACTGAGTCCAGCGGCTGCCGGCCGCGGCCAGAGGATCGTACTGCCAGGTCTTGGCCGAAAAGTACGGCGTCGTGCTTTCCCAGCCGCCGAACACATAGATCTTGCCGTCGACCTCGGCGACGCCGGTGGCGCCGATGACAACCCCGGCCGGGGACACATCGGGGTACGGGTCGGTCGCAACGTCCTCGACCAGGCAGCCGGGCTGGCCTGGGTAGTATCGCTGCACCGCGTCGATGTTGACGACCAAGTCGACATCGTAGCCGCCCACCACGTAGATGGCCTCTCCGCGCGCGGTGCCGTCGTCCTGCAGCAGAACGGCCGTGACATTGGCGGCGTTGTACAGCATGTCGCAGCCTGTGTCCGCCCACACGTCGTTGACCGGGTCATAGGTCCAGATGCTGCGGTCGTGCGTCGCGCTGCCGGCGCGGCCGCCGGGGAAGTAGATCAGCTCGTCGACCGGATCGAAGACGCCGTCGAAGCGGTGATACTCAAAGGGCGGGTCGCTCGGACCGGACATCCAGCCGCCCACGAAGGTCAGGGCCAAGTCCTGCGTCGTGACCGCGCCTGTGATGACGACGATACCCGTGACGGTCTCCGGGCTATAGCCGGCCGCGGAGGCCGTGACGTCGTAGGTGCCGGGAGCCAGGCTCATGGTGTAGTAGCCGGTGGGGTCGGTCGTGGCGTGGACGTGGTAGGCGGGGGACGCGGAGACGTCCGCGCCGGCGATGGGAGCGTTGGTGGCGGCGTCGCGCACGTGGCCGTCCAGGTAGCCCGACGCCGCGCCGCCGCAGTACGCCGTGCCCATCGCCAGCGCGTTCAGGTAGCCGTAGCCATCCTCGTAGGTGCCCTCGCCGTCCGGCGGAGCGCCGCAGAGCGGGCTCACCGGGTCGGGCGGGTCGGCGGTGTTCTGCAGGGCCTCGAAGGTGGCGTCCATCTGCCCGATCAGGGCGGGGTTGCACGACCACAGCAGCGCCACCGCGCCAGCCGAGTGCGGGCTGGCCATGGAGGTGCCGCTGTAGCCGCAGCTCCAGGCGTCGGTGGGAACCGTCGAGCAGACGCCGACCCCGGGGGCGGAGATGTTCGGCTTGGTGTAGGGCTCGTGGCCGTAGCAGGAGGGCCCCTGGCCGTAGGAGTGGGAGCGGCCGCTGTCGTGGGCCGTGCTGGCGAAGGACTCCTGGTAGTCGCCGGGCGAGCCCAAGGAACCGCAGCCGGTGCTGTTGCCGGCGGAAAAGGCCGGGAAGATGCCCGCGGCACGCCAGGCCTGGACCTTGGCCAGGTACCAGTTGTCGCACCCGCCGCCGCCCCAGGAGTTGTTGACCACGTGGGGGCGGTTGTCCGGGTTGCCGCCCGGCTGCAGGAGCCAGTCGGCGCAGGCGTTCAGGGCTGATTCGGAGCAGGAGTTGCTCTCACAGCCCTTGCACATGATGAAGGTGGCGTTGGGGGCCATGCCGGCGATGTAGGTCAACGCCGGGTCATCGTCGGACACCATCGTGCCCATGGTGTGCGTGCCGTGGCCGTTGTTGTCACAGGGCAGATCGCCCGCGCAGATGTCCGAGGGGTCCAGCCAGCAGGCCGCGCTGCCCGGGTCGCCGGCGCACTTGTAGGCCTGGTCCAGGGCAGGGTGGTTGTACTGCACGCCGGTGTCGATGTTGGCCACGACGATGCCGTCGCCCTGCACCCCAAAGGCGGCCCAGAACTGGTCGGCCTTGGTGTCGGTGATGCCCCAGTCGGTGGTGGCCTCGGGGGCCATGTACTCCTCGACGATGGGGTCGACGGAGTAGGTGCGCGGGGCGCGGATGAAATAGACCTCGGGCATGGCGGCCAGGGCGTTGGCCGCGGACAGGTCGCCGGCCCACACGTGCAGGTCGTTGCCGGCGATGAAGGTCTCGTGGCGCAGGCCGCGGCCGGCGAGGTATTCTCTGGCGCGGGCCTGGCTGAGGGTGGCCACGCGGGTCAGCGCGTCGACGACGAACCGGCCGCGCGCCTGCCAGTCCATCTGGTAGGCCGGCGCGAGGTCGGCCTGGGCGGCGAAGCGGACGATAAAGTCGGCACTACCTTCCGCGGCGAACCTGTCCAGCAGGGCCTTCTCGATCTTGCTCCCGTCGGGCTGGGCCGCGGCGATCGGCAGCGCCGCCGCAGCGAGGACGAGCAGGGCCAGCAGGGTGAACCATCTGGCGAAACGGTGTAGCGTCATTGTACCTCCTTGTCTCTCTCCTGGATCGACTCGCGGCAGTATCTGGGCGTCACCTCCTGCTGGCGCGGGAAAGCCAGCCATGGTGGACGGCGCTTTTCACGGGACCGCGGCTGGCGCCGAGCAGCGCATGTTGCCCTCCCGAGGGCTGCCCTTCTCGCTCTGAACGGGGTGCCCTCCTCCCGGCAGGTATGCTACCACACCAGGGGAGCTATGTCAAATCAGCAGGCGTGCCCGCCGCGGGATGCATGTTTGTGGATGGGCAGGCAAGCGGTCCCTGAGCGGAGCCGCTCGGAGCGAAGCGGAGAGCGGCGAAGTCGAAGGGCCGCTGCCCCTGGAGGCGCGGCCGCCCTTCGACTACGCGGCCTTTGGCCGCTCCGCTCAGGGATCGGCCGCGCTCCTTGCCCATCTAGAGACATGCATCCCCCGGCGCGCCGGTACTTGCCGTCGGGGCGCCGGCGTGATACAATAGGGCAGGAGGACAGCACCGTGATCCCCGTCTCGTTGCGCCTGCGCAACTTCATGTGCTACCGCGAGGGGCTCCCGCCGCTGGAGTTCGGCGAGCTGCACGTGGCCTGCCTGTCGGGGCCGAACGGGGCCGGCAAGTCGGCCCTGCTCGACGCCATCACCTGGGCCCTGTGGGGCCGCGCCCGCGCCCGCAGCGACGATGCCCTCATCGCCGCGGGGGCGCAGGAGATGGAGGTCGAGTTCGAGTTCCAGCTAGAGGGCAACCACTACCGCGCCTTTCGCCGGCGCGAGCGGGCCGGCGAAAGGCGCGTCGGCAAGACGCAGCTCGACCTGCAGATCTATGGCCCGCTGGGCTGGCGCTCGCTGGCCGGCGAGAGCATCCGCGAGACCGAGGCGCGCGTGGTCGAGCTGCTGCGCATGGACTATGACACCTTCATCAACTCGGCCTTCCTGCTGCAGGGGCGCGCCGACGAGTTCACCGTCAAGCCGCCGGCCGAGCGCAAGCGCATCCTGGCCGAGATCCTGGGCCTCTCCTTCTACGACGAGCTGGAGCAGCGCGCCCGCGAGCGCCTGCGCGCCGCCGAGCGCGACGCCCAGGCGTTGGCCATGCTGCTGGAGGAGCAGCGCCGGCAGTTGGCCCGGCGCGAGGAGCGCGAGCAGGCCCTGGCGCGGGCCCAGGAGGAGGCCGACCGCCTGGAGCGCGAGGCTTCCCTGTGGCAGGAGGAGCTGGCCGGCCTGCAGAGCCGCGTGGCCGGGCTGGAGGCAACGGCCCGCCAGGCGGAGGAGCTGCGCCAGCGCCTGGCCCAATCCACGGCGGAGCTGCAGCGACTGCAGGAGAGCGCCGCCCAGCAAGAGTCCCGCCTGGCGGCGCTGCAGGCCGTGCTGGAGCGGGCAGACGAGATCGAGGCCGGCCACGCCCGGCTGCAGGCGCTGCGCGAGCGGCAGGAGGCCCTGGCCCAGGCGGCCGGCCGCCTGCTGGCTCTCTCCGAGCAGCAGCGCGCGCTGGAGCAGGCCATCGAGCGCGCCCGCAGCGCGCTGGTCGCCGACCAGGGGGTGGTGCAGCACGCCCTGGGCGAGATCGAGGCCCGCCTGAAGGAGCGCCCGGCCATCGCCGAGCGCCTGGGGGAGATCCAGCGCGACCTGGCCTTGCTGCGCGAGAAAGAGGCCCAGCGCAACGCCCTCGTCCAGCAGGCCCAGGAGCACGCCGCGGCCGGCCGCACCCACAAGGCCGAGTGCCAGCGCCTGCGCGACGAGATGGAGCAGCTGCGCAAGAAGTTCGACATGCTGGGCGAGGACACCGACCACTGCCCGCTCTGCCGCAGCCCGCTGGGCGAGGAGGCCCGCGAGCACATCCGCGCCAGCTACCACGCCGAGGGCGCGCAGAAGCGCGACCTCTACCGCCAGCACGAGGTGGCCATGCACGAAGAGGAGGAGCGCCTGGCCGCCCTGCAGGCCCAGCAGGAGAAACTGGAGCAGGAGCTGAAGCGCATCCGCACCCTGGAGGCCCAGCAGACGGCGCTGGAGAAGGAGCAGCTCGAACTGGGCCGCCTGGCAGAGGAGCAGAGTGCCAAGCAGAAGCGCCGGCAGGAGATCGACAGGGCCCTGGAGGAAAGGACCTATGCCGCCGAGGAGCGCGCCCGGCTGCTGGAGCTGCAGCTGGAGGTGGGCGCGCTGCGCTACGACCGCCAGGAGCACCAGGCCCTGCAGCAGGAGCTGGCGCGGTACAAGGCGTTCGAGGAGGAGCACCGCAAGCTGCAGAACGCACGCGAGCGCCTGGAGGAAGAGACACGCCGCCTGGAGGAGGCCCAGGCCGGCCGCCGGCGCCTGCAGGAGGAACTGGCCGCCGACCAGGAGCGCCTGGCGGAACTGGAGGCCGGCCTGGGCGAGCTTGCCGCCCTGCGCCAGCGCCGCGCGGAGGCCGAGGACTCCCTGCGCGCCGCCCAGGAGACCCTGGGGCAGGCCCGCCAGGCGGTGGGGGCGGCCCAGCACGAGCTGGAGCGCCTCCGCGAGATCGAGAAGGACCACGAGGAAAAAAAGGCCCGCCACAAGGAGGCGCTCGAGCGCCGGGCCGTCTTCGATGAGCTGGCCACGGCCCTGGGCAAGCGCGGCGTCCAGGCCATGCTGATCGAGACGGCCGTGCCGGAGATCGAGCGCGAGGCCAACGAGCTGCTGGACCGGATGACCGACGGCCAGATGGCCGTGCAACTGGCCATGCAGCGCGAGACGAAAAAAGGCACCGTCAGCGAGACGCTGGACATCAACATCTCCGACATGCACGGGACGCGCGAATACTCCCTCTACTCGGGAGGAGAGGCCTTTCGCATCAACTTTGCCCTGCGCATCGCCCTGAGCCGGCTGCTGGCCCGCCGCGCCGGCGCCAGCCTGCAGACCCTGGTGATCGACGAGGGCTTTGGCACCCAGGATGCCTCCGGTCGGGAGCGGGTGGTGGAGGCGATCCGCTCGATCCAGAACGAGTTCGAGAAGATCCTGGTCATCACCCACATCCAGGAGCTGAAGGAGCAGTTCCCCGCCCGCATCGAGGTCGAGCGCACCCCGGAAGGAAGCCGGTGGACGGTCGTCTGAGCCCGCTCCCCGAGATCTCCGTGGAGCTGTACGGCGAGATCGCCGCGGACGTCGCCCAGGCCGTGCGCGGCGAGGTCGAGTCCTGCTTCCGGGCGCTGCCCGGGCCGCTGCCGGCCGGCGTCGTCCTGGGCCTCTACGACACGCTGGCGCGCTGGCGGGAGTACGCCGCCAGACGGCGGGAAGAGGCCGGCGTGGTCACTGCGGGCGAGGAGGGCTTCCTGGCCACCCACGATGCCTGGGAGGGCCTTCCCCGCCTGAACGTCTGCCTGGAGCGGCTGCGGGCCCAGCCCTGGCTGCTGCAGCAGGGCGCCCTGCACCAGGTGGTGGCCCACAGCGTCCTGCACGGCCGGCCGGAGTGCTACCGCTTCGCCGTTCCCCGCGCCCTCATCGACACCTGCGAGTCCCGCGGGTTGGAGCTCGCCGTTCTGCAGCAGCTCCTCTACTTTGTGGCCAGCGCCGTCAAGGGCCACGCCGCCGTCTCCCTGCTCGTCCAGCACGGCTTTGTCCACGACCAGGTCGCCCTGGCCCGCTACCAGGCCGAGGCCCGCGCGGACGAGGTGGCCCTGTGGAGGATGGCCCGCTGGGAGCCGCGCGCCCGCCTGCTCTACCTGGCGGCGCAGCTGCGGCCGCTGCTCTACCTGCGGCCGCTCCTGCCGCACGCCCCCGAGCTGGAACAGGCCGGCCGGGACCTGCTGGCCCACCTGCCCGTGGAGGTGGGGGAGCGCCTGCATCTGCTGGTCGGCACGCTGGCGGCCCACGCCAGCGGCGACCTGCACCGCGACGTCGGCGCCGGGCTGCAGATGGTGCTGAGTTGGCTGTAGGAGATGGATAGAAAGGCCCCCGGGGTCGGGCGACCCCGGGGGCCTCCTGGTTCCCACGTACCCTGGGGGCGTGCCCCCAGGCGCAGCGCGGCGCTACTGGCCCCTGTACACGATCGGCAGGTACACCGACCAGGTGGGCACCGTGCAGTCCACGGCCACGGTAAAGGCCATCATGTCGCTGCTCTGGCCCTCGCAGTTCGAGACCTCCAGCGTGCCGCTGTAGACGCCGGTCGTGCCATAGTCGTGCACCGGCATGGCCTCGGTCGAGGTCATCCCGTCGCCGAACGACCACAGGTAGAGGATCGGCTCGGTGCCGACGAGCTGCGGGGTGAAGGTCACCTGGCAGCCGTCGATGTCCCAGAGGATGCCCGTGATGTCCACCGGCAGGCAGGCCAAACCGGCGTAGACCGCCTGGCTCAGGTAAGCCTCACCGCAGCCGTAGGGGCTGAAGGTGGTCAGGGTGACCATGTAGGTCCCGCTGATGGTGTAGGTGTGGCTGACCACGTCGCCCGTCTCCAGCGGGCTCCCGTCGCCAAAGTTCCAGGTCGGGGTAATGGCCAGCAGCGGGTCGGTGGTGTTGGTGAAGTAGACCGTGAGCGGGACGCTGCCGTACATCGGGTCGTAGTCGAAGGTGGCCACCGGCAGCGGGTAGGCCGTGATAGTGTCCGTGGCCGAGGCGGTGCCGGAGATGTTGGTCACGGTCAGCATGACCTCGTAGACGCCGGCGGCGTAGGTGTGCGGCGGCGGGTTCTGCAGCGTCGAGGTCATTCCATCGCCAAACTCCCACAGCCAGCTCAGGATGTCCGGGTTGCCCCAGCTCTGGTCGGTGAAGGTGACCTCGAGCGGCTCGCAGCCCTCGGTCGGGTCGGCGTCGAAGGCGGCGTAGAGGCCCACCGGCTCCACGACCTCGACCGTGGCGGTGGCGATGTCCTGGCCGCAGCCAAAGGCGCTCGTCGCGGTCATGACAACCACATAGGTCCCCGGCGTGTCGTAGGTGTGGTCGACGTTGAGGCCGGTCTCGGGCGGGGTCAGGTCGCCAAAGTACCAGGTCGGGGTGATGGCGTAGAGCGAGGTGTCGGTGAAGTAGACCGTCAGCGGGGCCGGCCCCTGCTGCGGCTCGTAGATGAACGAGGCCTCCGGGAGTGGGTTGACGGTGACCGGGTGCTCGATCGAGCTGGAGCCCTCGGTGTTGGTCACCGTCAGGGTCACCAGGAATTCGTCGACGGTGGCGAAGGTGTGGGTGGGATGCTGGATGGTGGAGAAGCCGCCGTCGTCAAAGTCCCAGTACCACTCCGTGGGGTTGAACTGGCTCTCGTCGTTGAACTGGGTCGGCCAGCCCACGCAGACCGGCTCGTCCCAGGAGAAGGCGGCGACGGGCGCGGTCGGGCAGGCCAGCGGGAAGTACTCGGGGGGCGAGTAGGGCGGGTTGTCGCTGCCGCTGCGGCCGCCGATGACCCACATGCCCGGCAGGCCGTCGTCGGGGACCGAGCTACAGAGCGGGACAAAGACGCCGGCGTTGTCGCGGCGGGCCGTGATCAGGTCGGGGAAGCTGTCGTCGTAGGTGTCGCTGGCCACGTCGTAGGCAGTGACCAGGTTGGAGTCGCCGGACCACTGGGCGTAGGCCGGGGCCAGGATGATCTTGCCGGGCAGGCCGTAGACCGAGTCGGAGTCGAAGCCAAAGGCGCGGCCCTCGGCGCCGGCCTGCGGCATGTCGGCCACGGCGGCGTCATCCCAGGTGCCGGCGCCGGCCGGGTCGGCCATCACCTCGGCGCGGGTCTGGGCGAAGAGGCTGGCCCCGTCGAAGATGGTCCCGCCAAAGGCATAGATCTTGCCGTCGACCACGTCGGCCATGATGTAGGAGCGGGCCAGGGAGAGGTCGCCGAGCTGGGTGAAGGTGTTGGCCACGGGGTCGTAGCGGTCGGTGCGGGCCAGCTCGTAGGGCGCGGTATTGGGGTTGAAGCCGCCAAAGACATAGACCATGTTGTCCACGACGACCTGGGCGCCGGGGACGTAGCCGTCGTAGGCGACCGGCAGCGTGGCCACCTGGGCCGCGGTGTTGGCCACCGGGTCGTAGCACTGGACGGCCAGCGTCTGGGCCCCGGCCGAGTCGCGGCCGCCGAAGGTGCAGAGCACGTCGGTCGTGCCGTTGTTCACCAGGTTGACGCTGTAGTTGGAGATCGGCACGGGCATCACGGCGCCCGTGTCGACGCAGGTGTTGGCCACCGGGTCAAAGGCGTAGATGTTGCCCACGGTGGCCGAGCCCGAGCGGCCGCCCAGGACATAGACCTTGCCCGTGGCCGGGAAGAACTCGGCGTCGATGCGCGTCAGGTCGAAGCAGTTCGGCTGGGTCGATGGCATCCAGGAACCCTGGAAGGTCAGGGCAAAGTCCTGCGTCTCGGTCACGTTGGCGGTGATGACGATGCCGGTGACCGTCTGCGAGGAGTAGTTGGCCTTGGAGGCGGTGACGTTGTAGGTGCCGGGCACCAGGTTCATGTGGTAGTAGCCCTGGGGGTCGGTGGTGGCCTCGGTACCGGCGCCCGGGACGGCCGTCACGCTGGCATTGGCGATCGGTACGCCGCCGGCGTCATAGACGTGGCCCTCCAGGTGGCCGAACTCGACCCCGCCGCAGTAGGTGTTGCCCATCTCCAGGGCGTTGAGGTAGCCGTAGCCGTCTTCGTAGGTGCCCTCGCCGTCGGGCGGAACCCCGCAGGCTGGGTTCGGCGGGTCGGGCGGGTCGGCGGTGTTCTGCAGGGCCTCGAAGGTCTCCGGGATCTGCCCGATCAGGCTGGGGTTGCACGACCACAGCAGCGCCACGGCGCCGGCCGAGTGCGGGCTGGCCATGGAGGTGCCGCTGTAGCCGCAGCTCCAGGAGTTCGTCGGGATGGTGGAGCAGATGTTGTTCGACGGGGCGGTGATGTTGGGCTTGGTGTAGGGCTCGTGGCCGTAGCAGGAGGGACCCTGCGACCAGGCGTGGGAGCGGCTGGAGGTATGGCCGGTGCTGGCGAAGGACTCCTGGTAGTCGCCGGGCGAGCCCATCGAGCCGCAGCCGGTGTTGTTGCCGGCGGAAAAGGCCGGGAAGATACCCGCGGCGACCCAGGCCTGCACGTACGACTGGTACCAGTTGTCGCAGCCGCCGCCGCCCCAGGAGTTGTTGACCACGTGCGGGCGGTTGTCGGCGCTGCCGCCAGGCTGCAGGATCCAGGTGGCGCATGTGGTCAGGGCGTACTCGGAGCAGGAGTTGCTCTCGCAGCCCTTGCAGGCGATCCACAGGGCGTTGGGAGCCATGCCGGCGATGTATGGCAGCGCCTGGTCGTCGTCGGCCACCATCGTGCCCATGGTGTGGGTGCCGTGGCCGTTGTTGTCGCAGGCGCCGCCCGCCCCGCAGACGTTGGAGGGGTCGGACCAACAGGCCGGGTTGGTGGGGTCGCCCGGGCACTTGAACTGGGCGGCCAGGGCCGGGTGGTTGTACTGCACCCCGGTGTCGATGTTGGCCACGACGATGCCGTCGCCCTGCACCCCAAAGGCGGCCCAGAACTGGTCGGCCTTGGTGTCGGTGATGCCCCAGTCGGTGGTGGCCTCCGGGGCCAGGTACTCCTCGACGATGGGGTCGACGGAGTAGGTGCGCGGGGCGCGGATGAAGTAGACCTCGGGCATGGCGGCCAGGGCGTTGGCCGCGGCCAGGTCGCCGGCCCATACGTAGAGGTCGTTGCCGGCGACGAGGGTCTCGTGGCGCAGGCCGCGGCCGGCCAGGTAGGCCTTAGCCTGGGCCTGGCTGAGAGTGGCCACGCGGGTCAGCGCGTCGACCACGAACTGGCCGCGCGCGTGCCAGTCCATCTGGTAGGCCGGCGCGAGGTCGGCCTTGGCGGCGAAGCGGACGATAAAGTCGGCACTACCTTCCACGGCGAACTTGTCCAGCAGGTCCTTCTCGATCTTGCTCCCGTCGGGCTGGGCCGCGGCGATCGGCAGCGCCACCGCAACGAGGACGAGAAGGGCCAGCACGCTGAACCACTTGCCGGAACGGTGCCAATTCATTGCTACCTCCTAACACTTGGCTCTCAGGCGGGTCGACGGCAGCAGGATCCCGGGCATCACCTCCTCGAGCGGAATTGCGCAGCCGGTGCGCAGGCACATGGACAACGCCGCGTACCAGGCATCGGCTGTCCGCCACAATCGGCAGCGAAGAGCGACCGGCAAGACTGACATTTCTCTCTCCGGTGCTATGCTACCACAGACCGGCGGGCTTGTCAAGATGCAACTGTGAGTTGGTGATTACCCAAAACTCGGATCCTGAAGAAATGGCTCACCCGCAATCGGGT
>CAZTIG010000093.1:0-1250 GCA_964613665.1 uncultured Chloroflexia bacterium
GAAGCGGAGAGCGGCAAAGTCGAAGGGCCGCTTGCCCCTGGAGGCGCGGCCGCCCGTCGACTACGCGGCCTTTGGCCGCTCCGCTCAGGGATCGGCCGCGCTCCTTGCCCATCCAGAGACATGCATCCGCTTGGCTGGGGGCGCCCCCCTGCGGCGCCGCTGAATCCGTCCTGCCCCCACGGGTGTCCAAGTAGTTGAGCACGGCAAGGAGGCCATAATGGAATGGAAAGGCAGTGTCGCCCTGATCACCGGCGCGTCGAGCGGCATCGGCGCGGCCACCGCCCGCCGGCTGGCGCGGGAAGGGCTGCGCGTGATCCTCGTAGCCCGGCGCGAGGATCGGCTGTGGGCCCTGGCGGAGGAGATAGGCCAGGGGGGCGGGGAAGCGCTGGTGATTCCCGCCGACCTGACGCGGGAGGAGGAGCGCAGGCGCGTCGTCGAGGAGGCCCTGCGGACCTGGGGACGGGTGGACATCCTCGTCAACAACGCCGGCCTGGGCTGGTACGGCTACGGGGCGGAGATGCCCTGGCCGGTGGCCCAACGCATCGTGCAGGTCAATGTCGAGGCCGTCGTCCATTTCTCCCTGCTGCTCCTGCCCGAGATGCGGGCGCGCGATTGCGGGCACATCATCAACGTCGGCTCCATCGCCGCGAGCCTTCCCAGCCAGGGAGTAGCCATCTACAGCGCGACCAAGGCCTTTCTCGACGCCTTTACCACCTCGCTCTACCGCGAGATGCGCGGCAGCGGCGTGCGCGTCAGCGTGCTCAAGCCCGGCCCGGTGACAACCGAGTTCTTCGGCGTCGCCTCGTGCGCCGGCCGGCAGATGCCGGCGGAGCGCTTCGGGGTCAGACCGGAGACGGTCGCCGCCCGCGTCTGGGGACTGCTGCAACATCCCCGGCGCATGGCCTACACGCCCCGCTTCTACTGGCTCGCCCAGTGGGTCGAGCCCTTCTTTGGCTGGGTGATGGACCTGCTGGGGCCGCTGCTGCTGCGGCGGAGCGAGGCGGTCAGCTCGCAATGACGTCAAAGGAGCCCGGCATCCACACGGACGCCGGGCTCCTGGTGAATGCCCGCACTAGGGGGTCGTCGTCCCCGACGCCCAGCCTCTCCCCATCATCCCGCCGCCGCGGCCGCCCCCGCCCCGGCCCATCATCCCGTGGCCCGGGCCCATCCCCTGGAACTGCCGCTGCCAGGGCTGCTGCAGCCGCTGGGTCACGTTCTCCTGCATGGTGGTCAGCATCCGGTCGGCTTGC
>CAZTIG010000093.1:1350-11066 GCA_964613665.1 uncultured Chloroflexia bacterium
CCTTTTCCGCCGCCAGGTCGGCCACGCTCTTGCTGCCGTCGCGCAGCGCGGCGGTCAGGTCGTCCACGGTCATGCCGAGCGTCTCGGCGATGATGTCGATCTGGCCGTGCATCTGCCAGCCCCAGCGCTGGGCGCGCCACACCTGCCCGGCCGGCCCCATGCCCTTGCCAAAGGCACCCTTTTCCTGCAGCCGCTGGGTCACGTTCTCCTGCATGGTGGTCAGCATCCGGTCGGCTTGCTCCCGGGTGATCCGGCCGTCGGCCACGGCCTGGTCGAGGGCCGCGCGGCGCGCGGCCATCAGCGCTTCGACGAGTGTCTCCAGGGCGACGCCCTTTTCCGCCGCCAGGTCGGCCACGCTCTTGCTGCCGTCGCGCAGCGCGGCGGTGAGGTCGTCCACGGTCATGCCGAGCGTCTCGGCGATGATGTCGGCCTGCCCGTATGCCTGCCAGCCCCAGCGGGCGGCCTCTGCCCGGCTCACGCCGCACCGGCAGTTGTCCCTGCCAAAGTCCGGACACTGCGGCGGGGTTGTTTCCGTAGTCTCCTGCGCCGCGATCCGGCTCACTCCGTACCCCAGCCCTACGGCCAGGACGATCGCTGCCGTGATGGCACCGGCCACAATTGCCCACTTGCTCATCGTCTTACCTCCTCTGTTCGCAGATTCGCTGCTGCCGGTCATAGAGTAGCATGCCGCTGTGAAGAACGTGTGAAAGCGGCCTCTTTGTGGTACAATAGGTGCGCGGCTGCTGAGGGGGGAGATGCCGGCTGAAGCATCTCGACCCTTTGGGAGGTGTGCGATGCGCGTGGCTATGCTGGCCCGGGCGGTCTACCCGCTGCACGGCTACGGCGGGGTGGAGCGCCACGTCTACCACCTGTGCACCCACCTGGCCCGCCTGGGGGTGGAGATCGCGCTGTGGGCGCAGGAGCCGCTCGGCGAGGAGGCCGAACCGCTGGGTCCAGGCGTCCGCCTGCACGGGCTGCGCTACGACCGCACCTCGCCCTTCCTCCGGCCCAACTCCATCGTCGGGCGGCAGATCAACTACCCGCTGTACGCGCTGGCCCTGGGCCGGGCGGTGGCAGCGCGGGCGCTCGCCGGGGAGTTCGACGTGGTCCACGCCCAGGGGCTGGCCGCCTACGGCTACGGCCGGCTGCGCCAGCGCGACCCGATCCTGCGCGCCGCCGCGCCGCTGATCATGAACCCGCACGGCATGGAGGAGTACAAGACACTCTCCTGGGCCAAGCGCCTGGCCTATGCGCCCTTTCGCGCCATGTACAGCCAGGGTGCCCGTGCCGCCGACCGCGTTATCGCCACCGACGCCTGCACCCGCGGCGAGGTTCCGCGCTACCTGGGGGTCGACCCGGCGCGGGTGGTCGTCCTGCCCAGCGCCATCGACAGCGCCGAGTGCCTGGCCCCGCTGGACCCGGCCCTGCAGCACGAGATCTGCCAGCGGCTGGGGCTGGAGGGGTCGCCGCTGGTCCTGCTCAGCGTGAGCCGCCTGGAGCGCAACAAGGGTTTTCACGTCCTGGCCGAGGCGCTGGCCGGCGTGCAGCCCAGGCTCCCGGACGGGTGGCGCTGGGTCGTCGTGGGGGAGGGCCGCGAGCGCCGGCCGCTGGAGGAACAGGTGCGGTGCCTGGGCCTGGCGGCGGCGACGGTCTTTGCCGGCCGGCTGGACGACGTCGAGCTGCACAACCTCTACGAGGTCGTCGACCTGCTGGTGCACCCGACGCTCTACGAGGGCAGCTCGCTGGTGGTGCTGGAGGGGATGGTCCACCGCCGGCCGGTGCTGGCCACGCGCGCCGGCGGCATCCCCGACAAGATCACCGACGGCCGCAACGGCCGGCTGGTCATGCCGGGCGACGTGGCCGGCCTGCGGGCCGGGCTGATGGAGCTGCTGGAGTGGCGCTCGCAGTGGGGGGCCATGGGAGAAGAGGGCGCGCGCATCGTGCGCGAGCGCTTCGACTGGCCGGCGGTGGCCCGGGCGACGCTGGAGGTGTACGGGGAGATGGTGCAAGATGCCGGCGCAGTGGCCACCGCAGGGGAATCGGGGCAATGACGGGTAGCTGCAGGGCGGCCAGCTTTGCCACGGCTGCGCTCCTGTGCTACAATGCCGCTGTCCGGCGGCACTGTGATGGCCCACAGCGCTGCGTATGCGTTCTTGCCGCCGGCCGGCCCATCGCCGGCAGCCCGTGTATCGGCATGGAGGGCCTGGGGTGACCCGGGGCCGGCGCGGCGCTCCTGGAGGAAGTGGCTTGAGTGTGCTGAAACGTCTCTTTCTCTCCCTGCGCCCCTACTGGCGTACGCTGGTGCTCGTCGCCGTGATCCTGTTCGCCCAGGCCGGGGCGGAGCTGCTCCCGCCGCTCCTCCAGCGCCAGATCGTGGACGAGGTCATCGCCGGGAAGGACCTGGGCCAGTTCGGCCGGCCCCTGGGGGCGATGGCCGGCTCCTACACCTCCATCCAGGCTGCCCGCGGAGGCGACGGGAGGATCCCCAATCTCTTCCCGCAGCGGAGCGCGGAGGCGGCCGGCGCGGGTGTGGACTGGGGCTACCTGGGCCTGCTCCTGGCCGGCATGGTGGCGGCCTACGCCGCGACCCGCGCCATCAACGTCGCCGACCAGTACCTGCGCCACGCCCTGGGCGAAAAGTACATCTACGACCTGCGGGTGCAGCTCTACGCCTACCTGCAGCGGCTCTCCCTCTCCTTCTTCGAGCGCACCTCCACCGGCGAGCTGATGTCGCGCCTGACCAACGACGTGAACTCGCTGGAGGATTTCATCACCCACGGCTCGGCGCTGACGATGGTGGACTCGGTGCGGCTGCTCAGCACCGGCGTGGTCCTGTTTGTGCTCGACTGGCGACTGGCCGTGGCCGTGCTGCTGCCTCTACCGCTGCTGACAGCGGGGCTGCGCTGGTTCAACCGCCGCGTCCGCCCGATGTACCGGCAGGTGCGCGCCCGCCTGGGGGACATCAACGCGCGGCTGCAGGACAGCCTGGCCGGGATGCGCGTCATCCAGGCCTTTGGCCAGGAGGACGCCCAACTGGAGCGCTTCTCCGCCGAGAGCGAGGCCTACTACCACGCCCGCGTCCGGGCGATTCGCACCTGGGCCGTCTTCTTTCCGGTCTTTCGCTTCTTCGCCAGCGTAGGGCCCGTCCTGGTCCTCGGTGTGGGCACCTGGCTGATCGTGCAGGAGCGCTCCTCCCTGGGCACGCTGGTGGCCTTTCTCTCCTACACGGCCTCCTTCTACGAGCCGCTGCACCGCCTGACCGAGGTGGACAACGTCATCCAGCAGGCCATGGCGGCCGGGGAGCGCATCTTTGAACTGCTCGACCGCCAGCCGGAGGTCTGCGATGCGCCCGATGCCATCGACTTGCCGCACGTGCGCGGTGAGATCCGCTTCGAGGACGTGCACTTTCGCTACGGCGAGGGCGACGAGGTGCTGCACGACGTGGACTTTACCATCGCCCCGGGCGAGGTGGTGGCCCTGGTGGGGCCCAGCGGTGCCGGCAAGACCAGCATCGCCAACCTGGTCTCGCGTTTCTACGACCCGGTCCACGGCCGGGTGCTGCTCGATGGGCACGACCTGCGCAAGGTGAAGCTGGCCTGCCTGCGCCGGCACGTGGCCGTGGTCCTCCAGGACACCTTCCTGTTCAACACCTCTGTGCGCGAGAACATCGCCTACGGCAAGCCCGCGGCCAGCAACGAGGAGATTGTCGCCGCCGCCCGTGCGGCCAACGCCGACGAGTTCGTGGCCCAGCTTCCCGAGGGCTACGATACCGAGATCGGCGAGCGCGGCGTGCGGCTCTCGGGCGGACAGAAGCAGCGGCTGGCACTGGCCCGGGCCATCCTGGCCGATCCGCGGGTGTTGATCCTGGACGAGGCCACCTCCTCGGTCGACGCCGAGGCCGAGTTCCTGATCCAGCAGGCCCTGCAGCAGGTGCTGCGGGGGCGCACGGCGCTGATCATCGCCCACCGCCTCTCCACCATCCGCAATGCCGACAAGATCATCGCCCTGGAAGGGGGCAAGATCCGCGAGGTCGGCGACCACCGCGAGCTGCTGCGCCAGGGCGGCCTCTACAGCCAGCTCTACCGCCGGCAGGTGGAGATGGCCGTCGCAGGGGAGGATGCCGATCTGGTAGGCGAGCTGGGCGATGCGGTCCATCAGGAGGAGCGGGAAGGCGAAGCGTGAGACATCCAACCAGAAACCCGGGAATGGCTTTTACGCTTCACCTCTTCACGTTTCACACAGCGTGGATAGCACCCTGATCCTCTCCCCGAGTAGGTGATGCGATGGCAGAGAAACTCGTCATTGTGGAATCCCCCGCCAAGGCGCGCACCATCCGCAAGTACTTGGGGGCCGGGTACGACGTGCGGGCCTCCATGGGCCACGTGCGCGACCTTCCCAAGAGCAGCCTGGGCGTGGATGTCGACGCCGGCTTCGCCCCCGAGTACAGCGTGCTCAAAGCCAAGGCCAAGGTGGTCAAGGAGCTGCGGCAGCGGGTGAAGCAGGCCGGCGAGGTCTACCTGGCGACCGACCCCGACCGCGAGGGCGAAGCCATCGCCTGGCACGTGCTCGAGGTGACCAACCCCGGGGACAAGCCGGTGCACCGCGTGGTCTTTCACGAGGTGACGGCGCCGGCCATCCGCGCCGCCTTCGACAGCCCGCGGGCCATCGACATGCAGCTCGTCAACGCCCAGCAGGCCCGCCGCATCCTCGACCGCCTGGTGGGCTACCGCATCAGCCCGCTGCTCTGGGAAAAGGTGCGCTACGGCCTCTCGGCCGGCCGCGTCCAGTCGGTCGCCGTCCGCCTGGTGGTGGAGCGCGAGCGCGAGATCGCCGCCTTCCAACCGCAGGAGTATTGGACGGTGGAGGCCGACCTGGCCAAGATCCCCCCGGCCGGCCAGGAGCGCACCGAGAAGGACATCTTCCGCGCCGTGCTCTACAGTGTCCGCGGGAAGAAGCTGGGCAAGTTCGGGCTCAAGACGCACGACGACGCCCAGGCCATCGTCGACGACCTGCAGGGCGCCTCGTACCGGGTGCTCTCCCTGGCCAGGAAGCAGGTGCGGCGCTGGCCCGTGCCGCCCTTTATCACCAGCACGCTGCAGCAGGCCGCCTCGCGCACGCTGGGCTTTGCCCCCAGCCGCACCATGCGCATCGCCCAGCAGCTCTACGAGGGCATCGAGCTGGGGCCGGAGGGCAGTGTCGGGCTGATCACCTACATGCGCACCGACTCGACGGCGGTGTCGCCCCTGGCGCAGGCCGAGGCGCGCGAGTACATCGCCGGCCACTTCGGCCCCGAGTACCTGCCGGAGAAGCCTCCCGTCTACCGGACCAAGGCCGCGCTGGCCCAGGAGGCCCACGAGGCCATCCGACCGACCTCGGTGAAGAGGGAGCCCCAGGCCATCGCCCAGTACCTCGAGCGCGACCAGCTCCGCCTGTACGAGCTGATCTGGAAACGCTTCCTGGCCAGCCAGATGGTGCCGGCGGTCTTTGACCAGACCACGGCCGACATCGCTGCCGGCCGGCCCGGCCAGGAGCCGGTCCCCTATGTCTTCCGCGCCACCGGTTCGGTCCTGGTCTTTCCCGGTTTCCTGCGGGTCTATGGCTACGAGGTCGAGGAGGAGCAGCCGGAGGGCACCACCGAGCGGTACCTGCCGCCCCTGGTGGAGGGCGAGCCGCTCGACCTGGTCAAGCTCTTTGCCGAGCAGCACTTTACCGAGCCGCCGCCGCGCTATAGCGAGGCCACGCTGATCAAGGAGCTGGAGAAACGTGGCATCGGCCGGCCGTCCACCTATGCCGTGATCGTCGAGACGATCCAGGAGCGGGGCTACGTCGAGCGGATGGAAGCGCGCAAGCGCACCTCGCCCCTGCGGCCCACGGAGCTGGGCTTCCTGGTCAACGACCTGCTGGTGGCGCACTTTCCCGACATCCTCGACTATGCCTTTACCTCGCAGGTGGAGGCGCGCCTCGACGACATCGCCGCGGGCACCGCCGAGTGGGTGCCGATGCTCGAGGGGTTCAACCGCACGCTCACGGAGGAGCTGGGCCGGGCCGAGCAGGAGATGCGCGCGGTCAAGCGCGAGGTGCAGCCGACCAACCTGGTCTGCGAGCTCTGCGGCCGGCCCATGGTCATCCGCTGGGGCCGCCGCGGGGAGTTCCTGGCCTGCTCGGGATATCCAGAGTGCAAGAACAGCCGCGATTTCACGCGCACGGAGGAAGGCCAGGTCGTCGCGGCCGCGGAGCAGGCCCCCAGCGCGACCTGCGAAAAGTGCGGCCGCCCCATGGTGGTGAAGAAAGGCCGCTACGGCCCCTTCCTGGCCTGCACAGGGTACCCGGAATGCAAGAGCACGCGCCGCCTGGTGCGCAACGACCAGGGGGAGCTGGTCGTGGAGCAGGAGCAGCCCACCGGCGAGGTCTGCGAGCTGTGCGGCCGGCCCATGGTCATGAAGCGCAGCCGCTATGGGCCATTCCTGGCCTGCTCGGGGTACCCGGAGTGCAAGAACATCCGCCGGCAGCCGCGCGGGGAAAAGGGCAAGGCCGCCGCCGGGAGCAAGAAGAAGCGCGCCCGGCGCGCGGCCGGGAAGGGCGAGGCTCCGGCCGCGACCGGCGAGGTCTGCGAGCTGTGCGGCCGGCCCATGGTGGTGAAAAAGGGGCGCTACGGGCGGTTCCTGGGCTGCTCGGGGTATCCGGAGTGCAAGAACACGCGCAAGCTGGCCGCCGAGCCGGCGCCGCCGCTAGAGAGCGGCCCTGGCTAGAGCATCCAGTCCGCTTCCCGGGGAGCTCTCTCCGGCAGGCTGCTACGGCTCTCCCACCGGGACGAGGTAGAGCGGGGTATGAGACGCCGGCAGGTGCAGGGCGCGGCGCACCGCCTCGTCGTCAAAGGCGCCGATCGGGACGGCTCCCAGCCCCAGGGCGGTGGCCTGCAGCAGCAGGTTCTGGGCGGCGTGCCCGGCCTCCAGGAGCGTGTAGCGCTCGGCGCGCTCGCCGTACTTGGCCGCGCTGCGCGAGATCACCCCGCTCAGGACGAACACCGCCGGGGCCTCCTGCAGCGCGTCCTGCTGCAGGCCGGCTTGCCAGAGTGCCCCCCGCAGGTCGGTATCCCCTACCTGTTCCAGGCTGTGGCCCTGGGGCCGGTAGTGGTACCAGCCGGAGGGCAGGACCACGTACACCTCCAGCGGATACAGCGCCCCGGCCGACGGGGCCGTCCGCTGGCCCTGCGGGCCGGTTATCCCTTGGGCCGCCCAGAGGAGCTGGGAAATCTCCTCCCATGTGAGGGGCCGTGCGCCGTACGCGCGGATCGAGCGCCGTCGGGCCAGCGCCTCGGTCAGGGGCATGCCTCCCTCCAGCCGCGGCGGCGGCAGGACCACCGTCTCGCCCGCCGGGGCCGGCGTGTCGGGAGCGGCCGCGCCGCAGGAGCCGAGCAGCAGCGCCGCCAGGGCAGCCAACAGGAGCGCGCGCATGGGTGCGGTCATCGTCCACCTCCAGGAGGCGCTACTCCACGCGGCCGGGGCGGCGGGGTCCTATGCCTGTCTCTATGGACAGATCATGGACCGCTACTCCACGCGGCCGGGGCGGCGGGCTCAACCAGTGAGCCGCTGCGCGTCGTCCACGCGCAGGACCACGCTGTGCCCATCGCAGCCGGCCTCGTCGAAGCGGAAGGTGACGCGCCAGTCCCCTTCCGCGAGCGGGCGGTCGAGCTCGACGACGTCGTTCCCGCGGCCGGCCCAGCCTCCGCGCACGAACAGCTCCGTACAGAACTGGGGCGGCTGCAGGCGGTGCCCGAAGGGACCGATAGCCCGCCCCAGCAGGTACGCCGTGGCCGGGTCGAGGGCGTCCAGCGCCTGGGGTGGCCGCGGTGGGTCGGCCGCGGCGACGGCCGGCTGGGCCTGTGCCCACCGGTGGAGTGCGTCCACGAATGCCGCCTGGTCGCGCCGCCGGAAAGAGCCGCCGATGGCCTGGCGGTGGCCGCCCATGTCGGCGACCAGGGCGCGGACGGCAGGGTCGTTCAGGAGTGTCTCGAAGGAAAAGGCCCCGCGCGCCCGCCCGGAGAACTTGACATACTCCCCGGAGGGCCGCAGCACCACTGTCGGCCGGCCGGTCACCGCAGCGATGCGCGATGTCAGCGGGCCCTCCACCTCGGTCAGCGTGGCGTCGGCGCACTGGACCTCGTAGAGGAGCAGGCCCTCGCGGCCGACCTCGCCGCGCACGTCGGCCATGGCCTGCGCCGTGACCGCCTCCACCGCCCGGCGCGTGCGCTCGCTCTCCCGGGTGAGGTGGTGGTAGATATCGGAGCGGCGCTCGTCGGGCGTATCCGGCAGCAGCGCCTCGACGATGGCGTTGGCGTCCACCCGGCGCGAGCGCTTGGCCATGTTGAGAATCCCCCCCAGCGAGCGCAGTTCGCTGGGGACGTAGCGGTTCCCGTTGATGTCGCGCAGCACCCGCAGCCCCGGCGGGCAGCGCTCCGAGTTGATCGTGGCCAGGCCGGCCGACACCCAGGCCCGCGTCTCGGGCTCGTCCACCGGCACGCTGTCCATCTGTGCTCCCACGGCCGAGAGCGCCAGCCCCCACGCGTCGTGGCCGGCCGTCCCCCCCATCCGCTCCCGCACGGCCCAGGCCACCAGGTAGGCAAGCTGCGCTCCCGAAAGAACGTGGTCGGGCGGATCGATCCACAGCGTGTCGGGCGGGCCCGGGTCGAGCAGCGGCAGGTGATGGTCGGTGATCAGCACTTCCAGCCCCACCTGGCGGGCCCGCGCCACCGCCTCGAGAGAGGAGATGCCGGTGTCGACGGTGATGATCACGCGGACACCCTGCCCGGCGAAGCGGTCCACCTGGTCCGCGTGCAGGCCGTAGCCCTCCTCGTAGGCGGGGTTGTAGCGCCGGACGCGGTCGCTGTAGGCCGACAGGACCGGGTGGAGGACGGCGCTCCCGGTCACCCCGTCGGCGTCAAAGTCGCCAAAGAGCAGGATGTGCTCGCGGCGCTGCAGGGCCCGGACGAGGCGTTCGGTCAGCGCGGCCATGCCGGGGACGGACCAGGGGGAGCGGATGTCGGCCAGGCCGGCGGCGGCCAGCGCGGCGGCCCTCTCGGCCGGGAAGCCGCAGAAGCGCTGCAGGGCGGTGGCGATCTCGTTGTGGGATGGGGCTGCCACGTCCATCACCGGATCCTCTCGTGGCGATCTTGCCGGGCATTATATACGAAGTCGGCCGGCGGGACAAATGGGGGGGCAGGGAGAAGAGAGCGGAGAGAGCGGAGAGCAGGGAGGGGAGAGCAGGAAGCGGGGAGGAGAGAGCAGAGAGAGGTGATCGTCCTGTCGGTCGCCCTTGTTGCGTCGCTCGTATCCTGTGGCGGTCCACCTGTCCCCCCGCTGGCGGGGACAGAGCCGGCTGAAGCCGGTCTCCCAGGTCCTCCGGCCGGCCGCCGGCCCTTGCCGCCGGCCTGTGGCATCGCCCGATTGCACCTCGGGCCAGCACGTCGCGGATCGATCGAGAGCGGAACACGTGGATCGGTGACGCGGATTGGGACAGGAAGGCATGCCGGGCACGGCCTGATCGACGGGATCCGTGCATCCGTGCCGGAAACCCGTGTCGGGCACGCCGGGAGGCGGAGCACCAACGGCCCACAAGATCCACGCGCCTCGAGCTCCGGCCGTATCTCCTCGAGCTTCGGCCGAACCTCGGCGACGTTTGGCGAAATCTCGGCGACGTTTGGCGAAACCTCGGCGACG
>CAZTIG010000094.1:0-10599 GCA_964613665.1 uncultured Chloroflexia bacterium
GCAGGCCCCGGCCGCCGTGGCCGCCTGCAGCGACCGGCGGGCGTGGTTGCGGGCGGCGTAGAGCGTGCTCAGGGCCAGGAAGGTGAGCACGGCGATCACCGCAACGCCCGTGAAAACCGCGATCAACACCAGGGACTGCCCGCGCGCTTTTGGTCCGCTCAACGGTGCCTCCTCGCCAAACAAAAACGGCAGGAAAGGCGACCTTGATCGCTCGTTCCTGCCGTACGCTCCGCTGAATCGCTGCTTCCGGCTACCCGGCCTGCCTGGCGCTCACCCGATCGGTGAGGGCTACGCTCCGGCGGTTGGATTATCCCAACGACACGTATGTGCCGTTCTTCCACACCCCGGCCGGCCACGCCCCATCCTGGGTATATGTTCGCTCTACGATGGGGGTCATGGCGTCGACCAGGGTGCTATCCTGCTCCTCCAGATAAATACTGCTACGCCCGCACTCGTATTCGATCGTCCAGCCACAGGCGAGCTCGCCGGCGCTGGGCCCCAGGAGTTCGACCAGGAAGCGCCGGGTGCCCCCCTTTTGATCAAGGAGAACCTGACGCAGCAGGGCGGCGGCTTCGTCCAGGTCCCGGCACTTCATCTCGCGCACGATGGCGCGCGCCAGAACGAGGTGGCGGTACTGCTTCGTGGTGACGTTCCGCGCCGCCGTGACCATCGTCGTCTCCGTCTAGTACCGGCGAACAGTCCGGAGTAATCCCACTCGCAGGGCGAGATCCTGCGCCCAGAACGCGACGTAGGTATTGGCCCCCCCGTCGCAGGTGTACGTCGTCATCACCAGGGCGCTGTACGAGATGTCCACCGTCACCGGCCCGACCGGGAACAAGTCCCAGGTGGCCGGCCGCTCGGACGGGGTCGGCGTGCGGCTCCACACCAGGTGGATCCACTCCGGGCGCGTCACGTCCGGGTGGGCCCCGCCCTTGTAGACCGGCCGCCAGCGGCAGTCGGGATCGCTGCTGTTCTCCGGGCACACCGTCTGCCCCACCGAACCATAGAACCAGTACGAGACGACTTCCGAGGAGGCCACGCAGCCGGGCACCGTGGGCTCGGTCACCTCGGCCGTGAGCGACGCGTCGAGGAACTCCAGCCAGTTCCAGTAGAACTCGGGCGCCGTCAGGTAGGCATTGTCGCGGGGGTCCAGGTGCGAGTGGACGTAGGCCCGGGCTTCCAGGCTGGGCTCGACCGGGACGAACGGCGTGGGCTGCGGGGGCGGGACGGTCGGGTTGACCAGCGGCGTCTCCTCCCACGTGCACGCCGTCACGGTGACCGGCGGGGTGGGCTCGAGGCACACCTGGTGCTGGCACTCGTCTTTCTCGGCAAAGTTCCAGTACGTCCTGGACAGGTCCAGCCGCCAGGAGCAGAACACGACCAGGTCCAGACCATCGTAGAAGGATTCCCAGGACGGCACGGCAAAAGCGTTGTGGTACCAGGTGCCGGCCGCCGGCTCCACGTCGCCGTCGCCGTCCGTGTCGCAGACGTCACGTCCGTCCCAGATAGAGCAGCCGGGGCAGGGGAGCGCCTCGCCCCGTCGTCCGGGGTTGGGCCAACCGGCAGGATTGTCCTGGTCCGAGGTACGTAACAAGCTGTCCCCAGGCTTCTCCATCAGCGCGTCCGGCCCCTCCGAGTTCCACTCCGACCAGCACTCCCATGTTTCACATCCCGACCACTGCAAAAAGTCCTTGACCTTGACCCACGCGCCGCCGCCCATGCTGCTGGGGCAATTCTCGCAGCGGAACTCGGGCGGCGGGCCGGAATAGCCGGGGAGCGCGGCCCGCGCAGTCGCATCGCTCCCGGATAGCCCGGCGACCAGTCCAACCAGAGCAATGAGGGGCAGCGCAATGAGCGCCAGGACTATCCACTTTGTGCGCATCGTCGCCTCCTATCGTACCGCGAAGATGATCGTGGAATCCCACCAGGCACCCGTCCAAGTTGGCGCGCCGACGGCGATGCCGATGCGGGAGAACGACCCGGCCCAGGCCTCGCCGCCGCCGGTTCCATACCGGGTGTCGCATGGCCGGTCCACGTAGTGTTCCCAGTCGTAGGCAAACTCCCCCCACTGGGCATTCCCCGGGACGAAACTGAGGGCAATCCCCTTCCACCCAATCGTGCGCGCCCCCAACGGCTGCAGGGCCGCGTCCACGCGGGCCACCAGTTCCGGCGGATAGGCCATGTGGTCGCGGTAGGCGGCCTCAGCCTCGTCGGCCAACGGAGCCAGCGTGGTGGCGATCTCCTGGTCCCAGGTCACTGCCGGCAGACCCTGCTCGGCGCGCAGGCAGTTGATCGAGGCCAGGATGATTTGCACGACCAACCCGCGATCAGCCGGTCCGGCCTGGCCGCCGCCTCCGCCACCCCCACCACCACCTCCGCTTCCGTCGCCGCCGCCACCGCCGCTAACCGGAGTAGGCGACACCGTGGCCACAGGGGCCAGCGCGGTCCATCCGGCAGCCCGCCAGGTGCCGTCAGCCCCCTTGATGAAAGTATATTCGCCGTCCATGCGGCTCGCGTGGACCGACGACGAACCGTCTTTGATCTTGGTGGTCTGCTTCAGATCGAACTCTACCTGCACCGTGGCCGTGGTTGCGGAAGCAACCTCCACCGTTGGCGTGTAGGGCGACGGTTCCAGCACGAGAGAGACCACGCCAATTGCTCTGGCCGTCTCCATGCCCTGCGTCATGCTCAACAGCATCGTGCCGGTGATCACCTCCGGCAGGCGCGCGGCATCCATGTCCTTCGCGGCTGTAGTCCAGACTTCCCAGAAGCGCCAGTAGGCCGCCAGGACGTCCGCTTCACGGGTGTCTGCGGCCAGCGTCACCGTCGCGGTGGTCACGGCGCCGGGCTGCAGGAAGACGGAATCGGCCCAGCCGAGGTAGCCGGGGGCGGCGGCCTCCACGTGGACGAAGGGTTTCTGGGTCAGCCGGCTGTAACTGTATTCCAGCGGGCCGGCGTACGGCCGGCCGTCCACCGTCACCGTGAGGGAGATCACGTTCGTGGGAACGACCGCGACCACCAGGTGGCTGCCCCAGTAGAAGTCGGCCCTACCGCCGCTGTTCTGTCCCACCGCGATCGTCATCTGCTGCGAACCCAGGGCGGTGCTGGCCTGGACCGTGTAGCGGCCCGGATCGTAGCGGCCCAGCGGCGTCCAGGCGTTCGGCTCGCAGCTCCCGACGGGCCGGCCGTCAATGGCAATCTGCGCAGCAGCACTGGAGCGGACCTCGATCTGCCCGCCGAGCCGGGGCATGGCCGGAACCTGTACCTGCAGGGGGTCGAGAGCGCCGGTGATGGTGAACTGCCCATTCGCCGCGCGATACCCGGGCGCCGCGGCCAGGTAGGTGTGCGTTCCCGCGGGCAGCGACACCGAGGCGCTGAAGGGCGTCGTGCCCAGCGGCCGGTCCCAGCTCTGGTCGGGAACACGGATCTCCACGCCCGCGGCCGGATCGGTGGAGGTGAACGCTATTTCCACCTGGTGCGCCGGCTCGCGGGGAGAGAGCAGGATCGCGGCCAGCACACCGGTCGCCACGACGGCGATCATGGCCAGGATGATCCCCAGGATGACTACGCGCTTGTCAGGACGCAACACGGCGACCTCCTTCTGAACGAGGGGCGGGAAGCGTGACGTGAACGGAAAGGAGCGAGAAGAGACAGGACCGGTCAGTCCCCCAGGGGGAACAACTGCCGGCCGAGATGTGGGAGCGCGGCAAACAGCGGTGCCAGAGCATTGCAGGTAGCCTTTCAACTGTTACGGCGGTGCGCTGGAGGTAGTATAGCACAATTGAAAGGCCTTGTCAAGCACCATTCACAAATTACCTGCTATGAAGCAGGGCGAAGGGCACTGGGAGAGCGCAGTCAATCAGCGCGAGAGCCACGGAGGCGGAGGGGGGTTATACTGACGGCTCGACGGGAACAGTGCTTTTCCACCGGTAATACCGCGGATTCGGGCAAGTTCCCTCGTATAAGCTACATCGGCTTCATTGAGCAACATTGGCCTTCGACCAGAGCGGATGATCCGGATATGTCCTCTCTTTGCCCAATTCAGGAGAGAGCGGAACGGAAGATCATAGCGTTGCGATGCCGCTGTTAACTCGATAGGCTGCCCCTCTAAGCCACGGAAATTGGCCCTGCTCAGACGCTCCGCGATCGGTTCAAGGTCTTCGACCGCCAGGTGAAGTTCGTCCTCGAGGATGCCAGATCGTATGATGCCATCCTTTGCCAGCCGCTCAAGAAGGGCCTCGCTGAGGGCATACTGCCGTGCTGCGTCCTTGAGAGGCACCCAGTGGACGTGATTCCCATTGTTCCCGGCCACCTTGCGCAACTCCTCGTCAGGAACCATCTCCTGGCCGTCCATGGTCACCGTACTTATTCTACCATCCTGGACGAGGTTGTGCAACTGTTCTAACGAGATTTCGTACTGCTCGGCGGCTTCCTTCAGTGTCAGAAGTGTAATCGCCATGGTTGTCCTCCAGCACTGGAACCTGCCCAGTTTATGTTGGACGGTGCCCTGACGCCCATCTCCGTGCCCAAATCGACGCCCTCAGTAGCCGTTGATTGTCAAGTAGAAATGGCCAGCCGGCCGCGAGATCGCCGGGCCGGCTGTCAGCGGTGCCTATTTCAACGCGCCGGATTCCGGCTTGTTCTGCTTCCCGGGGTGGACTCGAACCACCAACCTACTGATTAACAGTCAGCCGCTCTGCCAATTGAGCTACCGGGAAAGACTACATACCCATTATAGCGCCATTTCCCGGCTCCGTCAAATCGCGCGACTGACATCCGCTCCTGGATCCCACGCATCCCCTTACGGCGGCCCCCAGGCCGGCCGCAGACGACTGCCAGCCCCTCCGCAACGGCGTTTCCTGCTGTCCCGACCGGCAGTCCAGGCCGCCATTCGCGCCAGCAGGAGTTGCGAGTGGATGTCAGGCGCGAGGAGACCCATGGGACCGGCATCGCTGGCTGCCCCCATGCCGTCGCCACGCTCGCCGATCCACCGGCCCGCCGACTCGCTCAGTCGATCCGCAGCGGGGCAATTCCGCCGAGAGAGAAACCACAGGACTGGTAAAAGGCCTGGGTAGCCTCGCCGGCCCGCGATGTATCCACCAGCAGGTGTCCGCTGCCGCGGTAGCGGGCCAGGCGCATGGCCGCCTCCACCAGGCTGGCCCCGATCCCCCGCCGGCGATGCGCCGGCTCCACCGCCAGCTCGTCGATCAGCGCCCGCATGCCGCTCAGACCGCTGGGGAAGGACATCGACAGGAACCCGACGACCTCTCCCTCCACTTCCGCCACGAGGACGTCCAGCAAAGGGCTCTCGCGGAAGCGCTGTGCAGCCGCTCGCTGTGTCTCCTCGTCCGGAGGGGTTTCGGCGAGGAACATGCCCCAGAGCTGCAGGACCCGGGCCTCGTCACGCGGCCCGGCCCGGCGAATGTGCAGCCCCGGGAGCGGCTCCAACTGCCAATCGGGTGCCGGAAAGGCCGGCTGCGGGCGTTCGTGCTCCCGCCTCCAGCGATCCAGCGCCTGGCGGTGGGTGCGGAACGCCAGCCGCGGCATGGCCGCCACAGCGTAGGGCTGCACCTCCAGGGCATCGTCGCCGGCTCGCAGCGCCCCGCCCACGACGCGGGCGGTGTAGAAGATGACGATGCCACCCGGGGGGTCATCGTCGAACGAGTAGACCCCCACCAGGTCGTCCACGGCTACCTCCAGGCCGGTCTCCTCACAGCACTCGCGGCGCAGCGCTTCCTCGGTGCTCTCCCCGGCCTCGACAAAACCGGCCGGGAAGCACCAACCACCGACCTGCGGCGGATACCTGCGCCGCACCAGAACGATGCCCTCGGGGAGCTGCACGATGGCCGCTACCCCCGGCAGGGGATTGTGGTAGTAGACAAAGCCGCACGAGGGGCAAACGTCGCGTACCCGGCCGCCCTGGTCACGCTGCTCCAACTCCTGGCCGCACTGGGGACAGAAACGCATCGTCAGCTCGCAGCGATCAGCCTCGGTGTTCGGTCAGAGATCCCACAGTGCCAGGCCGCTGGCCGGGTCCGACCGGCGCACCAGGGCCGAGCCCAAGAACTCCTGCAGACAGAACTCGCCGACAAAGGCCGTGCTGTCGAAGAGGTGACCGGCCACGGTCTGCCCGTCCGGGCCCGACAGGATCGCGTGCAGGTGCACAAAGGGTCGGCCGTCCTTGAGCGAGACATTTCCCTGGCAGCTGACAATCTCCATGAAGCCCGGGACGGCGATGCGGCGGTACTCCCGGCGCTCGTGGTCAAAGTAGCCCAGCTCGGCCTGGGTGACCGTGCCGATGGCCGAGAGCCAGCCGGCCTGCACCGCCTCTTCCCGGCAGAACTCGGCCAGCACACCGACGATGTCGCCGCCCTCGGGCAATCGCCCGACGAACGTGCGCCCCAAGCGGAACTCTGCTGCTTGCACCATACGCTCCTCCTTGGCCAGGCCGCTTCGGTCTACTTCTGCACCGCTCCTTCTCTGTCTCTATCTCCGCCCCGCCTGTCCAGCTCCCGCCGCGCCAGCCACCAGAGCAGCGCCCCTGTCCCCACGGCGATGGCCACGAGGGCCACGAGCTTGGCCAGTCCGCTGGGCAGCAGCAGGGCTAGGGCGCCGAAACCCGCGGCAAAGGCGTAGAACAGGCCGACGATCTGCACCTGGGAAAGGCCCATGTCGAGCAGGCGGTGGTGCAGGTGCCCGCGGTCGGCCTGCAGCGGCGAGCGTCCCCGTGTCAGGCGAAAGATCAGGACCCAGGCCACGTCCAGGATCGGCACGCTCAGCACGAGGAGAGCCGTGGCGATCTTGGCGCCGCCGATCACGGAGAGAATGCCCAGCGAGTAGCCCAGGTAGATGGCCCCCGAGTCGCCCATGAAGACGCGCGCCGGGTGGAAGTTGTAGGGCAAGAAGCCGATACAGGCCCCGGCCAGGGCCAGCGGCAGCGGAGCCAGGCTGTACTGGCCGAGGCGGACAAAATGGACAAACAGAAGGACGGCGGCGATGGCCACCACCCCACCGGCCAGCCCGTCCAGGCCGTCCAGCAGATTGACCGTGTTCATCATGCCCACGATCCAGATCAAGGTGAACGGCAGGGCCGCCGCCAACGGCAGGAAGATGGTCCCGCCCAGCGGATCCTGCACCTGGGAGATGACCAACCCAGGAGGTGGCTGCAGCTCCGGCCCCAGGAACCACGGCAGGACGACCAGCGCCGCGGTACCGAACTGGATGGCCAGCTTGGCCCAAGGGGACAGCTCGCGGAAGTCATCGCGGGCCATGAGGCCCAGGGCCAGCAGCGGTGCGGCGACGAGCAGGCCGATGCGCACCGCCTCGCCCGCCGGCCGGGCGACCGGCAGCAGCAGCACCACGAGCAGCGATCCGGAAGCGGCCAGGCCCAGGGCCAGGCCGCCGCTGCGCGCGATCGGGCGGGTGTGAATGTGGCGCGGCCCCGGTGGCCGGTACCAGCCCCCGCGCTCCCCCAGACACCGGGCCAGGGGGGAGAGCCCCAGCGCCAGCACCAGAGCGACGGCAAAAGAGATCAGCATCGGCGGCCAATCGGGCAAGGTTGTCCTCGACGATCCAGATGGTGGGGCGACCAGGGAAACACCTGCGGTCGTTCTGCCGGAAGGCTGTTCGCCTCTCTACAGCCGGATGCCAACCAGAAGCTCCCGCGTGCACGACTCGCACAGCGGCACGCCCACCTGCTCCAGGGGGCCGGCCGGCCCGCGAAAGCGCTGGCCACAGCGCGGGCAGGTATGCGCTCGCGATCGCGCTGCCCGCTCCGGCAGCCGCGACACCGCGGCCTGTCCTGTCAGCCACGGGGCCAGCTTGGCCGCCAGCCGGTGCACATCGCGCAGCGTCACGTCGTCCCCGGCCACCAGCGCCGCCTCGGCGATCTCGCGCAGAAAGCGGCCCACTTCTTCCAGGCGGCCGGGCAGCCCGGCCCCGCCGGCCATCGCCGCCTCGGCCTTGGCTTCCAGGTGTGCCAGCAGGTCTCTCGCCGTGATCACCGCTTCACCCTTCGGGGGCCACCTGCCCCCGCTCCTCGCGCCCGCCGCGCCACCAGACCACCTCGACCGCCTGGCCCGGGACCAGCGCCTCCAGGGCTCGCTCCAGGTCGGCCACCCCGCGCACCGGCCGGCCGGCCAGGGCCACGATGACGTCGCCCGCGCGCAGGCCGGCGCGGTCGGCGGCAGAGTCGGGCGCCACCCGGCCCACATAGGCCCCCGGCGGGAGCACCTGGCCGCGCTTGCGGCCCTGCGCCTCCGCAGCAGCCACGCTCGCACCCAGGGACGGGCGGGCCCGCTGTCGCCGCGACAGGATCTCCTCCAGCCGCTGCCGGTCGAACCCGACCACCACAGCGTCGCCCACGGTGATCACCGGCACGCCTCTCTGCCCCGAACGCCGGACCATCTCCATCGCCGCCGATGGGTCGCGGCTGACGTCCTTCTCCCGGAAACGAATGCCCTTTTGCGCAAGAAACCTCTTGGCCGTGGTGCAGTGCGGTCAGGTCGGCGTGGTGTATACGGTCACGTCCATCGGCAACCCCGTAGCCCTCTGTCAGGGCCTATCCCATGGATTCCAGATCGAACTCGCGCACGTCGAACCAGAACCCGCTGCGGCTGAGGTAGTCGTACTCGCCCTGCAGGATGGTGCGGTGCCCCTCTTCCTGCTGCACGAGAAAGGCGTAAAAGTCCCGGGCAGCGGGCAACGTGCTTGCGTCGCAGCCCTGCTGGTAGAGGGCAATCGAGGCCTCCTCGGCGGCAATGCCCCGCTGCAGGGCCTCCAGGTCGCCGGCGTACGGCGCCACCACCTGGGCGGCCTCGGAAGGTTCCGGGAAGACCGGCAGCCGCCGCCCCGCGACAGGCGGCAGCTCCGGGCCGGCCGGCCACCTGCCCTCCGCCACCCAGGAACGGTACGCCCGGTCGAGCATCTCCAGGTGCTGGAGCTCGTCCCTGGCCAGTGTCAGGAACATCTTTTTCCCCGCCGCCGCCTCGGTGCGGTCCGCCGCTGCCAGGTAGAACGCGTGGCCGTCACGCTCCAACCGCATCGCCTCCAGCAAGATCGCGGCCAGCTCGCTGCCCTGCTCAACCATCTAACCCTCCTTCGTCAGTGTGACCTCGAGACGGTCTCCCGCCTGCTGCAGGACGAACTCCGCTCCGCAGATCGGGCAGGTCACCCGGGCCTGCCGCAACTCCTCGTCGCCGACCTGGACCAGGAACTTGCACACGGGGCAGAGCACCTCGGAACCGGCCGCAGCCCAGTAGCGCAGGTCGAAGAGGCGCCGCAGCAGCTCGGGGTCCACCTGGTCGTAGGGGGTGCGCTGGCGCACCACGGCCTCGACCCGCGAGGCCTCGCCGACATCGCCGACCATGACCGCCCCGACGACGCGCCGCTGATCGTCGACGATCAGCTCCTTGTACACACCGCCCTGTGGGTAGTCGCCGTGCAGCCGCTGCACCTTGCCCGGCGGGCTGGCGTCGCCGATCACGACGATCGGCATGCCAAAGGCCTTGGTAGAGAGGGTGATGGTGCGCCGTCGATAGGGGGCCTGGCCGCCGGTCATGTTGATGCCGGCGACCACACCCTGGTGCCAGGCCCGCTGCCAGCCAAAGGCGATACTCTCGTCGGGCAGGTGCACGGCATCGCCGGCGGCCCAGACATCGGGCAGGTTGGTAGCCAGGAAGTCGTCCGTCCAGATGCGTCCGTTCACCCGGAGGCCGGCCGCGTCGGCCCATGGCAACGGGGGCCGCATGCCCCCGGCTACCCCGATCAGGTCGGCGGGCACGCGCTCACCCGCGGCGGTCAGCACGACGCGCGCCCGGCCAGAGCTTCCCTGGAATTCGCACACCTGCTGCCCCGGCCACACCTCCACACCCTCGCTGCGCAGGCGCTCCTCGACCAGCGCGGCTGCGTCGGGGCTGAGCGCCTTGGGCCAGAGGCGCGCCCTCTCCAGGAGGTAAATGACCGGCAGGTGCAAGATGCGCAGGGCACGAGCCATCTCCAGGCCCAGGACTCCCTCCCCGACGACGACGGCGCGGCGGGCGCGCTCGGCCGCCGCGCGCAGCGCGGCGACGTCGGCCAGGCTGCGCAGGCTGACCGCTCCCGGCAGATTGGCCCCCGGCAGCCAGTCGGCCGAGCGCTCCACCCCCACGGCCAGCAGCAGGCGATCGTAGGCCAGCACCTCGCCGTCGGCCAGGGCCAGTTGGTGGGCCGCGGCGTCCAGCCCCACGGCCATCGTCCCCAGGCGCAGCTCGATCCGGCGGTCCTCGTAGAAGGACCCCGGCCGCCCCTGCAGACCCGCGACGGACACGCGCCCGGCCAGGTGCTCCACCAGGGCTGGCCGCCGGTAGAACGGGACCTCCTCGGCCGAGACAATGATGATCTGGCCCTGCGCGTCGCGCTTGCGGATCGTCTCGGCCGCCTTGGTGCCGGCTACACCGTTGCCCACGATGACGTAGCGCATCTGTCCCCCCTGGAGTGTTCTCTCTGCACCGATACCGGACGCATTATACCACGACCTCTGCGCCGGCAGCAAGCGCGACGCCTTTTTGGTGATTACCCAAAACTCGGATCCTGAAGAAATGGCTCACCCGCAATCGGGTA
>CAZTIG010000095.1:0-10300 GCA_964613665.1 uncultured Chloroflexia bacterium
CCCCCAGCGCCGCCGCCGCGCCGCCTCCCCCGCCGGCCCCGCCCGCAGGCACGGCCCGCCGCGCCATCCTCGAACGCATTGCCCGCGGCGAGATCAGCGCCGAGCAGGGCGTCATCGAGCTGAAGAAGCTGCAGGACTAGGAGGGCGCACGATGCAGACCATCGGTGGGCGCTGCCCGGTTTGCCACGGCGACCTGTACCTGGAGCGGCTGCGCTGCCAGAACTGCGGGACGGCGCTCGAGGGCGCCTTTGCCCTGAGCCCGCTCTTTGGCCTGGAAGCGGAGCAAATCCGCTTCGTCGAGATGCTGGTCAAGCACCAGGGCAACATCCAGCGGGTGGCCGAGGAAATGGGCGTCTCCTACCGCACCGCGCGCAACCGCATGGACGAGATCGCCAAGGCCCTGGGCTATGCCCTGCCGGAGGGCGAGCCGCCCGCACCGAGCGCCGGGCGGCGGCGGGAGATCCTGGAGAAGTTGGAGGCCGGCGAGATCACCTCCGAGCAGGCCGTCAAGCTGCTGCGCGGCGAGGAGGAGTAGAGGGTGACCGGAAAGGCGGGGGTCTGGCGCGTCCTGCGCAACGGCAACTTTACCCGGCTGTGGCTGGGGCAGATGGTCTCCTTTGTCGGCGACTATTTCTACTTCCTGGCCATCCCCATCGCCGTCAACAGGCTGACCGGCTCGACGCTGGCGGTGGGCCTGTCCATGATCTTCGAGGCCGCGCCGATGCTCCTGTTGGGGCCGCTGGCCGGCGTCTTTGTCGATCGCTGGGACCGCAAGCGGACGATGATCGTCGCCGACGTGCTGCGCGGGCTGCTCGTGCTGCTGTGCCTCCTGGTCCGCACCGCCGACATGGTCTGGCTCTTGTACGTCGTCGGCTTCCTGATGTCCTGTGTCAGCCGCTTCTTCTTCCCCGCACGCGGTGCGGTGATGCCGCTGATCGTCCGCGACAAGGACGACCTCCTGGCGGCCAACACGCTGATGCAGACCACCGAGATGGCCGCTCTGTTGGCCGGGCCGGCCCTGGCCGGCCTGACCATCGGGCTGTGGGGTGAGCCGGTCGCCTTTGTCGCCGACTCGATCAGCTTCTTCGTCTCCGCGGCGGTTATCTCCACCATGTACCTGGCTTCCCGGCCGGCCGGGGAACCGGCCCGGGGGGGAGTCGGGGCGGTGTGGTCCGAGCTGCGCGAAGGAGTGGCCTACCTCTTTGCCAACAGGACCCTCGTGGCGGTGCTGCTCTGCCTGGTGGTGGTACAGCTGGGCGTGGGGGCGATCAACGTGATCTGGGTGCCCTATCTGCAGCGCACCTTTGGCGTGGGCCCCGAGGGGTTGGGGGTGGTGGATGCCGTACAGGGGGCCGGCATGGTGGTGGGCGGGCTGGCCCTGGGCCTGGTGGCGGCACGGCTGCGCAAAGCCGCCATCGTCGGGGGGGGCCTGGTGATCATCGGGCTGGCGATCGCCGCCATGGGACTCGTGCCCGCCTTTGGCTATCTGCTGGCGCTCAGCTTCTGTCTCGGCCTGGTGCTGACGCCGGCCCAATCGAGCCTGATCACGCTGCTGCAGCTGGCCGTGCCCAACCGCCGGCTCGGCCGGGTCAACAGCGCCATGAATGCCCTGGTCACGGTGGCCGGCCTCCTCTCCATGACTACCGCAGCGTCGCTGGGCGACCTGATCGGCCTGCGCACGGTCTACGTCGCCTGCGGCGTGCTGGCCGCGGTCGCCGGGCTGCTGGCGCTGCGCATTCCCGAACCGCTCCCGGAGACGCCGGCCGCCGCACCCGAGGCCATCGTGGCCGAGGTCGCGGCCGGCCAGACGAATGAGATCGCCGCGCCGGTGAAGGCTGCTCGCCAGGCCGTCCCGGTCGCACTGGACGACGGAGGTGCCCCATGAGCGAGGACCGCATGCAGATCCTGAAGATGCTGGAGGCCGGCCAGATCACGGCCAAAGAAGCCGCTGACCTGCTGGGCGCGCTGGAAAAGTCCAAGAAGCGGCACGAGGAAGGGCCGGCGTCCCGAGGCCGTTGGCTGCGCGTGCGCGTGACCGACCTGGCCAGCGGCAAGGTCAAGGTCAACGTGAATGTGCCGATGGGCTTGGTGGACGTGGCCACCCGCATGGGCGCCCGCTTCACCCCCAAGACGGCCAGCGTCGATCCGCAGGAGCTCCTGGAAGCCATCCGCAGCGGCAACACCGGCAAGGTCATCGATGTGGAGGACCAGGAGGACGGCGAGCGGGTCGAGATCTATGTGGATTAGCTGTCAGCAGTCAGCATCGGCATGGAGTGGCCAGCCCGCGATGTCGGCAAAGAACGGGGCCGGCGCTGAGCGGGGAAAACGCGAAGGAGGAAGAAGATGCATACCCAGCGGATCGAGCTTGCGCCAGAGATGACCGTGGAGATTGTCGAGTGCGCGGGCGACCTGTCCATCCGCGGCACGGAAGAGGCAACGCTGGTGGTCGAAGTCTCCAAGGAGAAGGACATCAGCTTCGAGCAGGGGGCCGGCAAGGTGACACTGCGCCTGGGTGGTGACGCCCGTCTCCGGGTGCTCCAGGCGATCCCGCTGACCTTGCGCCAACTGGGGAAAGACCTCAAGGTGCGTGGTCTCAATGGCCCGCTGGACATCGGCGAGGTCGAGGGTGACGTGATTGTGGGCGAGGCGGGGGATGTGCGGCTGAGCAACGTGCGTGGGGACATCGTCGTCGGCCGGGCCGGCACGGTGCGCAGCCAGGGCTACCTGGATGACGACGTGGTCCTGCGCCGCGTCGAGGCCGTGGAGCTGGTCGAGGTGGGCGGGGACCTCACCGTGAGCGGGGCTACATCCCTCTCCCTGGACCGCGTCGACGGCGACGTGCACGCCAGCGTCATCGCCGGCGAGGTCCGCCTGAAGGAGGTCCGTGGGGATGTCAGCCTGCGCGACGTCGCCGGGGCGGTGGAGATGGGCCGGGTGGGGGGCGACCTGGACGGGCGCGACCTGTGCGGCGACGTGGTGGTGACCCGGGTGGACGGCGACATCACGCTTTCCACGGCCTTGCAGGCCGACCGCCGCTACCGCATGACCGGCCGGCACGATATCCGGGTGCGCTTCCCGGAGGGCACGGCGGCGCGCTTCGACATCCAGGCCCGTCGCTGGACCGTCCCGTCGGGCGATGCGGTGCACGAGGAGACACCGGAGGAAGGCCGCGCGGTGGTGCAGCTGGGCCAGGGCGGCCCGGAGGTCCTGCTGGTGACCGACGGCGATGTCTTCCTCGGCCCGGCGGGCGACGACTGGGAGCGCTGCTGCGATGACTTTGGCCGGCAGATGGGGGATTGGGGCGAGCGCTTTGGCCGCCAGATGGAGCAGTGGGGTGAGGAGCTGCGCGGCCGGCTGGAAGGCGTGGAGTGGGAACGCGTCGGGAAAGAGATCGAGGAAGCCACCGGGCGCATCGCCCACCTGGTGGAATCGCGCCTGGAGGAGATCGACGTGGATGAGATCAGCAGGCGGGCCCAGGCGACGGCCGCCGAGCTGGGTGATCGCGTCCGCGATGTCGACTGGGAGCGCATTGGCCGCAAGGTCGAACGCGCCACCCGGCACGGCATGCACCGCGTGCAGGCCGGCCTGCAGCGCCTGCAGGAGCGGCTGCGCCGGCAGGAGGCCACTGGGGTCGTCCCGCCGCCACCCCCGGTGTCTCCCGTTGCGGTAGAGGTCCATTTCGACGACGCCCCGCCGGCCGACTCGCTGGACGAGGAGCGGCTGGCCGTGCTGCAGATGGTCGAGGAAGGCCGGCTCACGGCGGACGAGGCTGCCGCGCTGCTGGACGCGCTGGAGTAGGAAGGCGATCGCGGGGAGGGCGACGCACGCGTCGCCCTCCTTTGCGTATGCACAACGGAGCGCGGCGATGGAGATTGTGCCCGGCGGCCCCAATGGCCCCGCCATCGAGCCGGTCCTGCGCGACTACCGCCAACGCTACGCCCTGGCCGAGGAGGCCGTGCTGAACGTGGTCATGGAGGCCCTCGCCACCGGCCGGGCACGGTCCCTGGTGGCAGTGGAGGGCGGCCGGCCGGTGGGGGCCGTGGTCCTCAGCCAGCAGGGCCCGCAGGGCCGCCTGCACCTGCTGCACGCGCTCGGTGACGATCCATTGGTCCTGGCGGCGCTGCTGGACCGGGCCGAGGAGGACCTGGCGCACGTCACGGCCACGCTGCCCACCTTCCCCGGCGGGCAGCAGGAGGGGACCTTCCGCCAGCGCGGCTACCAGGTGATCCCGCGGGCGCGCATGGTGCTGGAGCTTTCCTCCTTCACCGCTGCGGAGGCTGTTCCGGAGGGGTTCCGGCTGGTCCCCTGGCAGGCCGGACGGCAGCAGGGAGCGGCGGCGCTCGTCTGGAGCGCCCACCAGACTGCCGAGGACAGGGCCATCTACCCGGACCTGGCCGATCCAGGCGCCGTGGAGCAGTTCCTGGAGTCGTGCGCGGCGGGGGCGTGGGGTCGCTTCGACCCCGACCTGGCCCCGATGGCGCTGCGGGGGGAGGACCTGGCCGGACTGTGCCTGACGGTATGGCATGCCGGCCTGCCCGGGCAGGGTTTCATTCTGGACCTGGCCGTGGCCGCCGCGCAGCGTCGGCGGGGGCTCGGCCGGGCGCTGGTCGTCGCGGCGGCGCAGCGTTTCCGGGCGGCGGGGGCTGCGGCTCTCGGCCTGGCGGTGACCTGGGCGAACGAGCCGGCGCGCCGGCTCTATCAGGGGCTGGGTTTTCGCGTCGAGCAGCGCTTTGTGGTATTCTACCGGTAGCAGCGCGGGCTCAGGGGGTGGGTGAAGGCGGCGGGCTCGGCGTCGGCGACGGCTCCGGCGAGGGTGTGGTCGAGGGCGTGGGGGACGGCAGCGGCGTCGGCGAGACAGTGGGTAGGGGCGTAGGCGTCGGCGTGGGAGTCAGGGGCAGAGGTGTGTCCGTCGGCGCGGGGGTCGGGGTCGGCGTGGCCACCGGGGAGAGCACGACGTGGACGTTGGGTGGGCCGGAGGGTGCCACCTCGACCCCGGCGGGGGCCTGGTACGTCGCCACCAGGTCGTACTCGCCGGCCTCGAGACCGGTCACGTCCACCACTGCCCAGAAGGAGCCGAGGTCCAATCCCTGCAACACCTCCAGCGGCCCGCGCACCAGGATGCTCAACCACTGGGGCTGCCAGGCGGCCTGCAGCCCTTCCGCGGTGCCTTCGATCCGCACCGGGATGCTCAGGCGCAGCTGCGGGCTGATTCGCCCGAAGCGCACGGTCACCGTCACCTGCGTGGGCGAGCGGATCAGCGAGACGTTGCTGGGCAAGACGATATCCACCGTCTCGGTGAAATCCCTGCTCCGGCCGGTGACTGCCACGGGGGCCGTCTCCAGGTAGCTCAGCTCGGCCAGCACGGCCGGGTCGCCGGAGAAGATGGTCACCGTGTCGGGCACGACCTCCAGGGCGAGCACGTAGTAGCCGGCGGCCGGCTGCCCCTGGGTGACCGGGACCACCGAGATGGCCTTGTTGCCTCCCTGCAGGGCGATCGGCACAGTCACGGTGGCGCGCGACGGCACGGTCGTGACCCCCTTGACCTCGTTGCCGGCGCTGTCCACGGCGACCAGGGTGAGCGGGGCGTTGAGCAGCGGGGCCGTCCGGCCGGCCAGGTCCACGCGGGCCAGCACCCTGCGCACGAGCTGGAGGCGGCTGAGCGGCCCCTCCACGCTCACCTGGATGGGATTGATCCGTGGCGACCCCACGATGTAGGGCAGTCCGGGCTCTCCCAGCAGCTCGACCGTGACGGAGTAGGTCTCCCGACGGTACTGCTCTACCCGCAGCTGGACCTGCCGTGGTGTGACCTCCCAGGTGCGCACCCCGCCGGGCGCGACGACCTGCACGGGCAGATCGTAGCTCCCCGGCCCCTGGATCGTGCTCATCTCCGCATAGACGGTGAAGCTGTCCCGTGTGAGGTGCTCGGCCTGCGGCGCCCATGCCACCAGCGCCACCGTCGGCAGCGCCGCGAGGGGCATTCCCTGGCTGTCGGTGAGCACATAGTCCGTCGGCAGCCCCTGGATCTGCAGAGCGACACCGTCAAAGGGGACCTTGGTCTCGGGGTTGCGGCTGTTGGTGACATAGAGCCACACCACCAGGGCCAGGGCGAGCGCGCTCAGCAGCCGGAAGAAGTGCTTGCGGGACGGGCGGAGGCGCTGCAGGAGTTGTCTCACGCTTTCCTCCTGCCAGGTGGAGTGCGCACCTCCTGGAGGCGCAGCAGCGCCTGCAGCAGGCTGATCAGCTTCTCCCGGTCCAGCCAGCGCACGATGCGGCCCCGCTGGGCCACCGAGATCGCCCCGGTCTCCTCGGAAACCACCACGGCGAGGGCGTCGGTGGTCTCGCTGACGCCGATGGCGGCGCGGTGGCGCATGCCGTACTGGTAGCTGTCGAGCACGTCCTCGCTCAGCGGCAGGACGCAGCCGGCGGCCAGCAGGTGGCTGCCGCGCACCAGGACGGCACCGTCGTGCAGCGGGGCGTTGGGGTAGAACAGGTTCTGCAGCAGGCGAGAAGAGATGCGGGCGTCCAGCCGCACGCCACGCTCGGCGTACTCGTCCAAGAGGATCGATCGCTCCAGCACGATCAGTGCGCCGATGTGCTGCCGGGACAGCTCGCTGCAGGCGGCGGCGATCTCGGTGATGGTCCGCATCATCTCCTGGGCGGCAGAGTTGCTCCACGGCCGGCGCCACCAGGGCACCCGCTGGCCCAGGTTCTCCAGCGCCCGGCGCAGCTCCGGCTGAAAGATGACCGGGATCGTTACCAGGAGGGCCGGGAGGGAGTTGTCCAGGAGCCAGCCCAGGGTCGGCAGGTTGAAGATAGAGCGGATGACCAGGACCAACAGGAGGACGATCGTCAGGCCGCGGAGCAGGGGCACGGCGCGAGTGCCCTGCAGAACGCTCAGGAGGCCGTAGAAGAGCAGGGCGACCAGCAGGATGTCCAGCAGGTTGATGAGGTTGATGCGGGAGAGGAGCCACACGATCTGGTCCATCGGGCACTCCCCTATCCGGTCGCGTCAGCCTGTGTACCGGTCAGGCGTTCCTCCTCCTGCAGGCGCTGGCCCACCTCGGGGTCGTCCGGCTCCAAGCGGATCAGCCGGCGGTAGAGGCGGGCGGCCTGGCTGTGCTCGCCCATCTTGGAGAGCAGGTCGGCCAGCTCGCGCAGGGCCCAGCGCTCCTGCGGGTCCAGGGCCAGGACCTGGTGGAGGGCAGCCACGGCGGTCTCCTTGTCGTGGGCCTTGAGCGCGATGCGGGCGATGCTGCGCTGCTCCTCCAGTGCATCTGCCAGGCGGCCGGCCAGGATGTGCAGGTTGACGAGCTGCAGGCGAGCCGCGACGTTATTGGGCGCCAGTTGGACGATGCGGTCATAGACCTGGTAGGCGCGGTCGTGCCGGCCCAGGGTCCAATAGATCTCGGCCATCTCCTGCAGGCTGCGCACGGCCTCGTCCGTCAACCCCTTTTTCTGCTGCAGCTCGGAGCAGGTCTCTAGCTCCTCCAGGCCCTTGTCGATGTACCCGCGGCGGATATAGAGGCGGCTCAGGCGGTTGTGCACCGCCAGGTTGCTGGGGGCCAGGCGGACCATGTGCTGGAGGATCTCCAGGGCGCGGTCCAGTTGGTTGGCCTGCTCATAGTGCTGCACCAGGTCGGTCAGCTCGGCGAGGGCCTGGCGCAGGTTGCCCTGGCGGAAGTGGAGATCGGCCAGCTTGGTGCCGGTGTCGCGGTCGTAGGGATAGGCCACCTTGGATTGGGTCAGGGCGGCCACGGCCTGGTCCATGCGGCCGGCCTTGGCGTAGGCCTCGGCCAGCCAATGGTAGAAGCTGAGCAGGGTGGGTACGGCGGCAAAGGCCGGGGCGCCGGGCACGGCCTCGCGCGGGGCCAGCCCCTCGGCCCACTCCAGCCCCTGCTGCAGGACACGGATGGCCTCGTCGGGCCGGTCCAGGAGCAGATATCCCTCCGCCAGCGCCCGGCAGAGCTGTAGCTGTAGCGGATCGCTGGGGACCTGGCCAAAGTGGCGGTACGCGCGCAGAAAGCTCTCCATGGCATCGTTGGCCTGGCCGGACTGCCGCTGCAGCAGGCCCAGGGCATAGTAGAGGCGCGGGGTCTCTTGCAGGAGGAGCGTGTCGCGGTACTCTTTCTCAATAGTGCGCGCCGCCGTCTCGTCCTCTGCCGCCCGCTTGAGCAGGGTGCCCAGCGATTCCCAGAAGGCTTCCTCCTCGCCCAACCAGGCCAGGGCCAGATTCACCCGCGCCAGCGCCAGCGGGTCCTGCGGGTCCATCTGCAGCGCCCGCCGCAGCTCCCCCAGGGCCGCTTCCGGCCGGTCCATCTTCAGCAGCAGGAGGCCGTACTCCAAGTAGACCTCTTTCTCGTTGGGGGCCAGGGCGCGCAGCTCACGGAAGGTCTCCACGGCCTGGCTGGTCTGGCCCATGCGCAGGTACGTGTGGGCGATCTGAATCATCTCGTGGACCGCCTCGGGCGTCCGCTCGAGCTCCACCAGCAGGTCTGCCAACCGGCTGCGGGTGGAGACGCTGTCGGGCGAGATGGACAGGAGGGCCCGGTAGACCTCGGCCGTCTTTTCCTTGTCCCCGCGCACCAGGTAGGTATTGGCGAGGGCCTGGTACTTGGCCAGGGCCATTTCGGGGCGGTCCTGCCGCTCATAGATCTCGGCCAGGCGCAGGTGGATCGGCAGGTAGTCGGGCACGGCCTGGATCACCTCGCAGCAGGCATCGATGGCGGCGTTGAAGAAGCCGCGCTCGAGGTAGACGCGGCTGGCCTCCACGAGTTCCTGCACGGGTCCATCCAGCCCGGCCGTGTCGAGCTCGCGCACCGGGAGTTGGACTGGAACCGGCGGGACGATGGAGAGCGCTTCCTCCAACGGCTTGACCGTGAGCGCAGCCTCGACCGGCTCGCCGGTCTGGGCTAGGCCCGCCCGGCCGGCCCCGCGCAAAAAGTCGGTGATCGGGCGCAGCGCCCCGTCGGTGAGGGAAGGAATGCCGACCGGCGGTTCGGCCACCCCGGGGGGCTCGCGGGCCGGCTCGCCACGGGCGTGCTCCTCGATCGCCGGCAGGATGCCGGTGCCCAGCTGGCGCAGCTTATCGAACATGCTCTTCTCGGTCAGCGCCTGGGCGCGCTTGCGCAGCTCGTCGGTGCGGTCCTGCCGCCAGCGCTTGCTCTGCAAGAAGCCGGCCAGGGTGGCGTACAGGGAGGCTGCCCGGGCCAGGTCGCCGCGCTGCTCGTGGACCGCGGCGGCGGCCTCGTACATCTGGATCAGGTCCTCGACCGCTTCGCGGCCGATGGTCGGCAGGTCCACCAGGTGCAGAGCCTGCTCGAACTCCTGGGCGGCCCGGTCCACGTCGCCCTGGTCGCGATAGGACTCGCCCATGGCAAAGTGGCTGGAGAGAGCGTACTCGTCGTCGGCGCTGGCGGTCTTGAACTGCACGATGGCCTCTGGGAGCCGGCCGACTTCCTTGTACAACATGCCCAGGTTGTAGGAGACCTCGGCCCGGTTCAGCCCGCCCTGCAAGGCCCGCTCGTAGAGGCGGATGGCACCCTCGACGTCGCCCTGCTCTTGGCGTTCGGAGGCCTCGCGGGCCCATTGCTCCAGTTGATAGGTGCTGACCACCGTCGCTGCGCCGGTCTCTTCCTCGGCCTCGCCGCGCTCCTTGCGCGCGGCGATCTCCCGGCGCAGGCGAAAGGCCAGCTCCTTGACCTGGCGGTTGTCCGGGGCCAGCTTCAGCGTCTCCTCGCACAGCACCATGGCATCGTTGATGCGGCCGGCCCGGAAGAGCAGCCGGATGCGCTCGGTCTGCATGCGCGCCGCGGCGGCCTTGTCCCCGGTGTCCTGGTAGAGGCGGGCCAGGCGGACCATGACCTCCTCGTCCCCGGGGAGGATCTCGCCGAGTTTCTCCAGGGCGGCAATTGCCTGGGGCGCTTTGCGGTGGATGACGTACTGGTTGCTCAGGCGCAGGTAGGCGTCGCGGGCCTGGGCCAGGTCCTTCAACTGGACGTAGGACTCGGCCAGACGCTCCATGAGGACGGGATCCTCGGGCGAGGCCCGCAGCATGGTCTGGTAGATGTCCAGCGCGTCGCGCCAGCGGTTCATGCCGGCGTAGGTGGCGGCGATGCCCAGCCGGGCCTGCGCGTCCTCCGGGAACTCGGAGGCGGCCCGCTGGTACTCCTTCAGGGCAGCCGGCCACTCCTGCTTGCGGCTGTGTTCCTCTGCCCGTTTCATCGCGGCGTTGTAGATCCCTCGGTTACCGGCCACGACGATCCTCCTGGCCTGTGCAGCGATCGGCGATCCGATGTCGGCA
>CAZTIG010000096.1:0-10022 GCA_964613665.1 uncultured Chloroflexia bacterium
GCCGCTCCGCTCAGGGATCGGCCGCGCTCCTTGCCCATCTAGAGACATGCATCCACGCGGCCCTGCCCACTTGCGCGCCGGGGCCGGAGTGAGTACAATGGAGCTGTGCCAGGAGGACACGGCCATGGGCTACCGGGTGATGCTGCACATCGCTGCCGACCTGGCCGGCCGCATCCGCACCATCGACTGGATCCTGCGGGGGCGGCTGCTGCTGGCCCCGCGCCCACGATGACGGAAAGCAAGGGCCTCTTCGACGGGTACCTGGAGGACTGGCTGCAGATCCTGGCGGCCGGCCGGGGCTACTCGCCGCACACCATCGCCGCCTACCGCGGCGACCTGGAGCAGTTCGCTGCCTTCCTCCAGGAGGAGGGCACCTCCTACCTCCAGGTGGACCGGACCGTCGCCCGGCGCTACCTGGCCCACCTGCAGCGGCGCGGTCTGGCCCCGGCCAGTGTCGCCCGCAAGTTGGCCGCGTTGCGCACCTTTTACGGCCACCTCGTCCGCCGGGCGGTCCTGCCGATCCATCCCCTGCGCGGCCTGGGCACGCCCAAGCAGCCGCGACACCTGCCCCGCTTTCTCAGCGTCGACGAGACCGTGGCCCTGCTCATGGCCCCGGACCTGCGCACCCCCCAGGGCCTGCGCGATCGGGCCATCCTGGAGTTGCTCTACGCCTCCGGCCTGCGGGTGGGGGAGCTCGTGCGCCTGGACCTGGGCGACGTCGACTGGGGCCGCCATGAGCTGCGCGTGCTGGGCAAGGGCGGCCGCGAGCGGCTGGCCCTGGTCGGCCGGCCGGCCCTGCGGGCGCTGCAGGCCTATCTGCGCTCGGGCCGGCCGCCGCTCGCCAAGGAGCGCCCCACTGCAGCCCTCTTCCTCAACCGCTTCGGCGGCCGGCTGAGCGATCGCAGCGTGCGCACCATCGTCTCCGAGCACGCCCTCCTGGCCGGCCTCGAAGGCGACATCACCCCGCACACCCTCCGCCACACCTTCGCCACCCACCTCCTGGAGGGCGGCGCCGACCTGCGCATCGTCCAGGAGCTCCTCGGCCACGCTCGCCTGACCACGACCCAGCGCTACACCCACGTCACCCAGGCCCACATCCGCGAGCAGTACGCGCGGGCCTTTCCACTGCCGGAAGACCAGGACGGGCGCTGAGGGGCAGGGGACAACAGCCCACGGACGACGGACAACCTTGCGGTCGTTTGTCCCCCGCCTCTTGCCCCTTGCTGAAACCCCCACCCTCCCACCGGTGTCTAAGGGAATAGCCGGGCCGCGCCCACCCGATATCGGAAGGCCGCCCGTAGATCGGTGTAACGGACACAAGGAGGTCCTTTGAAGGTACTGCTTGTCTATCCCCAGTTTCCCGACACCTTCTGGAGTTTCAAACACGCCATCCAGTTCGTGCGCAAGGCCGCGGCCTGCCCCCCGCTGGGGCTCATCACCGTGGCGGCGCTCCTTCCCCCGGAGTGGGAGGTGCGCCTGGTGGACACCAACGTGCGCCGGCTGAGCGACAAGGATCTGCAGTGGGCCGACATCGTCTTCCTGGGGGCAATGAACGTCCAGCGCGAGTCGGCGCACAAGATCGTGGCCCGCTGCAAACAGGCCGGCCGCACCGTCGTCGCCGGCGGCCCCCTCTTCGTCGGCGAGCACGAGCACTTCCCCGATATCGACCACTTTGTGCTGAACGAGGCCGAGCTGACCCTGCCGCCCTTCCTGGCCGACCTGGAGCGCGGCTGCGCCCGGCGCATCTACAGCACGACCGAGTTCGCCGACATCCGCCAGACCCCTGCGCCTCGTTGGGACCTGCTCGAGCTCAAGCGCTACGACTCGATGAACATCCAGTTTTCCCGCGGCTGCCCCTACAACTGCGAGTTCTGCAACGTCACCGCTATGCTGGGGCACCGCCCGCGCACCAAGAGCGCCGCCCAGGTGCTGAACGAGCTGGACCGGCTCTACGCCCTGGGCTGGGATCGGCGGGTCTTTTTCGTGGACGACAACTTCATCGGCAACAAGAAGGTCCTGAAGGCCGAGATCCTGCCGGCCCTGATCCGCTGGCGGCAGGCCCACCCGGATGCGCTGGGCTTTTCCACCGAGGTCTCGATCAACCTGGCCGACGACCCGGAACTGATCCAGATGATGGTCGACGCCGGGTTCGACACCGTCTTTGTCGGCATCGAGACCCCCGACGAGGGCAGCCTGGTCGAGTGCAACAAGATACAGAACAGAGGCCGCGACCTGGTCTCCTGCGTCAGGCACCTGCACCGCTCCGGCCTGCAGGTCCAGGGCGGCTTTATCGTCGGCTTTGACAACGACACGCCGGCGATCTTTCAGCGTCAGATCGAGTTCATCCAGCGCAGCGGCATCGTCACCGCCATGGTCGGCCTGCTGCAGGCGCCCTACGGCACCGACCTCTACAGGCGCCTGCAGCGCGAGGGCCGCCTGCTCGAAGAGATGTCCGGCGACAATGCCGACGGCACGACCAACATCGTCCCGCGCATGCCGCTGGAGGTGCTGCGGCAGGGCTACCGCCAGATCCTGGAGTATATCTACTCCCCTGACAACTTCTACCAGCGCGTCAAGACCTTTCTCAGCGACTATAACCCGCGCCAGATGAAGGTGCAGCTGCGTTGGACCGAGATCAAGGCCTTTTTCCGCTCCATCTACATGCTGGGCATCCGGGGCGGCGAGCGCTTCCGCTACTGGGGCCTGTTCTTCTGGACGGCGCTGCACAAGCCGCGCCTGGTCCCTCTGGCCGTGACCCTGGCCATCTACGGTTACCACTTCCGCAAGGTGTTCGAGCAGAGCCTGGCGCCGGAGCCGCGGCTGGAGCTGGCCCCGGCGCCGGCAGCCGGATGGCGGCGCCAGCCTTCCCTGGGCAGCCGCTGAGAGAAAAGGAGAGGTCCATGCGTACTGTCGTCACGGGTGCAACGGGGCACCTGGGCAACAACCTGGTGCGGGCCCTGCTGGAGCGCGGCCAGCAGGTGCGCGCGCTCGTCCTGCCGCAGGACGACCCGCGTCCGCTGGCCGGTCTGGCCGTGGAGCAGGTCGAGGGAGACGTGCGCGACCTGGGCTCGCTGATGTGGGCCCTGCGCGACGCCGACACGGTCTATCACCTGGCCGGGATCATCACCATCGCCCCCGGCCGCTCAGCGCTGCTGCAGCAGGTCAACGTGCAGGGCACGCGCAACGTGATTGAGGCGGTGTTGCGCAGCGGGGTGCGGCGGCTGGTGCACACCGCTTCCATCCACGCCATCGTCGAGCCGCCGCACGGCACGACAATCGACGAGAGCTGGCCCTTTGATCCGGCCCGTATCCCCACGGAGTACGGCCGCTCCAAGGCCGAGGCCGCGCTGGAGGTGCTGGCCGCGGTCGCCCGGGGGCTGGATGCGGTGATCTGCTGCCCCACCGGGATCGTCGGGCCGCACGACTATGTGCCCTCGGAGTTCGGGCAGCTGATCCTGAACGTGGCCCGGCGCAGGCTGCCGGCCTATGTCCAGGGCTCCTACGACTTTGTCGACGTGCGCGACGTGGCCCGCGGGCTGATCGCCGCCGGCGAGCGCGGCCGCCGTGGGGAGAGCTATATCCTCTCCGGGGAACAGGTCACGGTGGCCCAGCTGATGGCCTGGATCGAGGAGGCCAGCGGCGTGCCGGCGCCGCGCGTGGGCCTGCCGGCCGGGGTGGCCCGCTGGGCCGCCGGGCTGGCCGCCCGGTATGCCCGCCTGCGCGGGACCAAGCCCCTCTTTACCGCCGAGTCGGTGGACATCCTGTGCAGCAACTGCTGCATCAGCCACGAGAAGGCCACCCGCGAGCTAGGCCACCGGCCGCGCCCGCTGCGCGAGACGATCGCCGACACGGTGCGCTGGTTCCGCGAGGCCGGGGCGTTGGCCGCGCCGCAGCGTTGGGGCCGGCGGTGGGCCTGGAGCCCGCGCAAGGTGTCGGGCTAGGAGGTAGTGCCGGTCGGCGCCAGGATGAGTTGCACACCGGCCCGGTTGCTGCTACAATGTCCGCAGTTGGGAATCCGGGCCGGCCGGTACGTCCCCTCGGGGGCGCGGCCGGAGAGCACGACCAGGGCCCGCAGCCTGCCTGCCCCGCCGCGCCGGGGTGGGCCACACAAGGAGGAGTCTGGTGCAGGCGTTGACGGCACTCGTGATCCTGAGCCCCTGCCTCCTGGTGACGATCCTGCTGGCTTTCTTCGTCGCCATCCGCTACATCAGCTACCGCGAGCGCGCCGCGCTGGCCCAGCACGGGGTCCTGCTCCCCGAGGAGTCGTTCTGGGACCGCGTGGGGCAGCGCTCCCCGAAGGGCGTCCTGTGGGGCGGGGTCATCACCGCCATGTGCGGCCTGGCCCTGCTGCTGGGGCTCTTCCTGCTCGGCCCGGGCGTCTGGCTGCTGGGGGGGCTGCTGCCCCTCTTTGTCGGGTTGGGCATGGTGTTCCTGTACTTTGTCGGCGGAGGGGGGCACGATCGGGCACGCAAGGAGGCGCCGCCCGACGAAGAGCAGGCGGGCGCGGAGCAGGATGGGTGATGGACGGATGGGCTGATGAAGGAACCCGATCCGGGCCTACTGGAGCGTTGCCGGAAGCACGACGCCGAGGCCTTTGCCCAGTTGGTGGCGCAGCAGCAGGACTATGTGTACACGCTGGCCCGGCGGGCGCTGCGCGACAACGAGGAGGCCGCCGACGTGACGCAGGAGATCTTTCTGCGCGTGTGGCAGGGGTTGCCCTACTTCCGCGGCCAGGCCCGCTTTCGTACCTGGCTCTACCGGATCGCCGTCAACCAGTGCCTGAATCGGCTGCGCAAGCTGAAGCGGGAGCGCGACACGGTGAGCCTGGACGAAGAGACCGTGCAGCGGCTGGCCGACCAGGCCGGCGACGTGCCCACGGAGGCGCTGGCGCGGGAGCGCCAGAGGCTCGTCTGGGACCATGTGGAGCTCCTGCCGACCCGGTACCGCATCGTCCTGAACCTGTACTATCAGCAGGAGATGCCCTGCGCCGAGATTGCCGACGTGCTGGGCATGCCCGTGGCGACGGTCAAGACGCACCTGTACCGGGCGCGAGCAGCTCTGGCCAGTGCTCTGCCCCAGGGAGGCAGCGATGTCCTGTGAGCGCATCCGCGACGAGATCGTGGCGATTACCCTGGAAGGGGACGCCATCCCTCCGGAGAGCCTGACGGGCCGGCACCTGCGGGCCTGTCCGCGCTGCCGCGCCTTCCTGTCCCGCGTCCTCGAGGTGGACGCCGCGCTGCGGGCCCTGCCGCTGGCGATGACGCCGGCCTCTGTGCGGCGGCACGTCCTGGAGCAGATCGCCCTGGCGGAGCGCACCCGCGATCGCTTCATGCCCTGGACGCTGTGGCTGCCCGTGGTCAGCCTGGTCTGCGGCCTCTTCTGGGCCTACCTGGCGCTGCTCTGGTCCAGCCGGCTGGACCCGGCCGGCTCCCTGGACCCCACGGTGTCCGGCTGGCTGCTGCGGGCGGAGCAGTGGCTCGCCGCCAACCAGTCCATCCTGAGCACGGTGGCCCTCTCGGTGACGCTGGGGCTGCTCTTTACCGCCCTGGCCGTCGGCCTGGGGCTGTACGTGGGCCGCTCGCGCCAGGCGATCAGCCATTGAGCGCCAGTTGACAAATCCGCCATTTTGTGATACACTATGGGTGCATGGGCGCCCTGCCCGCCCTGCTAAAGCCTCGGGCTCCCCTACAGCCACGAGGCTTTCTTCTTGTCCTTTTCCCCCTGCTGCGCTTTTCTGTTGCCAAATCGAAATGGACATGCTATAATGGGGCCGACACTCCCCCGTAGAAGGCCTGGTTTGCCGTGGAGGGCGAAATGGGCAAGATCAACCTGACCACGCTGGGCGCCGCCCTGGAGACAGCGTGGGTGCCGTTGGAGGTCAGCCAGGTCGACGACTATCACTGCCTGCTCGTGCTCTACGAGGGCAGCTATCCGCCTCACTACCACAACAAGGACGAGTTCTTCCTCGTCATCCAGGGGACGGTGGAGGTCGAGATCGAGGGCGGCGGCAGCGTGATCCTGCAGGAGAAGGAGGGCATGGTCGTCCGGGCCGGCCTGCACCACCGCTCCATCACCCGCACCCCCCGGGCCCTCGTGTTCCTCCTGGAGGCCAAGGACATCACCTATAACCCGGTGGTCATGGTGGGGCAGGTTTCGGAAGAGTAGCGAAGGAGCCAGCGCATGGCAACGACAAAGAAGGGCACGACCAGGAGCACCCGCCGGACAAAGACGGCCACGGCAACGCCGCCCTCGCAGGAAGGCGCCCTGCTGGAGAGCTTCCGCTCGCGGCTGGGCGAGGCCCGCCAGGACTGGGACTGGCTCCTGAACCAGGCCGAGGACCTGGCCCGCATCGTCCAGGAGCAGCAGCTCCGCCTGGAGGAGATGGACCTCCTGGTGCGCCAGCGCGACGGCCAGCTGGCCGAACAGCAGACGCGCATCGAGGAGCTCGAGGCGGCCCTGCGCCAGCGCACCGCGGAGGTGGATGAGCTACGCGCCCGCTTGGCCGAGCGCGAGCAGGTCCACGCGCAGCAGGAAGAGGAGCTGGCCGATCTCCGCCTGCAGCTGGCCCAGCGCGAGGCGCTGGCCGCCACGCTGCGCCAGGAGCTCGCCCAGGCCCAGGCGGCGCAGGTGGCCATGCCCAGAGACGTCACGCTGCCGGCCCAGGCGCTCCTGGAGCGCATCGATGCCCTGGAGGTCCTGGTGCAGCGCCAGGGCGAGTCGCTGGCCGCCCTGCGCCCCCTGATCCAGGAGGAGATGGCCCGCCTCCACAGCCGCATCGATCGCCTGGAGGCCCGCCTGGCGGCGGCTCCCGTCGTCGCTGCCCCCGCGGTTCCGGTCGTTCCCCCACCCGCCCCGGCCCCCGTGGCCCGGGGCGAGGGCCCCTTGCAGGAGCTCCTCGGCGAGGCCCTCGATAGCCTGCCCGCCGCCAGCCTCATCGGCCTGGCCGGCCTGGACGGGATAGGCGTGGACCTGGTCGCCCGCGCCGAACCGCCGGCCGGCGCGCCGCTCGAGGTCGAGCTGGCCGACCTGGCCGCGGGTGCGGTGCGCGCCGTCGAGGCCCTGGGCACCGGCCCGCTCCTGACCGTCGCCTTCCAGGCCGGTGCCGAGCACTACATGGTCTCCCCGGTCGGAGAGAGCCACTTTGCCTACCTCCTGCTGCCCGACGCGGCCTTTGACGAGTTCCGCCACGCCCAGGCCGTCCTGCTGCAGGCCGCCGGCCGCCTGAACGACCTGTTCTGAGGCCCCCATGCCCATCGGCTACTGCCAGCTCGACCTGCACATCGGCAACAGCCACTCGCTGAAGGACAAGCGCAGCGTGGTCCGCTCCATCGTCGCCCGGGTCGGCCAGGAGTTCAACGTCTCCATCGCCGAGCTGGACCACCAGGACGTCTGGCAGATGGCCACGCTGGGGATCGTCTGCATCTCCAACGACAGCGCCCGCCTGCACCGCCAGTTGGAGAGCGTCGTGCGCTGGGTGGAGCAGCACCGCCCCGACGTCGAGGTGGCGGGGTACCGCATCGAGATCCTCTGATTCGGGCCGTGCCTGTCGCGGGGCTGGGAAGGGGCGCCTCTCCCGGCCCCCGGGTTTTCCTGCGATGAGACCGAACCGCTTCCTCGCCCTCCTGGCCGGCCGCGGCGCCTGGTTCCTGAGCCGCCGCCTGGGGGCGGGTGGGGGGACGACGCTGCCGGGAGCGCTGGCCCAGCGGCTGGACCCGGCCCTGGTGCCCGCACTCTGCTCCGGCCTGGCGCGCGGGACGGTCCTCCTCACCGGCACGAACGGCAAGACGACCACGGCGCGCATGCTGGCGCAGATGCTGCGGCAGGCCGGCTGGCGGCCGATCCACAACCGCGCCGGCGCCAACCTGGTGGAGGGCATCGCCACGACGCTGCTCCTGGCCAGCGGACTGCGCGGCCGGCCAGCCGGCGACAGCGGCCTGTTCGAGGTCGACGAGGCCCACCTGCCCCGCGCCGTGCAGCTCTGCCGGCCGCGCCTGGTCCTGCTGCACAACCTCTTCCGCGACCAGCTCGACCGCTACGGCGAGGTGGACTATGTGGCCGGCCGCTGGCGGCAGGGCCTGCAGACCCTGCCGGCGGCGGCCACGGTCGTCCTCAACGCCGACGACCCCGCCGTGGCCGACCTGGGCGGCGGTCTGGCGGCGCGCGTGCTCTACTACGGCCTCGACGCGCCGGCTCTGGGCAGCGCCGCTCCCGACCACACCGCCGATGCGCGCTTCTGCCGCCGCTGCGGGACCCCCTACGCCTACGCCCCGGCCTACTACGGGCACATCGGCCTGTACCGCTGCCCACGCTGCGGGCACGCCCGGCCGGAGCCCGACGTGCGCCTGGTGGACCTCGCCCTGGCCCCCGACGGCGGCGCCCGCGCTCGCCTGGTCTCGCCCTGGGGCGAGCGGGCGTTCTCCTGTCCCCTGCCCGGCCTGTACAACGCCTACAACGCCCTGGCCGCGGTCAGCGCCGCGCTGGCCCTGGGGCTGGAGCTGGACGTGGCGCTATCGGCGCTGGCCTCCTTCCAGGCCGCCTTCGGCCGGCTGGAGCGGATCGCCGCCGCCGGCCGCGAGATCGTGCTGGCCCTGATCAAGAACCCGGTCGGCGCCGGCCAGGTGGTGCAGATGCTGGCCGGCAGCGGGCCGCCCCGGCGCTACCTGATCGTCATCAACGACCGCATCGCCGACGGGACGGACGTCTCCTGGCTGTGGGACGCCGACTTCGAGTCGCTGGCCGGCCGGGTGGCGGGGGTGGTGGTGGCCGGGACGCGGGCGCGCGACATGGCCGTCCGGCTCAAGTACGCCGGGATCGCGCCGGAGCAGATCGCCGTGGCCGCCGATCTGGACCAGGCGCTGGACACGGCCCTGGCCGCCACGCCGGCCGGCGAGACCCTCTACCTCCTGCCGACCTACACGGCCATGCTGGAGGTGCGTGCCCTGCTGGCCCGCCGGGGCTACGTGGCGCCGTTCTGGGAGGATTAGGCGCGCCCTCAGGAGCGTAGGCTTCAGCCGGTATCCGGGCCAGGCGCGCCCTCAGGAGTGGAGGCTTCAACCGGTATCCGGGCCAGGCGCGCCCTCAGGAGTGGAGGCTTCATGATGCCGGACCACCACCCGCCACACCTCTACCTGGACGACACCTGGTCCATGCTCTCTGCCAGAACAGCCGACCAGGCCCGCTTCCTGCGCAGCGCAGAGGCCAAGACCCTGCTGCGCGACAAGATGGTCGATCTGGTTCAGAAGCTCAAGATGGAGCTCAAGGCCTGGGTCATCCTGGACAACCACTACCATAACCCGGCCAAGCACGGCTACGTCCGCGACCCGGCGGACTGGCCCTTTTCGAGCTACCACTGCTATCTCAGAACCAGGGGCAGAGAGTGGCTGGACGATTGCCTAGCTCGCTACCCGGTGATCTCATACCTGGAGGACGATGATTGGGAGTAGAGGCTTGGGCCAGCCTTCCTGCCGATACCGGCCAAAGCCTCCAATCCGGAGACACCTGGCCATCTGCAATCGAGGCTCAGTGCCGGGCAGAACCGGCTCGCCCGGCTGTAGCACCTCTGCAGGGTGACCCCCGCCGGCCTCCCGTCGCCGCAGCGACCAGGGCTACTCCTCCCCTCTGCCCCCTTGTCCCCCTGCCATAGGGTAACGCTGCTCCTCCCCATCCCCCCGGCCGGCCCGGGTGGCTCCCGGCTGCCCATCCGCCGGGCTTCCCTGTCCCTGGCTTGACCTCCATGCTCTCCGCGAGGCGATCGGCCGGCCGGGCCACGGCGGCTCCTGCTCGCCTGCGGGCACATCATGGCAGAAAAGGACCCGTCCCCCGGGCCATCGCCGGCCGGCAGAGCGGTGCCCGGGGAGAGCAGCGCCTTCTCCAGGCGAAATGTTACGATTTCGTAACATTTCTTACCAAACGGTAAGGTGATCTTACGAAATGGTAAGAGTTTGGTAAGGACTTGTTAGATGCGAGCCGCTATACTGGCATCGTACGGCCGGACCGCGGAGGTCTGCCGCTTGACAACCGAG
>CAZTIG010000097.1:0-9641 GCA_964613665.1 uncultured Chloroflexia bacterium
GCCGCTGTGTACCGGACCGCGCCGGCCGGGTGGGCCGCCGGGGGCAGTGGATCCCATCTTGGGTTGGTAAGGGCCGGCAGCGTCTGGGAGTGGACGGCGGACTGGTACGGGGCGGACTGTTACAGCGTCTCGCCGGCGGCCGATCCGCCGGGGCCGGCCGGCGGGGTCGGCCGGGTGCTGCGCGGTGGGAGCTGGTGGGACGATGGCGCCTGGGCGCAGGCGGCGCGGCGCGCGATGGACAGCCCCGCGGCGCGCTACGACCGGCTGGGGTTCCGCTGCGCGTGGGAGCCGTGAGGCGGGAGCGGGAAGAAGCGGACCTTTTGTGCGGGGAGGAGGCCGCGGCAGGGGAACGGTTCCCTCCCCACCCGGCCGGCCGCGCGGCGCGGGCCCCGCGGGGAGCCGGACGGATGGCGGGATCGGACCGTGGGCGTGTATTGCTCACGACGAAGTGAGAGAAACTTACCATAACAAGGGTGAGAGTCACCCTCGCTCTTTACCATCGGAATGAGCCTTCCAGTACGCTTTCCGGTCTTCGACGGCTTGGACCAGCTTCTGCTGGCGTTCTGCTCGCCAAGCTTCCGGGTCTCCGCGGTAGTAGTCCACCGGCCGCAGGTAGCCCAGCGCTGAGTGCGGCCGCACGTGATTGTAGTAGTCGCTCCAGCCGGCCAGAGCGCCGACCGCGCGGTAGCAATCGCTCACCGCCTCGTCGTCGAGCCCCTCTTCCCGATGGGTCCGGTGCAGTCGCTCGACGACGCCGTTGGATTGCGGGTGCTCGACCCGCGTCGGAATGTCGGTTACGCCGGCGCCGGCAAAGTCGTGCCACTCGCCGCTGATGAACTGGCCGCCGTGGTCGTGCACGATCTCCGGCTCGCCCGGGCGGCGCTCGGGGAGCTGATCCAGCCCTTCCTGCACCGTCAACGTCACCGTGTCGGTGAGCATGGTCAGGTTCAATCTCCAGTTCACCAGGTAGCGGCTGTAGCCATCGACCAGGTGGACCAGGTAGTACCAGCGCGGGCGAATGTACAGGTACATGATGTCGACGTGCCAGCGCTGGTCGGGGTGATCGGGCGCCGCGGGATGGCGCAGCGTCTCGACCGACGGAGCTGGTCGGCGGGCCAACAAGTCCAGGGCCACCAGCACCCGGTAGACCTGGTAAGCGCGCAAATAGGCCATGTCTTCGTCGATCATCATCCAGGTCAGCCGCTTGTAGCCCATCGCCGGATGGTCGAGCGTGAAGGCGCGCACGGCCGCTACTTCCTCGGGCGTCGGCGGCAGCCCGGCTCGGCGGGGCACGACCACCCGGTCCTCCAGCCGCCCTTCGGCCTGGCGCTCGCGCCAGCGGTAGTAGGTCGCCGAGGCCAGCTCCAGTTGCGCCAGGACCTGGTCGGTGGGCTGGGCCGTCCGCGTTTGCGCCAGCGCCACGGTATCCAAGATCACGGCTTTCTCCTGGGCGCTGCGCCGCTGATGGGCGCCGTGGGCCAATGCCCCCTTTTTAGCTCCAGGTTCTCGGCGCTGATCTCGGTGATGGCGTCACGCAGCCGCTCGATCTCTGCCTCCAGCCGCGGCGTCGGGTCGGCCTTCTTGGGTCCTGGCGGACCGTTGCGCAGCGCCGCCAGCGCTCCCTGGCGGGCCTGCTTCTCCCAGGCGTAGAACTGGCCCGGGGCCACATGGTGCCGACGGCAGACCTCGCTGACCGTCTGCCCGGTCTGGCGGGCCTCCTCCAGGATCTTCAGTTTCTCCTCGGTGGTCCAACGGCGATGGGAACTCGCGGTCATGGTCCTGCACCTCCTCGGTTATCATCATACTCCTTTTCGTCGTTTCGAGGAAGCGCGGGAAACCCTCACTTTATCTCAAGCCGGTTTTCTCTCACTTCGATATGGGCAGAACAGGGACAAGGAGACAAGGGGACAAGGAGACAAGGAGATAGGGCGACAAGGATACAGGGAGACAAGGGGACAAGGAGACAAGGGGACAAGGAGACTCAGGCGCGGGTCCGAGAGTCAATGGCCTCAGCCGATTCCCTGGGCATAGGCGATGGCCTGCTCCATGGTCATCGCCTGGCCCTGGGCATAGGCTGCGGCATAGACTGCCGGGTCCAGGTGGGCGCGCAGCTCGTCTATCTCCCGCCCTACGCCGGCCTGCTCCACCGGGGGGCGCATGTCGCCGATGGCCGCGCGCGCCGCGTCGGCCCAGGCAAAGAGCCGCACGGCGCGCTCCGGCTGGCCCTGCCGTACCGCCAGGCTGGCCATTCCCTCCAGGGCATAGACCACGCCGATCTTGCTCCCCGCCCGCTGGAACAACCGCTGGGCCTCGGAAAAGGTGGCCCGGGCCTGCTCCTGCTCGCCCTGCTGCAGCGCGACAAAGCCCATGTGGGCGGTGCCCCAGTAGACGGTCAGCCATTGGCCGGCGGCCTCGCCCAACGACAGGCTCTCACAGAAGTAGGTGCACGCCTGCGCATAGTCCTCCGCGCGCAGCGCCAGCTCGCCGAGGTTGCTCAGGGTGAAAGCCAGCCCGGCCCCGGCGAAGGAGCGCTGGAGGGCCAGGCTCTCTTCCAGCCAGCGCCGGGCCTGCTCCAGGTCGCCCTGGCGTAGGGCCAGCTTGCCCAGGGAGTCCAGGGCCCCGGCCACGCCGACCACGTCCTCCTGCTTGCGGTACAGGGCCAACCCTTCCTCGAGATAGCCGCGCGCCCGCGCCGCATCCCAGCAGTCGGCCAGGCTGCCCAGGTCGAGCAGCGCGCTGGCCTGGCCCTGCTCGTCGCCCAGCTCCCGGTGCAGCGCCAGGCTCTCCAGGACGAGGGGCCGCCCCGTGACATAGTCGTCCTGCAGGCAGGCCACGATTCCCAGGGAGTGCAGGGCCGCGGCCTCCCCCCGCCGGTCGCCCAGCTCCCGGCAGAGGGCCAGGCTCTCCTCGGCCAAGGCGTGGGCGCCGGCCAGGTCGCCCTGCCAGCCGGCCAGGCTGGCCGCCGTGTCCAGCGCCCGGGCCCGCGCCAGGGTGTGGGACTGGGCCTCCGGTCGCGCCAGGAGCTCGCGCAGCTTGCCGGCCGGTGCGGTGACATAACCTCGCACCAGGCAGAAGACCAGCAGGGCGCCGGCCAGTCGCAGGCCCGCTTCCACGTCGCTCTCCAGCGCCCATTCCAGGGCCGTGCGCACGTTGTCGATCTCCTCTTCCAGGCGATCCAGCCACTCGATCTGTCGGGGACCGGCCATCCCCTTGTTGGCGCGTTCGGCCAGGGTGACGAAATAGTCCAGGTGGCGGTCCCAGGCGCGTTCGCCCCCGCATTCCACGCACAGCTTCTCGCGCGCGTACTGGCGGATCGTCTCCAGCAGCCGATAGCGGGTCTCTTTGCCCGGGCGGTGCTCGGCGATGACCAGGGATTTGTTGACCAGCTGCGTGAGCAGATCCAGCACGTCGGTCGTCTCGTAGGGGCCGGCCGCTTCTTCCCAATCGGCGCCCACCGCTTCGGCTGCCTCCAGGGTCCATCCCCCAGCAAAGACCGCCAGGCGGCAGAGAAGAGCGCGCTCGGCCGGCGCGAGCAGATCGTAGCTCCAGTCGATCGCCGCCCGCAGCGTCTGCTGGCGCGGCAGCGCGGTGCGGCTGCCGCCGGTGAGCAGACGAAAGACGTCGGTCAGGCGCGCGGCGACCTGCTCGACGGTCAACACCTGGATGCGCGCCGCCGCTAACTCGATGGCCAGGGGGATGCCGTCCAGCCGTTGGCAGATCTGGGCGATGGCCGACGCGTTCTCGCCGGTCAGGGCAAAGCCCGGCAGGACGGCGGCGGCGCGGTCGACGAACAGGCGCACGGCTTCGTACCGGGCCACGTCGCCGACCGGCTGGAGTTGGCGCGGGTCGGGGGTCGACAGGGAGGGTACCCGAAACACCGCCTCGCCGGCCACGCCCAGGGGCTCCCGGCTGCTGGCCACGATGCGCAGCTCCGCGCAGGACTGCAGCAGCGACTCGGCCAGCCGCGCGCTGGCGCCGATGACGTGCTCGCAGTTGTCCAGGATCAGGAGGGCCTTCCTGGACCTTAGATAGTCCGTGATCGTGGTCAGCAGGGGACGGCGCGAGTCTTCGTGCAGGTCGAGCGCGGCGGCGACCGCCTGCGCCAGAAGGGCGGGGTCGGCCACGGGAGCGAGCTCGACCAGCCACACCCCCTGGGGATAGTCGGGCCGCAGCTCCTGGCCTACCTGCAGCGCCAGGCGCGTCTTGCCGCAGCCGCCGGGCCCGGTCAGGGTGACGAGCCGGCCCGGGGAAGTCGTGAGCAGCCGCTGCACCTCGGTCATCTCACGCTCGCGGCCGATGAAGCTGGTGAGCTGGCGGGGCAGGTTGCCCAGGGGAACGGGAGCAGCCCGCGGCGGGGTTGGCGCTGTGTCTTCCCAGGGCACCTTGCCGGTGGAGAGCTGCTCGTAGAGCGCATGGGTGGTCTCGGCCGGCTCGACGTCCAGCTCGCGGCGCAGGGCCTCCACACAGCGCCGGTAGACGGCAGCCATGCTGGAGCGGTCGCCCAGGCCGGCGTGGGCCGTCATCAGCGCCCGATAGGCCGGCTCCGGCACGGCCCCCCCGGCGATCCAACGCTCGGCCCACTCCAGTACCTCCGGCCAGCGCCGCGCGGCGACCAGGCGGTCCAGCAGCAGGCCCATCTTGTGCTCGTAGATGGACTGCAGCCGCTCCCGCTCCGGCAGGACCCACTCCTCGTAAAAGCCGGGCAGGAGCTCGCCCTGGTAGGCGGCGACCTGGGGCATGAGCTCGTCGGCCGGGCCGTCGGCGCGCACCGGCTGCTCCAGGTCGGCGACGTCGAGCCGCAGCGGGGCGCTCTCGTCCAGGGCGACGGTGAGGTCGTCGGCGAGAAAATAGTCATGGCCCGCGTCGTGCAGGGCCCGGCGGATTCGCCACAGTGCCTGGCGCAGGTAGGCGCGGGCGTTGCTCTCGCTGGCTTCGGGCCAGAGCGAGCCGGCCACTTTCTCCCGCCGCTGGGCGGCGCCGCGCCTGAGCAGGAGGTAGGCCAGGAGGGATTGGGCCGGGCGCGAGGCAATCTCGATCGGCCGGCCATCCAGGTGAATTTCAAAGCGCCCCAGCAGCCTGATCTCGAGCATGGCTGACTCTTCCTCGCGCGGCGTACGGCAATGCCGAAAAAAGCCCCGCTGCGGGCGGGGCAATGCCGGCCTCGCCCGGACCCATAGTATAGCACACTTCCGCGGAGTAGAAAAATACGCCCAATAGACGGCCGCGCATACGCTGGCGATATGCCCCTGTGGTATCGTGGGGGCAGATGCAAACGGAATAGTCCCATGCATGGAGGAGTTGGCGATGATTACCTATTTGAGCGGCCCGAACGGAATGTACCTGGTACTCGACCACATAGCCTACCAGGCAATGGCGCGCTCGCGGCGCGAGGCCGCGTCGGGCTGGGCTGAGCGGGCGTCCGCAGGCCGGCGCGCTCGCGGATGCCGGCGGACGGATTGCCGGGCCGTCCTCTTCCTGCTCGGCGCCGCGCTGATCGCCCTGCTGTTCATCCTGGGCTGGGGGTAGACCAGGCCTGCTCGCGCGCCGGGCTGCTGCTCCAGGAGCAGCTCGCTGCTTTCACCGCCAACCTGGTCCGCTGGGCGAGCGCCATAGTAGCCTGATCGGCTCCAGAGAGTGGTTGGGCAGCCCCCCATTCCGCCGCGCCATCAGAAGTCGAACCCGAAAGGAAACGCTGCACACGTGAGAGCGGCAACATCGAAGCTCTGTCGGAAGCTGATGGCCAGGGCGGTGCAGCCTGCGCCGTAAGGCCGGCCTCCTCAACGAACCAGCGACCGCCCAGCTTTCGACCGCGAATCCGTCCCTCCTGTATCCACCTGATGATCGTGCTCGGCGCCATCCTTGTCACTTCTGCGGCTTTCCCGGTATCGATCCAGCCCGCCGGGGGGGCCTGCTCCTTGACGGCGGCCTCCTCGACAATCCACTGCCCGTTGTGCTTTCGTCCCGGTAGGTAGCCGGCCTCGATCCGCGCCACCACATCTGCTTGGCTTACGCCGAGTTGCTCCGAGGCCTCGCGCGCCGTCAGCCAGCCCGCGGGAAGCGCGCGCCTCTCGAGTGCTTCCGCCAGCTCATAGCGGTCCACCTGCCAGCGCATGACCTCAGTCTCTCCACCGGAACCGGATTCTTGTCGCTTCTGCCGACGCCTGGCCAACCAGTGAATGCAGCACGGTTCCTTCGCAGAGTTCCCCAGACGGGTAATTCAACCGGGCTGGCACAGCCGCCGCCGCAGCCAGCGCGGCCCTCTCTCTGCCGGCCGGGCGGGCGTGGCTGAGGAAGACAACGACTGGCTCGGGTGCCGGGCTCCTCTACGATCCTACTTCGCCAGATGCTGGACCGCATCCAGGATCCGCTTTGTCCCGCCGAATATGCCGCCCCACCCGAGCCAGCTTCCATCGGCGAAGAACGCCGTCGAAGGGCTGGATGGGTCACCGTATTCGATCTTTACCCAGTTGTTGACAAAGTCCCGCCCCTGCTTTCCGTACGAGACGCGGTGCACGTTGGCGATCACCAGAGTCCCCGACTTGCTGCGGAACTCTAGCGAGTCCTCGCCCACGATCAGTCTGCCCACGTCCCGGAAGGCCAGGGGGTTCATGTCGCGCCACCGGTTCTCGTCCGGGAGGTACCAGACGGCGCCGAACGTCCGCGTTGCCATTGCGCTCCTCCTGTCTCGTCCGCGCGCTGTAGCCTGCTGGCGCTGAGCGCCCTATCTCCCCGGGAGCTTCTTCAGGGCCGCAGTCGCTACTTGACGCACGTCGCGCAGCCGGTGCCGTGTCGCGCGGGCCAGGGCTGCTGCGGCGCGTCTGTCCCGAAACTCGCCCAGGGCCCACGCCGCGTTCGCGGTCACCGAGTGCCAGCAATCCTTCTCCAACAGCTCGATCAGCGGCTCGACCGCCCGCCGATCTCCGATCTTGACCAGGGCGCGGATGGCCGCGCACTGCGTGGGCGAATCGGTGAGATCGAGGGCCCGGATCAGCGGCTCGACTGCTCTGCGGTCGCCGATCTCGCCCAGCCTCTCGGCCGCGCCATCCGGGCGCAGGTTGTAGAAGAGCAGGCCGTACTCGCCGATGATCTCCGACAACCTTTTGGCTGCTGCTTCTCCTGCCAGCGGCCCCTCCGCGGCGATCTCCAGCCGCCGGATCATCCGCTGCAGCTCGTCCTCACCCGCGGCGCCCGCCGCCAGTTGCTCGTCTGCGGATTCGCCTGCCCTGCTGTCCTCGCTCGCCTTCTCCTGCCGGCCAAACCAGCGCTTCAGTACGCTCATGCCGTTTCCCTGCCTTTCGGACGTCCATCATGGCTGTGCACTGCGCTGGGCCCGCGCACCGCAAAACCAGCATGCGCTACGGCTTCGACCACCCCGCGCCGGTGCGCCGCCTCCGTACCCATTGTGCCTTCAGCGTGACCAGTCCGGATCAGAACCCGCGCCGATAGACCGTGCACTAGCCGAGCCATCGGCGCTGATCACATACAAGGTGCCGTCCGCCCCGTACACGATCTGGCTGCCATCCGGCGACCAGGATGGATCGTAGCCGCCATGGGCAGTAAGCTGTGCCAGGCCCGTGCCATCTGCATTCACCAGGTAGATCTGCTGGCCCCCCATCTCAGGTATGTAGGCCGAGAACGCGATCCTCCTGCCATCCGGTGACCAGTCCAGGTCCATATTGCTCAGCCCGCCGGAGATCTCGACAAGCTGGGTAACACCAGAGCCGTCGAGTGACGTCGTGAAGATGCCTGGGTGCTCCGCGCCGAACTCGTCGCCGGACTCGTCCCGGTCACGGCAGTAGCCACCAAAGGCGATGCGCTTCCCATCCGGCGACCAGGCCGGCGTAAACAGCGGGTAGCACCTCCTTTCCGCCCAATCGGGTTCCACAAGGGTCAGGCCGGACCCATCCGCCCCGACGATGCCGATACGGTGAGTAGGTATCGTCCCGAGGTCGTAGCCCTGGGCATGGAAGGCAATCTGTGTCCCGTCGGGCGACCAGGCGGGGAGCTCCCACACCCCACCATGCTGGGTCAGCTGGCTCATGTTGGCCCCATCGGCGTCGATCACGAAGATGTTGTAGCCCACGCTGTTGTCGCCGCTCGTGAATGCGATCCGCCGGCCGTCAGGAGACCAGGCCGGATCGGCGGACCAGATCTGGGTAAGTCTCTGCGTGACGCCGGTGCCATCGGCGTTCATCAGGCAAATGCCCTCGTGTGCCCGCGAGTAGAACGCTATCCGACCCCCTGCGCCGGAACTCGCCCTGGCAGGCTCGCTGTGGCCGGGCGTAGGTGCTGTGGCCAAGGGCGGCGCGCCACCAGGTTGCGTGGTTGCCGTGGCGGCTGCTGTCCGATGCTGAGCTGCAGGACCTGCCTGCTGTCCAGACAGCGCGCAGCCCGACAGAAGCAGGAGCGCAAGAACAAGGCCAACAGCCGCTCCCCTGTTCACCTGTCCAAATTCTCGGCCCTTTGCCCCACCTGTCGCCGCCCCCCCGCCCGCCACGGGCGCAGGGGGGAAGGGACTCTAGACGCCGGTGCTCCAATGCTCATCCGCTCACTGTCAGAAGCCTCGCTCAGACCACCTACTCCTGCGGAACATCGTACGGATGGCAGCGAATGTCCACGTACGCAAACCCCGTCTTTGCCCGCTCCTCCTGCTCCTCGATCCACCTCTCCAAGCCAATCTCCCGCATCCTCTGCCCATCCGCTACCAATGTTGGGTAGCCCTTTCCCAACGTCAGAATCCGCTCGCAGGGGTACTCAGCGCAGAACCCGCATACCTCGACCCCGCGTCTTTGAGCACACTTCCTGATCCCGCAGAACGGCGGCCCGCCACCCTGCCGACACCCGGGACAGGTCCTATCTGGGTCGGAGAGGCCCTCCAGGAAGCTCCAGAACTCCTTGAATCCGGGCATCTCGCTGCCCCAGCTCTCATATCCCTCTTTGCTCATCAACTCCCTGAGCGCGGCAGCCTGGCGGGGAATCCGCCCGCGCTCGGTGCAGAGCCCGCAGTAGAGCCCGCAGTATGTCACAAGCTTGAGGTCTGTCATTCTCACTCCTTGCTCTGGTGAGATCGCGGCCTAATGTATGAGGGATTCATGCGGCGCGCAGCCGCCGCACAATCCAGAGTTGAACCAAGCCGAGCGCGGCGCTCAACGCGGGCCTTTGGAATTCAAGGCCGGGTCATTGTCGGGTGGGCCCGCCTTGCCGCGGGCTGCTGGGGACGATTCTACCACACAGAGGGGGGCCATGGCAAGTTGCGCGGGCCTGCGCTGGACCCAACTCGGCCATTTTCGCGGTGGACCGCCGAAAAAAGCACGCTGCCGCCAAGCGCGCGCCCCGGACGCGGCCCGTTCCCCGTCTCCCAGGCGGGTCGAAGCATGACCACCGCGAACCGGCGACGGCGGCCCGGCAAGCACTCCGCCGGAGATGCTGCGCCATCGCCTTCACGGGGGCCGGCCTCCTTGCATGCCGGTGGGTGGACCGGTAGCGGCGCAGCAGCTCCAGCAGGCCCTGGGGCAGCGGCACGTAACGGTCCTGTCGGATGTGAGAATCGCTTGCAGGGAGAGGAAACTGCGCGAAGCGCGTAGTTCAAACGGATATGCTGCATATCCAAACGGGCGAGCCGGACAAATCGGACGAAATCA
>CAZTIG010000098.1:0-9405 GCA_964613665.1 uncultured Chloroflexia bacterium
CGTAGGACCAGTCGTCGGTGGTGCCGTCGGTGGTGTAGAGGTCGTTGGACTGCTGCGGGGTGTAGCCGTTGTAGGTGGCCAGCTTGGTGCCGATGGCCTGCAGCTGGGCCCCGTTGGGCGCGTCGCCGCTCGTCCAGCCCCACGGCCACAGGATCAGCGAGGCCGCCGAGTGCAGGGTGATGAAGATGCCGGTGGCGTCGTCCGGCGCGGCCGGCGGAACCTCGTCGTCGCCGTTGGGGCCGTTCTGGTCGGGGAAAAGGCCCTGCACGACGTCGATGATGGCCACCGTCTCCGGCTCCGAGCCGCGCGCCGGGCCGCGGTAGGTCTCCCCGCAGGGGTCGGTGTCGGAGCCGCCGCAGCAGCCCCACTTGAAGCGGTAGTTGCGGTTCAGGTCGGTGCCCCAGGAGTCGGAGTAGGGGCAGCCGTCGTCGCTGTCGGTGTTCTTGCGCCACCAGTCCCCCGTCTCGGCCTTTTTGCGGCCATCGGGGTTGACCATCGGCACGACGTAGAGCTCGTGGTAGTCGACGAAGAAGGTGATCGTCGGGTCCGTGCCATAGTTCGCCAGGATGTGCTCGATCACGCGCATGGCCAGCTCGGCGGTGGCCAGCTCGCGGGCGTGGATCTCGGCCATCAGGAAGAAGCGCGGCTTGGGGCCGGGGATGCTCTCGTTGGTGATGCGCAGCATGTAGAGGTCATAGCCCTCGTTGCCCCCCGGGGTGACCTTTTCCCAGCTATCGCCGATGTCGTACAGGTTGGTCAGGTCGGGGTAAGCCGTGTTGAGGTCCTGCAGCGAGGCGTGGGTCTCCTCGACGGTGCGGTAGCAGGGGTAGCCGGGGATGCTCTCGGGGTGGCGCACGGTGTAGGTGAGTTTTTCGTCCACGACCATGCGGTAGCCCTGCCGGAGCAGCTCCATGTACTCGGCCGGGTCGAGCAGGACCAGGGCGTAGCCCTCTTTCTGCTGCACCTGCCAGACGTCGTAGCGGGCGGCGACGGCGGTGAGCCCGGCGCGGTCGCGGTAGTAGAGCCGCACGACCACCGGCCCTCCATCGGGCTCGGCGGCGGCGGGGGTGCCCTGGGCGCCCAGGGCGCCGGGCAGGAGGCCGGAGAGCATACCGGCCAGGGCGATGAGGATCAGGACCAGTCGTGCGCGGTGCATCGAATGCCTCCTCTAGCTCTCACGGTACACCAACGGCAAGTAGACCCGGTACGCGATCACTTCCACGCTGTGGCTGGCGCTGCTGCTGCCCAGGGCGTTGACTGCGCTGAGCGTGACGGTGTAGGCGCCCGCGGCGGCGTAGGTGTGGATGGGGTTGGCCACGGTCGAGGTGATGCCGTCCCCGAAGCTCCACAGGTACGCGGGGCACGGCGACCCGCTGGACTCGTTGGAAAAGACCACCGGCGCGCCCAGGGGCACGGGGCTGTTGCTGCTGAAAGCGGCCAGCGGTGCCGTGGGCGCGGGGCAGCCCGGGCCGCCGCCGGTGAGGGCGATATCGTCGATGTGCCAGCCGTCGTACTGCACCGACCCGTCGGCGCGCAGGCGGAAGCGGATGCGGGCCTGGGCCTGCCCGTCGAGCGCCGCGAGCGGCATCTCCGCGCGCTGCCACGCGGCGGCCTGGTGCCCGGAGTAGGAGGCGGCCTGCTTCCAGGTGCTGCCCCCGTCGGTGGAGTACTCCACGTAGCAGTAGTCATAGCCTGGCTCGGTGTCGTAGATATGCCAAAACTCCAGGGCCACCCCCACGACGGCGGACAGGTCCAGCACCGGGGAGGACAGCGACACGTTGGCGGCGCGGGCATAGTCCGTTCCCGGGCTGTCGGTCCAGGAGTGGCTGGGGCTGTGGGCGGCCTCGCCGGTGAGTGCCCAGGGGTCCTGCGGTATCCAGCCCGGGTTGCCGGCCTCGCCGTCGTCGGCCAGGATGTCGCAGAAGGAAGAAAGGTACGGGTCCTGCTGGGTGACCTGGTGGTCCACGGCCACGACGCCGCCGACGGTGGCGGTGGCAAAGCCGCTGGCGTAGGCGGTCATATCGTAGGTGCCGCTGACCACCGTCATGCTGTAGTAGCCCGTGGCCGGGTCGGTCGACGTGCGGAAGAGGCCGGCCTCCACGCCCGCCGCCAGGGGGATGGTGCTGCCGGCGGCGTAGACGTGCCCCTCGATCACCGGGGAGACGCCGGGGACGAGGATGTAGAAGTAGGTGGCCGTGAGCGGGCCCCAGTGGCCGGCGGCGTCCTGCCCGCGCACGGCCAGGAGGTAGGTGCCGGGAGCCAGGGCGGCGGTGTCCAGGGGGGCCTGCACGGCCTCGACGGGGCTGTCCCAGGCGCCGTCGGCCGGCTGCAGTGCCGTGCCGCTGCCGGGCGCGCCGGGAGGCGTGCTGTCGTGCAGCGGCAGCAAATAGTACTCGGCCGCGGCCACATCCTGTCCGCCGTTGCCCGTATCGTCGATGGTGGCGGTCAGGGTAGCCGGGCTGCCCGGGGGCACGCCGGCCGGCTGGGCCAGCGCCTGGCGCGCGTCGGGACCGTAGGCGGTCATGTAGGGGGTGCCGGCGATCCGCCAGGCGTAGAGCAGGGCCTCGCGGTTGCCGGGCCAGATGTCGTCGACGAAGTAGGCGCAGTCCTGGAAGAAGGATGTGCCGATCTCGAAGGTGAAGGAGGCGATGCCCAGCTTGCCGTAGGACCAGTCGTCGGTGGTGCCGTCGGTGGTGTAGAGCCCGAAGGACTGGTGCGGGTCGTAGCCGTTGTAGCTGGCCAGCTTGATGCCGATGGTGGCCAGTTGGTCGCCGTTGGGCGCGGGGTCGCCAGTCCAGCCCCAGGGCCACAGCACCAGCTCGCTGTAGGAGTGCAGGGTGATGAAGATGCCGGTGGCGTCGTCGGGCGCGGCCGGGGGGACCTCGTCGTCGCCGTTGGGCCCGTTCTGGTCGGGGAAGAGACTCAGGGTGTAGCTCATGATGGTCTGCGTCTCGGGCTCCGAGGCGCGGTCGGGGCCGCGGTAGGTCTCCGCGCAGGGATCGCCACTGGAGCCGCCGCAGCAGCCCCACTTGTAGGAGTAGTTGCGGTTCAGGTCTATGCCGTAATCGGGAAAGGTGCAGCCACCGCCGGCCACGTCGTCGGTGTTCTTGCGCCACATGTAACCCTGCTCGGCGAACTTGCGGCCGTCGGGGTTGGTCATCGGCACGACGTAGAGCTCGTGGTAGTCGACGAAGAAGGTAATCTCCGGGTCGTGGCCGTAGCGCTCCAGGACGTACTCGGCCAGGCGGGTGGCCAGCTCGGCGGTGGCGTACTCGCGGGCGTGGATCTCGGCCATCAGGAAGAAGCGCGGCTTGGGGCCGGGGATGTCCTGGTTGCTGATGCGGATGGCCCAGATGTCATAGCCCGCCGGGCCGGCCGGGGTGACCTTGTCCCACGAGTCGCCGATGTCATGGAGGCTCACCAGGCCGGGGTAGGCGGTGGCCAGGCTTTGCAGCGTGGCGTAGGTCTCCTCGACGGTGCGGTAGCAGGGGAAGCTGGGAATGCTCAACGGCTGGCGGAGCTGCTTTGTCCGCTCCGGGTCCACCTCCAGGCGCAGGCCTTGGGCCAGCAGGGCGCGGTACCCGGCCGGCGACAGCCGCAGCACGGCGTAGCCTTCATCCGGGCGCACCTCCCAGAGGTCGTAGCGGCCGGCCAGGGCGTCCAGCTCAGCCCGGCTGCTGTAGTAGGCACGGGCCACGACGTCCTCCGTGGGGAGGGCGATTCCAGGGGCTGTCTCCTGGGCCCCCATGGACCCGGGGAGCACGCCGGCCAACAGGCCGGCCAGGACGAGCAGGGCGGGAAGCGAGCGCAGCCGATACATGGTGAACCTCCTCTGCGAAGCATCACCGGGGCCGCTTCCGGGATGGCGGCCGCCGCCAGCCCCTCCTCACCCCCGGCCCCTCCCCACCCCACGGCACGGGGAGGGGAGGGGGCGCCCGCCACAGGCGGGCCGGGAAGAGGGGGTGCCAGGCAGCTCTACGGTGTGTGCCCCCAGACCAGCGGCAGGTAGACGGACCAGCGCTGCACCGGGGTGATGACGATGAGATGAGTGTCGAGCACCACCGTGCTGGTGCAGTTGGTCGCCGTCACCGTCAGCGTGTAGGCGCCGACGTCCAGTAGGCGCGTCGAGCTGGCCCCGCTGCCGCCATCGTCCCACAGGTAGGTGATGGGCGGCGTGGCCCAGGCCGGCTCGTAGGAGGTGGTGAAGGTGTAGGTGCCCGGCGGGCCGCTGGTGGCACCGGCGATGGTCACCGCCGTCAGGCTGACGCACTGGGTGGGCTCCTCGACCACCACCGCCACCACATCGGTCACCGGCTCGACCATGGCGCAGTTCCAGGCGGCCATCTCGACACTGTGTGTGCCGGTCGCGATAAAGGTCTGGCTGAAGAGCAGCGGGTCGGCGCTGCTGTTCTGCACCGGGCCCGGCACGCCGTCGACGGAGATGGCATAGTTGTACGGCTTGGTGGCGTCGTCCGGGGCGATGTCGGCGCTGAACTGGACCGGCATGCCGGGGTAGATCGTGCCGGTGGTCACCAGGGTCAGCTCCACCGCAGCGACATCGGTGCAGGCGACCCCGCCGACGTTGACGACATGGCTGGCCACGGAGGTGTCGCCAGCGCAGTTGGTGGCGGTCATCACCACGGTGTAGAGGCCGGCCGCCGTGTAGCGGTGCGAGACGTTGGCCCCGCTGCCGTGCCCGCCGTCGCCAAAGTCCCAGGCGTAGGCGATGGGCGGCGTGCCCTCGGCGACGCTGCCGTGGAAATAGACCCACTCGTTGGGCTGCGGGTCGGTCGGCGTCCAGAAGAAGTCGGCCCCCCCGACCGGCCGGCAGACGCTCACGACATGGCTCACGGCGTCCGCGCCGCACTCGTTGCTGGCCGTCATCCACACGGTATAGTCCCCGCCGGCCCCGTAGGCGTGGCTGACGTGGGCCCCGCTGCCAGACTGGCCATCGCCAAAGGCCCAGGTGAAGGTGATGGGCAGCGTGCCGGAGGCGGTCCCGCTGAAGGCGACCTGCTGGCCGATGAACGGGTTGGGCGGCTGGTAGTCGAAGGCAGCCTCGTGCGGCTCCGTACAGCAGTGCACAGTCACCTCGCCGTTGTAGGTGTCGGTGCCGGTGACGCAGTTGGTCACGGTGAGGGTGAAGGGGTAGGTGCCGGAGAGCTGAAAGTCCACCGTTGGCTCGGTCTCGGTGGAGGTGCCGAAAGAGCCAAAGTCCCAGTAGTAGTCAAAGGGCGCGGTCCCGCTGAGCTCGGCGGTGAAGGTCACGGTGCAGCCGTCCTCCTCGGTGTCGACCCCCAGGATCTCCACCGGCTGGCAGCTCCCGGGCGTGATCGTCAGGAAGACGGCCGTGAAGGGGCCCCACTGGCCGTTGGCCCCCAGGCCGTGGACCAGGATATAGTGCTGGCCGGGAAGCAGGCCCGAGGTGTCCACCGTGGCGATCGCTGTCTCGGAGGCCCCGCCCCAAGAGCCGTCCTGCGGCTGCATGGCCGTGCCGCTGCCGTCGGCACCGGGCTGGTCGATAAAGTACTCCGCCCCGGCGATGTTCGTGGTGGGGTCGCCGCCGTAGCGGTGGTCCTGCAGGTGGGCGGTCAGCTCGACCGGGGTGTGCTGCGGCACCGGGTCCGGGGTGACGGTGAGGGTATCGGCGTCCGGGCCGTAGGAGGTCATGTAGGGGGTGCGGGCGATCTTGTGGGCGTAGATAAAGGCCGGCCGGTTCTCCGCCCAGAAGTCGCGCGAGTAGCCGGGGTCGCCCTCCATGCAGCCGTAGTTGGGGAAGAAGCCGCCGCACGAGCCGGACTGCGGGCCGATCTCGAAGGTGTAGGAGGCCACCCCGAGCTTGCCGTAAGACCAGTCGTCGGTTGTGCCGTCGGTGGCGTACAGGCTATAGGCCTGCTGGGGGGTATAGTTGTTGAAGTAGGCGAACTTGCGGCCGATGGTGCGGAGCTGGGCGCCGTTCGGCGCCTGGTTGGGGGTGTGGCCCCACGGCCACAGCACCAGGTCGGAGTAGGTGTGCAGGGTGATCATGACCCCGCTGGCGTTGTCCGGCGCGGCCGGCGGGATCTCGTCGTCGCCGTTGGCGCCGTTCCAGTCCTGGAAGACGGTGGTGGAGATAAAGGTCTGGTAGGCCTGCGTCTCCGGCTCGGAGGCGCGCGAGGTGCCGCGGTAGGTGTCGCTGCAGGGGTTGCCGCTGGAGCCGCCGCAGCAGCCCCACATGAAGGAGTGGTTGCGGTTCAGGTCGATGCCGTAGCGGCCCCCACCGCACTCGGTGTCGTTCATGTTCTTGCGCCAGTTGTTGGCGGTGTCCTGCTCGTTCTGCCAGTGCCCGTCGGGGTTCTGAGAGACCTCGATGTAGATCACGTTCCAGTCGACCAGCCAGGTCACGTCGGGGTCGACGCCGTAGCCGCCCAGGCCGTCGTAGCCGGAGGTGAGGTACTTGATATAGCGGACGGCCATCTCCGGCGTGGTCACCTCGCGGGCGTGGATATTGGCCATCAGGTAAAAGGGCGGCTTGGCGGCGATGTCGCCGTAGGCGGGGTCCTCGTTGCTGATGCGCAGCACCCACAGGTCGCGGTGGTGCTCTCCTGGCTGGCCGGCCATCCAGGCGTCGCCGATGTCGATCAGCTCGGCGATGCCGGTGTAGGAGATGTGGGCCGTCTGGCTGATAAAATCCACCAGGTAGCGGTTATTGGAGTTGTCGTAGTAATCGTCAAAGTAGTAGAAGCGCGGGTCCAGCGGGGCGTCGATGCCCAGCGTGGCGGTCTTCTCGGCGTCGATCTGCACCGGGTAGCCCAGGTCGACGAGCCAGTGATACTGTCCGGGGGTGACGGCAGCGACGGCGTAGCGGGCCTGGGGGTGGACCTCCCAGATGTCCAGCTCGCCGGCGACGGCGTTCAGGTGGGTCTGGTCGCGGTAGTAGAAGCGGACCACGACGGGCTCGGTCGGCCCGGCCGGCTCCTGGGCGCCCAGCGAAGCAGGCAGGAAGCCAAGGGCCAGGACGGTCAGGGCCAGCAGGGAAACGAGCAGGCGTGCGCGGTGCATGACAGGACCTCCTTGGTCGACATCGTGCCGGGGCGGCCGCTGCCGCCGCCCGGGCGAGTGCGTTTCGTTGTGCGAACGAGCCAATCGCCACCTCCTGTGCCGGCGTGCGGGCAGTCCGCCGCCAGGCTACCGGAAGCGTGAGCAGGCCGGCCGGCAGCACGCCGGGGGCCGGCTCGGCTGCATGCAGGGGGTCGAGCGGCGGGAAGGGCAGCCCGGTGCTCGAAAGGGTGCCGGGGAAGCGATCCGCTGCCCATCGCCGCGGTCCTTCGCCGGAGCCTATTATACGACCGACGGGGATGGAGCGCAAGTTGACGTGCCCACGCGATTCTGCTAGAATGGCCGCACTATGGCCATCGAGCTGCGCTACGATCCGGTACCGTTCATCCTCCGCCGGGCCGGGCCGACCGACGTGCTCGCCCTCCTGGGGGAGGCCGACCTGCTGGCCACCTCCCTGGCCCGCGAGCACCTCCTGGCCCTGCTCAGCCGGCAGCGCCCCGACGGGGGCTTTCCCAGCGCCCACGACCCGGCCTGCTTCGGGGTACGCGAGACGGGCCTGGCGGTGCGCCTGCTGGTGAACGGGGGAATGGGGGCGCGGACGCTGAACGTGGCCGCTGCCCTGAAGTTGCTGCTGGCGGTACAGCGCCCCGACGGTGGCTGGAGCGAGAACCCGGCCCTGGAGCTGCCCCCCACCGCCCCGGCGTTGAGCACCACCCAGGGCGTCACCTGGCTGACGGCGGAGGTGGCGCGGACGCTGCTGGCGGCCGGCTCCGACGACACCGCAGAGGCCTACTGGGCGGCACTGGACTGGCTCTACACCTGGCAGGGCAGCGACGGGGGCTGGCCCGCGCTGGGCGAGCTGGGACCGTCCGATCCGGGCAGCTCGACCACGATCACCTTCCTGCTGCAGGAGATCTACTCGGAGACAGACCCGGTGGTGCAGCAGGGCCGGGCCTACTACGAGCGCTGCCTGAGCGAGGTGGCGCGGGACGCCCAGCAGCGTTTCTACGAGGTGCGCGGCGAGCGCCGCGGCCTGGACGTCTACCACCTGGTGGACACCGTCCTGGAGCCGGAGATGGCGGCGGCCGGCTGCGACATGGGCGACGAGCGGGTGGCCCACATCGTCGAGGCGCTCGTGGACATCCAGCGCCGCGACGGCGGCTGGCGGCCCTTCTGGCGGGAGGAGAGCGATCCTGCCTACACCGTCCAGACGGTGCGGGCGTTCGTCTGGGTGGGGGCGCTGGAGCGGGCGGAGCTGGCCGAGATGCTGCGGCGGTATGTGCGGTAGGAGCGATCAGCAATCAGCAGTCAGCCTTCAGCGGTCAGTTCCCTTGGGTTCGGTCCGATAGCGGATCGCTGCAAGCTGATCGCTGCCGGCCAGGTGCCAAGTCAGGAGCAGAGGCAGATGGACCTAGGCGAGCTCGAGCGTTTCATCCTGGCCGCGCGGGAGCGCACCTGCCTGGGGCAGGGCCGGCGGCTGCCGCCCGAGCGGGCCTCGGCGGTAGAGATCGTCTACCGCGAGGGTGGGCTGGTCTACCGCGACAGCTACTTTGGCCAGAGCCGGCTGATCGGGCAGGAGATCGTCCGCCGGGCCGGCGTGGCCGTCTGGGGGATGAGCTACCTGGTCGTCGTCCGGGAGCGCCGCCTGGAAGGAGAGGAGCTGGCCGCGTTCCTGCAGCGGGCCCAGTTGGCCCGCTACCGCGAGCACCGCCTGCTCGGCGACTACAGCTTCCACGAGCGCAGCCTGCACTACGAGGACCGCAACGAAGGCGACCTGAGCCTCTTCCAGGGCCAGGTTCTGGTGCACTGCCAGGACGACGAGCTCTTCCGCATGCACTACTGCGGAGGGCTGATCCGGTAGCAAGATGGCCCAATGCAGGGAGGCCCTATACATCAAAAGGATGAGGCGAATTACTTGACAAGGGTTGGGAAGCATGCTACAATGGGCGCACCATTCCGCCAGTATCCCCACTGGGGGGATATATATGGTTGCTGCGCGAAAGGAGGTGATCGGCCAGCCCTATGCACGTCGTCTGGAGTGCGGAACAAGGGCCGCACATGCCGGCGTTCCTTCCGTGCTCCGACCTGAGCAAGCAGAAGCGCAGACAGAAACCCCCTAAGGAGGAGTCACAAATGTTTCGCAAGGCCATGGTAGTTCTGAGCGTCGTCCTGCTCGCAGGGTTGCTCCTCAGCGCCTGCGGCCCCACCACGACCGCGCCCGTCCCGCAGCCTGGCAAGGAAACCGTCGTGGTACGCGAGACCGAGGTCGTGGTCGTGGAGCCAACCACCCCGCCCGTCGTCGTCGAGCCCAAGACCCTGATCGTCTGCGAGGGCCAGGAGCCCGACACCCTCTACCCCTACGGCGGC
>CAZTIG010000099.1:0-9100 GCA_964613665.1 uncultured Chloroflexia bacterium
CTGGACCAGTTTGGGTGAAAGCTCATGGACCAGTATAGCCCGAAAGATGACACCGCCCGCACCGGCCGGCGCCGGGGCCGCGCCACTACCTCGCGCACGTCCCGCACTTGCCGGGGACGATCAAGGGCTCGTCCCTTGACGGCGGCGCCGGCCGGCGGTACGCTCGCTCTCTCGGCGCGGCCAGCCGCGCCTAACGGTATGCCGGACACCACGGGGGCGTGCCGCCGGCCCCGGCCGCGAGGTTGTCCGGCTTGTTGCAAAGGATGTCGCATTGGCGAGCCGTAAGCGGCCGGGCCCGACCGGTCCCGTCGTACAGCGAGCCGTGCGCTGTGCCCAGTTGTAGATTGGCCATGACTACCTCCTTGTTCCGGCCCTGCTGCGGCAAGCTTGAGTCAACCCCCGCCACACCGCCGGCCGGCGAAGCAGTCAAGAGATTGCCCCTTGACGGTGCCGCCGGACGCTGGTAGAGACAGGAGGGTATGGGAAGAGAAGATCGTCGGGAGGCAATAGGCGGAGAAGTTGGGGACTGGACGTCAAGGAACCCACCAAAACTCCAAGCCGCCTTGACCAACGTTGTTGACTTGGCTTCCGCTACGTGCTAAAATACCTCCAGGGACGCAAAACGTCGTGCTCTGTGGGAGCCTGAGGTGGTGGCCATGGTGGGCAGGCGCCTGACGATGGGAGTGTAGCACATAGGCCCACCGGCGTCAGGTTGGCGGGCCCCTTTGGGGACTCCCAAATGCCCCGTTGGTCTCTGAGCCACCGAATAGTTCAGTGATGACATTTGCGCATAACACGACTGATTGGCACAGTTGGCGACATGAGTGCATTTTCGGAGATTTAGATGGGACCGCAAGAGGAAATCCTGTCGGAATTCATCCAGACGCTTGAACAGACGGAGGCGTTCCCTCCTGAGACACTCCAGCGCCTAAAAGAATTGTTGGCTCAAGGCACACTGGGATCCAAGTCTGACCTGCGGGACGCTATTGATAGGGGGAAACAACATGCCCTGCCGAGTGAAGTCGATTGAGATTAGAGCCTTCCGCGGGATTCCGGACCTCGATATCCCTCTCAATGGCAAGGGCCTGCTCATAAGCGGCGAGAACGGCACGGGGAAGAGCTCTATAGTAGAGGCCTTCGAGTTCTTCTTCACCGGTTCCGTATCTCATCTCGAGGGCACGCAAGGACTGTCGTTCCAGAAACACGGCCCCCACGTCCGCTTCGCTATGTCCGATGTCAGCGTCGCCGTCGCTTTCGACCCCGGCAATGTTCGGCTCGTCAGAACCCCCCTGTTGGCCCCCGTCCCGCCTTCCCAGCTCAGCCAGTACTTCGCATCAGCCCACGCGGGTTCGTTCATTCTGAGAAGGGCCCAGATTCTTCAGTTCATCGCAAGCAAGCCTGCTGACCGATTTCGCGCCCTGGCATCGATCATTGGTGTCGAAAACCTCGACCAGATCGAATTGGAAATGATGAGGGCCAGGGACGATCTCTTGGGTGAGGTTGAGGCTCAGACGGAGGAAATTGCCCGCCTGTTTGCGGCTCTCTCCTCAGACCTCGATGCACCAATTAACGCTGTCGCTGACGTCCTTCCGGCGCTCAATGCGATTCTCCGAGACGCGCAGCTCCCCGAGCTCGGCACGCTTGATCAGATCGGTCCCCACGCAGAGGCGATGCTCAAGTCTGTCAAATCCACATCGAGTGTGGAATCTGTCTCATCCCTAAACAACATACTTACCCAGGCCAAGGAACCACTCTTCTCGACCCAGTTCCTTCCAACGCTCCGCGAACTCAAGGGGGAGGCGGACCCCCTGGTTGAGCAAACAGCTCGATTGGAGATGCGCCTCGCCGACTTCCTTCGCACGGGCCGCGAAATAGTCGAGGCTGAGATACTCGATCGATGTCCATTGTGCACACAGCCGATAGCACGGCAGGCCCTGCTCTCTCAGATAGCGGACCGGCTCAGAACACTCCAGGCTCTATCCGAGCGAGCAGCCAGTATCCGAACAGTGGCGGCCCGACTCACCGCCGAGATAGCAGATGCCAAGAGGCGAGCCTCGAACGTACAAGCCGCCCTCGCGAAGACCCTCGATGTTCTCATACCGTCGATTCAGATAGTCGTTACCTCAATGTTCTTTGCCGACGGAACCGCCACCTTGAGCAGGACGGCCGACCTCGAGGCCCTCCTCCCACTCGAAGAAATGAGCCACCAATTTGCCCAGATTGCCGACGCTTGGGCCTCCGTTGCCAAGGAAATCCAGGGTCACATAGCCAACCTTGGTGTCACCGAGCAGGAGAAACGGCTCCTAGAGATGGTCAGGCTTGTGGGTAGTACGAAGGAAAGAGTCGAAGCACTCTCCCTCGCGATGGAGAAGCAACTAGGCCTTCGACGTATGCACGCCACCGCAGCCACCATGTTCGAGACCTTCTCGGAAACGAAAAAGCGCAAAGTCGCCGAGATCTATCAGAGGATCGAGGGCGATATCAGGAAGTTCTATTCCATCCTCCATCCCGGGGAACCACACACAGACGTCTCTCTCCGTCTCTCATCTGCCCGCAGGGCAAGCACTGAGCTCCGAATAAGCTCCTTTGGAAGGCCCGATGAAGACCCCCGCGCCCTCACGAGCGAGGGCCACCTCGATTCGCTTGGCCTCTGCATTTTCCTCGCCTTCGTCAGAAGCTTCCACAACGACTGCACATTAGTAATTCTTGACGACGTCATAACCACTATCGATAGTGGCCACCGAAGGAGGGTCTGCGACCTCCTCTTCGGCGAATTCGAGGATTACCAACTGGTGATAACAACCCACGATGGGATATGGTATCAAGAACTCGCAGCAGCTCAGCGTGCACTCAAGATTGACGGCAACTTCATCAACGCTCAGATAACAGACTGGGACCTAGATAACGGCCCATGCGTCGCGAGATTCATGCCCCGCCTGGAGAGAATTCAGGAGAGACTAGCAGCATCCGACAAGACTGGGGCTGCTAATCTCACGCGCCAGTACCTGGAATGGCTTCTGAAGATCATGGCCCTGAATACGAACGCCCCAGTTCCTATCGGCAATTGGCTGTCTGGCACCGTTAGGGATCTCGAACCCCATTCGCGCAAGCGAATCCTCGCCTTGGTCCAGGACAAGGAGTATGCTGCTCGGCTCGAACATGCATTCCAGGAGCTAGAGAAAACGGCCATCTTCGGCAACCTACTATCCCATGACAACCCTCTCACCGAGCAACTATCCATCGCCGAAGCGGCCGATTTCTATTCTGCCGTTCACGCAGTGCACCAGTTAGTTTGCTGCCCACAATGCGAGACTATGCTCGAATATGTCAGGGATGTGAAGGAATACCGATGCACCAACTTCAAATGCGACTCTCCCTTGGTATTGAGCACCAACTGACACGAAGCATCTCTCTCAAGCGGCAATCGGCCCAGCAACTCGCCACAGCTGACCCGGCCGGAGTGTGGGATGTTGGATGGTCTCTCGCTCGCCAAAATGCCAAGAGTGAGTGAGCCGTAGCCCGAGCCGGTAGGCAGCTGAGATCGAGGCCGTTAGGCAGCCGTTAGCGTTGCGGGGCCCAGCTGGCAGTGAATTGTAGCAGGAGGAAACAGATGTGGCCTAGAGATTCCTATACAGGACCAGGGGGCGGGCTATACACGGGGCCTGGAGGAGGGATGTACACAGGACCGGGGGGAGGAGCGTCTACTGGGCCGGGAGGCGGGATGTCCACTGGACCTGGCGGCGGCTTGTCGACCGGCCCAGGAGGTGGCCTATCGACCGGCCCCGGGGGTGGTCTCTCTACCGGTCCAGGAGGTGGCTTGTCGACGGGTCCCGGGGGCGGCCTATCAACCGGCCCCGGGGGCGGTCTCTCGACTGGCCCCGGAGGCGGCCTGTACACGGGACCATGTGATCAGCCTTACCGCAGCAATTGGCCTCCGAGAGCTGTTCTTGTCGAGCACCTTGAGCGACACGGAATGCGCCAGGTCGCTGAAGTCCTCCGAAGGGCATGGGGGCTGTGAACGGGCTGCCCCGCTTTCCCATTGACCGACCCCGTACGGCATCGGCGTCTCGCCTGGTCCCAGCAGCCGCAGCTCGAAGTTGGCCGCCACCCCCAGTGGCTTCCAGGTAATGCCTTCGTCGGTGGAGCGCTGCCGTCGGGGGCTATTGGCACCGCTGATTGGCTCTATGCGCTCCTCGAACACCACGGAGCGTGGTCGCCAGCCCGGGCCGCCGGGCTGTCCGGCTCGCTGCAGGTGCACATAGTCTTGACTGGGCAGGCCGGCGCGAACGGGTAGGCCGGCACATCGACCCCGTGGCTATGGCGGTAGTGATAGTTCACGTCCTGGATCTTGCCGTCGCCGGTGAGGATAAATGGGCCAAAATGCCCGTCGGGGAAGACGGCAGGGTTGGCCGCCCCGGTGTCCAGGACCAGCAGGTCGCCGTCGGCCAGGACCTCCACGACGACCAGGTGGACGGCGCGGGCCAGGATTCCCAACTGGCAGGGGGTGAGGGGCCAGACGCGGCCGGTGCCGTCGTGCAGGAGCTGGTGCTCCTTGCTCAACTGCAGGCGAAGCATAGTGTCCTCCTCTATCCCAGTGCCGTTACTGCGCGGTCGGTTTGTGGCCAGCCATAGGTCGGGCGATCTCCTCCAGCGTGGCGTGCGGGAAGGTCGCGGTTTCCAGTCGGATACTGGTGTGCTTGATAAAGGCCTCCCAGTAGCAGTCCTCGGGTGTGGCCACCATTTGCACGCACTCGACCCGTTCTATGGCTTCCGCGGATACTTCCAGGGGGTAGGCGAGAATAACCACTTCCTCCCGCTCCACCTGGTCGGCCAATTCCTCCGGCAGGCCAGCGTAGTGCACAAACGTGGGCCGGCCGTCCCAGAAGGTCAGGCTATAGAGGGAGTTATCGCCGGCCTTCTGGACACCGGCTACGTCCATGCGGCACAGCATTTGCCGGGCTTGCTCCGGGTCGATTTCCAGGATGGCCCAGGCCACGCCGCAGCTATCTTCATCGGAGGACCATACCTTGGCAACGACGGCCTTGTTCATCGGCTGATCTCCTTTTCTATGACTGGGCTCGCTCACGTACCCGGCCGCCAATGGTCACCTGGCGCTGCCCGGTAGGATAGCTAACCGCCGAATGGCTCGCTGCTCGCATTGTCCCGATACCGGCCGGCCTGCCCGTTGATCGAGCCATAGATGACCGGGGTTTTCCCCGGCACGAGCAGCCGCGGCACAAAGTTGGCCGGTGTCGGGAGTGACTCCCAGGAGGCTCCGCCGTCAGTGGAGCGGTGGTAGCGAGTGTAGAAGATCAGGGAATCCGGGTCGACCGCGATCCAGTAGGTGGCATACCCCCCGGTTTGGGGGTTATAAGGCAGGCCGGCGCTGATATCTGCCCAGGTCCGGCCGCCGTCGGTGGAGTGCTGCAGCCGCCGGCCGGCCAGGTACAGGTCGCCGCGCTGCGGATCGATCGCCAGCCACCCACTGTCGGCGTTGACCTGCTGCCAGGTCGCCCCCTCGTCGGTTGACTTGAAGGCGCCGCCGTATGGTTCCAGCGCATAGAGCGCCCCGTCGACCGGGCTGACCGCGAGCTGGCCCACCGTCTCGGCAGCGTCGCGGGGGGAAGCTCGCACCGGCTCGGATGCGGCCGGGGACCAGGTGTCGCCGCCGTCCACCGATTTGTAGACCCGGCCGGCCCAGCTGCCGGCGTAGAGCGTGCCCCGGCGGTGGGGGGCGAGGGCCAGGGCAAAGATGCGCTCGGCCCCCAGGCCGGCGGCGAGCTTGTCCCAGGTAGCACCGCCATCCGTCGAGCGGAAGACTCCAGGCAGCGGCAGGAAAGAGGTCAGGTCCCGCCGCGCGACGTAGAGTCGCCCTGGCTCGGACGGGTCGACCAGCAGGACATGCGGATAGCGCAGCTCCCGGCTCAGCAGGGCCCAGGTGTTGCCGCCGTCGGCGCTGCGAAAGAGGCCCTCGCTCCCGCCGAGGTAGAGGATGTTCGAGTCGTGCGGGTCGGCGGCCGCGGCGCCCACCGGGCCGGTCGGTACCGGCAGGATGCTGAAAGCGGTATGTCCTACAAGGTCTGTGCTCACGTTGATTCCTCCTTGGCCTGGCGGCCGCGTCCAGCGTAACCCTGGAACGCGGTTCATTGTCAGTTCCAACGTAACTCTGGAATGGAATGGCGGCTGCAGGCCCTAGAATGGGCCGAACAGCCCGGTTTTGTGGCTCGGAAAGCTCTTTGGTGCTTGGTTTTTCCAGCGTATTTCCGGAATGCGGGATTTGTTTCCAGCGTAACCCTGGAATGCGGCATTTCCCGTTCATCGAAAACGGCCCCTTCCAGGCTGCTCTTGTTGGAAGGGCAATCTGGAAGTAGATAGCCCGACGATCTTTCGGCCCGCTTCTCCAGCGACTTTGCCGTTCTTCCCTGATGGGGGGGAAAAACACGTTTTCCAGAGATTGTGCCATCTGGCGGGTACGAGTGGAGTACCACGCCACATGTCACAATCTAAAGTTGTGCCAAAGTGGCGTATGCCGCCCAATTCAGGCCGAGTATTGCCCCCAAAGTGGGGAGAGAGTGCGGAACACGCCATTTGGCACAACTGGAGTTACGCTGGATTCCGTTCTATTCCAGAGTTACGATGGACGCTACATTCATTTGCTGAACCCCAATCCTCTTTCCCGAAGGCTAACCCAGCGCGCAGCGGATACGATGATATGATCGACCACGTCTATGCTGAGCAGCCGGCCGGCCTCGACGATTTCCTTCGTGACGGCCACGTCGTGCGGGGAAGCGTCCGGGGATCCACTAGGGTGATTATGACAAACCAGGATCGCCGGCGCGTTCTCCCGCACCGCCTCGCGAAAGACCTCGGCGACGCGCACGAGCGAGGTGTTGACGTTCCCAGTGTAGACAACGACCTGCCGGATCACCTGGTGGCGCGTGTCCAGCAGCAGCACACGCAGCTGCTCCTGGTCCAGGTGGCCCATCTCAACCATCAGCAGCGCTGCGACGTCCTCCGGCGAACGAATCTGCAGGCGTTCCGCGGCGGGCGGCAGGAGCAGCCGCCGGCCGAGTTCCAGCGCCGCCTTCACCTGAGCTGCCCGCGCCGGCCCGACGCCGGGTTCTTGGGCCAACTCGCTCACGTTGGCCCGCAACAGCCCGTGCAGGCCGCCGAACCTGGTGAGCAAAGCGCGGGCCTCGGCCAGAGCCCGCTCGGGCTTGCCTCCAAGGACGAGGGACACTACTTCCGCCTCCGAGAGCGCCGTCGGCCCCAGGTCGCAGAGCCGGGCCCGCGGGGTGTCGTAGGGTGGCAAGGGGTAGACGTCGGCGACCATAGACTCGCAATCCATCTCCCTCTCCCACAGGGGTAGTTGGGTATTCATTCTACACCCCCACTCTTGCCCAGAAGATCACGAGCACCCGTCTCATGGCAGAGGGTAGCGCGAGGTACGGGCGATCTGCTCCTCGATCGCTCTGACCTAGTCGGGAGTCAGCGTACTCTCCGGCGCTAGGTGGAAGACCTCGCCCTCCTCCGGTTCGCCATCGACCCGCACGGTGCGCTCCCGGCCGCTGTAGGGCCAGTCGAGGATGCAGCTTCCTTCCTCGTCGATGCCGTTCAGCGACAGGTGGGCGCTCATCTCGTCGCACACCGTCCCGTCGTCGGCGTCCGCGGGCACGGCGACCTCGATGTCCAGGATACGCACCCGCCGATTCGCCTGAACCTTGTGGGCCATGTCACACCTCCTTCGATAACGCCGGCCGCGGCGAACATCCGCCCACCGCAGGCGGTTGGCCCGTTCTCTCGAATCTGCAGTCAAGGCGCCCTCTCCCCCACACCGCCGGCCGGCGATACCTCCTGCTCTTGCAGCGCCGCCGCAAGCCGGGGGATTGCGGCCTCCAGGGCGACGACCGCCCGGCACGCGCCGCAGCCGCGCTGGGCGGTCCGGGCGACGACCTGCGGGGGATGGTCGCAGGCGTGGCGGGCGGCGCGCAGGGCCAACCGGCACGTCCGCAGTAGCTCTCGCAGCAGCTCCTCCGTCACGGCTGCACGCGGGGCCGGTACTGGATGGCCTCGGCCAGGTGCGCCACGTGGAGGCGCTCACTTCCCGCAAGGTCCGCTATCGTCCGCGCCACCCGCAGGAGGCGATGGTAGCCCCGCGCCGACAGGTTGAGCTGACGCATGGCTGCCCGCAGCAGGGCGTGGCCGGCCTCGTTCACCGGGCAGAAGCGGTGCACTTCGGCGGGTCCCATTTCTCCGTTGGTCTGGATGGGCAGGCCCTGGAAGCGCTCGCGCTGCCGGGCGCGGGCCTCGGCCACCCGGGCGCGGATTGCGGCCGAAGCCTCGCCGGGACGACCGTCTGCCAGCCTGTCATATTCCAGGTGCGCCGTCTCGACGGAGACGTCGACGTGGTCCAGCAGAACCGGCGGGACGCGCTGGCGGTGGCGGGCCACCTGGGCCGGGGTGCAGGCGCAGGCCGCGGTCGGGACGCCGGCGTCGTACTCCCCGCACGGGCAGGGGCGGGCGGTGGCCACTAACAGGAACGCGGCGGTGAAGGTCTTGCTCCCGGAGAAACGAACCAGGGTCACCACCTGGTCTGTCAGAGGCCCGCGCAGCAGTTCCAGGAGCCGCGGGCCAAAGGCGGGCAGGTCGTCCAGGAGGAGCCCCCGGTGGGCCAGGCTGACCTCGCCCGGGCGCAGCGGCTCGCCGCCGCCCAGCAGGGCGGCCCGGGTGACGGTGTGTGCAGGTACACGAAAGGGCCGCCGGGGTCCGGCGCCGTCGTTGGGCGCCGGCAGGCGGGCCGCCTCGTAGATGGCCGCGATCTCGGCCGTTTCCTCCGCCGTCGGCGGGGGCAGGATAGAAAGGGCGGCGTGGGCCAGCAGCGTCTTGCCCGTGCCGCGCGGCCCGACCAGCAGGACGTGGTGGCCTCCGGCCATGGCCACCTCCAGGGCCCGCTTGACGTGCTCCTGGCCTTTGACATCGGCCATGTCGACTCCACCGGTGTTGCTCATTTCGTTCCTCCGTCAGGTGGGGTAAAGGGTAACAGGACAGACTCGACGGCCTGTTCGGCCTTCTGTGTCTCCTCCTCGTGCACAAAACGCTG
>CAZTIG010000100.1:0-9089 GCA_964613665.1 uncultured Chloroflexia bacterium
CCAGCACGGCCAGGTCGTCGCCGGGGAGGGAAGATACGTTGCAAGTTGCAAGTTGGGGGTGAGAAGTTGGAGGTAGGATGGCAGAGGAGGTAAAACGTAAAGAGCAAAACGTAATCTCTTCGGCCGTGGCGGGAGCCACAAAGTGGACCGTGCCGTCGGCGGCGAGGAGGGCCAGCTCCTTACGGTAGCTTTGCTCGGGGATAAAGTCGCCCAGGGCCAGGGCGGCGATGGGGTAGGGGAGGGGGTGGGAGGTGAGGGTGGGCGCCAGGCCCCCTCCTCCTCCCCCCCGTGAACGGGGGGGAGGACGGAGAGCTGCCGGTCGCGGCCGTGGACGAGGACCAGCGCGCTGCCGCAGGCGGCGGCGATGTCCATGGCGTAGTGGTCGTCCATCTGGCCGATGGCCAGGGAGGTCGCCGGGGCCGGCAGGGGGATGGCCTCCGGCTCCCGGCGCAGCGCGCCGCTGGGCCCCTCGAAGAGGAGCAGCTGGGGGCCGCCCGGCCCCTCCACCGCCACGGCCAGGTCCTGCAGCCCGTCGCGGCGGTTGACCTCGCCGGCAACAAGGGCGGTGACGACGCCGGGCAGCGCTACGGCCTGCGCCGCGCCAAAGCCGCCCTGCCCGTCGCCGGAGAGCAGGTAGAGCGCCGCGCCGCCGCGGGCGGCGGCGACCACGTCGCGGTGGCCGTCGTTGTCGAAATCGCCGGCCCCCAGGTAGTCGGGGGCGATGGGCAGGACGAGGAGGCTCGCGTCAGGCAGGAACGGCGCATCGACAAAGAGGCCGGCCGCCCGGCGGGCGTCGGCCTCGGGCCCGTCGGGCCAGAGGTAGTCGATGCTGCCGCGGTGGATGGCAAGCAGTCCCCCATCCGCCGTCGCATACCCGGCGGCCAGGTCGGGCATGCCGTCCTCGTCGAAATCGTCCGCGGCGAGGGCGCCGGGCTGGGCCGTCGCCAACGCCTGCACCAGGCCGGCCGGCCCGTCATAGGTCGCGGGCACGGCCTCCACGTCCCGCAGGTTGATCCAGGGGTTGCCGCGGCCGGCGGCGGAGAGCAGGCCCGGGCCCTTCTCCCCGGCCGCGGCACGTTCTGCCGGAGGCGGGGGCTGCGGGGCGAGGGAGGCGTGCGGGATGCTCCCGGCGCCCGCGGCGCCGGTGCCCAGGGGCAGTGAGAGGGGCAGGAGCAGGCTCAGGAGCACGAGCAGGCTGGCCAGGCGGGGCCACGGCGCGGTATGCCGTGCCGGCAAGAAAGGTGGCCGGCCAGGGCAACCGCCTGGGCGATCGACGCAATGCATTCTACCATGGGCGCCGGGCGCGTGCAAGAGCCCGATCCGGCCGGGGACCATGACCGTTTGGAGACCATCTCAGAACCACAAAGGCAAAGACACCCTGTCGATAAGGGCCTTTTCACCATATCCTCTTGGTGTATTTGTGCCTTGGTGGTCCGTTCATCTTGGTGCCTCTGTGGCCTGGTGGTCGATTTGAGGTGCCTCGGGGCACGTTGACGAGACGGTCATGGTCCCCTCTGCAGCCATGGCCCTGGACAGGCCCCCGCGCTGTGGTATAATGGCTCGGGCTGTGCGGAGGCCCGTGAGCCCGCAGGATGGCCTGCGGCAGAGTGCAAGAGGATGTGATCGCATGAGCGTGATCGAAGTCAACCACCTGACCAAGTACTATGGCAAGGCCCGCGGCATCGTCGACGTCTCGTTTCGCGTGGATGAGGGGGAGATCTTTGGCTTTATCGGGCCGAACGGGGCCGGCAAGTCGACCACCATCCGCCTGCTCCTTTCGCTGATCTATCCCACCAGCGGCAGCGGCACCATCTTTGGCCGGGACTGCATCCAGCACGGGCCCGAGCTCAGGCAGCAGATCGGCTATCTGCCCTCCGAGGTGTTCTACTACGAGCGCATGCGGGTCATCGACCTGCTCAAGTACTCGGCCAGTTTCTATCCCCAGGACTGCACGCAGCGTATGCGGGAGCTCGCCGAGCTGATGGAGCTGGAGATGCACCGCCGCATCGAGGACCTCTCCTACGGCAACCGGAAGAAGGTGGGCATCGTCCAGGGGCTGCTGCACCGGCCCAGGCTGCTCTTCCTGGACGAGCCCACGGCCGGCCTCGACCCGCTCATGCAGCGCAAGGTCTTTCAGCTCATCCGCGAGGAGAACCAGCGCGGGGTGACCGTATTCTTCTCCTCGCACATCCTGAGCGAGGTGCAGCGGATGTGCAACCGCGTGGCCATCATCCGCGAGGGCCGCGTCATCGAGATCGCCGACATCCGCACCCTGCAGCAGAGCAACTACAAGAAGGTCCGGGTGGTGGCCCCCGGCCTCAGCCCGGCCTTCTTCGACCTCCCCGGCGTGAGCAACATCGACCAGCACAACGACGCCGTGCACTTTTTCTACAAGGGCGACATCAACGCGGTCATGCGCAGGGTGGCAGAGACGACGGTGGCCGACGTGACGATCGAGGAGCCCACCCTGGAAGAGATCTTTATGCACTACTACGAGTAGGTGACGGCCATGCGCATGAACATCTACCGGCACGAGCTCAGGATGCACGCCAGATCGGTACTCACCTGGTCGGTGGCGGTCGCGGTGGTGATCCTGGTTTTCGTCTCGCTCTTTTCCTCCTTCGCCGAGCAGGCCGCGCTCATGAACGAGATGCTGGCCCGCTTCCCGCCGGAGCTGCTCACCGCCTTTGGCCTGCAGGGGGTGGACCTGGCCACGGTCCTCGGCTTTTTCGGGTTCGTCTTTCTCTTTGCCCAGATCTGCCTGGCCATCCAGGCGTCGACCTATGGCTTCTCGCTGGTCTCGGTCGAGGAGCGCGACTGGACGGCCGACTTCCTGCTGGCCAAGCCGGTGCGGCGCACCCACATCCTGACCAGCAAGCTGCTGGCCGCGCTGACCGCCCTGACCATCACCAACGCCGTGGTCTGGATCAGCAGCTTCGCCTGCATCCACCTGTTCAAGGGGGACCGGGCGTACGACGCCGGCACCCTGGCGCTGCTGCTGTCGAGCATCATCCTGTTCCAGCTATTCTTCCTGAGCGTGGGGCTGGTGGTCTCCCTCCTGGTGAAAAGGATCCGCAGCGCGACGCCCTATGCGATGGCCCTGGGGTTCGGGATGTACGTGCTGAGCGTCTTTGGCGACATGCTCGGCGAGAGCGTGCTGGAGAAGATCACCCCCTTCAAGCACTTTGAGCCGCGCTACATCGTCGAGCACGGTGCCTACGACCTGCCCCTGGTGCTCATCAGCGTCGCGGTGATTGGCATCTCCCTGGTGGGCAGCTATCTGCTCTATGCCCGGCGGGACATCCCGTCCGCGGTGTGAGGAGGCTGCGGGATGAACATCTTCAAGCGGGAGCTGAAAGCGAACCTGCGCTCGCTGCTCATCTGGGGCGGCATCGTCATCCTGTTCACCTGGCTCGGCGCCTCCAAGTTCTCCGCCTACTACGGCAGCCCGGACATGCTGGCCGTGTTGGACAGCATGCCCCCGGCGCTGGTGGCCGCGTTCAGCCTCAAGGCGTTCAACCTGACCACGCTCAGCGGCTTCTTCGGGCTGATGTTCACCTACTACGCGCTGCTCCTGGGCATTGCCGCGGCCATGTGGGGCAGCGACATCATCTCCAAGGAGGAGCGCGACAAGACCGTGGAGTTCTCCCTGACCCTGCCGGTGAGCCGGGCCCGCCTGGTGACCGCCAAGGCGCTGGCGGCGCTGGCCAACTGCATCGCCCTGTTGCTGATCACCTGGGGCGCTGCCGTCGTCAACGCGGCCTTCTACCCGCCCGAGGCCGGCCTGCACGGCTTCCTGGCCCTGTGCATGCTGGCCCTCTTTCTCCTGCAGCTCGTCTTCCTGGCCGTCGGCCTCTTCCTGGGCTGCGCCATGCGGCGCTACCGGCTGGCCAGTGCCGTGGCCGTGGGGCTGCTGCTGGGGACCTACTTCCTCTCCATCGTCGCCGTGCTGAGCCGGGACCTGGACTGGCTCAAGTACCTGACCCCTTTCAAGTACTTTGACGCCAGCGCGCTGCTGCACGAGTCGAGGCTGGATCCGCTCTTTGTCGGGCTGGCGCTGGCGATCGTCGTGCTGAGCATGGCCGGCGCGTACCTGGTCTATGGCCGCAGGGACCTGTACATCTAGTCGCCTCGACCGGGAGTGCCGGCAGGGAGCGCTGCATCGTCCCGCGGCGCGGGTAGGGCCCGCAGGTGCAGCGGCAGGTTGGCGGCCTGCCTTCGACTCCTCCCTACTGCCGGGTCACCAAGGGCAAGTACGTCGCAAAGCGCACCAGGCAGAGGCGGGCCCAGTCCACCCGCAGCTCATCGTCGGTGCTATCTGTGTACATTCCCACCCCGGCGCGCCCGCTGCTCAGGCTCGAATCGGTGCCCGACCAGACCAGCGTGTCGTTGATGTAGAAGGTCAGGCTGGTGCCGTCCGCCACGACCCGCAACGTGTTCCAGGCGTCCCCCTGGTTGATCGCCGGTGAAAAGGTCCAGGGCACGATGGCCACAGGCGACCCGCCGGCCACACGCACCCAGACTGAGAAGTCCCCAGCCCGCGAATACTGCAACTTGTACTCGTGGTACCAGTTGTACGCTGGCGTCAATGGATCGGGCGTGCCCCGGAAGACGATGAAATTCGCATTGTTCTCCGATCCGCTCCGCCACATGCGCACCTCGTAGTCAAAGTCGGCGAAGTCGGCAACATAGCTGGCCGACGCCCATTTCCCCTCGATCCCGGAGGTGTAGAGGTACTCGCTGTTGTAGTACCACTCTCCCGAGTGGCTGACCCAGCCATTGGCCGTGCCGTTGAAATCGGAGTCAATGGGACAGACTGCCGTCACCTGATCCCTCGAGGCGTGCTGCAGCGACCCCTCTGCGTGCGGCAGGAAACTCTCGTTGCCGGCAGCGCTGGGACCTGGCCCGTAGCTGCCAGGGTCCTCCTGGAACTGTCGCCCGCCAGAGCCGACGCCGTTCTCATCGCGGTCCACGCATGACGGTGACAACGCGGCGTCTTCGGTGATGGCGGTAGGCACATGACCGGTCGGGGCAACGATGGGCTCTTGGGCCGAGAGCCGAGCCTGTCCCGCGCCGGCGGCGTGCATGAGCAGCAGCACGAGCAACAAGCCGCCACAGACGCCGACATGACGCATCATCTTACGCGTGTCCATTCGAGTACCTCCTCGTGTCACTGTTCGGCCGTACCGGGCTGCTGTTCTTTGGCCACCCAATGACAACCGTGACCCGCCGGGCGGCCCAGACAGGACACCCTTCGCTGAGAGGGCTGGTGGTAGGCCCTGCCAACCCCGCAACCCGCCGCGCCCAGCCCGGTCGGCTGCACGCGCTGGTTGGGCGGCGTATCCCTCCTCCTCACCCACCAAGCAGGGCCGGGAGCATTTGATCAAGGTCAAGCAGACCCGCAATCTGCACTCCTTTCTCAACCCTGATGCTCGGTTGACTATCGCCATAGGGGACATATCCACTTTCGGGCAATCCACACATCCCCGTGGCCGGCACACTATCAGCCCCCACTTGACTGACGTGGAGCATGACGTCTGAAGGTTTTCCCGTCAGCACGAAACTCTGCACCGGAGCCGTTATCTGGCCTTTCTCAATGAGATAGCTCTCTACAACATGAAAGCGGGCCGGACCACCATAGGCATTGCTACGATTGCCCAGCGTCGTTTCAACAAGAAGCCCTCGTTCTATCCCTGCAAGCATCTCTTGCTGAGACATCTCTCCCGTCGCCAGAACAGTGTTTGACATCCGCGACAAGAGCGGGTGGCGGAAAGAAGCCCGTCGTCCGTTGCCGGTGGAGACCAATCCCAAACGAGCCGCTCCGAGCCGATCGCACATGAAGCCACATAAGACACCTTTTTCGACGAGCACCGTTCGCTGGGCGGGTACCCCTTCATCATCGGATGCATATGAACCGCCCAGACCTGGCAGCGTGGCATCGGCTATCAGCGTTATGACAGGGGAAGCCACCAGTTGGCCAACCTTGCCAGCAAAGATGCCGTCGGCGTGACGAGCCTCCAGGGGATGGCCCAACATCTCGTGGATGAAACCCGAGCGGGGGCTAAAGAGAACCGGCAAGCCATCCGTCGGCGGGAGTATGGCTCCCCGTTGGCGTAGCGCCCTCTCTGCTGCCTCGCGCCCGACTGATGTCCAACCCTGCGAAGGAACGGAGAGCAAATCAAGCGGCCCCGCCTGGGCAGCTCCTCCTATTCGAATCTCTCCCCCATCGGAGGCGATGGAGATGGCCATAATGAGGATGAGCGGACGCACGTCGCGACAAAGAAGCCCTTCAGAGTTGGCTATCACAACTTCTTGGGTGTAGTCGTCATACTTGACCAGGGCTCGCATAATGCCAGGTCCACTCTCAAGTATTGCCTGGCCAATGGCCTCAACGCAAGCGGTTTTCTGCGCCAAGGCTACTTCATGAGGGTCGACCTTTCCAGTAGTAGGCGGTGCCTCTTGCAGCTCACCCAACTCGATGGCAGGTCGATTGCCTTTGTATGGACCCAGTGAGGAACACACTCTATCGGCCAAAGCACGCAAACCACTAGGCGAGAGGTCTGTGGAGTAATCCGCCCCAAGTTCCTCCGTTTGCCGTACTACCCGCAGAGCTATCCCCGCTTCCTCCCAAGTACGTTGCTGGCGAAGCTCTCCGCCATCCCAGAGGATGCTACAGCATTTGCGGCGCTCAAGGAACAGCTCAGCCCAGTCGCCGTACTGAATAGCACGGTCAAGAGCATCAGACAACTTCTCACGTGGTAACACTCTTACCCTCTCCTCTTGACGTTTTGGGTAAAACGCCGCCCAACGACCTGGGTAAGCCGCGCCGCGACTTGGCGGACCTGGTAATTGACCCCAAAAACTGGACCACATGCTAAGGTGGAAATAGTGTATGATGGACGAAAGCATGTGGAGGCCAATGATGACGCAACGGAAACGGTATAGCGCCGACTTCAAGTTCCAGGTCGCCCTGGAAGCGACCAAGGGCTTACAGACGATCAACGAGCTCTCGGGGCAGCACGGGGTCCATCCGAACCAAATCGGCCTGTGGAAGCAGGAACTCCTACGGGACGGGCCGACGATCCTTGCCAACCCGAGCGCCCAACAACAGCGCGAGCAAGCGGCGCGCGAGGCCGAGCTCTACGAGCAGATTGGGCGGCTGAAGATGGAACTGGAATGGGTGAAAAAAAAAGCTGCCCGGTACAGTTGAGGAGCAGCGGGCGATGATCGAACGGGACCATCCCGAACTCAGCATCGGGCGGCAGTGCGCCTTGCTCGGCTTGAACCGCGCCACCTACTACTACGAGCCGGCGGGCGAGTCGGAGGAAAACTTGCTCCTGATGCGGCTGATCGACGAGCAGTACACCAAGACGCCGTTCTACGGCGGACCACGCATGACGGCCTGGCTGCGGCGTCAGGGCCACGGGGTGAATCGGAAACGCGTGCAGCGGCTGATGGGGGTGATGGGTTTGCAGGCGATTTACCCCCACCCGCCGACCTCGCGGCCGGCGCCGGGGCACCAGGTGTCCCCCTACCTGCTGCGCGGCTACCCGATCACCGGCCCGGGGCAAGTGTGGAGCGCCGATGTGACCTACATTCGGATGCTGCGCGGCTTCATGTACCTGGTGGCCGTCATCGACTGGTACAGCCGCTATGTGCTGGCCTGGCAACTGTCGAACACCCTGGACGGGCTGTTTTGTCGGGTCGCGTTGCGGCAGGCGTTGCAGCAGGGGACGCCGGTCATCTTCAACACCGACCAGGGGGCCCAGTTCACGGCGGGCGAGTTCACGGCGCTGCTGACGGCCGCCGGCGTGCGGATCAGCATGGATGGGCGGGGCCGGGCCCTGGACAACGTCTTTGTCGAGCGGCTCTGGCGCACGGTCAAGTATGAGCATATCTACCTGGTGGACTATGCGACGGTGCCGGTGCCGGAGGCCGGCTTGCCGGCCTACTTCCACTTCTACAACCATGAGCGGCTCCATCAGAGTCTGGCGTGCCGCACCCCGGCGGAGGTGCACTTTGGGTAGGAACTGGCGCCGGCCCAGGGGAAAACGCTCCGCCGCGCTCCGCGTTTCCCCCTGGGCTATTGCCCCGACGACGACCGGCCGGCTCGCGCGGCCATTGCGCCCACCAGGCTGGTGTGGCATAACGGTGCGCATCAGCCGACACGCTCCGCTCGCTTCGCTCGCTCCGCGTGCGGCTGGTGCGCACCGTTAGCCTGCGCCAAGCTCACCAGACTGCCATTGCTACCAGGCGGCACATCACTGCGAACAGAGTAACCGCCCAATCCGAAAGGCAGAACCAAAGACAGGGCGTTTCGTCGGATCATCTCGGAACCCTTGTCACTGACCCCGCATGACCGCAGGCAGAAAAACTTGGAACGCACCACGATAAGCGTACTTCAGTTGACCGTTGCAGGAGTATATGGCGTGCGGGCGGCCTAGCGAATCCAACGCCAGCGCGATATCCACGCCGCAATTACTGGCAGCCCCATCAACCGTCTCGAACGACCAGCCAGAACCACTCTGCTGCCGTACATAACGCAAAGAGCCGGAGGTGTCGCCCTTATGATACAGGATGTGGGAATATCCTTCTCCATCCAAAGCCAACGAGATAGCACAGTCGGATCCCGAATTGTCGTCCACAATCACGGGCACGCCCCAACCGAACAGCAAGTACGAGATATGCCGAAGATCTTGATTCGCCGCGTCGAAGTAAGCGATGCGTGGATCATCATCGGCGTTCAGCGCTAACGAGTTGCAATAGCCCATTAAATGCTCGTCATCGCCATCTACCACCTCCTGTGTCCAGGCAGAACCGGTGTAACGTGCGTACATTAGTTTGAAGTCACTTTCACTGATATAGGTAATGCGCGGGAGTCCGTCTGAGCGCAGCGCCAGGGAGATTTCCGCGTGGAGTGTAGCCGGCCCCCCCGCGACATTGACCACTGGCGGCCATCCCCCACCAGGTATAACACTGAGATACTCCGCATTTTTGGTGGTGATATTCAAATAGGCAACGTGCAAGATTCCTTCACGCATAACGGCGGAGGGATGGAGGCCGTCGTTTGCAGTTGTGTTCATTGCGTC
>CAZTIG010000101.1:0-8380 GCA_964613665.1 uncultured Chloroflexia bacterium
CCTGAGCCGGGCACTTGCCGGTCAAGGCCGGCGACTTTGGTACGGCCGTGACGCCGACCTGTTGACACCGCCCGGCGCTCACGGTATACTGGGAACCGCACCACGCCGCAAGGCCCTGTAGGACGGAGGTCGCCATGCGCGTCGCCATCACCGGCTGCCGGGGACAACTGGGCACGGCCCTGCAGGAGGCTCTGGCCGGCCACTGCCTGTTCGGCCTGGACCTGCCCGAGCACGACATCACCGCCGCGGAGCCGCTGCGGGAGGCGCTGCTGGCCTTTGCCCCGCAGGTGGTCATCCACGCGGCCGGCTATACCGACGTGGATGGCTGCGCCCGCGACCCCGATCGGGCGCTGCTCGTCAACGCGCTGGGCACGCAGAACGTCGTCCTGTCCTGCCAGGCGGCCGGCGCCACGCTGGTCTACGTCAGCACCAACGAGGTCTTTCCCGGCGACCGGGAGGCACCCTACCTGGAGTACGACCCACCGCGCCCGATCAACGCCTACGGATACTCCAAGTGGGTTGGGGAGCGCTACGTGGAGCAGTGGGGGCAGCGCTGCTACATCGTGCGCATCTCCTGGCTCTTTGGCGGGCCGCGCAGCTTTGTCAGCAAGATCCTGGCGCTGAGCGAACGGCAGCCCGAGCTGGCCGTCGTGGACGACGAGTTCGCCACACCGACCTATGCCCCGGACCTGGCCCAGGCCATCGCCCGGCTGATCGAGAGTGAGCGCTTCGGCATCTATCACCTGGTCAACGAGGGGGCCTGCTCGCGCTACGAGTACGCCCGCGAGATCCTGCGCCTGGCCGGCCGGGAGCACGTGCCGGTGCGGCCGATCCGGCTGGCCGACTTCCGGCGCGACTCGACGCCGCCGCCACGAGCCGTCCTGCGCAACTACTGCGCCGCCGTGGGGCTGGGCATCCGCCTGCGGCCATGGCCGGAGGCGCTGGCGGACTGGTTCGCGGGCGGTCGCTGACCGGCCGACGCACACGGCCCGACAGGAGGGGCCCAATTCCGTGCGTTTCGAAAAGCTGCGCCGTTTCGATTTTCTCCTGCTCGGCAGCGTCGTGATGCTGTCCGGCTTCGGCGTAGCCATGATCTACAGCACCACGCTGGGGTCGGACCTGGGCGGCTGGTCCGTCGCCAGCCTACCGCTGCGGCAGGTCATCTACCTGGCCGTGGGGCTGGCCGTCCTGGCCGGCCTCAGCGCCATGGACTATCGCTACCTCGGCTATGTGTGGATCCCGCTGTACGTGGTGAACCTGGTGCTGCTGGGGCTGGTCCTGCTCCTCGGCAAGCAGAGCTACGGGGCGGTGCGCTGGTTCGACCTGGGGTTCTTTGACCTGCAGCCCTCCGAGCTGGCCAAGCCGTTGCTGGCGATCACGCTGGGCTGTTTCCTGAGCCGGCAAGAGGCGCGCAGCGCTTCCCTGGGCACCTTCCTGCTGTCCCTGCTCTTTGTGCTGCCGCCAGCAGCGCTGGTGCTGCTGCAGCCGGACCTGAGCACGGCGGCGGTGTTGCTGGCGATCTGGCTGGGGATGGTCTGGGCCGCCGGCACGCGGCCGGCCTACCTGGTGGGCCTGGCCTTCCTGAGCGTCCCGGCCGGCTTCCTGGCCTGGCATTTTCTCCTGGCCGACTACCAGAAGAACCGCCTGCTGCTCTTCCTGGACCCCTACCGGGACCTCTGGGGCGGTGGCTACAACATCGTGCAGGCCTGGACTGCCATCGGCTCGGGCGGCTGGCTGGGCCAGGGCTTTGGCCAGGGGACCCAGAGTCGGCTGCACTTTCTCCCGGTGCGCCACGCCGACTTTATCTTCGCCGTCATCTGCGAGGAGCTGGGATTCCTGGGGGCGGTCGCCCTGCTCGTCATGCTGTGTGTCCTGGTCTGGCAGGTGCTGCAGGTTTCGGCACGGGCGGGCGAGCTGCTCGGCCGGCTCATCGCCGTGGGCGTGGCCGGCTGGATCGCTTTCCAGTGCCTGGCCAACATCGGTATGAACGTGGGGGTGATGCCGGTGACCGGCCTGCCGCTGCCGCTGATCAGCTATGGCGGCAGCTCCCTCATCTCCACCCTGTTGGCGCTAGGGCTGGTGCAGAGCGTCAGCCTGCACGTGCAGCGCTCGCCGTTCGAGCCGCAGCGCTGGCGCTAGGGGTCTGTCGGAGAGGATTGTTGCATTGGAGGCGTCAGCCGGCCTGGCGGCCAGGTCTTGCTGCGTCTCATTGGCGACAGGCTGCGACCCGCTGCCCAGGGCACTCTCCGACATGCTGCCAGGGGCGCGAAGGGCTGCACCTTCGGCGGCCCTTGCATCCCGGCCCAGGATGTAATACAATTCGCGCAAAGACGATCGCCGCCCCCTGGAGGACGGCGTAAGGAGGAACTCGATGACTTCCGACAGCGAGGACCGCGGCCACCAGGATACGGCCGGCGCGGCGAGCCGTTCCCCGGCCCGCGCCCCGAACCCGCGGCGCATCGGCACATACAAGGTCTATCCCAACCCACTGGCGCGGATCGAGCTGCCGGCGCCGGCCCAGGAGGGCGGCATGGGGCTGTGGACAGCGCTCAAGGAACGCAGCTCCATCCGCGACTATGACCAGTCCGAGCTGCTGCTGCCGGAGGTCTCGCAACTGCTCTGGGCCAGCCAGGGCATCACCCGCGAGCAGGGCGAGTGGCAGTTCCGCACCGCCCCATCGGCCGGGGCCCTCTACCCCATCGAAACCTACCTGGCGGTGAACCGGGCCGGCGGCCTGCTCGGCGGCCTGTACCACTATGAGGTCCGCCACCACCGCCTGGCCTTCCTGCGGGAGGATCCGCTGATCGGCATGGCCCTGACCCGGGCCGCGCTGGGGCAGACGGCTTGCCAGCGAGCGGCAGTGGTACTGGTGTGGACGGCGGTCATCGCGCGGTCGGCACGCAAGTACGGTGAGCGGACCTACCGCTACATCTACATGGACGCGGGCCACTCCGCCCAGAACGTCTACCTGGCCAGCACGGCCCTCGGGTTGGGCTGCTGCGTCATCGGCGCGTTCTTCGACGACGAGGTCAACGCGGTGCTGGAGGTCGACGGCCACGAGGAGACCACGGTCTACATGGCCACCATCGGACGAAGGGGGTAGGATGCCCAGGTACCTGGTCAGTGTCGCCGGGAACATCGGGGTAGGCAAGACCACCCTGACGAAGCTGCTGGGAGAGCGCCTCGGCTGGCGCACGTTCTACGAGCAGGTCATCGACAACCCCTACCTGGCCGATTTCTACGCCGACATGCACGCCTGGGCCTTTGCCCTGCAGATCTATTTCTTCACCCACCGCTTCCGCATGTTCCAGGAGATGTGGCTGCACGACTGCTCCTGCGTGCAGGACCGCACCATCTACGAGGACCTGGAGATCTTTGCCCGGACGCTGAACCGCCAGGGCTTCCTGGACGACCGCGACTTTGCCGCCTACCGCACCCTCTTCGAGACGATGATCCCTTTCCTGCCCAAGCCCAACCTGATCATCTACCTGCAGGCCTCTCCGCGCTTCCTGCTCGAGCGCATCCACTCGCGCGGGCGCGACTTTGAGCAGGGTATCACCCTGGAGTACCTGCAAGGGCTGCACCAGGCCTACGAGGACTGGGTCGCCCGCGCCAGCGCAACGCTGCCCTTCCTGGTGGTGGACGCCGAGTCGTTCGACATCCACCGTCCCGGCGACGTCGAGCGGGTCCTGGACGTCATCTGCCAGCGCTGCGCCCAGGGGTAGGGCCATGTTTCCCCTGACGCACGCCTACGCCATCGGCCGGCTGGTCGGCTCGCCCGGCCCGCTGCACATCCTGGGAGCGATCTTCCCCGACGCCGTGCTGACGAACGGCTTGAGCTGGGAGCAGACCCACCGGGCCGGCGCGGCGCTGTACTCCTTCCTGGCCGGGCGCGCCCCGGCCGGCCTCCCCTTTGCCGTCGGCGTGATCAGCCACGGCGTCACGCCCCCCGGCCTGGACTATTACGGCGACCAGCAGTACGGCGATTCGCAGCGCGGCTACGCCTTTGCCGAGGCCGGCCCCTACTCCGAGCGGGTGGCCACCATCTGCCGGCTCCCGGCCAGCATGGGGCTGTGGAAGGCGCACAACTTTGTCGAGATGGCCATCGAGTGGCTGCTGGCGGAACAGCACCCCGCGCTCGGCGGCGAGGTGCAGCATGCCCTCGGCACGGCCGCCAGCACCACGACGGCGCCCGGCGCCGACCTGGCGGCGCTTTCCCCTCACGTCGCGGCCTTCTTCGGCCGGCCCGGGCTGGACCTGGGCGCCGGCCTGGCGGCGATGGCACCCTTCCTGGCCCTGGAGCGCATCACCCCGTCCAGCCTCAGCGAGCGCTACCAGCGCCAGGTGCGGCTGAAGCACGGTGTGGAGGCGATCGATGTGACGGGGGCTGCGGCGCTGATCGAGGAGGTCGCCGCGGCCATCCAGCCGCGCTGCTGGAGTTTTCTCGAGGACGTCCTGGGGCGCATCGCGGCGCTGCTGGACCAGGAGGGGTGGCAGGGGTAGGCACGGCCGGCTACCCAGGTCCGACAGACAGCCGGCGAGGCCAGCAGGGCGCAAGGCGCCACGCCCCACTGGCCTCGCTTCGCTTACTGGGAAGACTACCCCAGGCCCAACCTGCCGTTAGGGAGCGTTCATGTAGATGAGCGGCAGGTAGACGAACCAGTACTGCTGGCAGGACACGTCGACGGCAAAGTCCAACGTGTCGTAGCCGGCCGTGCAGTTCCACACCTCCAGCGTCCCGGTGTAGGTACCGGTGGCGTAGACGTGCGTCGGCATCGCCTCCGTCGAGGTCATCCCGTCGCCGAACCACCACAGGTAGGTGAACGGCGCGTCTCCGCTCAGGGCCACGGCGAAGCTCACCGAGCACCCCTCGATCGTCGGCGTGATCGCCAGGATCTCCACCTCCTCGCACGGCGGCGGCGCCACCACCGTCACGGTGTGGGTGATCGCGTCGTACTCGCCGCAGTCGTTGGTGGCCATCATCGTCACCACGTAGGTGCCGGTCATGTCGTAGGTGTGGGTGACGACCTGGCCCGCCCCGATGCCGTCGCCGAAATCCCACTCGAACGACACCGGCAGCGTACTGCTGGCGCTCCCGCTGAAGGTCACCTCCTCGCCCAATGTCGGCGTGATCGGCGTCCAGTCGAACTCGGCGTCGGTCACCGGCGGGCAGGCCACGACGACCGGGTGGGACACCGTCGCCGAGTACGCCCCAGCGCAGTTCTCCACCGTCAGCGTCACCGTGAAGGTGCCGGCCGTGGCGTAGCTGTGGGTCGCGATCATCCCCCTGCCCACCTCGCCGTCGCCAAAGGCCCAGGTGTAGGTGATCGGCTCCCCGCCGGCACCGACCCAGCCGTTGAAGGTGACCAGGTCGCCAATGTAGGGCGCGGTCGGATCCCAGTCAAAGTCGGGATCCTCCACCGGCATGCAGCCGAGCACCGTCATGGTGATGGGGACATGGATGTCGTCGGGGAAGACCGGGGCGTCGTGCGAGATGATCAGGGTGGCGGTGTAGGACTCGCCGATGACGTTGTAGGGCGGGATGGCGGTGAAGATGACGTCGACGTCCAGCTCGGTGCCGGCCGGGACGACGCTCTGCGTGGGCACCTCGCTCACCCAGGGCACGTCGATCGGCGCAACTCCGCCGCCAGCCAGGTAGAGGAGAGCATTGTGCAGCAGCTCGCCCGCCTGGCCGCCGAAGTCGGCGTTGGCAAAGTACAGTGCATTCAGGCCGACACAGTTCGGGGCCACGGCGACAAAGTTCTCTCCGTCGATCCAACTGGCCACCCAGGTGCCGTTCGGGCTCAGGGCCGGGTCCTGGTGGTTGTAGTTCTCGCTGACGTCGGTGATCCCGGCCATGATCGGGTGCGTCGGATCAAAGTTCCCCAGCGTCGTCGGGTCCCAGAAGTCGGTAGTGGCGATCTCGTAGGGGCTATAGTCCTCGGCGATGAAGCGCCCGCCGCCAAAGCCCCAGTCGTCGTAGCTCCAGACGAAGCTGCTGGCCAGAACCTTGCCGTCGGCGTCGATGTAGTCGGCCAGGTTGTTGCTCAGGGTTACCTTGTCGATGGCCGAACTGGTCCAGAGGATGTCGTTGCCGACGAAGACGACGTCATAGCCCTGCATGTCGGCCACCGTCGGCGTGCCAGCGTTGCCGTCCCAGAGCGTGACCACCAGGTCGGGGAAAGCTGCCAGGGTGTTCAGGAGCAGGCTGATGTCGTAACCGGCCACCACGTCGGGGGTGACGAGCAGCACGTTGATCGGGGCGAGGCTCACGTTGCCGATGTGCATGCGGAACTGCCGCTCCGGCCAGGCCCGCGCCCCGCTGCGGGAGGCCGCGTCGGGGCGAGCGGGGATCGCCGGCACGTGGACGATCACGTCCCGATCCAGCGCCCGCGCTGTCGCCGTCGTCTCGGCGATCGCGAAGCTCAGGTCCAGCCCGCCGGGGTTGGCGATGTTCAGCGTCAGCGTGGTCGTGCCGCTGGGTGTGACGAGGGCGTGCAGGTTGGCCGGGTCGACGATGATGGCCGCGCTGTTCAACTGGATGTCCAGCACCGTCGTGCCCAGGGTGACGACCACGTCGGTGACAACCACGGTGGTGTAGCCGGCCTTTTCCGCCGTCACGTCGTAGGTGCCGGGCGCCAGGGTCATGGTGTAGTGGCCGTTCGGGTCGGTGGTGGCCTCGATGGCCGCCGCCTCGACAGAAGGCTGGGCCGTGACCGTGGCCTCGGCTATCGGCGTGCCGTAGAGCTCGTGGGTCACCTGCCCGGTCAGTATGCCGTTGCCAGGGCCGGCGCACCCTCCGAACCAATCGATGATCCGCCCCAGCAGTTCCTCGCCGTTGGCGGCGTTGTTGTTGTAGACAGGCACCCAGTCGGTGCCGAAGAAGACCGTCTTCCAGGCTCCGCCGTCCTTGTCCACGTCCAGGTTGTTGCCGCCGCTGGAAGCACTGCGAAAGGCCACCGAGGCCCCGCCCCCGGCGTTGACCACGTCGCCATAGTCGCTGAAGCCGGAGGGGTAGGTCAGCGGGTAGGGGCCCAATCCGTCGCCGATGGGGTCGCCGGCCACGCCGTACTTGGTCGTGGCATCGCCGGTGTCATCGCTGTAGGAACCGATGCCCAGGTAGCTCTGGCCAAAGCTCGTCAGGCCCCAGTCGTAGAGATAGTCCTGGCTGGAGAGGAAGAGGTACCCGCCGCCGTCCAGGTAGGCCGCCAGGGCCGTCTCGTCGGCGGCGTTGGGGCCGGCCGAGCCGCCCCACTTGTCGCCGGAGAACCAGATGACGATGGAGTAGCCCTGCATCTCGGCCAGGGTGGGGCCGTTGCTGCCCCCGCCGCCGACGTCGAAGACGTTATAGTCGTAGCCCAGGTTGTCCAGGGCGGCGGTGAAGTAGGGGCGCGTGTCGGGGCTGTCGTTGTCGTCGTCTACCAGCAGGATGCAGGGCAGCGTCAGCAGGGCAAAGTCCTGCGTCTGGTCATGGTCCACTACCACGACGCGGTCCTCTGGCTGGTGCAGGGCAGCGCTGACGTGGAAGGTGTAGGTGCCCTCCGGCAGGGTGATGGCGTAGTAGCCGGTGCCCGGGTCGGTCCAGACTGGCGCAACGGGTGCACCCACGATCTGCACCTGGGCGTAGAGCGGCGTGCCGGTGCCGGCCTCGCTGACCGTGCCGGAGACGACGTAGGTCGGGGCCGGATCCAGGGCAAAGTCCTGGGTCACGAGCGTGTCGGTCGGCACCACGACGCCGTAGACCGCCTCCGGGATGTAGCCAAAGGCCTCCGCGGTGACGGTGAAGGTGCCGGCGGCGACGGTCATGGTGTAGTAGCCGCTGCTGTTGGTCTGGGTGCTCCAGGAGAAGCCCGCGTCGTGGTCGGCCGTGATGGTGGCGCCCTCGATGGGCAGGCTGGTGCTGGAGTCGGTGACGGTGCCGTCGAGCTGGCCGGCGCCGCCGATGGCGATCGCTGCCTGGACGGCGGCCAGGGAGTCGATCGTGCCATAGCCCCAGTCGTTGTTGGGGCCGGTGGTGTAGTCGCCGCCGCAGTTGGAGCCGCCCTGCCCGGTCAGCGGCACGGCGGTGTCCTTGATGAGCTGGATGGTCGTCTCCACCTGGCCGCGCAGAGCCGGGTTGGCCGACCACATCAGGCCGACCAGGGCGGTGGCGTGGGGGCCGGACATCGAGGTGCCGCTCCACCCACCCTCATAGCCGCCGCCGGGGACGCTCGAGCGGATGTTCTCGCCGGGGGCCATGATGTCGGGGAAGTAGTACTGCGGGCTGGGGTCGAGAGCGGAGGGTCCGCGGCTGGAGAAGCCGGTCAGGGTGCCCGGATAGGCCGAGGCGTGGTTGACCGAGCCGGTGGTCATGACCTCGTGATAGTCGCCCGGCGAGCGC
>CAZTIG010000102.1:0-8375 GCA_964613665.1 uncultured Chloroflexia bacterium
CAGCAGACCGGCCCGAGCGCGCGCTTCTTCGCCGCGACGCTGCAGGCGTTCGGCGTGGAGGACGTGCTGAACCTGCCGCCGTACCGGGCCTACGTCCGCTTCAAGGTGGCGGGGCAGTCGACGGGGGTCTTTTCCATGACCACGGTCAGGCTGCCCGACGCCGCGGTGGAAATCTATCCCGCGCCGGACACCGGCTTCACCTGGCCGGAGGAGGACGCTCTCGACCGCCTGGTGAACGAGGTCCCCCGCCTGTCGGCGAAGGAACGGGTCGGCCGGCTGACCGCCCTGCCGGTGGAGCAGTTCCGGGCCTACCAGGCCCGCCGGCGGAAGCGGGACCTGGCCGAGCGGGCTTTTATCCGGGAGAATCCCGGCGTGGACCTGACGCCCCTGTACCCCTGGGCGGAGGGCGACCGCAAGATAGCGCGGGTGTACTACCTGTCGGAGCTGGCCCACGGCACGCCCGAGGAAGAGGTCGAGGCCGAGGTCCGCCGCTTCCTGCGCGAGCACGGGGTCATGGGAGGTGCGCAGCAGGAGCAGCCGGCGGCGGGCCGGGTCATTCCCTTTTCGGCCGCGGCGGAAACCGACCGGAGAGTTCCCAGGATACGACGCAAGGAGGTGGCGCAGTGAAGAAGTGGACAATCGTCGTCATGGCCGCGCTGCTGCTGGCCACGGCGGCCACGCCGGCCATGGCCGGCGCGCCCGGGGAAGGAAAGAAGGCCGCCAGGCCCCAGGGCGGCATCCCCCCGACCGAGGGGGGGGCGGGCACGGCGGCAGAACCGGGCGCCGGCTGGACCGAGTACCCCACCCGGCCGGGAACGGCGGCCGGCGGCGGGAGCTATGCCCCGTACTACCAGGGCAGCACGCAGGGGGACATCTGGCCGCCCTTCCTGGGGGACATCTTCGGCTGGGTCAACGACAACCTGAACCCGGGCAAGTGGGCGACCGACACGATCAACGGAGCTTTCTCCGGTTTGCTGCGGATGCTGGTCGGCATGCTCGCCCAGCCGGTCTACTGGCTCTACGGCCGCGACGTCGCCAACCCCTATGCCCCCATCACCCCTGGGGCAGTCCCCTCCGGGGCCGCGCCGGCGGCGGAAGGGCTCGACCTGATCCTGCAGACGCCGGCGGAGTACACGTACAACAGCGCCGAGGTGGGGGCCATCATCCCCAACGTCCGGGCCGCGGCGATGCTCCTCCTGGGAGCGGCGCTGTGCTGGCTGGCGATCCGCGAGCTGATCCGGCTCTCCACGGGCGAGTCGCACGGGTACCGCGTTGGGGAACACGTCCGCCGCGTGGTCGTGGCCACCGTCCTGGCCGCGGGGGGCGGCTACTGGCTCGTTTCGCAGATGATCCAGCTCAACAACGTGCTGGTCACCGCCGTGGTCGGCGATCCCCTGATCGACGTGCTGCGGGACATGATCATGTTCGACCACACCGCCGACCTGCTGCTGACCGCCGGCCTGATCGTGGAGACGGCCATCGCCCTGCTCGTGATGCTGGTGTTCCTGCTGATCTACGCCCTGCTGATGCTCGGGCGCGTGGTCGTCCTGGACGGCCTGCTGATCTTCTCCCCCCTGGCCGGCATGGCCTACGCCACCGAGGAGACGGAGTACATCTTCAACACCTGGATGCGGGTGGCGGTGGGGACGGTCTTCTACCAGTTCGTCGGCGCGCTCTTCCTGAAGCTGGCGGGTATGCTCATGGCCAACGCCTGGTCGGGCCTGACCAACGGCCACCCCCTGCTCCTGGTGCTCCTGTCCACCATGACCATCTTCATGGCCATCAGCGGGCCGCCGATCCTGGGGTTCGCCATGAGCAAGGCCGCCGGGAGCGGCGGGGCGCAGCGGGTCATCGCCCGGATCGGCGTCAAGGTGGCCGCGGCCGGGATGTGAGGGCCCCTCTCGTGGAGAAAAGGCAATGAGCGAGAAAGAAGCGTCCAGGCCGGTCGCCTTGGCCTTTGCCGGACCGGGGACACTGCTATTGGTAGTCCTGTGCGCCCTGCCCTTCTGCTGCTGCGGCCTGGTGTACTACCTCAACGGGGCCGGGACGCTCGAAAAGCAGGAGCTGGTCTGGCCGGCCGGCGTCACACCCCTGACGGGGGGCGGGGGCCAGGGCTTCATGGCGTTGCCCAACGGCGAGGGCGACCCCGGCTACGCCACCTACCGCAGCGTGGGCTGGGAGATCACCTCGCCCTACGGCTGGCGGCCCTACCTGGGCGAGGATCTCCTGCCGGTCCCCGGCGAGTACGAGTTTCACGACGGCGTCGACGTCGCCGGCCCCGGGCTGCAATTCCGCGACCCGGTCTACCCGCCCCTCGACGCGCAGCCCTTCTTCATCGGCTTCTACGACCACTTCAATCCGTTCTACGGGGGAGCCGGCGAAACCGTAGTCCTGTGGAACGTACACAGCAGCGAGGAAACGCCGGTGTACATCCTCTACGGCCACCTCGAACCGTACCGGATCGAGGTCGAAACGTACTGCCGCGCCCAGGAGCGCCACGAGCCCAATATCCCCATCCTCGTGACCTGCCCCGGCCCGGTCGTGCCGGAAAAGGGCAGCTCCGGCTCCGACACGGGCCCCGCAGGGCAGGTATTGCTCTTCAACGGGACGCCCGGCGATTGCACCGCCCGGGTCTACTGGCCGGAGGGCTACGAACCGGACGGCCCGACCATCGTCACCTTCGACCAGCAGATCGACGAGGTGCACGGCGTTGCCCACGACGCCCTTGCCCGCTTCTACGGCTGCCGGAGGGAACCGACCCCCACTCCCACGCCCAGCGCGACGCCCACGCCAGGTGGAGGGCCGGCCGCGGCCGCACCCGTGCCCCCGGTGAGCGTCCGGCCGCTGGGCGGACCCGCGCCGGACCGGCACGTCACCACCGTGCTCGGCGCCGACAAGAGCGCCAACGTGGACGCGGCCGCGCCCGGCGAGACCATCGTCTTTACCATCGGCCTGAGCAACGCCACCACCGAGAACGTCCTGGCCGCGGTGATCGACGCGATCCCGGCCCAGCTTTCCATCGACGACATCCAGCGGACCTGCCCGGGCGGAACGACGATCATCTCCGGCAACCAGTTCACGATCTCGGGCCTGATCGTGCCCGCCCAGCAGAGCTGCCAGATCTGGGTCACCACGACCGTCCTGGACGGCTGCGGCTGCTACGTCCAGAACACGGCCACCTGGAACGCCGGCCTGGATTCGGGCAGCGCCACGAGCGGGCAGGTCTACCTGGAACCGCCCGCCACCACGACGCCCGCACCGACGTCCAGCCGGACGCCCACGGCGGCGGCCACCGCTACCCGCCTGCCTTCACCTACCCGGCCCGACCAGACGCCACCGACGAGCGGGCCTACCCAGACACTGCCCCCGCCGCCGCCGGCTACACCTGGCCCGACAAGGACGCCCGGGACGCCGCCGCCCTCCCCGACCGGGGCCACCGCTACCCCCACGCGCCTGCCCTCGCCGACGCGCACCCCGACCCCGACCCGGCTGCCTTCGCCCACGCCGCCCAACTGGACCCCGCCGGCTACACCGTCGCCGACACCATGGCCGACCGTCCCGCTCACGCCTGGTCCCACCTGGCCCCCCTTCCCCACGAGCACGCCCGGCCCGACGGTCACGCCATGGCCGGCACCGACCCTGGAAACGCCACGCCCCTCCATGACGCCGGCCCCCGGGCCGACCACTGTCCCGCACGAGTGCCCGATCGGGGCCAACCTGTGCTACTTCCCCGGCTTCGGGCCGCCCCTGACCATGGCCACCGAGCTCAAGCAGGGCCGGACCATCCTCGGCTACGTGGGGAACAGCGGCCGCTCGACCGGTCCCCATCTCCACCTGGCCGTTTCGATCATGTACATGACCCAGATCGACATCCTGGAATACTACCGCCCGACGGAGAACGGCGCGCCCGTGCCCGTCGAGCGCCTGCACTACACGGACCGCTACCCGCAGTGGCAGGATCCCCTGCAGTTCCTGCCGCAGGCCAACGGGGAGCTGGGCCCGGCCTTCATGGACCGGCCACTGCAGCTGCCGCCGGGGCAGATCATCCCCGAGGCCGGCGAGGGGACCTGGTACAGCCCGGCAGACGCGTACAGCAACGGCGGGGGCGGGCGCGTCCAGGGGTACGACCTGAATCGGTTGATCTGCGGTTGGTTCGGGTGGCTCTGCCACCCCTGACGAAAAGGAGGACACGATGGACAGATTCTGGCGCACGGGTGCGATCGCGCTGCTCCTGCTCGGCCTGGTCCTGCCGGCCGCGGCAGCCCCCGGAGCGGCGCCGGCGGCGGGAGCAGCCGCGACCGCTGCGCCGGCCGGCGAGGCCGGCGCAGGATGGCTCTGGAACGTGGAGACGGTGGCAAGCGCCGGCAGCGTAGGGGCCTATCCCGCGCTCTCCATGGACCCGGCCGGTTATCCGCACATCACCTACTACGATGGCCTCCCCAACTACGACCTGCGCCACGCCTGGAAGGACGCCGCCGGCTGGCACTTCGAGGTCGTGGATTCCGGGGGGAACGTCGGGGCCTACTCGGCGCTGCGGTGGGATGGTCTCAACTACGGCCACGTCAGTTACTACGCCCAGATCGTCGGAGATCTCAAGTACGCCGCGCAGTGGGAGCCGACCGGGGTTGCCGGCCATCCCGACGCGCCGGTGTGGGTATCAGAAACGGTGGACAGCACCGGCGACGTGGGGCAGTACAGCTCGCTGGCCCTGGGACCGGCCCCGTCCTACCGGCCCTACATCAGCTATTTCGATTCGACCAACGGCGACCTGAAGTACGCCTACAAGGACGGCGCGGGCTGGCACTTGGCCACGCCTGACAGCGCGGGCAGCGTGGGGTACTATACCGCCCTGGCGCTGGACACGGCCGGCTACCCGCACGTCAGCTACTTCGACGCGACCAACGGCGACCTGAAGTACGCCTACCAGGACGCCTTCGGCTGGCACGTCCAGGCGGTGGACGCTGCCGACCGGGTGGGGCTGTACACCTCGCTGGCGCTGGACGCGGCCGGCTACCCGCACGTCAGCTACTACGACCAGACCAACCGCGACCTGAAGTATGCCTACCAGGACGCCTCCGGCTGGCACATCGAAACGGTGGACGGCGGGGGCGACGTGGGGCGCTATACCTCGCTGGCGCTGGACGGGGCGAACCGCCCGCATGTCACCTACTGCCTCTATGGGGTTGGCACCTGTACCGACCTCAAGTACGCCTACCAGGACGCCTCCGGCTGGCACATCGAAACGGTGGACGGGGCCGGGACGGTGGGGGAGGGCAGCTCCCTGGTCCTGGATGCCGCTGGGGTCCCCTACGTCGCCTACTACGACAGCGCCAACGTGGACCTGAAGTACGCCGCGGGCTGTGCCAGTGCGCTCTTCACCCACGATGCCCCGCAGTGCGTCAACAGCGCGGTCGCCTTCACGAATCAGTCCCTGGGGCGGGGGGCGCTCACCTATCTGTGGTCGTTCGGGGATGGCATGACCTCGACGGTGTCCAGCCCGACGCACGTGTACGCGGCACCCGGCCTGTATACCGCTATACTGACGAGCACCGCGTCGTGCGGGGCCGACGTGGCGGCGGCCACCATCGCCATCTCCAGCACCCCGGACGCGGGGTTTACCTACACCCCGACGGCGGAAATCTGCGCCGGCGAGGGCATGCAGTTTTTCAACACCTCGGTGGGTTCCGCGACCCTCTCGTTCATCTGGGACTTTGGGGATGGGCACTCCTCCTACGAGATCAGCCCCGCCCACGCCTACGACCAGGCAGGGATCTACCAGGTCACGCTGCTGGCCCTGAACGGCTGCGGGTTCGACACGCACCAGGCGTACCTCACCGTGCACGAAAACCCGCAGGACCTGCAGATTGCCTGGGCACCCGACCCGCCGCAGGTTGGGCACACAGTCGTCTTCACCGGTAGCGCCCAGAGCACCCTGCCCTTCTCGTACACCTGGGACTTTGGGGATGGCAGCCGCGGCAGCGGGCCGGTGGTGAGCCACGTCTACACCACCACGGGGATCTTTTCCCTGACAATGACGGCGACCAACGGCTGCGGTCCCAACGCAGCGTCGGAGCTGGTTACGGTAGTCTGCTATCCGGTGACAGGGACGGCTTTCGCCTGGACACCGCCGGACCCGGTGCGGGGCGACCCCGTTCAATTCACGGCGACGACCTCGGGCACCGCTCCCTTCTTGTACACCTGGGCCTTTGGCGACGGCAGCACGGGCAGTGGCCAGGCCGTCACCCACACCTACGCCGTGGGCGGGCTCTACACGGTCACGCTGACCGCGACCAACTTCTGCAGTACGCAGGCGGTCACGCAGCGCGTGCTCGTCTGTGAACCCGCGTCGGGGACGACCTTCACCTGGGACCCGGCCGACCCGGTGAGCGGGCAGCCCGTTACCTTCACGGGGGCGGTCTCTGGAACCGCGCCCATCACGTACACGTGGGCGTTTGGAGACGGCGGCGCGGGCGCGGGAGAGGTCGTCTCCCACACCTACGCGGTGGGGGGCGTGTTCCCCGTGACGCTCACGGCGGAAAACCCGTGCGGCCAGGAGCAGGTCCGGCAGGAGCTGTTCGTCTGCGCCCCGGCCCGCATCCTGGGGATGGCCTGGGACCCGCCGACGCCGACGGTAGGAGCGGCGGTGACCTTCACGGACGTGGTGCAGGGCATCCCGTCCGCCCGGTGCTCCTGGGCCTTTGGCGACGGCGTCGTGACGGCCGGGCCCTGCGGGACCCCGGTCCTGCACGCCTACCGGGAGGCAGCCGAGTACACGGTCACCTTGAGCGCGCAAAACGACTGCGGCGCCGACGCGCTGACCGGCACACTCCGGGTTGTGGCCTCGCCGGCGGCCTCGTTCTACGATAACGCGCCGGTGTGCCTGGGCGAGACCGTAGTCTTTACCAACACGTCTTCCGGCGCAGAGCCCCTCTCCTTTCGCTGGGATTTCGGGGACGGGGTAACGAGCACGCTGGCGAACCCCACCCACCTCTACGCTGCGGCCGGCGTCTACACGGTGACGCTGACGGCGACGAACCCCTACGGAAGCGACACGGCGGAAGGCACAGCGCAGGTCGTCGCGGGAGTGTCGGCCGCCTCTTTTGCCCGCGAACCGGACTTTCCCTACCCGGGCGGGGTGGTGACCTTCACCGCCCAGGCCACGGGGACGGAACCGCTCGCCTACTCCTGGGAGTTCGGCGACGGCGTCCCGGGGACGGGCCGGGTCGTCACTCACACCTACGCCGTGACCGGCACCTACACCGTGACCCTGCGGGCGGCGAACACCTGCGGCGAACGGACGGCGCAGGGGACCGTCGCCGTGGCCTACTGCACCGCACCGGTGGGCCTTTCGCTCCTCTACCCGCCGCTCTTCGCCGGCCGGCTGGCCACCTTCACGGCAACGGTCGCCGCAGGGTCCCCGCCGCTCACCTACGCCTGGGACTTTGGCGACGGCAGCCCGCGGGTCTACGGCCCACCGCTCGTCACGCACACCTACGCCGCGGCGGGGGCCTACACGCTCAGCCTGGCCGTCTGGAACGGCTGCGGGGTGCTGGGCCCGGTCGGTTTCCCGGCACAGGTCGCGCGCCCCACGTACTTCATCTACCTCCCCCTGACCTTCAAGGGGTACTACCCCGGCGACGCCTACGAGCCGGACGATGCCCCGGCCCAGGCGAACTACCTGCCGCTTGCTGCTCCCCAGCGGCATGACTTTGCCCCGGCCGAGGACGTGGACTGGCTGTACCTGGACCTGGCGGCCGGCGCGACCTACCGCTTCCAGACGCTGGACCTGGCCGGCGGGGCGGACACCCGGCTGTTCCTCTACCGCCAGGGGTCGTACGGCGCGCCGGTAGCGTCGAACGACGACTGGGCTGCCGGCAACTGCGGGGGGACGCCGCCCGACCCCAAGGCCAGCTGCTTCGTGTATACCGCGTCCGCCGCGGGCCGGTATGAACTGAAGGTGGACCAGTACGAGAGCGGGGCGGTGTGGGGCCCCGCCGTGCGCTATACCGTGGAGGCTACGCAGCCATGAAGTGGCCCGGCCTGGTGATCCTGGTCGTCCTGGCGCTCGGGGGGGCGCTGGCCGCCTTCGCCGGTACGGGACAGGCCGTCCCGCCGGCGGAGGACGGCCGGCGCGCCTTCCTCCCCGTGGTGGAACGCGGGCCGCGGGGCGCCGCGCTGCTCACCCCGTCGCCCACCCTGGGGCCCAGCCCCACATCGTCGCGGACGCCGACGCCAACGCTCGGGCCGACCCCTACCCCAACACCCGGTCCCGCCTTTGTCGTGTTGACGGCCGGATGCCCGGACTGGGCGGGCCCCGGCACTACCGTCGTGTTCACGGTGGGACTGCTTAACGCCCAGGACGTGCCGGTGCAGGT
>CAZTIG010000103.1:0-8254 GCA_964613665.1 uncultured Chloroflexia bacterium
GCCGGCCGCGCCGGGTAGGCCGCCGCAGCCGGGTAGGCCGGCCCAGCCGGGTAGGCCGGCCGCGCCGGGTACGCCGGCCGCGCCGGGTAGGCCGGCCCAGCCGGGAAGGCCGGCCGCGCCGGCCGCCCGCGCCGGCCGCCCGCGCTTGCCCCGGCCGGCGCTTTGTGGTATCATAGGCCCCGGGGGTGGCGCATGATCCGCATCCTGCACTTTGCCGACCTCCACCTGGGCGTGGAGAACTATGGCCAGGTCGACCCCGAGACCGGCCTCTCCAGCCGCGTCCGCGACTTCCTGGACCGCCTGGACGAGGTCGTCGAATACGCCCTGCGCAAGAAGGTCGACGCCGTCATCTTTGCCGGCGACGCCTTCCGCGACCGCCACCCCGACCCCACCTACCAGCGCGATTTCGCCCGGCGCATCGCCCGCCTGGCCGGCAAGGGCGTGGCCGTGGTCCTGGTGGCCGGCAACCACGACCTGCCCTCCATGCTGGTCAAGGCCACCAGTATGGACATCTTCCGCGCCCTGGAGGTCAAGAACGTCTACGTCTCGGCGCGCAAGGAGGAACTGCTGCGCGTCCCCCTCCGCCGCAAGCGCCAGTTGCAGGTAGCTACCTTCCCCTACCCCAACCGCAGCCGCCTCCTGGTGAGCGACGAGCAGCGCCGCAAGTCGCTGCGCGAGCAGGAGGACTACCTGCGGGCGCAGGTGGCCCAGAACCTGGCCCGCCTGGCCGACCAGGTCGACCGTGCCGTCCCGGCGGTCCTGGTCGGCCATATGGTCGTGCTGGGAGCAGAGCTCGGCACGGAGCAGCGCATGGTGCTGGGCTACCAGCCCGAGGCCCTTCTGGGTACGGTCGCCCACCCGGCCTACGACGCCGTGCTGCTGGGGCATGTGCACCGCGGGCAGGTGCTGCGCGCCGCTGACCCTCCCGTCCTCTACGCCGGCAGCCTGGAGCGGGTCGACTTTGGCGACGAGGGGGTGGAGAAGGGCTTTTACGTGCTGGAGATCGCCGAGGGCACCGCCGAGCGGCGCCGCGTTTCCTACGAGTTCGTCCCGGTGCAGGCCCGCCGCTTCCTGACGCTGGACGTGGACGGCCGCCGCGGCGACGCCATGGCCCGCGCCCTGGCCGCCATCCAGGAGGCCCGCGATGCCGACCAGGTGGCCGGCGCCGTGGTCCGCCTGCGCCTCCAGGTGCGCCAGGAGGAGGCCGGCCTGGTCGACGTTGCCGCCCTGCGCCGGGCCCTGGAGGGGGCCTGCTTCGTCGCCGCCGTCGCCGTGGATGTGGAGCGGCCCGAGCGCGTGACCTACCGCGGGCCGCTGGCCGGCCTGGCGCCGCTGGAGGCGTTGGAGCGCTACTGGATCGCCCGCGGCGTGGCCGCCGGCCGGCGGGAAGTCCTGGCCCGCCATGCCCAGGAACTGCTGGCGGAGGAGGAACAAGGCTAGCCGCCGCCTGTGCACCGCCTCCGCCGGGGCGCGGCCCCCGCGTCCGGCGGACTGACGGGCGTTGCCGGGCGCGCGAGTTGCATTGGGGTACGATTTGCGCTATAATAGTGACAAGTGACACCGTGTCTTTGGGGTGTTGGGCGTACTTCCCTCGCAAGAGGGCCCGACGCGGAGGGATGGACGATGGCAATGGTCAGTCTGCTGAGCTGCTACGACCGTGCCCGGCAGCACGCCAGCAAGGGCGAGTATGCCCAGGCCGAGGGCATCTGCGAGCACGTCCTGCAGTACTATCCGCAGGACCTCGGCACATTCCAACTGCTGGGCCAGATCAACCTGGAGCAGAAGCGCGCCCGCGAGGCCCGGGCCCACTTTCGCCGGGTATTGGAGATTGACCCGGAGAACGTGTCGGCCCATTGGGGCATGGGCATCGCCTACCAGGACGAAGGGCAACTGGAGAACGCGATCGCCGAGTTCGAGCAGGCCCTGGAGATCAAGCCCGATCTGACGGACCTGCGCAACCAGCTGCTGCGCACCTATACCGAGCTGTACGGCGCTTCGCGGGCCCAGCTCCGCCTGAGCCGTGCCGGGCTGGGGCGGCTGTACGTCAAGGGCGAGATGTACGACAAGGCCATCGAGGAGTTCCGCGAGGTCCTCAAGGTCGATCCCGATCGCCTCGACGTGCAGCTGTCGCTGCTGGAGGTGCTCTGGCAGCGCGGCCAGAACGACGAGGCCAAGGACGTCTGCGAAGCGGTCCTGGCGCGCCTGCCCCACGCGCTCAAGGCCAACCTGATCCTGGGTGCCCTGAGCATCGCCGCCGGCCGGCAGGAAGAGGGGGAGCAGCTCTGGCGTGAGGCGGCCGCCTGCGACCCCAACAACACCATGGCCCGGGCCATCTTCGACATGGCCCCGACGCGCATCACCCAGAGCTTTCTGCCCTATGACGCCGCCACCCTGCCCGAGTTCGACGAGGCAGCCTGGCAGGCGCGCCTGGAGGCCGCGGCCGCGGCGCCGCCCGAGCCGGCGGTACCGCCCCCGGTGGAGGAGGCGCCGGCCCCGGCCCCCGTGGCCGCCGCGGTCGAGCCCAGCGGCGTGTCGTGGCTGGACAGCCTGGCCACCGGAGAGGGCCGCGTGGAGGAGGAGGTCGGCGAGGAGATGCTGCCCGGCCTGGCCCCCTTCAGCCTGGAAGGGCTGGGCGAGGCCGCCGGCCCGCCGGCCGAGGAGTTCGCCCTGGAGGGACTGGGCGAGGCCCCCGGCCCGGAGCTGCCCGCGCCCGAGCTCGCAGAGCTGGGCGTGGGGCCCGAGCCGCAGGCCGCCGACCTCCTGGCCGGCCTGGGCGAGCCCGCGGCCGGCCAGGAGCCGCTGGCCGACCTGGGCCTGGGAGAAGAGGCCTTCGCTGCGGCCCCGGCAGCCCCCCAGGAGAAACCTGCCGGCCCGCCGGCCCGGCCCGAGGACCAGACCATGCAGCCCTTCCGGTTGGAGGACCTGGGGCTCTCCCCCGAGGAGATTGCCAGCCTGGAGCAGGCCGTCTCCGCAGCCCGGCACGAAGCGACCGCCGGCGCCTTCCCCGAGCCCGCAGGCGCGGAGGCCGGCCCGCCCGAGGAAGAGCTTCTCCCCGGGCTCGCCCCATTCTCCCTGGAGGAAGCGCCCGCCGCCGTGGAGGAGGAACCGGCCCTTCCGGGGCTGGCGCCCTTTGCGCTGGAGGAAGTGGGCGCGGCTGCCGCCGTGCCGGCCGAGGGCGAGCTGCCGCAGGTAGAGCCCTTCTCTCTGGAGGATTTTGGCCTGGAGGCGATCGGCGGTGAGCCGGTCGCGGCCGAGGTCGGCGGCGAGCTGCAGCCCTTTTCGCTCGAGGACCTGGGGCTGGACGAGCCCATGGCAGGCGCCGAGGCCGTCAGCCTGGACGAGGTCGGCCTGGATGTGGGCGGCGAGGTCGAGACCGGGCTGCCGGCCTTTAGCTGGCAGGAGCCCGGCAGCCGGGCCGTCCCCGCCTTTCGCGGCGAGCTTGCTCCCAAGGAGGAAGCCGAGCCGGGCGGGCCTTCGCTGTTCGAGAAGATGATGGCCAGCCGGCGCGAGGCTGTCGGCGGCGAGGAGGCCGAGGCAAGAGTGGCCGCCGAGGCCGGGCTCCCGCCGACCGAGGAAGAGGTCGGACTGGAGGGGCTGCCGCCGTTCTCCCTGGAGGGAGCAGAGGTCAAGGAGGCGCCCGCGGAGGCGGCCGAGGAGCTGCTGGCGGAGGGGGTGGCGCCCTTTGTGGTGGAGGAGCTGGAGCTGGAGCTGGCCGGGGCCGCGGCGCCCGCCGCCGAGGCTCCCGGGCCGCCCCCGCCATTCTCCCTCGAAGAGCTAGGGCTGGAAGAGACCATCGCCCCGGCCGCCGGGGAGGTCAGCCTCGAGGGTGTCCGGCCGTTCTCCCTGGAGGAGATGGGCCTGGAGGGTCCCACACCGGCAGCGGTCGAGGAGATGGGCGCCGAGGCGCTCAGACCGTTCTCGCTGGAAGAGTTGGGGCTGGAAGAGCCTGGTGCGGCGGCCGCGCCGGCAGCCGCGCCGGCCGTGGGACTGCCCGAGGTGGTTCCGTTCTCCCTGGAGGGGATCGGGCTGGAGGTCCCTGCGACCGCTGGGGAGGAGGCTCCCGCCGTGGCCGCCGCTCCGCCCGAGGAAGAGGTCAAGCCGTTTACCCTCGAGGAGCTGGGCCTGACCCCCGAGGAGATCGCCAGCCTGGGCCTGAGCGAGGAGGAGATGGCGGCCATGGCCGCTCCGGAAGCGCCGGCCGCCAAGGCTGTGCCTCCGGCCGTGGAGGAGGTTCTCCCGCCGGCTGTGGAGGAGATGGCGCTCCCGGCCGTGGAAGAGCTCGTGCCGCCGCCCGTGGAGGAGGTGGCCGCCGCCGTGGTCGAGGAGGTCCTGCCGGCGGCGCCTGTCGAGGAGGTCGCCGTCGAGGCCGTGGCGGTCGCCCCGGCGGGGCCATCCCTGGAGGAGCTGCGCCGGCAGCACGCCGCCCGGCCGGACGACGAAGAGCTGCTCCTGGCCCTGGCCGGCGCCAGCGCCGCGCAGGGCCAGTTCGAGGAAGCGGTTGGGCACTACAAGGGTCTCCTGAAGACCGGTCGGGCCGGCCTGGAGGAGCGCATCGTCGCCGCGGTGCAGGAGTGGATCGGCCAGGAGCAGGAGCCCGCGCGCCTGCAGAAGCTGCACCGCCTGCTGGGCGACGCCTACATGAAGAAGGGTATGTACCAGCAGGCCATCAGCGAGTACGCCTGGGTGCTGAGCAAGAAGTAGCGTTGCGCGATCGGCTGAGGGCCGATCGATGCCGTGCGACAGCGGAATCACACTCCGTCTCTGGGTCTACCAAGACGTGAAAGGGGTCGCGCCAATGAGGAGAATCGTCGAGGACCTGCTGCGGGTCGATGGTGTGGTCGGCAGCCTCCTGGTGGGTCGGGACGGACTGGTCGTGGCCAGCACCCTGCTGGACGCCGGGGACGCCGAGGTCTTGGGGGCCATGGCCGCCGCCATGTACGGCGAGATCGACAAGGCCACCAAGCGCATCGGCGTGGGCGGGCTGAACGACGCCATCATCAACGCCCAGGACGGGTTTGTGATGCTGCTCGAGTCGCACGAGCTAATCCTCGTGGTCATCACCCAGCGCACGGTCAATGTGGGCCTGGTGAAGATGGAGATGCGCAAGGCGGCCGGCCGGATCAAGGAGGCCGTGCCGCTGTAGCGTCTGGGCACGACATAGCTCCACCGCGGCAGTCGACGGGTCATGCGGCCCGAGCGACTGCCTCTTGTGTAGGGCGTCGCGCGAGCGCGGAAAGGAAGGCCATGGAGCGGACACTGATCATCATCAAGCCGGACGGCGTGCAGCGAGGGCTGATCGGCCCGATCATCGGCCGGCTGGAACAGCGCGGACTCAAGATCGTGGCCATGAAGATGATCCAGATGGACCAAGCGCTGGCCCGGCGGCACTATGCCGTGCACGAGGGCAAGCCGTTCTACGAGCCGCTGGTGGCCTATATCACCTCTGCCCCGGTGGTGCTGCTGGTGGTCGAGGGCCCCGGGGTGGTGAGCCTGGTCAGGCAGACGGTCGGGGCGACCGACCCGGCCAAGGCGGCGCCGGGGACGATCCGCGCCGACTACGGCGTAGCCATCGGCCGCAACCTGATCCACGCCTCCGACAGCCCGGAGAACGGGCTGAGCGAGGTGGCCCTCTTCTTCCGCGAGGAGGAGCTCATCCCCTGGCAGCGGGATGGGGAGCGGTGGATCGTGGAGTAGGGGCGAGGGGCTGGAAGTTGGAGGTTGGAGGGTGGAAGTTGGAGGGTGGAGGTTGGAGGCTGGAGGCAAGGGTTTGAAGGCTGAGAGCTGGGAGCGGAGCCCCGCGAGCTGGGCCGTGAGCCCTGGGCCCTGCCCCTACGGGGGGCCCTCCGGCGTGGGCGGCGGGCAGAGGTCCACGCTCACCTGGCTGTAGCAGCCCTGCACGGTGACCCGCCGGCTGATCAGGCCGGCCGTGACGGTAAAGGTCCCCGCCGTCAGGCTCTCGAAGGCAAAGGCTCCCCTCCCGTCCGAGGTCGTGATCGCGGTCCATTCCGGGCAGCAGGTGGTCAGGTAGACGTCGAGGCCGGTCTGGCAGACCTTTCCGGTGACCCGGGCGTGGGAGCAGAGGGTGGAGGGAGGGGAAGGGGTGGGGACCGCCGTGACCGGCGTGGCCGGCGTGCGCAGCACGACGGCGGTCGGGGTGGTCGGGATCTCTACCCACACGCGCGGCACCTGGCACGCCGCCAGCAGGAAGAGCAGGCCGGCCAACGCGGCCGTCCTGCGCAGCGCGGACCCCTCCCGGCGCGGTCTCCTCATCGATACCTCCGATCGAGCGGCGCCGCCCCTCCGCGGCCGCCGCGGCCTACTGCGCCGGCCGGGACGCGCCCGGGCTCCCGGACACCGGCAGGTGGATGGTAACGAGCGTGCCGCGGTCCACCTGGCTGTCCACGGCCAAGCGGCCCCCGTGGCGCTCGACGACGGTGCGCACCAGGGCCAGCCCCAGGCCGCTGCCGGGGACGTTGCGCCCCGTCTTGCCCCGGTAGAGGTACTCGCCCAGGTGGGGCAGGTCCTCCGCCGGAATGCCCTGGCCCCGGTCCAGCACCTCGACGCGCACGCTGTCGCCCTCCTGCGCGGCCATGACCTCCACCGGCGTGCCGGGCGGGCTGAACTTGCAGGCGTTGTCCAGCAGGCTGTAAAAGGCCTGGAGCAGCAGGTCGCGGTCGCCCGGGACGGTGGGCAGCGGCCGCGGCGTGTCGCGCACGTTCAGGACCAGGGAGTGACTGCCGGCCACGGCCGGCGTGCCGTGGAAGCCGTCGCGGGCCACGTCCACGGCGTCGCGCAGCACCTCGGCCAGGTCCACCTCCTCGATCTCCAGCGGGCCGGTCTCCAGGTCGGCCAGCTTGCGCAGGCCCTCCACCAGGCTCTTCAGGTGGCGGGCCTGGCCGGAGACCAGGGCCAGTCCCCGTTTCTGGTCCTCCGGGGGCAGGTCCATCTCGACGGCGGCGATGCCATTGAGGATGACCTGCACGGGGTGCTTCAGCTCGTGGTCGAGGCGCTGCAGGAACTGGCGGCGGGCGCGGGCGGCCCGGCCCAGCGCGGCGGCGACGGTGCGGCGGGAGCGCGCCTCCTGGTGCCGGCCGGCCCACAGGACGAGCAGCCAGGCGGCGCTGATCAGCAGGCCGGCCGTGAGCAAGAGGCCGGCGGCGTCGCCCGCCAGGCCGACGCTCAGGTTGGGGTTGGGCAGCGCGCCCACGGACAGGAGCAGGGCGGCTGCTGCTGTGAGCGCGGCCGGCGCGACCGCGGCCAGCCAGGGCCATTTTCCCTTCATGGCTCGATCTCCACGCTGCCGACGAAGCGATAGCCCTGGCGGGCGCTGGTGGCGATGAAGCGCGGCTCGGCGGCGTCGTCCTCCAGGACCGTGCGCAGCCGGTTGACGCGGGTGTAGAGCGTGGCCGGGGCGACGACGGCCTGGCCGCCCCAGATCGCCTCCAGCAGTTCATCTTGCCCGACCACTGTGCCGGGCCGCAGCATCAGGTACTCCAGCACGGCCAGCTCCTTGGGCGACAGGGGCAGCTCCTTGCGCCCCATGGAGGCGCGGCGGGTCTGGCGGTCCAGGAGCAGTGCTCCGCAGCGCAGACGGCGGGCCGTCTGCAGCCCCGAGTTCAGCGGGCGCACCCGCCGCAGGACGGCGCGGATGCGCGCCACCAGCTCGCTGGGCTCAAAGGGCTTGTTCAGGTAGTCGTCGGCGCCCTCGTCGAGGGCCATCACCCGCTCGCCGACGCCGGTGACCTGGGTGAGGACGATCACGTGGACCCAGTTGCCGGCCTGGCGCAGGCGGCGCAGGACCTCGCGGCCGTCGACCTTGGGCATCAGGATGTCGAGGATGACCAGGTCGGGCTCGCAGGCGGCCACCTTGCGCAGGGCGTCCTCGCCGTCGACGGCGAGGACGACGGTGAAGCCGGCGCGCTCCAGGAGGGGCTTGACGCTGTCCCGGACGGTCGCCTCGTCGTCCACGAGCAGAACCTTGGGGCGGGTTTCCTCCATCTCCTCTCCGATCGCTGGCGGGCCTTCCTGCCTGCCGGCGGGGACATGATAGCAGAAAGAGGGCTAGCCTGCAACTCGGGGAGCGTGGCACCCACGGCGATATCCAGGTTGCGCCGATGCACAGTGGATGGCAAGCGCCCGGCCTGCGCGAAGCGCGGCACAGCCGCGGCGCTGCTGCGCCGCTGCATGGGGGGGGGCGTACCGTGGCCGGAGCCGGGCACCTGCTGGTGAAGGCCGGCGACTCATGGCCGTGCGT
>CAZTIG010000104.1:0-8045 GCA_964613665.1 uncultured Chloroflexia bacterium
ACGGTGGACGACGCCGATGCCGCGCCATGTGGGGCGGGTTTGAACCCGGCGCGGACGGGGGACGCCGACGCCGCCGCGCCATGTGGGGCGGGTTTCAGACCTACCCCTGCAAGGGCCGCACCTGCGGGCAAACGCCACGGATTGCCCGAGATCGTCCGAGCGTTCAAGACCTTCTCGGCACGCATGATCAACCAGGGGCGAGACACCGCCGGCTCCGCCGTCTGGCAGCGCAACTACTACGAGCACGTCGTCCGCAGTGAGGAGGAATTGCAGCGCATCCGCGCCTACATCGCCGCCAACCCACTCCGCTGGGCGCGGGACGAGGAGAGCGCGGCCGCCCGCAGGGGCCGATCGCCGGGGTGAGCTGCGGGACCTTCCGCGCCCGGGTTCTGCGCCCGCGTAGGACCCGCCCTGGGCGCAGTCGCAGGGCCGGCGGCCGGCCCCGTTGGAGTGGCAGGCGCTCCGCTGCGCGGCCGCGGCGCTGCTGGACCGGCTGGCCGTCGGGTTCCCCGGGGTCGACCTCAAGGTGCTTCGGCCCTGCGCAGGGCAGGACAGGCCATCCCCCACGCTTGCACTGCCTGCACTGCGCCGCCAGGTGTGGTATGATAGGGCCGACAGATCAAGGAGGGATTTACCGCAAATGGCCGAACATCTGCGCCCGATTTCCATCGCCCAGCGGCTGCGCCGGCAGGAACTCTTCTACTTTACCCCGGCGCTCGTGGCCGACCTCTTCGGCCTGGACCGGCGGCGCGCCTACCGCCTGATCGCCCGGCTCAGGGTGGCCGGCCTGGTTGCCGAGGTCGAAAAGGGCAAGTTCCTGCTGCTGGGATTGGAGCCGGAACGGGTCCTGGCCAATCCGCTCTTCATTGCCAGCCACGTGGCCACGCCGGCCTATGTCTCCTACTGGTCGGCGCTGCACCACTACGGCTTCACCGAACAGGTGCCCCTGACGACCTTTGCCGCCACCACCCGCAAGCGGCGGCCGCTCGACTTCCGCGGCCTGCGTTTTCAGTTTGTCACCGTTAACCCAGCCAAGTTCTTCGGCTACCGCCGCGAAATGCTGGGCGACCTGCCGATGCTCATTGCCGACGAGGCCAAGGCCATTGTCGACAGCCTGGACCAGCCGCGCTACGCCGGCGGGGTCGGCGAGGTGGCCCGGGCGCTGCGCCGCGCCCTGGGCGCGGTGGAGCCGCCCGCCCTGATCGAGTACGCTAACCGGATGGAGAACCGGGCCCTGGGCTCGCGCCTGGGCTACCTGCTCACGTCCCTGGGCCGGCCGAGGGGCTCATCCGTTCGTCCAGCGCGGTGCTCCTGGACCCGGCCCGCCCACCGGCCGGCCGGCGCGACTCTCTCTGGCGCGTCGTCGTCAACCTGCCGGCGGCGGAGCTCGCCGCCGAGGGGGTGGAGTAATGCTCACCCGAGCGCAGGTCCAACGACTGGCCCAGCGCCACAGCATCGGCATGCAGGTCCAGGAGCGCGACTACCTCCAGCATCTGCTCCTGTGGCGGCTCTACACACGCTCCCAGGCCCTTGTCTTCAAGGGCGGGACGGCGCTGCGGCTGGTCTACGGCGGCAACCGCTACTCCGAGGATCTGGATTTCAACGGTCCGGCCGATCGCGCCGCGCTGGAGGCCCTCTGGCAGCTCCCCAAAAACCTCTCCGACTTGCTGCCAGGTTTCCCGGCGCCCTGGGCCCCGAGGCCCTCTCTGCTCCCCGTCCCTTGCCCCTAGGATGCATGTTTGTGGATGGGCAGGCAAGCGGTCCCTGAGCGGAGCCGCTCGGAGCGAAGCGGAGAGCGGCGAAGTCGAAGGGCCGCTGCCCCTGGAGGCGCGGCCGCCCTTCGACTACGCGGCCTTTGGCCGCTCCGCTCAGGGATCGGCCGCGCTCCTTGCCCATCTAGAGACATGCATCCTTGCCCCTACGCCTCCTTGAACTGCGCCCGCTCCTGTGGTAGAATAGCTGGGCGATGGCATCATATGGCAGATGCGAGGCCGGAGGCGCCCGATGGACGAGCCTTATCTCAAGGTCCTGCAGATGGTCCAGAACGGGCGGCTCTCCGCCGCCGAGGCCGAGGAGTTGCTCGCCGCCATGGAGTCGGCCGAGGAGGCTCCGCCGGCGGCCGAGGTCGCTGCGGCGCCCCCGCCGGCCGCCGCTGTGGACGAGCCGGCCCCGCCGGCCGGCCCTCCGGCCTCCTGGCGGCGCATCTGGGTCTATCCCCTCATCGCCGGGTTCCTGCTGCTGATCGCCGCGGGCATCTGGACCGGCAGCCTGATCCGGGGCGGCGAGGCCCTGGGCTGGCTGGCCTGCGCCATCCCCCTGCTCCTCCTGGGCGCGCTGCTGGCCACGCTGGCCTGGTGGTCCAGCACAGCGCGTTGGCTGCACCTGTACGTGCGCGACCCCGAGAAGACGATCCGCTTCAGCATGCCCCTGCCGCTCCACTTGGCCGCTGCCGTGCTGCGCGTGGCCCGGCGGTGGTCACCGAAGCTGCGCGATACCGGCGTGGACGAGCTGATCCTGGCCCTGGCCGAGGTGGACACGCAAGGCCAGGTCCTGTCGGTCGAGGTGAACGAGGAGGAGGACGGGGAGGAGGTGCGGGTCTATATCGGCTAGGGGATCGGGACAGGCGTGAACGCGTGGGCCTGGAGGGATGGGGGTCCCGGTAGGATCCTTGCTCCCTGCTGCCTGTATCCGGAGAAGGCCCGTGCTGGCGATCGATGGCTCGTACGGCGAGGGCGGCGGGCAGGTCCTGCGCACTGCCCTGGCGCTCTCTGCGCTCACCGGGCAGGCCGTGCGCGTCGAGCGCATCCGCGCCGGCCGGCCCAACCCCGGCCTGCAGGCCCAGCACCTCACCGGCGTCCTGGCCGCCGCCCGCATCTGCGCGGCGCAGGTGGAGGGGGCGCGCTTGGGCTCCCAGACGCTCGTCTTTGCCCCGCGCCAGCCCCCCCAGGCCGGCGACTACCGCTTCGACGTGGCCGAGCAGCGCCAGGGCGGCAGCGCCGGGGCGGTGACCCTGGTGCTGCACACCGTGCTGCTGCCGCTGGCCAACGCGGCCGGCCGCTCCCGCGTGACCGTGCGCGGCGGCACCCACGTCGCCTGGAGCCCACCCTACCAGCACCTGGAGCGCGTCTATCTGCCCACGCTGCAGCGGATGGGCCTCACCACCCGCCCGCGCCTGGCCCGCTGGGGCTGGTATCCCCACGGTGGCGGAGAGGTCACGGTGGAGGTGGAAGGAATCCCGCAGCGTACCCTGGCCCCGCTGGAGCTGACCGGGCGCGGCGGGCTGCGGCAGATATGGGCCCTCTCGGCCTATTCCAACCTGCCCGCCCACGTCGGCGAGCGGCAGCGCCAGCGGCTGGAGGAGCTCCTGCGCCAGGCCAACCTGACTCCCCAGAGCGGGACGGTGCAGGCCCCGGCGCCCGGCCCGGGCAGCGCGGTCCTGTTGGTCGCCGAGTGCGACGAGGTCGTGGCCGGCTTCAGTGCCCTGGGGGCGCGCGGCAAGCCGGCCGAGCGCGTCGCGGAGGAGGCCGCCGCCGACTTCCTGCGCTGGTGGCGCAGTGGCGCGGCCGTGGAGATGCACCTGGCCGACCAGCTCGTCCTGCCGCTGGCGCTGGCTGGCGGGCCCTCGACCTTCACCACCTGCCGCGTCACCCGGCACCTGCTGACCAACGCCTGGGTGGTGCGGCAGTTCCTGCCGGTGCAGATCGAGGTCGAGGGAGAAGAGGGAGAGGCCGGCCGGGTGCTGGTGCGGCCGGGCCGCCTCGAGCAGAGCGGGGCCGGCGATGGATAGCCAGTTGCTGATCACCTTTGCCATCCTCATCGTGGCCATAGGGCTGCTGCTGTCCGACCGGCTGCGCCCCGACTTGGTGGCCCTCCTGGTCGTCGTTGCCCTCGGCCTCAGCGGCGTCCTGACCCCGCGGGAGGCGTTCTCCGGCTTTAGCCGTCAGGCCGTGATCACCATCATGGCCATCTTTATCCTGACCGGGGGGCTGGAGCGCAGCGGCGTGACCGCCAGGATCGGTGATCTGCTGCTGCGGGCGGCCGGCAGCCGGGAGAGCCGTCTGGTGGGCGTGGTCATGCTGGCCGGGGCCGGCCTGTCGCTCTTCATGAACAACATCGCCGCCGCTGCCGTGCTGCTGCCGGCGGCCATGGGTGCGGCGCGCAAGGCCGGTGCCAACCCGGCGCGGCTGCTCATGCCCCTGGCCTTTGGCACGATCCTGGGGGGCATGGCCACCCTGCTGACGACGACCAATATCGTCGTCAGCAGCCTGCTGCGCGACCAGGGGCTGGCCGGCTACCGGCTTGTGGACTTTGCCCCCGTGGGCCTGCCGCTCGTGGCCGTGGGCGTGCTCTACACAGTGCTCTGGGGCCGGCACCGCCTGCCGGCAGAGATGCCGATGGCCTGGCACCGGCCGGAACCGCCGTTGGAGGACCTGGTCGAGGTCTATCGCCTGGGCGAGCGCCTCCTGCGGATGCGGGTGTCGGCGGGGTCGCCGCTGGCCGGACAGACACTGGCCCAGTGCAACTTGCGCGCGCGCTGCGGCGGCAGTGTGCTCTCCATCGAGCGCCGGGGGGCGCGCATCGTCCCGCCGTCGCCCGATACTGTCCTGCAGGCGGGCGATGTGCTCCTGCTGGAGGCCCGCGAGGAAGACTTCCCGGGGGAGGAGACGGCCGGCCTGGAAATCCTGCCGGCGCTGCCGGTGCAGGGCCAGGAGCTGGTCTCGGCCAGGTCCGTCCTGGTCGAGGCGGTGCTGGCGCCCCGTTCGGCGCTGATCGGCCAGACGCTGCACGAGGCACACTTCCGGGAGAAGTACGGCCTGGCCGTGGTGGCCATCTGGCGGGCCGGCCGGCCGATCCGCACCCGCCTGTCCGAGCAAAAGCTCCAGTTCGGCGATGCGCTGCTGCTGCAAGGGCCCCATGAGCGCCTGGCGCTGCTGCGCTCCGAGCCGGACTTGATCGTGCTAAGCGATGGCCGCCGGAGCGCCCTGCTGCCCGGCAGGGCCTGGCTGGCGCTGACCATCGTCGGCCTGACCCTGGTGCTGGCGGCGGTCTTTTCCGAGCTGGTGGGCGAGATCATGTTGGTCGGCGCGCTGGCGATGGTTGCCGCCGGTGTGCTGACGATGGACCAGGCCTACCAGTCTATCGAGTGGAAGAGCGTCTTCCTGGTCGCCGGGATGCTGCCGCTGGGTGCGGCCATGACCAAGACCGGGGCGGCGGCGCTGCTGGCGGACCAGATCGCGGCGCTGCTGGGGCCGGCCGGGCCGCTGGCGCTGCTGGCCGGGCTTGTCCTGCTGGCTGCCCTGCTGACCCAGGCGATGAACGGTGCCGCCGTGGCCGCGGTGGTGGCGCCGCTGGCCATCCAGGCTGCCCTGCACTGCGGGGCAGACCCGCGGGCCTATGCCATGGGTGTGGCCCTGGCGACCTCGCTGGCCTTTGCCACCCCACTGGGCCACCCGGTGAATGTGCTCGTGATGGCGTCCGGCGGCTACCGTTTCCGCGACTACCTGCGGGTAGGGCTGCCGCTGGTCCTGATCCTGTTCGGGGCAATCGTGTTGCTGCTGCCGTTGTTCTGGCCGCTGTAGCGTCGCGGCGATCGATTGGGCCGGCCTGGCCGGCGCGATAGAAGGAGGCAGAGATGAGCGAACGGAAGAGCCTGTGGCAACACCTGCGGCAAGGGTACGCCCGCTACCGCGCCGAGCGCCCGGCCGCGGCCGGCCCCGGCCGCCTGCGCCGTGTCCTGGGCTGGTTCGTGCCCAACGGCGGCACGCTGCTCGTCGTGCTGGTGCTCATCCTGACCCAGCCGGCCTGGGCCCGGCCGGCCGCTACGGCTGTCAGCGCCCCCGGCCCCAGCGCCACCACCGTCAACTACCAGGGCCGCCTGGCCGATGCTCTGGGCAACCCGCTCAGCGGCAGCTACGGCATGACCTTTGCCCTGTGGGACGCCCCCAGCGGGGGCGCCCTGGTCTGGGGACCGGAGGTCTATGACGATGTGGCCGTCAGCGAGGGGCTCTTTAGCGTGGGGCTGGGCAGCCGCACGGCCGGCGGCATCCCCACCGGCACCTGGAACGGCGATCGCTACCTGGAGGTCACCGTGGAGGGCGAGGCCCTCAGCCCGCGGGAGCTGCTCCGCGGCGTGCCCATCGCCGGCATGGCGCTGACCGTGCCCAAGGTGAACATCGTCCGCCAGGACAACACCACCGACGCCGCCGCGGACCGGGCCATCGTCACCGGCTGGGGCTATATCCAGGGCGACAGCTCCTACGGCCTGAGCGAGGCGGTCTCCTTCGGCACGAGCTTCGCCGAGGCCCCCGTGGTGCTGGTGACCTTCCTCGGCGGGGCCAACGTGCAGCCCACGGCGATCGGCGCCTTTACCGGCATCGACACCGAGAGCCAGAAGGTCTGGACGGTCGTCGCGGCCAACATCACCGCGGCCGGCTTCGACCTGCAGATCAGCCGCAACGCGGGCGTCTTCGAGCCGGGCTGGTTCTACGGCTATTCCTGGGTGGCCATCGGCGTGCCGTAGGGGCGTTGCACGTTGGCACGGCGGCACGTTGACACGTTCATGGGTGGGATGGTCTGTCGCCGTATCGGGCGCACCCGCCTCGAACCCGGGCCACGTGGACGGCCCGCAGGAGGCAGCCCATGGGAAGAAGAACGGGTTTGCTTGTAGCGCTGGCACTGTTGCTCTTGCTGCTGCCGGGGCTGGTCGGCGCGCAGGGGCCGGCTCCCCCGGCGGAGACCCCGGCCTGCGTCCTGTACCTGCTCGCCCCGGCCGACGAGGCCGCCATCCGCCGGCTGGCCGAGGCCGCCCTGGCCGCGTACCGCCCCGGGCAGATCGGCGGCTGGGACATTGTCGCCATCGCCGGCTTGGGCGAGTGGGGCATTGTCCACATCGTCCCGCGGGACGCCCAGGGGCAGGCGCTGCCCGGCGACGGCGACATCCTCATCGCCCACCGGGAGCAGGGCGCCTGGCAGGTGGCCCTGCCCGGCGCGGAGGCGTTCCGCCGCTGGCTGGGCGACGTGCCCACGGAACTGCTCGTCCCGGCGCCCCAGCGCAGCTACTTTGTCGTCTCCCCCGCGCCGGCCGCGCCGACGACGGACCTGTACAGGTTGCCCTATGGCTGCGGGACCACCGCCCTGGTGCTGCGCGCCGGGGCGGACCACGACAACGCCATCGACTTCCAGATCGAGGCGGCCTCGTGGGGACAGGACGTCGTCGTGGCCGCCCAGGAGGGCTGGGTCCACGCCATCGTCCAACACTATACCGAGTGCTGCTGCGCCTCCGGCTACCCGACCAACGACGTCATCCTCCGCCACCCCAGCGGCGAGTACTCCTACTACCTGCACCTGACGGCCAACAGCGTGACCGTCCAGGTGGGCGACTATGTGCCGCAGGGCTATCCCATCGCCCGCGAGGGCGACGTCGGCTACACCTGCTCCAGCGGCGGGCCCTGCCACACGCGCTGGTGCGACGTTCCTGGCAACATGGACTATTGCTGCGAGCACCTGCATTTCGAGGTGCGCAACAACGGCTCCTGGCAGGGGGCACGCCTGGAGCCGCGCTTCTCCGACGTGCCCGGCGAGTTCGTGCACACGGGAGAATCCCACACCTCCGGCAACTGCCTCTCCGACGACATCCCCCCGACGACGACGCACGCCTTCTCCGGCGCGGCCGGGGACAACGGCTGGTACGTCTCGCCCGGGCAGGTCACCCTGAGCGCCCAGGACAACCCCGGCGGCTGCGGCGTCCAGGAAACGCGCTATCGGCTGGACGGCGGCGGTTGGCTGGGCTACACGGCACCCTTCCCCGTCGCCAGCGCGGGCAGCCACCTCCTGGAGTATTACTCGCTCGACAACTGCGGCAACCAGGAGCCGACCGTGGCCGCCGACGTGAAGCTGGACCTGGCCGACCCGCTCAACCCCACCTCGGTGTACCCCGGCGGGGACGCCGGCAACAATACCTGGCAGAACCGCTGCAACGATGTCGCGTTCTCCTGGTTCGGGGCCGGCGACGGCACGAGCGGGCTGCGCGACTATCACTACTACTG
>CAZTIG010000105.1:0-7785 GCA_964613665.1 uncultured Chloroflexia bacterium
CCGCTCCGCTCAGGGATCGGCCGCGCTCCTTGCCCATCTAGAGACATGCATCCCGGGACATGCAGCCTCTTCCGGCAGATGGTACAATGGGTCCGCGTTGGACAGGAGTGCTTCTGATGGCCGAGTCCACAGCAGGCCACTTGCGGGCCATCGCCCGTCGCTGGATCGAGCTGGGTTGGCAAAAGGGCCGGCCTGGCGTGGTCGATGAGCTCCACGCCGCTCACTTTGTGGATCACGACCCCGCCGGCCGTGCCCCCGACTGCGAGGGCTTTCGCGAGGGCATCCGGCAGCTCTACGCGGCCTTCCCCGACCTGCATGCCGTCGTCGAGGACCTCGTGGTGGATGCGACGACGGGGAAGGTAGCGGTACGCTGGTCCGCCACCGGCACGCACCGCGGTGCTTTCCTGGGGGTCGCTCCCACCGGCAGGACCATCACTTTCAAGGGGATCGAGATCATCCGCATCGCGGACGGGCGCATCGTCGAGCGCTGGGGCGAATGGGACGGAATCGACCTGCTCCAGCAGCTAGGCCGGCTCATGGCGTAGCGCTATTGGCTCTCGGGCAGCGCGTCGAGTTCCAATAGGCGGCGGCGTGGGCTGCTATGGCGGTGGGTTTCCGGGCGGCGGCCGGCCAGGGCGGCCGTGAGGGCGGGAGGTGCCTCCTGGCAGAGCGGGGGTGGAGGGTTTGTGGTGGCCGGCCGCCGCAGCTCCTGCCATCACATTCTGCCGTATCTGTCCCTGCTCGCCACCGCCGCGGCTCTCTACCTTCTGGGCCGCAGGCCGTAGAGGCCTGGGGGGCAGCGCGGCGCTCACCCGTCCTCGTAGCGCTGCAGCGCCGCCTGCGCCGTCTCCTGCACCCGCGCGACCAGCTCGGCCGGCTCCAGGGCCCTCGCCGCGCCGCCCAGGCTCAGCACCCAGCCCGTGGCCCACTCCAGGTTGGTGTCGCGGAAGCAGGCCGTGAGCGAGCCGTCGCACTGGTCGGTCAGCGTCATCCAGTGGCCGTGGCGCTCCCGGACCAGCCGCGCCGCGTCCGGCGCGATCTGCACGGTCACGCTGTACGTCGGCGCCGGGCTGATGGTGCGCTCCAGGTACTCGCGCACGTCAAAGTCGCGCGGCCGGGTGAAGGGCTCCTTGAGCGGGGCGGCCTTCTGGATGCGGTCCAGCCGGAAGGTGCGCATCTCCTGGCGCAGGCGGCAGAACCCCACCAGGTACCACAGGCCCCACTGCAGGGCCAGGGCGTATGGCTCGACCACGCGCGTGGTGTCCACATCGCGGGCCAGCCCGCGGTACTGCAGCTGCACGCAGCAGCGGTCGCGCATGCACTGCCGCAGGGTGTGGATGATGGGTTCCCAGGGGCTGTAGTCGCGGCGGGTCATCCCGCTGATGACCACCAGGCTCTCCTGCGCCCGGGCCACCTCCTGCAGCAGGTCATCGGGCAGGACGTTGTCCAGCTTGGCCGTCACGGCGCTGACGGCAGTGCTGTAGGTCTGGCCCCAGATCTCCCGCACCAGGTTGGCGCCCATGTAGAGGACGGTGGCCTCCTCGGCGCTAAAGATCAGCGGGGGCAGCTTGTAGCCGCGCACCAGGGAAAAGCCGCCGTTGGGTCCGCGCTCGGAGTAGAGGGGGATGCCCAGCTCGTCCAGCATGCCCATGTAGCGGAAGATGGTGCGCTCCGAGACGCCCAGCTCGGCGGCCAATTCAGCCGACTTCCAGCCGGGCCGTCTCTGCAAGAGCATGATCAGCGTGATCAGACGGGTGGCTACGTTCGTCATGGGCCCCTCCTCTGCCGGGGCAGGCCAGAGCGCATGTGGCGGCTCTCAGGGAGTCCTGGTCTCTTTGCGCCTCCGCAGCCCCACTGCGGTGCCGGCGCCGTGCGGGCCGGCCTGGCGCTGCAGGCGCGGGACGAGCCGGCCGGTCTGCTCCATATAGCGACGGTACGGCTGGCCAAAGTACTCCAGCAGCAGCTGCTCCTCGCGGCCCACGCGGTGCAGGTAGAGGGGCAGGAAGAGGGCCAGGCCGGCCGGCCCGGCGACCCAGTTCGGCAGCAGCAGCACCTGGGCCACAGCCGACAGCCAGATGGCGGCATAGATGGGGTGCCGCGCCCAGCGGTAGAGCCCGCGCGTCACCAGCACCTGGTCCTGCTTGACCTCGACCATCGGCGACCAGTTGGGTCCCAGGTCGCTGTGCGCCAGCCAGATCAGCGCCAGGAAGAGCGCCAACAGGACGACCCCGATGCCCCCGGCCCAGCCCGGCAGCGGGTAGTCGGCCCAGTTCAGCCAGGGGCTGAAGACATAGAGTGTGGGGATGGCGCCCAGCCCCACGTAGGCCAGCACGTCCAGGAGGACCGCCGCGGGCGTCTCTCCCTGGCGGACGATGCGGCCCTGCCGGCGGGCGCGCTCGTTGCGCAGCCGGTATGGCAGGCGGATCACCTCGGCCAGGATCAGGCCGCCCAGCATGATGTACTTGTAGACGATCGTCGGCATAGGTCCTCCGTTGGGGTCTCCCGCCGCACAGGCAGGGGCCCGGCAGGCTGTGTACCGGCGGGGGCCGCGCCGGCTTCCGTCAGCGCCTGTCCCGCAGTCCCAGCAGGCGCTCGAAGGCGCGCTGGCGCCAGATGGTACGCTGCAGCACGGTCCAGGCCGCCACCAGCGCGGCGATGCCCAGGTAGTCGAACCAGCGCAGCGGGGTCAGCTCGAAGAAGGCCCGCAGGGGCGGCACGGCCACGACCAGGGCGTAGAGCGCCAGCATGCCCACGGCCAGCACGCTTGGGCGCACGTCGCCGCTCAGCTCGTCGCCGCCGACCCACCACAGCCGCGGGGGCTCGACAAAGGCAACGAGCACCAGGCCGCAGAGGATGGTGGCCGTCGTCAGCGCCGTCTGCGCGGTCAGCAAGTCGCCGCTCATCTGCAGGTAGAAGAGGTAGACCGCCGTGGCGACGAGCGAGACGGTAAAGGCTGCCGGAAAGACGAAGCGGCCGGTCGAATCGAGCACGCTGCGCGGCGGCCGGCCGGGCCGAGCCCAGGCGGCGATGGCCAGGATGGGGATGCCCACGGTGAGCACCGTCAGGATGGAGTTGTGCTTGGGCGAGATGGGGAAGGCCAGCCCGACGATCTGCGTGGCGACGATCAACAGGAAGACGTACAGCGTGCGCGTCAGCAGCAGGCGCACGACGTCCTCCATCCCCTTGACGATGCGCTGGCCCTCCCGCAGGGCCACCGGCAGCACGCCGAACGAGTCCCCCAGCAGGATCATGTCGGCCACGCCGCGGGCGGCGGCCGTGCCGCTCTGCATGGCGATGCCCAGGTGGGCCTGTTTCAGCGAGAGGACGTCGTTGACCCCGTCGCCGATCATGGCCACGTGGTGGCCGCGGTCGGCCAGGGCCTGCACCAGGCGCTCCTTCTGCTGCGGCGTGGTGCGGCCAAAGATGGTGGCCTCCTCGGCGACCTCGGCGAAGCGGGCCTCTTCCATCTCCGCCAGCTCCGCGCCCCAGACCAGGCGCAGGTCGGCCATGCCGGCCTGGCGGGCCACGGCGGCGACGGTGCGCGGGTCGTCGCCGGAGATGATCTTCAGGCGGACGCCCAGCTCGGCGAAGCGGAGCAGCGTCTCCCGGGCCTCCGGCCGCAGCTCGTCGCTCAGGGCCACGAGCCCCAGCGGCTGCAGGCCGGCGGGCAGCACGGGCCGGCCCTGGGCGTCGTGGAGCGCCGCCCCGTCGGCGCAGCGCGCCAGCAGCAGCACGCGCAGGCCGCGCCCGACCCAGCCGTCGATCTGGGAGGCCAGGCCGGCCGGCGTTCGCAGGGCCGGCTCCAGGACCTCCGGCGCGCCCAGGACGTAGCCCGGGCCGTCGGCAAAGGCCAGGGCGCTCCACTTGCGCTCCGAGGAAAAGGGCACCTCCTCGCGCAGCGGGCGGGCCTGGCCCGGGCAGGCCTCGCGCAGCGCCTCCACGGTGCGGTTGGCGGCCGGCGTGCTGGCGGCATAGTCGCCCAGCAGGCGGCGCAGCACGTCCTCGCCCATGTCGTCCGCGCCGGGCACGGCGCACACCGCCTCCAGGCGGATGCGGTTGGCGGTCAGGGTGCCCGTCTTGTCCAGGCAGAGCACGTCGACGTTGCTGGTGGACTCTACCGCGTTGGCCTGCTGGATCAGGGCGCCCCGCCCGGCCACGCGCACCGCCCCCATGGCGTAGGAAACCGTGGTCATCAGGTACAGTCCCTGCGGCACCAGCCCGACGATGACCGCGGCGTCGCGCACACTGTCCACCAGGGTGACGCCGTGCAGGGCGAAGGAGACGGCCAGCAGAATGCCCAGCGCCGCCACCAGCACGACCAGGATGCGGATGATGCGGTCGATGTCGCGCTGCAGGGGCGTCTTGACCCGGCGAAAGACCCGCGCCTGGCTGGTCAGCTTGTAGACGTTGCTCTCGGCGCCCACCCGCTGGGCTTCGTAGAGGCCGCCGCCGCCGGCGCAAAAGGTGCCCGAGTGCACCGCGTCGCCGGTCCCCTTGGCGACGAGGTCGGACTCGCCGGTGAGGAGGGCCTCGTCGACTTCCAGCGTTCCCTCCACGAGCTGCCCGTCGACGACGATGGCATCGCCCGGTGCGACGCGCAGCAGGTCGCCCAGGACGACCTCGCCGGGGTCGACGGTCTGCTCCTGGCCGTCGCGAATGACGGTGGCGGTGGGGCGCGTCAGCAGGGCGATCCGATCCAGCTTGCGCTTGGCGCGGACCTCCTGGTAGACGCTGACGAGGACGTTCATGAGCACCAGGCCGGCGGTGACTGCGGCGTCGCCGGCCCGCCCGAGCACGATGAGCACCAGGCCGATGGCCAGCATGACGGTGTTGATAAAGTTAAAGACGTTCTGAACCAGGATCTGCAGGTAGGAACGGCTGGTGACGGGGCGGATGTCGTTGCCCTGGCCGCGGGCCCGGCGGGCGGCGGCCTCGGCGGCGGACAGACCTGGTCGGCGTGCCATCGTGCCCGGCTCCATCTACGGGATCCTCCAGACGTGCACCACGGGCCTGGCCTCGTCGGCAAAGAGCTCCAGGACGTACAGCAGGCCGCTGCCGCGGTCGAAGGTGACGTCGCCGATCCGGAAGCGGCGCTGCGCGCCGCTGCCCAGCATGTCCGGCTCCACCCCGGCGGGGTTGAGGAAGAGGTGCTCGTCGATGTCGAGCGTGGCATAGGGCTGCGGCTCCCAGGAGGGTATCTCCCCCGCAGCGACGCGGGCCAGGTCGGCCGGATCGTAGAGCATGAATTGCGCGTCGAAGCGGGTGCTCCACCAGCCGCGGTAGTCGTTGTGGCCGGCGCACTCGTGCAGGTCCTCGGGAGGACAGGGCGTGCCGTCGGCCAGCCGGCAGACGGTGAACTCGCCGGCCATCTCCTCCTCTACGCAGGGGATGTCGGGGCCGGCCGGGTTGACATAGCCGTACCAGTACCTGGCACCAGTGCTCTTGGTGCCGGCAAAGAGCACGGCCGAGCGGCCCGCGGCGGTGGTGATCCAGGCGCCGCCCTCCCACTCGTCGGGGTGCTGATAGCCGGCCAGGCAGCGCTCGATGTCGGGGGTGTCGAGGGAGCTTGCGTAGAGCAGCAGCACCGTCTCATCCAGATAGGTACCCGGAGGCGCCGGCGTGCCGGCTTCGTCCACCCACGGGCGGTAGGCCAAGAGTGCCGGCCCCATACCGGACCAGCCGCCGTCGCGAAAGCGCCCTGTCCCCAGGGGCCGGCCGCCCGTGTGGGCCTCTGCCCAGTCGGCGGGGATCTCCAGCATATAGCCGTTGACGCTGTACAGTGACTGCTGGCCGACGAACCAGGGGCCCTGCATCTGGGGCGCAGCCAGGTCGGGGTCGAACCATGCGTGGGAGGCCACGGGTGGCTCGGGCTGTAGGTGCTGGCCCCAGGCCAGGTGGATCCTGGGCTCGGTCTCGGGCCTGTCCAGGTACTGCATCCCAACGCGCGGGATCTCGTCCAGCCCGGCGAAGAAGCCGGCGGCGACGTCGTGAAAGCCCTGCAGGAACTCGGCCTGGTTCAGGCTGCCCACGTCGGCGGCCTGGATGGGGACGGGAATGGTGACCTCGGCCACCTGGTTGCCGTCGGGCAGTTCGCCGTAGGCCAGGCGGTCGTGTCCCATGATGAAGAGCGACCCGGGAAAGCCGTCGGCCGGGCCGGCCGGGTCGCCGGCCGGGTGGAAGGTCATCGCGTTGCCGCCGTAGGCAAAGGTCTGCGGCCGCGCGTCGCCCGCCGGCAGGCGGAAGGCGCCGAGGTAGTGCATGTCGGACGGCTGCACCAGGGCGGGGTTCTCGGCCCTGGGCACGTTGGGCAGATACCCGGGCGCCGGGGTGCCGGCCGCGCCAGGGGTCTGCGGGCCGCTGCACGCCCCGGGGCCCAGGGACAGCAGGAGGAAGAGCGCGGCGGTGGCGAGCGCAGGGCAGATTCGTTTCATGGCAGTTCCTCTGAAGGCCAGGCCGGCGCGGGAGGCGGCCGGCTGTGCCCTGGCGGTATTATAGCGGGGGTGGGCAAATAACACAAGTAGGGGTACGGCATGACGTACCCCTACTTGTGCGACGGCTGAGTGGCTGGGGGCCACCGCTACGTTGGCGTGTCGGCCGGCCGGCGCTGGACCAGCCCGGCCAGCAGCAGCAGGGCACCCACCACCACGAGCACCACCGGCCCGACCATGCCCAGCGGCGACCAGGTGGAGAAGATGGCCGTCATCATCAGCAGCATGGAGGCGGCAAAGCCGCCCAGGATGCATGCTGCCAGGAAGAGGCCGCGCGAGCGGTACCGCGCCCACAGAGCCAGGAGTGCCAGCCCCACCGCCAGCGGCTCGATGGGCCACAGCACGGCCCAGATCTCCCACCACCCGGTGATCGCGCAGAACTGCAGCAGCAGGCCGTTGGCGGCGATGATGATCGCCGGGACGATGAGCCCGATGGCCCGGATGTACAGGGCTGCCAGGAAAAAGGCCAGCGCTACACTCAGCACCTCCAGCGGCCAGAGGTATGCCCATGCCCCCCACAGGCCGGTGACGCTGCAAAAGAGCAGGATCGATCCGGTGGTCAGGATGGGGATACCGGGCAAAAAGAGGCCGCCCAGGCCGCGCTTGCCGCGGACAAAGAGCGGTGGCAGGACAAAGAGCAGTCCGGCACCGATGACGATCAGCGGCCACAGGTCCCACATGGAGAGCTGCCAGTCCCACCCGAACAGCGGCGCTATGAGGGTCAGCAGCAGCGCTGCCAGCCCACACACAATCAGGACACTTCCGAGAACGATACTGGCCTGCTTGCTCATCTTCTCCTCCGATTCAGCGTATCCAGATTCCCAACAGCAGGGAGACAACGGCCACGAAGGCGCTGGCCCCTGCAGCGAGCCAGACCGCCCGCTGGCCCAGGGCGCGGGCCGCCGGTCGGGCCGCCTGCCCCTGGCGTACGAGGCGCACCGTCCAGACAATCGCCCCGGCGACCAGCAGCGGTTCCAGGGGCCACAGGTAGATCCACTGGTGCCACAGGCCCGTCAGGGCATAGTACGACATGAGCAGGCCGTTGCCCAGGACGATGCCGACCGGGATCAGCATGCCGGGCGCAGCGGCAGCGTACATGATCAGGCCCAGCCCCAGCGCTACCAGCAGCATCTCGATCGGCCAGCCGCGGCTGTAGACCGTCCAGAGCCCGGTGATGATGCCCAGCCATGCGGCCAGGACGTTCCAGCCGGCCAGGATACCGAACATGGCCAGGAAGGCCCGGCCGACCGTGAGGGGCCGCGCCGCACGGGGGGCCGGCGCCGTCGGCGCCGCGGGG
>CAZTIG010000106.1:0-6300 GCA_964613665.1 uncultured Chloroflexia bacterium
CCCGATTGCGGGTGAGCCATTTCTTCAGGATCCGAGTTTTGGGTAATCACCAACACTAGAATTCAGATATGGCTACTTTATGCCGCATTTCCGTCACATTGACGACGTCCTGGGGCCGTGGGATAGGGGTGCCTACGCGACAAACCGGGCAGAATAGGAAAGCGAACCGCGGCCCCCATGATCTATATCGGGCCGCCTGCGGACAACCCGCTGGAAGGTGGGGCGGATGGGCCCGCGGGCGATTGGCATATTCCCCGGTACATATGGTATAATTCAATGCAGCAGCCGCCCGCCAGCCACAGGCAGAGAAACCTGCGAGGAAACGCGCCATGACACTTGATCACCGTAAAGTCTACGAGATTCTCAACCTGGTCCGCCAGTGCTTCCCGCACTGGACTGGCTTTGCGGACCCTCGATACCAGAAAGGGGAAGTGGAGTACAAACGGCGTAGCATCCGCAAGGCGGGCGAGCAGTTGAGCGAGGTGGAACTACGCCGGCTGATCGCAGCTACCGATTATGACACGGTGATCTCCCGCTTGGATCGCCTCGGGAAAGACAACAACCTGCTTTGGCTCAGAGTACCAGCGGAAGGAGATCTCCAGACTCTCTACCACCCCAGCCTGGACAGGCCCTCCTTCTGTCAGGCGGTTCTGGATCTGATCTACGGCCCTGGGCCTTCCCCTGAACGACTGGGGCGCTACGCGGGCTACTTGGAGTCCCACGGACTCCGAAACTACTGGACCTTCCCCACCTACTTCCTTTTTCTTTGCCATCCAGATACAGATATTTTCGTCAAGCCCAGTTCGATGAAGTGGTTCCTGGAATTCGCCGGCCGGGGGGGCCTGCCCGCCGGTCCGACACCAGTTGACTATAGCCGCGTGCTGGAACTCGCGGCCGATGTAAGGGAGGCACTGCATGAATATGGTCCCCAGGACATGGTGGACATCCATTCCGTAGCCTGGCTCTGCTATCCCCGTAACGGGTACCCACGGCTGGCGGCACCGTTCAACGAGATCTTTTACAGCCGCCAGGAAGCCGAGTGGGCGTTTGATTTCATGGAAGAGGCTGCCCGGCGGCTAGGAGGGCAGGATGCCGCGGACCCCCGCTTTGCCTACACTCTGACTCACCGCTATGGCCGCACGCTGCACATGAACTTTGACGAGTGTCTGCTCATGGGCTTCCGTGAGCCTGGGGGCGGCGCAGAGCGGGTCCGTATCCCGCTGCTGCCCGACCAGGTAGATCTGGACGAGAAGTATGTCGAGCATCGCTTCAAAGACATCGCTCCCGTCGTGGGGTATGGGTTGCCGATGGAGATGGTTCGCCCGCTCAAGGGGGCGCTCCGTCAGTCTTACGAGGCCGCTCTGGACCATGCCGCGCAGAAGCTGCGCGCTGGAAGCCGCTCACTGCACCGGCAGCATCACGTCCCGGCCATTGCCGAAGCCTTGTTCGATCGGGAGAAGAGAGCCCAGTTGCTTTCTCAGGGCCTGCCATCCACAGAAACTGCCACGCTCCCAGTAGCTGAATCTGGGGTTGTGGCCCTGCTGCGCAGCCGACCCCAGGTTGTTCTGCAAGGCGCACCAGGCACGGGCAAGACTCACAATGCGCTCCTCGCCACGGCGGAGATGCTTCGCCTCCTCCGCGACGATGCTGCATCCACCCGTGAAGCCCTGCGCCCCTATCAATTGGCAACGCTGCTCGACCAAGACCCAGCGGTAGCCGACGATCCACAGCGTCTGGCGAGAAAGGTGCGCGAGACCGGTCACGGGCTATGGGACATTGTTCAGCTCCACCCTTCCTACACCTACGAGGACTTTGTGCGCGGGCTGCGGGTCGAGCCCCAGGAGGGGCGGGTCGCCTTTCGCGCCGTCAACCGCATCTTGGGGTTGCTGGCCGAGACCGCCGCGCTGTTGGCGGCTAACAGCTTGCCGGTGGTGCTGATCCTGGACGAGATCAACCGTGGCGACCTGTCCAAGGTGCTGGGAGAGCTGATCTATGCCCTGGAATATCGTGAGGAGAGCGTGCTCACGCCCTACGAGGTCCAGAGCCGGCTGGACATCTCTTTGCCGCCCAACCTCTATCTCATCGGTACAATGAACACGGCCGACCGTTCCATCGCGCTGGTGGACTATGCGATTCGCCGGCGCTTCTACTTCATCACCTTGCGGGCGGACCGCGAGGTGCTTGCTCAGTACTATGACGGGCAGCCGGCGTTGAGCCTGCCCGCGCTTGCGCTCTTTGACGCCGTGGCTGGCCTGTTCCGGGAGCTACAGACCGGCTACGACCCGCGCGATCTGGCGGTTGGCCACACCTATTTCATGACCGACAGCTACGAAGCGCTGGCGTTCAAGTTTGTGTACGATGTCGTGCCTCTGCTCCGTGAGTACCAACGAGAGGGACTGCTGGAGCACCTCGCCCTAAACATCGACGGGCTTGAGATAGACCTCGCTCGCGGAAGCCAGTCTCAGCTACTGGCACAGGTCCGTACCTGGCTGGAGAAGGAGGTGGCCGGATGAGCCAGGATACTGCAAACACCCCCCAGATGCCGGTAGCCTCCGAAGAAGATAGCCTGATCGTCGAAATTGTTTGGCACGACAACCAGTGGCGTGGGGCGTGTCGGGACCCGTTGGCCAATCAGTCCTGCCTGGACAACCGCTTCTACATCTGGGAGGAACGTGGCCATCCCGAACTCATCAATGCCCGTAAGCCAACCGTCTGCGGAAACCCGGATGCGCCTGGCCGCTGCACAGAGAGCCAGTTGTTCCTCACCTGGCGCTGGCCGCGTTGGCCGAACAGCGCCCCTACGTTGAGTCGGCGTCCTCCTTTCATCCTCTTTGTGACGCGCAAGCTCGGTCCAGGTGAGGACGGCGACTTTTACTTCAGCGGCTTTTACACGCCAGAGCGGATCGAACCAGACCCTGACCGACCCAAAGGCCGCATTGTCCATGGAGTCCCTGAAAAGTCGAGCTGGTTCTCACCCCAGGTGCAGATTCCTCTCCAGGATTATGCTCAGCCATCGAACCGCATGGCCCTGAAAGGGACTTATATTCCGACACTGTTGGCCCGCCAGATACTCGAGGCTGAGGCCGGTGCCCATCGCAGACTCCTGAACGCGGGCGGGCTGGACCCGGCCCAGCAACACGAGATTGGCGAGATCGCCCGCAGAATTGAGCGCGCCCTGTGGCAAGAGCAGCCTGTAGCCGGTGCGAACTTGGCCAACCTGGAGAGTCTTCTCCGCACCAAGGGCCAGGTCATCCTGGCCGGCCCTCCCGGAGTGGGCAAGACCTACCAGGCGCGGCGATTGGTGTCGCGGATGTTGAACCTCGATCCAGACGATGCAGGGGCGCGTAACCAACACCAGCTGGGGCAACTCCTGCGCCAGCGACCGGCGCTGCGCGACGATCTGCCAGGACTGGCTCACGAGATCGTTGCCGGCCCGGCGCCGCATGGCGTCTGGGATATTGTCCAGTTCCACCCCTCATACGCCTACGAGGACTTTGTGCGGGGCATCCAGGCGGAAGCCGAGGCCGAGAGTGGCGCCCTCTCCTTCCGCCCGGTCAATCGCCTGTTGGGGCTGTTGGCCGAGTTGGCCGGGCATCTGGGGCCCACCGTGCCGGTAGTCCTGATCGTGGATGAGATCAACCGCGGCGACCTGGCTAAGGTGCTGGGCGAACTGATCTATGCTCTGGAGTACCGGGACGAAACCGTCATCACCCCCTACGCCGTGGGCGGCCGGCCGGGGTTGAAGATACCGGGCAACTTTTACTTGATCGGCACGATGAACACGGCTGACCGGGCGATTGCGCTGGTGGACTATGCGATCCGCCGGCGGTTCTCCTTCGTTCACCTGCCACCCGAGCGTGAGGTGGTTGCTGGTCACTACACCGACGCTGCCCTACGAGAGCGGGCATTGGAGTTGTACGACCAGGTGCAGGCACTCTTCACCGACATCGGGGCGGGGTACGTGGCCGAGGACCTGGCTGTGGGGCACTCGTACTTCATGGCCCGCGGCGCTGCGGAACTAGCGACAAAGGTGGCTTTTGAGTTGGCGCCGCTACTCGTGGAATACCACAAAGAGGGCATCCTTACGGTCCCTCCGGAGCTTGACCTGGACGGTACAATCAAGGTGATCAAAATAGATCCCTTTGCCTTGGAGCAAAAAGCCCGTGTCTGGCTTGGAGTCGAATGAAACCCTGGTGCAGAAGCCGCTGGGGCCAATTCAGCTGGTAGAGTATGGCAGTTCGGACCCGCTGGACGAGCGTCAATGCCGGGCGCTGCAGGCTGCTAGTGAGGTGCGAAAGCGGCTGGGCCTCACGCTGGCCCTTGACGGGTTTGGCGTCCAACCGGTCGTGCGACTCAAGGCCGGCCCCATCGTCGGTGCTGCATGCGTGGAGTGTGAAGGTGGGGCGTTCACCGTCCACATAGCCCCCAAGGTAACCAACGCCAACTTTCTCACGATGTTTGACTACGCCTACCGGCCTGACCAGATGACTGAGCCGCTGCGGCTGGACGACCCCATTGCCCTGGCGCAACTGGCCGGCAATGTAACGGGCCTGGTTATACTGTTCTTCCTCTTCCGGCTGGAGGAGTTCATCCGGCGGCACCTGCGACGCGACTATGTCCTGCGCCGCGAGTCGCTCAACAGCCGTGTGCGGGGCAAGATCCTGACCCAGGAGTACGTGGGTCGCAGCCTGCCGCGCCTGCGTGACTACATCGTACCGTGCCAGTTCAGCGAGCTTAGCCGGGACACTCTCTCTAACCGCATCCTGCTCTGGACGTTACACCTGTGCGCCCGCGCCGCGGCGGCCTTCTCGCCAGAGCAGCGGCGAGTATTGCTCCCCCGGATCATGGCCCGCTGGCAGTCTCTGGGCGGGATCACGCTGATGCCCATCCACCTGAGCGACTTTTCGCGGGTTCACTACACCGGCCTACACGCTGTCTACCGACCCATTCACACCCTATGTCGCTTTCTCATCGAGCAACTGCAGTTCGAGAACGTAGCTGGCGAGGCCGAGTTCCGCGAGTTCCGTCTGGACATGAATGACCTCTTTGAGCGCTTCGTGCGCGGCGTGTTGCGGCGGCACCTGGGCCCGCGCTTCGTGGCCGACAAGAGCCAACTGGAGCGTCACTACAGCATAGGGGAGCAAAACTGGCGCAAGTCCATCACATTGGACGGCCTCATCCGCGACGAGGCCGGCCGGCCACGATGCATTGTCGAGTGCAAGTACCACGAGGTTTGGGAGGAGGTGCCGGACAGGGATGCGTTCGTGTTTAGCGGGGGTAGGCTGCGAAACAGTGAGGTCTTTCAGACCATTGCCTATGCTACCCACCGGGATCTCCATGTCCCTGCCGCGGTTCTGGTCTATCCAGTAACAGACGGCACGCCTTCGATGCTAGGTCCCCTTCGCGACTTTGGCCTGCGCCCCGGTGGCGGAGACCCAGTATCACTCTACATCGTAGGAATCAACGTCGGACAAGATCTAAGCGAAGGCACCGCGGCGTTCGTAGAGCAAATCCGCTTGATAGAAGGCGCAATAACCAATGTCGGCCAAGAATCACCCGTGGGGTCAGCACTTTCCACGAGCGCACCTACCACTCCTGCCACCTTGATCCAGGCTGGCGTACATTCGTCGTGAGCAGGCGGACATCAACCCTTGCCGCTTGCTGCCACTCATGAACATCCTCCCCGATCTGGCATTCCCTGCGTGGATCAAGCAGCACGAAGTAGAGTCTGCCCTTGTTAGCGGCGAGCGAGACTTCCCATCTCATCGCGCGCATTCGTCGGTGGGTGTCACCCCGAGATACCCCCGAGTGGCTTTTAACCTCCACATATGTCACCTCGTATCCGCCGGCATCGCCTGTACTCCTGCTGGCAATCAGGTCCGGTAGATATTCCTGACCCTGCGGCGTGCGCAATGGGCTCAATCCCAGGGCCACATCGTACCCCCAGGAGGTCAGGAGGTCACGGCCCTCCAAAACCAGGAGAACATCCTCAGGGGAATGGTAACGAGCCAGCAACGTGGCCAATCCTCCCCGCGGCACAAGGCCCTTCTGCGCAGCCAGCTCACCACCTTTTCCGGTCAGGTTGAGCAAGTAGCTGGGCCGGCCGGGCCCCAGTCGGGCAACCACGATATCCAGCAGGCCCTGTTCCTGAAGCATGCGAAAGATCTCCCCATACATCGCCGAAGAGCGCAGCCACCCGTTCCGCACCAAGGCCGCTCGCCGGCACTCCGTACCCTCCGCCAGGCGTGTCAACTTTCGCCCGGAATTGGTCCAGCAGTTTTCGGCCAAGGTGGTCCACAT
>CAZTIG010000107.1:0-6283 GCA_964613665.1 uncultured Chloroflexia bacterium
ACCCGATTGCGGGTGAGCCATTTCTTCAGGATCCGAGTTTTGGGTAATCACCAACGGGAATGCGTTTGCCAAAGGGGCGTTGTTGTAGTACAATGACGGCAAATTGCGCACATCCGGAGGAATGCCGTGGATGCAGACAAGATCCGCCTGGGAGAGACCGGCTTCGAGGAGCTGCTGCGCTGGCTGCGCGAGGCCGGCCGGCCTCAGACCCTCGAAGAGCTGACCTATCAGTACATCACCATCCTGCGCAGCAAGGTTCTGGAGCAGGAAGGGTCGGTGTGAGCCGCACACCGCTGGGAATGCCCAAGGAGTAACCCCGCTGATGGAAGCACAGGTAGAGTTCCGTGGCCGTAAGGAGGAGCGCGCCCTCGTCGAGCGCGTGTTCCAGTTGATGCAGCAGCAGGGGGCCATGTACGCGCTCGATGCCCCCATCCGCCTGAGCCTGCGCAGCCTTACCGACTACTTTGTCGAGCACAAGCTCTCGCGCAAGGAGCCCGACGACCTGGCTCAGTCGATCGACGCTGCCCTGGGCAAGAACGACCACATCTTTGCCCGCGAGGAGCGCGAGGGCGAGGTCATCTATGCCACCACGCGGCGAGGCCAGCCCATCAGCGAGGCGGCTGCCTCGACCCTGCCGCCGCGCTACCTGCATGCGCCCCCGCAGAACGCCACGCAGAGACCCCGCCGGCGAGCCGTGCGGCGGCCGCCGATGTCTCCCTTCTGGGTGCGCGCGGCCATCCGCCAGATTCAGCCGTCGCGGCCGGCTGCGGTGGTGCCGACCCCCACGCTGGGCATGCCTACGGTGGAGGAGGTGGCCATCGGCGCGGTCGTACGCAAGGCTGCGCCGGTTACCCGCCTGGTCCTGCCGGACGGCAGCGCGATCGACTTTCGCGACGAGCCGGCCGCAATCCTGGCCAACAGCGGCGAAGCCATCGGCCGCGTGCTCAAGGAGGCCCTGGAGCGCGACTTTCGCCTGGTCTCCTTCGGCGACGCCTGGTACCACGAGGACGAGCTCGAGCACTTTAGCAAGGGCCGCCTCAACGAGGTGCGCCGCTACATCCTCGAGGAGGAAGCCCCTCTCAGCGACGAGATGATCCTGGGAGATCTCCTCTTCAAGACCCCCCGCGATCCCGACTACGAGCGTTGGGCCTTCTCGCTCAACGCGCGCCTGCTGCGCGAGAAGAAGGAGTTCGAGTACGTTGGCGTCGCCGGGAGCAACCTCTGGGCGGTCAAGGGCCTGCCGGCGATCGGCTCCCGTTTCCTGAAGGCCACGGACATCGGCCAGGACTATTCGTTCCTGACCGAGGAGCAGGAACCCGTCGAGCCGCCCAAGCAGCTGGAGCACTTTCTCACCTTTTACGAGTACCACCACGGCGTGCTGCCCTACGATGCCACGGCGCAGGCCTTTTTTCCTCCGGCCTTTCTGGAGGGACAGCGCTCGGCCTACCTGCGCTTCGAGATACCGCAGCACTATGAGGCCTATGCGGTGGAGTTGCGCTATCCGGTGGGCAACCGCGGCGGCTGGCTCTGGGGACTGGAAGAGTTCTTCGCCAACAGCCTCGTCCCCGGCGCGATGATCGTCATCGCCCGCACCGACGAACCCAACGTCTTTGTCCTCCAGTACATCGCCACCGATGCCCAGGAGCGGCGACTGCTGACCTTTGACGAGCGCAAGAACCGCTACATCTTCGAGGAGACGACCTTCTACTGCGAGACGGAGGAGAGCCTGCTGCTGAGCGAGGAGCGCTACGCCAGCCTGCGCAACGCCACGCCCCTGCCGGCGACGGCGCGGAAGCGGCCGGCCGACGTAGTCGCCTACGCCTTTACCAAGATCAGCAAGAAAAAGGGCAAGCACTACCAGGCGGCGCTGGCAGACCTCTTTGCCGTCGTCAACGTGGAGCGGCCTTTTAGCATGGCCTTCCTGCAGCGGGTCCTGGCAGAGACCGACGTCTTTGCCCCTGCCGACGAGGAGGACGTCTACATCTACACGCCAGGCGAGGAAGGCGCCTGAGGGGGAGCCCATGGTGCCGAGGCAACGGCCGGTGTTCCAGGAGATACTGCGTCAGGTCCTGGAGGAAGACCGGCCGCTCTCGTACAGTCAGCTGCAGGGCCTGTCGAACCCCAGCGCCGATGAGCTGCGCGCCTGGTCCGCGTCCTGGCCGGCGGCCCTGCCGGAGCGGCGTCGGCAGATCGTGCGGGCCATGGCGCAGCTCTCCGAGGACAACCCCGACCTGTATTTTCGCGACGTCCTCATGGTCGCCCTGGCCGATCCGGACGAGACTGTCCGCCTGGTCGCCATCGAGGGCCTCGGCGACGACGAGAGCTTCGACCTGCTGGAGACCCTGTTGGGCCTGGCTGCGGGGGACCCTTCTTCCCTTGTCCGCAGCCAGGCCATCCTGGCCCTGGGGCGCTTTGTCTACCTGATCGAGACGACGGATCTGCTGTCGAACTATCGCCAGCGTGTCCTGCGTCTGCTACTAGAGACCTACGGCGACGCCGCCGCTCCCTTGGAGGTGCGCCGCCGGGCGCTCGAGACCGTTTCGTTCATGTGCGCGCTGCCCGAGGTCGAGGAGGCCATTCAGCAAGCCTATGCCGCACCGCAGCGGGAGATGCGCGTCAGCGCGATCCACGCGATGGGCCACAACATGGCCCAACGCTGGCGGCCGTTCATCGAGCGGGAGTTGGCCAGCGGCGACGCCGAGATGCGCTACGAGGCCGCCTGCGCCTGCGGCGAGATGGCCGACCCCGAGCTGCTCGAGCAGCTGATGCCGCTCCTGGACGACGACGACCACGAGGTCGCTGGGGCGGCCATCTGGGCCCTGGGCGAGATCGGCGGTGCCCGCGCCCGCCGCCTCCTGGAACGCTGCCTGCAGAGCGAGGAGGAAGACATCCGCGAGGCAGCGGACGAGGCGCTGCACACGCTGCAGTTCTTCGAAGACCCCATGCGGATCCTCTGACATGCTCACCTGCATCTCCCCGCATTCGGACGACGCCGCCCTTTCCTGCGGCGGCCTGCTGGCGATGGAGGCTGCCCAGGGTCGGCCGGGCCTGGTGGTCACGGTCATGGCCGGGCCCGCGCCCCCTGCCCAAGAGCTCACCCCCCTGGCCCGGGCCGTGCACGGCGAGTGGGGCGACCCGGCCGACCCCATGGCCCAGCGCCGCCGGGAGGATGCCTGTGCCCTGGAAGCGCTGCGCTGTGCGGGGATATGGTGGGACTACCTGGACGCCATCTACCGCCATCCGGCGTACGATTCCAGGGAGCGCCTCTTTGGGGCCCCTGCTGCCGAGGAGCCCCTGGAGGAGGAACTGCGGGCGCGCTGCGCGGCCCTGCCCGGTGGGCTGCTGCTCTTTCCGCTCGCCGTCGGGCAGCACGTCGACCATCAGCTGCTCTGCCGCGTCGGCTGGGGCCTGGCCCTGGCCGGCCGGCCCGTGGCCTTTTACGAGGACCTGCCCTACGCTGCCTGGGAGGAGGGGCCGGCGGCGCGCCTGGCCGCGCTCGGCCGGCCGCTGACTCCCCACGCGGTGGATGTCACCTCGCATTGGCCGGCCAAGCTGGCGGCGGTGCGCTGCTATGCTTCGCAGTACGTTGCCCTGGCACACGAGGGGGTCTCTCTGGAACAGGCGCTCGATCGCTACGCCCGCTCCATCGTGCCCGGTGCGTGCGCCGAGCGGCTGTGGTACCCCGGCTTGTGCTGATGTCCCTGGCGTCCCAGCGAGAGGAGGTTCGGTGGACCTGATCGCCCAGGCGCGGGCCCTGTACGAGGGGGCCGATGCCGCCCACGACTTTGACCACGTGCTGCGCGTCCTGACGCTGGTCCGGCGCATCGGGCCGGCGGAGGGGGCCGACATGCGCCTGCTGGAAGTCGCCACCCTGCTGCACGACATCGCGCGGGCCGAAGAGGTGCGGAGCGGCGTGGACCACGCCCGGGCCGGGGCCGCGCGGGCCCAGGAGATCGTGCGGCAATGGGGCTACCGCGCGGCCGAGGCGGCGGCGGTGGCGGGCATCATCGCGGCGCACCGCTTCCGCAACGATGCCGAACCGCAGACGGTCGAGGAGAAGGTGCTGTACGATGCGGACAAGCTCGACGCCATCGGCGCCATCGGCATCGGGCGGGCCTTTGCCTATGCCGGGCGCACAGGTCAGCGGCTGTGGAGCGAGGTGCCCGCGGGTGCCCGGGCCACCCAACCGGTGGACCCGGCGACGCACAGCCCGGCCATCGAGTTCGCCGTCAAGCTCTCCCTGTTGGCCGGCTCCCTGCACACGGCGACGGCCCGGGCGTTGGCCCGCGGACGGCACGACTTTATGGTGGCGTTCTTCGCCCGGCTGGAAGCCGAGGTGCGGGGCGAGCAGTAGAGATCGCCTGTCACTCCTCCACCCGGAAGACCAGGCAGGTGTTCCTCAGGAACGGCATGCCGATGGCGATGCGCTCCTCTTCGCTGAGGCGCTCAAAGTGCTCGCGGTCGGCAATGCCGCGCTCGGCCTCCACCAGCACCGCCGCAGCCATGCGTGCTGCGGTCATCCCCAACTCCACCAGGTGCATGCAGCCGATGTTGTGCCCCAGCGCCTCGGCCAGCTTCTTGTTGATACCCCGCCCGATGACCAGGCCGGCGATTCCCTCCGTCAGCGAAAGCGTCTCCCGGCACTTCTGGAAGGGCACGCGGATCATCTGTGCGCCGGCCTCGACAATCACCTTGGTCGTGCTGTGCACCTTCATGCTGAAGCGGATGCTGTGGTCCAGGTCCAGGAGGGAGGCCTGCACCAGGACGTGGTTGGAATCGGCCTTTTCGACGGTCACATTGATGTTGCGCTGGTAGAGCTCGCTCAGCTCGGACATCGTCAGCCTCACATGTACCGCAGGAGCGCCCCGATGCGCCCCATATCCCACAGCGCCTGGTTGGGGGCGACAAAGTGCACCTGGGCGTTCTGCGCAAAGGCCAGCTCCACCGCCTCGTCCACCAGGTTCTCGACGCGCTCGATCGTTCCGTGGCAGTAGCGGCAGCGGCCCGTGGAGCGCACGCTCAGGCTGCCGCACTGCGCGCAGCGCCCACCCGGGGTGTGGTATCCTTCCTCCACTACCAGCTCGGCTGCCTTGCGGTTGTTGAGCGCCCGCAGCGTAGCCGTCAGGCCGGCCACTCCCAGCTTGCCCGATCCGACCTCTTCCTTCAGGCGACCGGTCAGGCTCTCGCCCAGGCGGGCCTCCACCGCCTCCATGGTCCGCAGCGTCTGATCGAGAACCTCGCTGGCACCGGCCACGGTGGCGATCGGCAGGTAGCCGACCACGCGCTCCTGCAGATAGGTGTGCAGCCGATCGTAGAAGGCGCTGGTCAACTCATCGGTCCCGCCGATCAGCAGGTAATCGAACCCCTCGCGCTGGAAGAACTCGAAAGTCAGCTCGGCGGAGCGCTTCAGGTGGTGCATGACATAGTCCTCGTGGCGCCGCTGCAGGCGGGCCTGCGCCCAGCCGCCCTGCTCGTGGTGCTTGGGCACCTCGTCCAACACCACGGAATAGTCCTTGATCTCGCCCATCTGAATGAGAAAGAGGCGGGCGCGCTCCTTGTCGACCAGCACGGTGCAATAGCGCGGCCGGCGGCGGAAGAGCAGGATTAGGGGCTTGAGGTAGGGTGTGCGGGTGATGGCGATATGGTTGCCCGGCTGCACCGGCAGGCGGTAGACCTGCCACAGGTTCTCCCCGGCGAAGATGGCCAGCCCACGCGACTTGCCGCCGCGCTCTTCCTCGGCCGTTTCCTCGATGCGCGCCAGGTGCAGTGCCAGCGGGACGCGGTACTCCTCGGGCCAGCGGTAGGCCTCGTCCTGGCCGGCCTTGAGCAGGTTCTTCAGCTCGGTAAAGGGGGTCTTTTCGTCGCGCTCCCGTCGATCGATCGACAGGTAGAAACTGATCACGGGGCTCTCGGCGGGCGGATAGTTGCTGAGCATGTCCAGCTCGTGCTTGGTGATCATGGACACCTCCTTCTGTTCTTGGGGATAGGAGCCTGCATGGCAGGTAGGCCCATTATACCACAAGGCCGGGGGACCGTCCAATCTGGTCCGGCCGGCCCACGGCCATGGCAAGGTCGCCGCCCTCGACCGGCAAGTGCCCGGCTCTGGCAGCGGTACGATACCGCACATTCAGTGGGCGCAGCAATGGTGCGGCTGTGCCGCGCTTCGCGCCGGCCGGGCAGTTGCCATTCGTGCTGCACCGCGGCGACCTCGGCATCGCCGTGCCGGCAGGCCGGGGATGCATGTTTGTGGATGGGCAGGCAAGCGGTCCCTGAGCGGAGCCGC
>CAZTIG010000108.1:0-5827 GCA_964613665.1 uncultured Chloroflexia bacterium
CCCCCCCCCCCCCCCCCCCCCCCCCCCCCCCCCCCCCCCCCCCCCCCCCCCCCTGGCCGCGAAGCGGCCGATTTTTGGAGGCTCCGCGGGAGGTAACGTTGCGAGGCGCGCGATGACCGTCCAGATCGACGATGCCGGGTGGGGCTCCCTGGTCGGCTCCACCGTCATCGGGGCCTACCGCACCGAGACCGGGGAGTTTGCCTGCGTCGAGCTGCCGATGGCCTGTTTTCGCGGCGCGGCCTTTCGCCGCAAAGCCTATCTCGACGCCGTCGTCGCGGCCGTCCGCGAACTGGTGGAGCGGTTGGGCGTGGCGAAAAAGGAAACGGTGCAGGTCTGCTCCGGGTACGTCCTGGAGCGGGCCCGGCAGTGGCTGCGCGGCCAGGGGTATCACGTCGAGGTCGGGCGCATCACCGGCCCGCTGCAGGAGCTGGTGGAGGCGGCCTTTGCCCAGACGCTGGAGCGCATCGGGTTCCATGGGCCGGCGGACGCCGCCCCCCATCCCGCCCAGGCCTTTTTCGCGGCGCTCCGCTGGCTCAAGGGCGGCGACCCCGCCGCCGCGCGGGCCCGGCCGGAGCGGGAGCGCTGGGCCAAGACGGGGTGGTCCTCGTACCGCGCCTGGATCGGCCGGCCCCAGCGCAGGGGCGCAGTCCCCCATCAAGGCCGAGGCCGCCGGAGACCGGCGGGCAGCGCAGCGTAAAGGAGCAAGAGATGATGCCGCGACACGACTACCAGGACCTGGCCGACAAGCTCGCCCGCGGCCAGCTGGCCCTCTTCCTCGGCGCCGACCTGCCGCAGGAGGTCACCGGGCTGCCCTCCCGGGCCGAGCTGGCCCAGGGACTGGCCGCGCGCCACGGGCTGGACGCGGGCCTCTCGTGGGCCCAGGCCGCCCAGCGCGCTGCCCGCGGCGGCTTCGTGAACGAGGTCGTCCGTTACCTGGCCGACGAGCTGGAGCCGCCCCGCCGCCGGCCGGCCCGCCTCCACGAGCTCATCGTGCAGCTCGGCGCGCTCCCCGTCCTCACCACCGCCTACGACGACCTCCTCAAGCTGGCCTATGAGCAGGCCGGGGTGGCCTTGAACCACGTCATCGACGACACCGACGTGCCCTTTATCCAGGCCGGCCGGCCCACCCTGCTGCGGCTCTATGGGGCGCTGGCCCGGCGGGACAGCCTGGTCCTGACCGAGGACGACCAGTACGCCCTGCTCCACGACCGGCGCAAAGAGGCGCTGCTCGGCGAGGTGCGCGCCGTCCTGGGTCGGCACACCATCCTTTTCCTGGGCTACAACCTGGCCGACCCCGACTTTAACTTCCTCTGGCGCGAGGTGTTGGAGCGGGCCGGCAGGTTCGCCCTGGGGGCCTATGCTGCCTGGCCCGGGCTGCCTGAGGGGGAGCAGCGGGTCTGGGAGGAGCGGCGCGTGCGGGTGATCGACGCCGAACCTCTCGCCGTCCTGGAAGCGTTGGCCGGGGCGGCCGCAGGGCAGCCCGATGGCGGCCCCGCCAGGCCGGTGAAGGCCGGGGCTGTCCCTGCGGCGCCACCTCAGGGGGAAGCGCCCCCCGGCCGCCCCGGCCCGGCCAGGCCAGGCGGAGGCCGAATGGACTACGACCGCGGCCTGCGGGCGCTGCAGGAGCGGCTGGCCGGCGCGGAGCTGGACGCCAGGACCGAGGCGGCCACCCTGGAGGCGCGCCTGCGCGACAACCTGCAGCGCGAGCGGCGCTACGGCGGCAGCGAGGGCCTGCGCAGCGAGCGCTCCGAGATCGTCGACGCCCTCAACAGGCTGGCCCTGGAGCGCCTGGGTACCAGCTTCAACGCGCTGTGCATGCAGGGCGAGCCGCCGGCCCCGCCGCCGCAGCCGCCCGCCCCGGTCCCGCGGGAGCCGACCCAAGCAGCTCCGCCCCCGCCCCACCCCGTGCGCTTCCAGGTGCAGTTGACCCGGCGGGGGGCGCGCCGGCTCGAGGTACGCGCCCTGGACACGCCCGCCGGCCAGCCGCGCGCCCGCGGCCGGCTGCCCTATACGCCCGAGGAGCTGTACGTCGTCCTCAAGGCGCTGCGCCTGGGCCGCTACGACCCCGCCCGCTTCAGCCCGGCCCAGCGCGACCTGCTGGCAAAGACGGGCCTGCTCATCGCCAGCGACCGCCTGGCCCCCGACCTGCTGGCCCGCGTCGGCCAGGCCCTCTACAGGGCGCTCCTGCCCGGCGAGGTCGGCGCCGCCTTCCAGATGGCCCTGAACAGCGCCCGCGGCGAAAAGGCCGCCGTGGCCCTGCAGGTGCGCTTCGACGAGGACGCCGTGGAGCTGGCCGACTACCCCTGGGAGCTGCTCTACCACCGCCGGCCGCTCCTGCCCAGCCGGGCCGTCGAGATGGTCCGCTACATCAGCTACGCCGAGGCGGTGACCCCGCTGGCCGTGGAGCCGCCCCTGCGCCTGCTCTACCTCCAGGCCCGCCCGAGCGACCAGCCGCCCCTGCCCGACGCCGAGCAGGCCGCGGTGCGCGGGGCGCTCGGCGCGCTGGAGGGCGAGGGCCTGCTGCGGGTGGACGCCCCGGCCGCGGGCACCTTCGACGCCCTCCTGGACCACGTCGAGGCCCACCCCGTCCACATCGTGCACTTTGACGGGCACGGCGTCTTCGGCCGCCTCTGCCCGGCCTGCGGGGCGCTCAACGCGGCGCGCATGGCGCGGTGCGGGGCCGCGGGGTGCGGCCAGCCCCTGCAGGCCGTCCCGCCGCTGGGCTACCTGGCTTTCGAGGGGCCGGCCGGCGGCACCGACCTGGTCAGCAGCGCGCAGCTCGGCACGCTCCTGTACAACAGCCCGGTGCGCCTGGCCGTGCTCTCGGCCTGCTGGAGCGGGGCGGTCGGCGGGGAGACGCTCTTTGGCGGGACCGCCCCGGCGCTGGTGCAGGCCGGCCTGCCGGCCGTCGTGGCCACGCAACTGCCGATCGGCGTGGAGGCCGCGGTGCGCTTCGCCCAGGGCTTCTACCGCGCCCTGGGGCGCTTCGAGACCGTGCCAGCGGCGGTCAACGCCGGCCGGGCGCGCCTCCTCAAAAGCGACGAGTGGTTCATCCCGACGCTGTACCTGCGCGACAAGGACGACAAGGGGCAGCTCTTTGCCCGTGGAGGAGGATAGGGCCATGGCCATCACCCTGCGTGAGCTGATCAACCAAGTGCGCCAGGAGCTGCTGGCCCCGCCCGAGGGCCAGGGCCTGGAGGCGCTGATCCCCTTCCTCTTCGTCGACGAGGTCGAGGTGGAGGTGGCCGTGACCGTCTCGACGACGGTGGAAGGCTCGGGCAAGGTCAACATCTATGTCCTCGAGCTGGGCGGGGGCGCGGAGCGCGCCGGCGAGCAGGCCCACCACGTCAAGGTCAAGATGAGCCCGCTGCTCACACGCGAAGAAGTCCGCGCCCGGCTGCGGCAGGACCCCGGGCTGTGGGCGCGGGTGGAGCACCTCAACCTGGCCGGGGCGGTGAAAGAGGTGCCGCTGCTGGGGGACGACTGAGGAGAACCCGGACAGCCATCGCCCCGGTCCAGTGGCGGACGGCAGGCCCAGGGTCAAAGGGTTAGCCCCGCTCTTTAACATCCCAGTGTTCCTGCCAGTACGCTTTACGAGCCTCGACGGCCTGGACCAGCTTCCGCTGCCGCTCGGCCAGGCGAGCTTCCGGGTCTCCCCGGTAGTAGTCCACCGGCCGCAGGTAGTGCAGCGCCGAGTGCGGGCGCCGGTGATTGTAGTAGTCGCCCCAGCCGGCCATAGTCCCCAGGGCGCGGTAGTAATCCGTCAGGGCTTCGTCGGCCAGCCCTTCTTCACGGTGGGTGCGGCGCAGCCGTTCCACGAGGCCATTGGACTGCGGATGGGCCGCCCGCGTGAAGATGTCGGTGACCCCGGCCCCGGCGATGCAGTCACGCCACTCCCGGCTGATAAACTGGCCGCCGTGGTCGTGGATCAACTGCGGCTCGCCCGGCCGGCGCGTACTGTGTACCTTACGCATTCTGCCACATCACTCGCCCAATGTCTAGAGATCGCGCAGCCTGTCTCGGGTTTGCGTGGGGTCATTCGACAGTGGACGCCGGCCGTGCCATGCTGCCGGACAGCACAGGACCGGTCGAGGGTGAGTTGCCTGCGGTGCTCGACAGCCCGCCATCTGGCCGGGGCGAGCAGAGGCCAGCCGGAAGAGCGCCGCGCCGAGCACAACGCAAAGAGGGTCGGGGGTTACCCCGGACCCTCTGTTGTACCGTCCAGCGGGTGGCCTGATCTCCAGCGACCTGGCTCAACTTTGCGGTTCTGAAACCGATGGGAGCCAGCGCAGTTGTCCGCGCACCTCTTCAGCGCTGACCTGCTGCAGCAAGACCAGGAGTCGTCGCACTGTCTCTCCGATGGAGATCTGCTTCGCCACAACGACACCGGCGTGCTCCCGCCCCTGGGACGAATACGACAGGTGCAGACCGGCATAGTCCGAGGCGTTGAAGCTAAAGAGTGTCCTCCCCTGTTCGGCGGCATAGGCCAGCTGCTCGGCGTCGGTGAGCCCTCGCCGGCCGGCCTCGCGCACCGTCAGCACATCATAGCCGTGCTGGCGCAGCGCCGGGGCCACGCTCTCGTGAACATCCTCGTCGATGTACAGGCGAATCGCTGAGGAGGGATCGTCCATCACCCCGCCTCACTCCTTGGGGCGCAGCACACCACCGGCGCTCATCTCCAAATGAAAGCGCTCCAGAACTGCCGGCAGCTCATCCCCTTCCATGTCGGCGTCGATCTCAGCCTGGTGGTCGTAGTAGTAGCTCAAGGCATCATGCAACTGGGCGGGCGTCAGGTCGGGGAACCCCGCCAGTATCTCCGTCGGGGAATAGCCCATGCGGTAATACCCAACCAACACCTTGACCGGAGTGCGTGTTCCCTGCACGACCGGCCGGCCGCCACAGATCCCCGGCGTGTGGGTCACGTGGGGGTGAGCGGGCAGGGCTTCTGGATCCAGGCTGATCTGCACCACCTGCCGCTCGGACAGGTCTAGTGGCTGGGCCGGCCGCAAAACGCCGTCCTCGTAAGTGGCCCGAACAATGATGGGTTCCGCCATCATAGCCCTCCTCCCAGCTGCCTCCTGGCACTGGGGACTCACTTACTCGTCACAGGTCTGAACCTGCTGGCTCTATTATACCACATCACGGCAGGAGTTGCAGGGGTATATCATCATCTTGATATGATTGACCGAGGCCTGGCATGCGTATCCTGGCGAACGAGAATATACCTGAGGATGCGGTGGTCGCGTTGCGAGAGCGGGGTCACGGCGTAGCCTGGGTGCGCACAGGGGCCCCCTGCAGCAGCGATGGAGAAATCCTCGAGCGGGCACAGCGAGAAGAGCGAGTTGTTACCTTTCACTGCCGGCCCTTCCCTCTCACAGCTGCATCCCCCTCGGCCTGTACTGCACCGCCTCGGCCAGGTGCGCCACCTGGATGCGCTCGCTCCCGGCAAGATCCGCGATGGTCCGACCGACCTTCAGGATACGGTGGTACCCCCGCGCCGAGAGGCTGAGCTGGCGCATGGCCGCCCGCAGCAGGGCATGGCCGGCCTCGTCCACGGCGCAGTAGCGCTGCACCTCGGCCGGCCCCATCCCGCTGTTCAGCAGCATCCCCTCGAAGCGCCCCCTCTGCCGCTCACGGGCCCCCTCCACCCGCCCCCGGACCGCCGCCGAGCCCTCGCCCCGGCGGGCGTCGGCCGGCTTCTCGTGCTCCAGCGGCATCGTGTCAACTTTCGCCCGGAATTGGTCCAGCAGTTTTCGGCCAAGGTGGTCCACGTTTTCAGATGGCACCAGCGAGACTCCGATCGAAAAAGATGACAGACGGACGGCCT
>CAZTIG010000109.1:0-5665 GCA_964613665.1 uncultured Chloroflexia bacterium
AATGTGGACCACCTTGGCCGAAAACTGCTGGACCAATTCCGGGCGAAAGTTGACAGGCGGGCAGTCCCATCGCCCGGCTGAACGCGCTCCTGGACGTGTGGGAGCTGGCCTCCGGCGTGACCCGCCTGGATCCACAGACCGGGATGGGCAGTTGCCCCTTCCACCCGCCGGACCGCCATCCCTCCTTTGGGGTCAACCGGCGGGAGGGCTGGTGGATCTGCTTCCACGGCGCGGACGGGAGCGGCCGGCAGCCGATGGGCGGGGACGCCTTCGAGCTCTACTGCCGGCTGGCCGGAATCACGCACCAGGCGGGCATCGCCCGTCTGGCCGGGCTGCTAACTTGACGGCGGCCGCCGCACATGGTAAAATACTATAAGATGGCTATAATAGTGAGGTTATAGCATTTTCCGGAGGCCGCCGTGTTCATCGACCGCCAACCCGAACTGCAATTCCTCAATTCCCTTCTCGACCGGAGACATCCCGGCCCTGGCCAACTGATTCTGCTATACGGCCGCCGGCGCATCGGAAAAACGGCCTTGCTGCGGCACTGGGCCAGCGGCACCGGACTGCCCTATACCTACTGGTCAGCCCAGAAAGAGTCCGCGGCCCTCCAACGACGCAGCCTCTTTGCCCGGGTCCTCGGCAGCGAAGACCTGCAAGCTTCGTTTGACTCCTGGTCCAGATGTTGGGGCGAAATCGCCCGGTCTTTGGCCGACCACCGCCACATCCTGATCCTCGACGAGTTCTCCTACACCGCCAACGACCTGGACTCCGAAATGCTCTCGGCGCTCCAGCATACCTGGGATCATCAGCTCCAGGGTTCCCAGTTGATAGTAGCCCTGGTCGGTTCCCACGTCCACGCCATGGAACAGGTGCTAACCCACCAATCGCCCCTGTTCGGACGCTTCACCGGCCAGTGGTGCTTGCGACCACTCCCCTATGCCAGCCTGCAGGAGTTTTTTCCCCGGTGGTCCGTCCAGGAACGCATCGCGGCCTACGCCATCTGGGGCGGCGTGCCCGCCTACTGGACCTGGCTGGACCCTGACCTGGACCTCATGGCCAACATCCGCCACATGCTGACCCCCAGCAGTCCCTTCGTCGCTGAGCCGGCGTTTCTCCTCTATGATGAACTCCGGGAACCAATGACCTACCTCTCTATTATCCGGGCCCTCGGAGCCGGTCAGCACACTATGACCGACCTCGGCAACGCCACCATGATCAGCAGCAGCAACCTGCCCTTCTACCTGGCCCGCCTCCAGGAGCTACGCCTGGTCGAGCGCCGGGTACCCATCACCACCCATCCTTCCAGGCGGCACACGTCCAAGAAAGGAGCTTACCATCTGGTCGATCCGTTCTTCCGGTTCTACTTCCGCTTCATTGCTCCCTATCAGGACGAGATCGAGTACCAACCGGATCTCATCATGGCCAAGATTGACGGCGGCCTCCGGGCATTCATCGGGGCCACCGCCTTCGAGGAACTGTGCCGCCAGTGGGTCATGGAGCAGAGCCGCGCCGGCCAATTACCCCTCACCGTTCGCGAGTGCGGAGCCCACTGGAGCCGCCCCGCCCAGGCGGACGTGGTAGGAATCAACTGGGAAGAACGAGGCGTGGTCATCGGCGAGTGCAAGTGGGGCCTGGATTCGGTAAAAGTACAGGTGCTGCGCCACCTCGTTGAACACACCGCCCCCCAGGTCATGAAGGTACTGCCCGCGTTAGGGAAAGGTTGGCGCGCCCACTACATCCTCTTTGCCCGCGCCGGTTTCACGCCCGCCACGCGAGCAGAAGCCAAATCCCTGAATGTCCAGCTGGTCGACGCCAAACAGCTCGATGCCGACCTGCGCCAGGGATTGGAAAGCAGGACTACCGGATAGCCGGGAGAAGTGCCGGCAGGAGAGAGCCTATGCCGCACTTTTGCAGAATCTGCGGCCGCTATCGGCCCAACGAAAAGTTCTCCGGCCGCGGACACAAGATTCACGTTTGCCAGGACTGCATGCGGCTGCCGAAAGAGGAGAGACAGGCGGCTGAGGACGAAGAGGATATCTATGGTTTCTTGAGCCAGTCCAACACCTCCCGGCAGAACCTGGGCCGGCTTGAAACACTTGCGGCCTCCGCAAACCCGGAAATCGCTCACCTGGCCGGATTGGTGCTGGAGGTCGGCCGGGCCCACCCGCTCAAGAAAGGTCGCCTGCGCTTCTTGCGGCGGGAGCGGAGGGACTTGATCGAGGAATTGGAGGCCGCGGGCCTGCTGGGGTTATGATAGGAAAGCCAGGCAGTCAGGTCCTACACTGCCGGCCGAAACGACCGGACAGCGCCATTGCCCGCCTGAACCGCACCCTCGTTTAGTCCTCATCTGACCAGCGGTCGTCCTCATCCTCAATGTCCTGGTCTACCCAGAGTAGCGTTAACACCGCGTTGTAACCGGGCATCGCCCAGGACTGTTCCAGAATGGTCGCTCCACTCTGATACAGGCCAGGCTCGAACCAATACTCCGCAGCGATTCGTCTTGAGATTTCGCGAATTGCGTATCCGCGGAAGAACCGACCGGCAGTGCTGGCAGCATCAAGAGGGCCCGGCGCAGGGATGAAGAAGCCCAGTTCCTTGAACGCCTGGCTCGCCTGGTACCACTTCATGTATCCATCCTTTGAGAAAACCACTGCGCACGGCTCCTCGCAGAATTGGAGGTAGCGAATTGCCGTTGCCGTCAGTGATACGTCAAAAGCATGTGCCAGTTCAGAAACGAGCTCAAGCGATGGCTCCTTGCCCCTGCATTGAGAGGTGAAGAATCGATCTGGCAGAAGTAGGGCCGCTGCGAACGAGTTGGCCTCGCGTTCCAGATTTGTGTCAGTCTCCCGCTTTCCCCAATCATCGATATCCTCGCTTGAGCAGAGAAGAACGTTACTACGTCGGCGGTGCAGTTCCAGGTGGCCTAGTTCGTGCGCGACACTAAATCGCCTGCGGCGCGAATCCTCGACGGCGCTCGATATTGTGATTATGGCCTTTTTGCCAAGGATGACCAGCCTGGCTTCGGCACCGCGCAGATCTCTATACAGAACCAACGCACCGCGTTCCCAGGCAATGGAATCAAGCGCCATCAGGTCCGCCGGGCTTGTGACCTTTAGGTTGTCCAGCACGCGTTCGGCTGCATATTGCGGCAACGCCATTTCACTCCTTGTCTTGCCCTTGCTGGCGTGATGCAAGATACTCAAGCTCTTCCAGCAGAGTGGCAAGATCCTCATCAGTCTCTAGCTCAAGGTTGCGATGCGCGTAGGCCATGTGGCCACCGGATTGCGCAAGCACCTGCCTTATAGCAGCGATGAGCTCTGCCCGGCCGCGCAACATGGGCCGTGTGAACTTGTCTATTCTGGCACGTTCGCCCTCCAGTTCCCGTTTGGCCCGATTTCGCCAATTCAGCGGTGACTGAGCCAGCGCTTGCTGGGCAGCGATCTGCATGCTGGCACCGATTTCCTCTGGATTGTACCCGGCTGCGCGCAACTCGGCATCGATTTCCTCGGCCGTTTCCGGCACGACCTCGTCGAATAGATCAGCAAACGCGCGTACCAGCTCTGCACTTGTCTCGATTTGCTTTCTCTGCTTCATGAGTTTTCCCTTTCTAGCAGTTCAAGAGCTCGACGGCGGAGCCGCTTCACCTGGTTATAAACGTCTTTGACAGGAATGCCTAGTTCGGCTGCAAGATAACGGGGCTTGAACTCGCAGTTGGCGACGGCATCCAGTAGTGCCTCAAGCTCCGGGTCTCCATCTGCCGCCCGGAAGAGGGCGTCTTCTCTTCGTTGTACTTCCTCCTTCGTCAAGAGCGTCTCCTCCGGATCCTCCGTGGGTGTTGTACCAACGCCACCCTGCCGAGCATACAACTCAAGGCTGGTGGCTGGGGATTCGTCACCTTCAGTTCTTGAGAAAGGCACTTCATGTTCATGGGGGGCCGACCAGTACAGGTGGCTGATCTCACTTCTTACTTGATCAAACAGCCATGGCAACAACGCTCCCTTTTGTGGATCCCACTTTCGCTTGCCAGCTATGGCATCGAGAATGACTTCCTGGACAACATCCGCCGCCGTCTTCCCTGCTGCCAGGTCTCCTGATCCACCACAACGCCATCTGTAGTTTCGAGCACGAGAAACTGCAAAGGCAGTCAACCGTCGGTATATCGCATCCCAATCTTGCTCGCAAAGCAGCCTGTAAGTCTCTGGATCCAACGTAGTATCTCCTTGTCTCCTCATAGAGTCCCCCTATACTATACTGCCGGCCCCCATGCGAATTTCGCCACATCATGGTGCGCATTCCGGTGAAATCGTCCACTGATTCCGATTCATGGCGTCCACCTTGCAGCCAAGCGACGCGAGCATGATCATTTTACCATCAAGTGGTCGGCATGGGCAAGTGGGAATTGGCTCGGCGCCGCGACTCCCCTTGCAGTTCCAGCCGATAAGCATTGTGGACCAGCCGGTCCAGGATGGCATCCCCAAGCGTCGGGTCGGGGATGCGAGCATGCCACTCAGTCACGGGGACCTGGGTGGCGACCAGGGTGGAGGATCGTCCGTAGCGATCATCCACGATTTCCAGGAGGTCCTGGGCCTGGGTGCGGGTCAATGGGTCGCGCAGCCAGTCGTCCAGGACCAGGAGGTGGACGCGAGCCAGGGACTCCAGGAGCTGGGCATAGGAGCCATCGACGTGGGCCAGGGCGAGCTGCTGCAACAGGCGGGAAGTGCGCTGGTAACGCACGGTCAGGTCGGCGCGGCAGGCGGCGTTGGCCAGGACACAAGCGAGAAAGGTCTTGCCCGCGCCGGTGGGACCGAGAACCAGGGTGTTGAGGTGCTGGCGGACCCACTCGCCTTGGGCCAGTTGCAGAACCAGGCGGCGGTCCAGGCCGCGCGCGGGGGAGAGGTCCAGGTCTTCCAGCGTGGCGGGCAGCGGGAGTTGGGCCGCTTTGAGCCGCCGCTGCAGCCGTTTGTGATCGCGGTGGGTACACTCCTGGTCGATGAGCAAGGCCAGGCGATCCTCGAAGGAGAGTTCGGCATACTGCGGATGGCCGAGCTGTTCTTGGAGCGCGGCCCGCAAGGCCGATAAGCGGAGCTGGGTCAGTTTGTCGAGCAGCGGTTGGGTCAGCACGGCGCATCTCCTTAGCGGTAATAGTCGGGGCCCCGGATGTTTTCGTGAGCCGCTGGGACTTCGGCAGCGGGTTCTTCGACGGCGACAGCATCGAGTTGAGCCTCCAGGATGTTCTTGACGCCCTTGTACGAATGGAGGCCCGCGGGCAAAGCCCGGCGACAGGCGGCCTCGAGCCGTTCTGGGCCGTAGCGCGACGAGAGTCGGAGCACACCCAGGCAGGAGCGATAGGCTTGCTGCGGGTGTTGGCGGGAGGCCAGGATCGCCTGAATGAGCGCGGTGGTGGCCAGGCCGATGCTCCCGGCCCAGTGCGCAAACCACTCCGGCGTCCATTCCTGGTAAGCCTGGTGCGCCGGCGGCATATGCTCGACGAGGGTCGTGTGCTGGCCCGGAGCGTGCACTCGCGGGTGGGAGGCCACCCGGCGGTGCTTGAAAAAGACCTCGATCGTCTCGGCCGTGGCGCGCAGCTCGACTTCCTGGTGGATGAGAGCATAGGGGACGCTGTAGTAATGGTGCTCGAACTCGACGTGGTAGTCGATATGGA
>CAZTIG010000110.1:0-5594 GCA_964613665.1 uncultured Chloroflexia bacterium
GCCTCTCCTGGCACACAGCGCTGCCACAGCGACGCTGCCATTATATCAGAACATGTGTTCCAGGTCAAGCAGGGATGTGCCAGAATGGACGGCCCCGTTTGACAGCTGCCGCCTTTCTGTGTATAGTGAGGGTCAGAGAAGACCGAGAAGGAGGCCCGATGTCACCCAAGCGCCGCCGCGAATCGCAGGACCCCAAGCGCCGACTGGTCCACGGCATCCTGAACCTGCTCCTGGGTGCCCTGGCTGCCTGGCTCGCCGCCAAGATCACCGACCTGATCCTCGGGCCCGAGCAGCCTCCGGCCGAAGAGGGCAAGTAGGAGCCAGCCGCCCAGGACACCAGGGGCCCGGCGAACGCGCGGGCCGAGGCCCCTGGCCGTGTCACCCGTGGAGATGGAGGAATCCTCTATGACCGCGGCCAGCCGCCCGGTACGCGTGCGCATCGCCCCCAGCCCCACCGGCCCCTTCCACGCCGGCAGCGCCCGCACGGCCCTCTACAACTGGCTATTTGCCCGCCACTACGGCGGTGTCTTTATCGTGCGCATCGAGGACACCGACCGCACCCGCTACAGGCCCGAGGCCGAGGCCGATATCCTGGAAGGTCTGCGCTGGCTGGGGCTGCAGTGGGACGAGGGGCCCCAGGTCGGCGGACCGCACGGCCCCTATGTGCAGTCGCAGCGCGCCGAGATGCACCGCCACTACGCTTACCAGCTCGTGACAGACGGCCACGCCTACAAATGCTTCTGCACCCCCGAGCGGCTGGAGCAGCTGCGCCGCCGGCAAAAGGCGCGCGGCGAGACCGTCGGCTACGACCGCCACTGCCGCGATCTCTCCGCCGATGAGGTCGCGGCCCGGGAGAGGGCCGGCTTGCCTTATGTCATTCGCCTGAAGATGCCGGTGTCCGGAACTACGGTCGTCTCCGACCGCATCCGCGGCGACATCCACTTCGAGAACGCCCTGCTGGAGGACGCCGTCCTGCTAAAGTCGGACGGCTTTCCCACCTACCACCTGGCCAACGTGGTCGACGACCACCTCATGGAGGTCAGCCACATCATGCGCGGGGATGAGTGGGTCCCCAGCACGCCCATGCACGTGGTGCTGTACGGCGCCTTTGGGTGGGAGCTGCCGGTATTCGCCCACCTGCCGATCATCCTCTCCCCGACCGGCCGGGGCAAGATGAGCAAGCGCAGGATCACCGGCGCCGACGGCAAGGTCTACCCGGTCATGGTGCGCGAGTTCCGCCAGGCCGGCTACCTGCCCGAGGCCATGATCAACGGCCTGGCCCGCACCGGCTGGGCCTACGACGACCACACCGAGCTCTTCACGCGCCAGGAGCTGGTCGAGAAGTTCACCCTGGAGGCAGTGAGCAGCGCCCCGGCGGCCTTTTCCTACGACAGGCTGCTCTGGCTGAACGGCGTCTACATCCGCCAGCTGGCCGCGGACGACCTGGCCGGGCGCTGCTTGCCCTTCCTGCAGGAGGCCGGCCTGGTCTCCTCCCCGCCCACGCCCGCCGAGGAGGAGCGCCTGCGGCGGGTCGTGCCGCTGCTGCGCGAGCGCATCCACACCCTGCGCGACATCATCGAGGTCGGCGCCTACTTCTTCAGCCGCGAGGTCTCCTACCCCGAGCCGGCCCTGCTCATCGGCAAGAACCTGGATGCCGCGGCAACGCGCCAGGGGCTGGACCAGGCCCGCCAGCGGCTGGCGGCCCTGCCGACATGGGACGAGGCAACCATGGAGCCGGCCCTGCGCGCCCTGGCTGCGGAGCTCGGCTGGAAGGCCGGCCAGCTCTTCATGCCCATCCGCGTCGCCGTCACCGGGCAGACCACCTCTCCCGGGCTATTCGAGACGCTCTACGCCCTGGGCCGCGACCTTTCCCTGGAGCGGCTCGACCGGGCGGTCTCCACCCTCGAGCGCCTGGAACGAGGCCTCGACTAGGGGCAAGATGCAGCAGGCAAGAAGCAGGAGTCCTGCATCCTGCATCTTGCCCCTCACCTCTCCTCCCCGTCGCGCTCTGGCAGCGCATAGATGCGAAAGTCGCACACGGCCCCACCCTCCATCAGCGTCGTGGTGCGCTGCATGCGGATGCGCGGGTTCATCCCACGGCGGTCGATCAGCGCCTCGATCAGCAGGGCCTGGCCGTGCAGGAGCAGGTGCAGCGAGTCGTGGGTCGTGATCTCGCGGACCCTGTTCAGGTCGGCCAGCCGCTGCCGGACCTGGGGGAACGGGGGTATCCGCTCGACGAGGGCGCGCGCCTCTGCCGCGGATACGCCCTCCACCGGCCGGGCGAAGGAGGTGGACAGCGCGGCGTCCAGGCGGCCGGCGACGTGCACCAGCTCGCCGGGGTCGGCGCGCCAATCTCCATCCAGGATCTCGGCCAGGAGAGGGTCCTCCTGGCCGGACAGGGCCTGTTCCCACACCGCCAGCGCGGCGTCCCGCCCGAGCCTCTCCAGGAGGTGCCGCAGCCAGTGCACATTACGCTCTACGCAGGTGCCGATCTCGGGAGCCAGGCGCAGGGAAAACACGCACTCCGGGCGGGGCTTGCCTTCGATGCCTATCCTTCGCCTGCTACTTGCAGCGCAGTGCGGAAAGATCCGCCCGCTACCCGCTAGGTCGAGAACTCGACGTGCAAGCCGCCCGCTTCGTCGTAGCCGGACCGGGCCAGGAACGGGGGGTCAGCGGGGCCCGCGGCCAGCAATCGCTCCAGCAGGACCGCCACGTCGTCCACCAGCGGCAGGCTGGCCACCCGCGCCAGCGGAACCCACTCCGGCATGCCCTCGGGCGACGGCCGCACGGTGTGCGATGCAGCAGTACCGGCAAAGACAAAGAGCACCACGCCGGGTCCGGCCGACAGGGCGACGTGCACGACCCCGCCCAGGCGCAGATCGGCGACCTCCAGCCCGGTCTCCTCGCGGACCTCGCGCTGCGCCGCCTGGCAGATGTCCTCACCGCGCTCGACGTGCCCGCCGACGCCGTTGTAGCGGCCGGCCCAGCGCCGTTTGCCGGGCGCCCCTTTCAGCAACAGCACCTCCTCACCGTGCCGCAGGAAGCAGAGGATACGCGGGACCACGGTATAGGCAGTGCCATCCACACCCTGCTCGGATTCCCCGGCTCGCATCGGCGCACCTCTTCTGGGGGACATCCCGGATCGACCACCAGGCCGCCAGGACACCAGGAGGACCGGACCACCCGGGGCACGGCGCCACCGGGGAGGTGTGCGCTACCGCCCGCGCGCGTACGCCTGTACCTCGTAGTAGACCGGTCGCGGCGTAAAGTCGTACCCGACAAAGCTGAAGTAGGTGCTGGCGCTGGCCCCACTCCAGGGCATGCGGAACTGCCAGAAGGCCATCACGGCCAGCCACTCCTGCGACTCCGACCAGCGGCATGCCTCCAGGGTATACCGGACGCGCTGGGCCGGCCGCACGGCGTGGACCCAGCGGGGATGGTCGTTCCAGCCGGCCTCTGTGACATACACCTGCTTCGCGCCGTCGCCGTTCTGCTCCATCACCCGGCGCACGAGCTCCACCCGCCGGAAGTTGACGCGGTCCGGCCGCGCCGTCTGGGTGAACGGTTCCTGCCAGCCGTAGGTGTGGGCAGCCAGGGCGTCGCAGCACGCCGCCGCCCCGGCGTCGTACATCGCCTGCAGGTAGGCCAGGTCGTCGTAGCCCTGGCTGTCGCCCGGGCGCGCCGTCGTCGGGGCCAGGCCGGCCGCCAGCACGACCGCGTCGGGGTTGGCCTCCCGGATCGCCGCATAGGCCTGGCAGAGCAGGGCCACGTAGCCGGCCGGGTCGGGCAGCCGGCCGCCCCACTCGAAGGCGGTGTTGGGCTCGTTCCAGACGACGATGTGCCCGACGCGGCCGCGATAGCGCGCGGCAAAGGCGGCGGCGAAGCGCGCGTAGTCGGCATAGCGCTCCGGCTCCAGGTAGCGGCTGGAGGAGTCGGCCGGCCTGGCCCAGGCGGGGACGATGTCCAGCCGGGCGACGACGTGCAGGCCCTGTTGGCGGGCCTGCTCGACCACCAGGTCGGCGTGCTGCCAGTCGAAGCGACCCGGCTGCGGCTCGATGTAGGCCCAGGGAAAGACCTCGACGATCCAGGGAGCGCCCATCTCGCGCACCATCTGCACGGTGCGGCCGATCTTCCAGGCCTCCACCTCGTCGGCCAGGCGGGTGTGCACCCCCAGCTTGTGGTTGCGCGTCTCCACCACCAGCGGCGTCGGCGGGGGCAGCTCCACCGGTGGCTGGGGCAGCCGGTAGCCCCACAGCCCGGCCGCGAGCGCGCCGAGCAGCGGCACGATGAGTGCAGCGAACGGAACGACGCGCTGGATTCCTCTGCCCATGGGAGTTGTCAGCCTTCAGCGATCGGCGATCGGCGTGCGGCGATGATCGGGCCGCGGAGAGCGGGCGGCGGATCGCTATCTTCTCCTGTTCCAGGCATCGCTGGCGTACTTGTCGCGCAGCGCTGCGACGCGCTCTTGCTCGGCCCGGGTCAGCCCGCCCTCGCGCAGCGCCAGCCCCCAGGCCTCCTCGAAGCCGGCGCACAGCGCCACGGCCAGCTCCTCGGCGGAGACGGGCCGGCCGAGGGCCTCCGCGAGCGAGATCAGCCGGGGGCGCAGCAGCTCCGCCAGCTGCGCCTGGGTCATCCCCGGCGGGGGCTGCAGCACGCCGACCTGGCGGGCCATGTCCACCGCCAGGAGAATGGCGCCGTGCTGGAGCAGGGCGCCGCCCCGGCGCACCTGGGCGCTGCCGATGACCTTGCGCCCCTGGATCGTCACCTCGTAGTCGCTGGGAGCGTCGAAGCAGGCCGCGGATCCCAGGCCGTGGCCGCGCGCCCGCGCCGGGGCCATCTCCGCGGGCGCGCCCAGCCGACGCAGCCCGGCCACCAGCGCTGCGCTGATCCGGCGGTACGACTCGAGCACCCCGCCCTCGACGGCAGGGTGACCCTCGCCGGCCACGACGCTGTAGGTCAGCTCGACGTCATGCAGGATGGCCCGTCCGCCCGTCGGCCGGCGGACCCAGTCCACGCCGTGGCGGCGGCAGCCGGCCTCGTCCACCTCCCTGGCGGCGCGCTGGAAGTAGCCGATGGAGAGGCAGGCCGGCCTCCAGCGGTAGAAGCGCACCGTCGGGGGAACCTCCCCGGCCAGGTGCGCCTCCAGGATGGCCTCGTCCACCGCCATGTTGGTGTAGCCGTCCGCAGCCCCATCCAGCACCAGCCGCCAGGACATCGCGCCTCCTTGCTGTGCAGCCACCAGGATTATAGCATTGCCCCGCCAGGGGGGCAAACGGCCCCCGCGCGCCCGTAACTTCTCCCGAGGAGGCCACGTCCTCAGCCCGGTGCTATCCCAGCGAGCGCACCGCAGATGCACGTTGCCTGCCTTTGTGGTATAATACGAAGGACTGACGCCATGGAGACGCCTATGACCAGGGCATCGAGACGGGGACGGGCTGTGCGGGCCCCGCGAGCGCAGGGGAAAGTCGTCACCTTTCTCCTGCTGGCGATCTTCCTGCCGCTCATCGGCTTTGCCCTCTTCTGGGGAGTGCCCAGGCTGGTCCGCTTCGTCGGGGCGGTCAGCAGCGCGGGGGCCATCTGGACCACCCCTGTCC
>CAZTIG010000111.1:0-5367 GCA_964613665.1 uncultured Chloroflexia bacterium
ACCGCTGGGCAACTCGGTGCTCGCCTGGCGGCATAGTCAAAGTGCAAAGGTAGTGGGCGAAAGGGCTTCTGAGGGAGAACCCCGCGCTATATCAGGTCAGGCCAGCGAAGAAGAGACTCGGATAGGCCACGAGGGGCATGCGGCAGACGAGCTGCTGCTCGCCACTCATATCGACCGCTCCCTGTACCTTGCTGCCCACCCGAATCTGTCGGCGTCCTATGCCTCCCCTCCTCCCCATTGACTGCCCGTAGACCACCGCCTCCTTCCCCGGCACCAGCAGCCAGCACACGACGCTGGCCGGGGCAAGAGGCGCGGCGTGCGGAGAGGACCGCTGAGAACGGCAAACGGGGTCGCTTGGCGGCCCTACAGCAGCGGCAACGGCAACTGCCGCGGGCCCTCTCCAACAAAACGCTTCCCCGCGTCTGCCGCCCCCTGATAGCGCCGGCAACTGCCTCGGAGTGGACAAACTCGCCGGCCGGCCATGACCGCGCCGTAGCGGCGCTGCAACTCCGCCGGCCGGCCCACGATGCCCTGGGCGACCAGTTGGTCGTTCAGCGCGATCACGAGCGCCAGGCACAGGCCGCGATTTGAGCCGCCGCGGGCCTCGTGGGAGAGGCCCAGGATGTCCTCGGCGGGGTCCATGAAAGACCTCCTGGAAACCCCGGCCCTTGAGCCGAGTGGGGAAAGGAGGCCTCGTCATCAGGTGAGTACAGCCCGCCTTTCCACCAACAACGTGGCTGCTCGGGCGAGCAGCTGCAGTCGCCTGTAACTGACTTCTGCTACAATCCGCCCCTCCAGGTTGGAGATGGCAAAGCAGCCGCTTGACCGGCGGCCTTTGACAAACCTCACCAGGCCGTCCGGCAGGCGCACCCGGTCCCACTGCCGGAAGCCGCGCACCTCCCAGGGCAATCTAGCGACCTGGTGTGAACGGTCGCCCTTGCGCTGGCGGTAGGCCCCTTTGGCCACCGCCCGCAGCGCCTCGTACCAGGGTAACGGGGCTACCAGCTCTCCCCGGCTGGCAATCGCCACAGCGTCGTAGTAGTGGGTTTTGGGCAACCCCAGCGCTTCCCGGTCCACCTTGGTCACATAGCCGTAAGTGACCTCTACCGGGGCTGTACCGGCCAGCCCCGCCAGTGTGGCCGTTTTCCCGGCCTGGGTGTGGGCTGCCGCCCGCAGGGGCCGCTTGACGCGCTTCTGGACGCCCCTGTGCCCAAACTCGGCCGCGGTGCGGTCCCCCTTGGCCTGGTTGCAGGCGTGGTACGCGGCGCGCAGCCCCAGGCGGCAGGCGACCAATAGTTCGCGCAGCAGGTCTTCCTCCATCGCGCCCTCCCATGAGTCCGCTATGACCTGGTCGCACGTTAGCTGCCAAACGGCGAAAATGGCGAAAATGGCAGAGCGGTTGTTGCGGGTTTGGCCAGGTTGCGAGGTTGACGAGGAGATCAGGTCATCCTGGCCGGACCGTGGAAGCCGTCGCTCCCGGCCATGAACTCGGCTAACCGGTTGGCCAGCTCGTGCAGGTAGTCTTCGCAGACATCCAAGGTTGCGGCGATCTGCTCGAACATGCGGTACTTGTCCAAAGCCAGGCGTGCCGTTTCCAGGAGCGTGAGCAGGTCTTCGTCCGAGAAACCTGGTGGCAGGATCCGACTGCTGATTGTGGTCACAATGACCTCCTTATGCGGACACGGCTGGGCGTGGGCGATACTGGATGGCCTCCGCCAGGTGGGCCACATGCAACCGCTCGCTCCTCGCGAGGTCGGCGATGCTGAGGGCGACTTTCAGAATGCGATGATAGCCCCGCGCCGAGAGGTTGAGCTGGCGCATGGCCGCCCGCAGCAGGGCGTGGCCGGCCTCGTCCACCTGGCAGAAACGGTGCACCTCGGCCGGCCCCATCTCGCCGTTGAGCTGGATGGCCGTACCCTCGAAGCGCTTCCGCTGCCGGGCGCGGGCCTCCGCCACCCGGGCGCGGATCGCCGCTGAGCCCTCGCCCCGGCGGGCGTCGGCCAGCTTCTCGTGCTCCAGCGGCATCGCCTCGATATGCAGGTCCACGCGCTCCAGGAGGGCCCCGGGGATACGCTGGCGGTGCCGGGCCACCTCGGGGGCGGAGCAGAGGCACTCGTGGGTGGGGTGCCCATAGTAGCCGCAGGGGCACGGCTGCATCGTGGCGACGAGCAGCGGGCAGGCCGGGAAGCCGCTGCCCTCGGCGGCGCAGGGGAAAACCGCGGCGCGCTCCTCCAGCGGCCGGCACAGCAGCTCCAGGAGCCGGCGGGGAAAGCCGGGGGCGTCGTCCAGCAAGAGGACGCCGCGGTGGGCCAGGCTGACTTCGCCCGGGCGGGGCGGCTCGCTGGCCCCCAGAAGCGCGGCGGGGCTGATCAGCGGCGGCGGCGCGCGGAAGGGCCGCTGCGGGCCTGCGCCGTTGCCGGGGGGTTCCAGGCCGGCCGCCTGGTAGACCGCGGCGACCTCGGCGGCTTCCTCTGCGCTCAGCGGCGGCAGGACCGTGGCCAGGGCGTGGGCCAGCAAGGTCTTGCCCGAGCCGGGCGGCCCAACGAGCAGGACGTGGTGCCCGCCGGCCGCGGCGACCTCCAGGGCCCGCTTGACGTGCTCCTGACCTTTGACGTCGGACATATCCACGGTTGGGTCGATCATCTCGTTCCTCCTATGCCCTGGCGGTCGTGCCACCTCACTGCGGCAGGCGTGGCAGAGGACCTGGGTTTCGCCGTTACCTCCGCCGCTAGAGCGGGGGACGAGGTGGTGCAGTCCAGCTTCTCCGTGCTGCCGCAGCGGGCGCAGGTGGCCATGGCCTCCTACTTCGATGATTTTGACCGCGGCCACACCGCGGCCCGGCCCGGGGCGGCGGGGCGGGGCGGCGGAGGGCCCTGTCAAGCCGCTATGGCTTGACAGGGGGGCCGGGGCGCGGTAGGCAAAGGAAGGCAAGGGAACCGGGAAGGAGAACGAGGGGGACCGGCCTGGGCCGCGCGCCAGGCGTTTGACCTCTCCCAACGGGTGTGCTAGAATGAAGCAGCGCCGCGCGGCCGGCCGGGCCCGCGGCGGTGGCCAAGGCGGGCAAGCGCCCTGACAAACCCAGTCTAGCACATCGGCCCGCCGGCGTCAAACCGGCGGGGTGTTGTTATTGGCGTGGGAGATCGCACGGAGCAGGAAGACAGGCCCCGGCGCTGGGAACCAACCAGATCGGAAACGAGAGACATCCTTGTATCCTCCGCCGCTTCTGGTACAATAGCAGCCGTATCAGGCAGAGGAGCGCCCTTGAGCGACGTCTTCACCCGCTACGAACTGGCCCTGGAGCAGCTGCTGACCCGGCTGGGCCCGGCGCACCCCCGCGCGGCCGAGGCCCGCACCCTCCAGGCCCGCCTCCTGGAGAACATCGCCGCTGCCCGCCTCCACGGCGACACCGAAACCCGCCGCGCCGAACGCTCCGAGATCCGCGCCGCCCTCGACCTGCTGGCCACCGAAGCCCTGAAAATCACCTTCAACGAGCTGGCCTTTTCCCCCGACCGCGACGCCGAGGCCGGCGAGGCGCCCGCGGCCATGGCCGGCCGCGTCTTCCTGGCCTACTCCCACCACGACCAGGACTTTGCCCTGCGGCTGGCGGCCAACCTGCGCGACCGGGGGGTGCCGCTGTGGGTGGACCGCTGGGACATCCGGCCGGGGGAGGACTGGGACCAGGCCATCGACGACGCGGCCTACGACTGCGGCCGGTTCCTGGTCGTGCTCTCGCCCGCCGCGGTCGAGTCGCCGGATGTGCGGGGCGAGCTGCGCATCGCCTTGGCCGAGCGCAAGCCGATCGTCCCGGTGCTCTATCGCAACTGCCGCATCCCCCGGCAGCTACAGCTCGTGCAGTACGTCGATTTTGCCGCCTGCGGCCCAGACGACCCCGCCGCGCTGCGGGCCGTGCTGGGGGCGTTGGGGGTGCGCCCGGCGCCGGCCCCGCGCGAGGGTGGCGTTCGCCCTGCCACCCTCGAAGAACCCGGCCTGCCTCGCCAGCCCTTTGAGCCGGAGATGGTGTTCGTCCCGGCAGGGCCGTTCATCATGGGGGACGATAAAAGCGGACAATCCGACGAAAAACCGGCCCACGAGGTCTACCTGGAGGATTACTACATCGCCCGCACCCCGGTGACCAATGCCCAGTACGCCGCCTTTGTCCAGGCGACGGGCTACCGCGCGCCGGGTCATTGGAAGAAGGGCTCCCCACCCCCGCAACTCGCGGACCACCCGGTGGTCTTCGTCACCTGGCACGATGCCCTGGCCTACTGCCGCTGGCTGGCCGAGGCCACGGGCCGGCCCTACGCCCTGCCCACGGAGGCGCAGTGGGAGAAAGCGGCCCGCGGGACGGACGGGCGCATCTACCCCTGGGGGAACAAGTTCGACAAGAGTAAATGCAACACGGTCGAGTCGGGCACTTTCGGCACGACGCCGGTGGGCAAGTACAGTCCGCAGGGGGACAGCCCCTACGGTGTTGCCGATATGACCGGCAACGTCTGGGAGTGGTGCAGCAGCCTGTACCAGCCCTACCCGTACCGGGCGGACGACGGGCGGGAGGAGGCCGCGGCCGGCGGCAGCCGGGTTTTGCGCGGGGGCTCGTGGAACAGCAGCCGAGACGGCGGGCGCTGCGCGTTCCGCTTCTACGACCTCGATCCCGTCAGCGACTACGACCGCTACGGTTTTCGGTGTTGTTTGGCGGCCGGGCCGTTCTCTCCATAATGCTGATTGCTGGCTGCTGGGGAGTGGCCCTCTCCCCCACCCCCCGGCCCCCTCCCCCTCTCCCGCGCTGCGGGCCTGGGGGAGGGGGAGACCGCCGCCAAAGCGGCAGCCGAAATAGCCAGGAGAAGCGACCAATGCCCTACAGCAAACGGATGCGCACCTCGGTCGAGATACAGGAACGAGCACGGGAACTACGCCAGCGCATGACACCGGCAGAGCAGCGCTTGTGGCAGGTTCTGCGCCGCAAAGGGTTAGCCGGGCGCAAGTTTCGCCGGCAGCATCCGCTGGGACCCTTCATCGCCGACTTTTATTGCGCTCCCGCCCGGCTGGTCGTGGAAATTGATGGGCCGATCCACCAGGACCGGAAAGAGCAGGACCAGGCGCGCGCGGCTTACCTGCAAGAGTTGGGATATCGCGTGCTGCGGTTTTCCAATGACGAGGTTCAGGAGGATCTCGAAGCGGTAGTGCAGACGATCGCCGAAGCATGCCGGACGATCGAATAAATGGCCGCGCCGTCTTTCTCCCCCCTCCCCTCTCCGGCAAAGCGGGAGAGGGGAGGGGGGCCGGGGGGAAGAGGAGAGGGCCGGTAACCCCCTGCGCGGTTCGACGCTTGGGGCCGGGCCCAACCAGAAGACGGCGCGCGGCCGGCGG
>CAZTIG010000112.1:0-5088 GCA_964613665.1 uncultured Chloroflexia bacterium
CCAAAAAACATCCCATCCACTCTCAAGACTGTGTGCGGACTCGCGCCCAACTAATGATTAGGTTGCCACCTTGCTCTCTAACACCCCGCTATGGGGTAGTTAGAGAGCAAGATGGCCATCGAAAACACTCGAACGGTGTGTTAGGCGGACGATGTTCTGCCAAATCCTCTGCTTGGATGTGTTAGGTAGCCACCGCGCCCATCTAAAGCGAACCGGTTCAGCGTTACGACAACCTTGCGCTATCCACAGCGCACTTGACGCAACAACATGGATCTGCTACAATATGGTATGGAATGGAGCGATGCTTTGCTTGGAATTATATCATGCCGACTCGCAAATCGCAAGCGAAAAAGGGAGGAAACCGATGGACCGCCGCCCCAAGAAACTGCTCGACCAGGTCCGCGAAACCATCCAACTCAAACATTATTCCGCCCGTACCGGAGAAACCTACATCGGCTGGATTAAGCGCTATATCCTCTTCCACCACAAGCGGCATCCCCGGGAGATGGGAGCAGCCGAGATCGAAGCCTTTCTTACCTACCTTGCGGTGGATCAACGCGTGGCTGCCTCCACCCAGAACCAGGCTCTCTGCGCGCTGCTCTTTCTCTACCGGGAAGTACTGCACCAAGACTTGGGAGATCTCCAAGCTGTCCGCGCCAAAAGGCCCCACCGTCTCCCCACCGTCCTGACCCGCGAGGAAACACTCCGGGTGATCGGGTTCCTCGACGGCACGTACCAACTGATGGCCAAACTGCTCTACGGCTGTGGCCTGCGCCTGCAAGAGTGCCTCCAACTGCGGGTCAAGGATGTTGACTTTGCGCAGCGCCAGATCGTCGTCCGTGCCGGCAAGGGCGACAAGGACCGTGTAACCATGCTGCCCGAGGCCGTCGTCCCGTTCCTCCAGGAACACCTGCGCCACGTCAAGCAACTCCACGACCAGGACCTGGTCCGCGGCTATGGCCGCGTGGATCTGTCCTTCGCCCTCGAACGCAAGTATCCCCATGCCGACCGCGAGTGGCCCTGGCAGTACGTCTTCCCGGCCTCGAAACTATCCCGGCACCCCCAAACCGGGCTGCTCTGCCGCCACCACATCCACGAAAGCGCCCTGCAAAAGGCCGTCCGCCGGGCCGCCCAGCAGGCCGGACTGCCCAAGCGCGTCAACTGCCATACCTTCCGCCACTGCTTCGCCACCCACCTCCTGGAGAATGGCTACGACATCCGCACTGTGCAGGAGCTCCTGGGCCACAAGGATGTCAAAACGACGATGATCTATACCCACGTCCTCAACCGCGGCGCCTTGGCCGTGCGCAGCCCGCTGGATTAGAGGTGCCTCCCCCAGGCTTTTAGGGTAAGCTGTGACCATCCTGATCGAAAGGAGGTCGCACCGGGGTGGCACGCTCGGTCTACAAGTATCGCATTGATCTCAGCGGCAAAGAAAAGCAGCTGCTGCGGCAGGCCAAAAAGAAAGGGCGCAAAGATGCCCGGCTGGTCCTCCGGATCCTGATGATCTTGCTGGCCCACAAGGGCAAAACGATCAGCGAGACGGCGGAGACGTTGGACTGTTGTGAGCAAACGGTGTTGAACCAGCGCAAACGATTCCTGGACCGCCGCGCCGAAGGGCCGGTGCAGGCGCTGGAAGATCGGCCCCGCAGCGGACGGGGGATCGCTGCCAACGCGCCACGGCGTGGCAGCACCGCGCCGCTGCGCTGCAGCCAGGCCGGCCGGGCCGCGCGGGAGCGGTTCGATGCGGGGTCCAGGGGCCGCAGGCCCCGGCGGGGGAGGCGAGGGGGCTGGCCCCCTCGCAAAAGAAACGGGCGCATGCCCGCCACACACGTACATTCCGGCGAAGCCGGAGGAGCAGGCCCCGGCGAAGCCGGCCCCCCCAACAAGGTGGGCCGCCCGCGCGGGCGGCGCGAGCAGGGCCGGCCGCGCTGCCCCGGCGGGCGGCAGCGCGCTGCCTCTACCTGCCCATCACCAGGCTCAGCACCGCCTTTTGCACGTGCAGGCGGTTCTCGGCCTCGTCAAAGGCGGCCGACTGCGGCCCGTCGATGACCTCGTCGGTCACCTCGAAGCCGCGGTCGCACGGCAGGCAGTGCATGTAGATGGCGTCGCGGTGGGCCAGGCGCATCAGGGCGCTGTCGCAGATCCAGTCCTTGTGGGCGTCAAAGATCTCCTGCGTCCGCCGGGCGTCGCTTTGGCCCACCGGCGGCTGGAAGATCGGCGTGGCGCACCAGGCCTTTGGGTATACCACGTGCGCCCCGGCCATGGCCTCGCGCATGTCGTTGCTCACGCGGAACGAGCCGCCGTAGCGCTGGGCGTAGCCCTCGCAGGCCGCCAGCACGTTGGGGTCGAGCTCCATCCCCTGGGGGTGGGCCAGCACCACCTCCATGCCCATCTTCGTGGCCATGGTGATAGCGCTCTGCGGCACGGCGCGCGGCTTGTGCACGCTGGGGGAGTAGGCCCAGCTCATGACGAACTTGACCCCCTGGAAGCCGCCGAACTTTTCCTTCACTGTCAGCACGTCGGCCAGCGCCTGGAAGGGGTGGTACATGTCGCACTCCATGTTCAGCACGGGGATGTCGGCCCAGCGGGCAAACTCGCGGATCATGGCGTTGGCCCCGCCGTACTCCCAGTCGACCGGGTCGCCGTAGCAGCGGATGGCGATGGCATCGCCCATGCGCGACAGGGTGCGGGCCACGTCGGAGACGCGCTCGGTGGAGTAGGCCACCTCGCGGCCGGCCAGCGCCGGGGTGTAGATCTTGGACGGATCCAGGTAGTGGGCGTGGCCGCCCAGCTGGGTCATCCCCGCCTCGAAGGAGTTGCGCGTGCGCAGGGACTGGTTGTAAAAGATCATGAAGAGCGTCTTGGCCCGCAGGATGTGGTCGTGCAGCTCGCCGATGGCAAAGCGCCGCTTCAGGTCCAGGGCCAGGTCCAGGATCTGCTCGATCTCCTCCCGGCTCCACTCCATGTCGGTGATAAAGTCGCGTCCGCGGAACGTGTCGGTCTTCACGGTTTCCTCCTTGCCTTGTTCAAGAGCGTCGCTGGCCTGTCGGCCCGGCCAGCCCCGGCAGACGAACCTACGAGAGACCGCGCAGCAGGCCGGTCATCTCGTTGAACTGGACGATCAGCTCGTCGATCTCTTGCACCTGGCTGTGGATGCCGCTCCAGTAGCCCGGGTCGTACCACTGGGCCTGGATCTCGCGGTAGGTCTTGCCCTGCTGCTCCACCCAGGTGTAGTATTTCAGGTTATGAATGCGCTTGCGGTCCCAGTAGCCCAGCTCCTCGACGTAGTCGACGGTGCAGCCCTGCAAGTAGCGGGCGTAGTCGGCGGCCGCGTGCAGGGCGGTGTACTCGCCGCGCTCCTGGCGCAGCTCGGCGATACGGCTGCCGTAGAGCTCCATGGAATCGGTCAGCACGGTCAGCACGACGTCGTGCTCGCCCAGCTCGTACCAGCGGGCGAACTTCACGGCCGAGAGCAGGTTGGCGATGCCGGAGATGCCCAGCAGGTCCAGCCGCGCCACCAGCCCCTCGGGCACGCCCCGCTGCGCCAGGTAGGCCCGGCCGGCCGGCTCGTTGAAGAGGCGCACCAGGCTCATGCAGGCCTCGTCGTCGATGGCCACGACCAGGTCGGTGTTCTGCAAGTTGTGGATCCAGGGGACGTGCTTGTCGCCGATGCCTTCGATGCGGTGGCCGCCAAAGCCGTTCAAGAGCAGCGTGGGGCACTGCAGGGCCTCGCTGGCGGCGACCTTGCTGGTGGGAAAGACCTCCTTCAGGTAGTCGCCGCAGCCGATGGTGCCGGCCGAACCGGTGGTCAGGACGACGCCGCGGTAGCGGTCGCCGGGCCCCAGCTCGCGCTCCAGCACCTCCTGCATGGCGTGGCCGGTGACCTCATAGTGCCAGAGGTGGTTGCCGAACTCGTCGAACTGGTTAAAGATGACCACGTCGCTGCGGGTGGCCTGCAGCTCCTTGCACTTGTCATAGATCTCCTTGACGTTGCTCTCGCAGCCCGGCGTGGCGATGACCTCGCCAGCGATGCGCGAGAGCCACTCGAAGCGCTCGCGGCTCATCTCCTCCGGCAGGATGGCGATCGACTCGCAGGCCAGCAACGCCGAGTTGTAGGCCCCGCCGCGGCAGTAGTTGCCGGTGGAGGGCCACACGGCCTTTTGCGTGGTGGGGTCGAACTGCCCGGTGACGAGGCGCGGCACCAGGCAGCCGAAGGTGGCCCCGACCTTGTGGGCGCCGGTGGGGAACCACTTGCCCACCAGGGCGATGATGCGCGCGGGGACGCCGCTGAGGGCCGGCGGGAACTCCAGGTAGTTGACCCCCCCGAACCCGCCACCGTGGGCGACCGGTTCGTTCTTCCAGGTGATGCGGAAGAGGTTGAGCGAATCCAGGTCCCACAAGCCGACCTGGCGCAGGCCGGCTTTGACGCCGTCCGGGATCCGCCCGGGGTCCTTCATCTGGGCAAAGGTAGGGATGATGATCCGGCGCTCGCGGGCCCGCTGCACGGTCCGCCGGAGCTGTTCTTCGTGGATCGATAGGTCGATCATGCTCGCTCCTCCTCGCAGTCGTCCTGCACACACCGCAGCACACTGAAAAAGCTGCCTCCCGGCAGCCGGTCTGCTCCAGTCGGCCCGAATCGCCACGACCTGGACTACTGGCCCCTATCATAGTGCACCCGGGTGTTTCTGTCAAGCTGCGTCGCCGCCATCCACGACCCTGCTTGTCCACCTGCGACTAGGCGGGCATCCCCCGCAGAGCCGGCTCGCCTTCTCTCAAAAACCCATCATGAGCCACAAGGGCAAAGACACGAAGCCTTGCTGTCTTTTCATCCTTGCCCTTCTTTGTGCTCCCGTGCCTTTGTTAATGATAGGTTCTCAGGCACGGCGATATCAAGGTCGCGGCGGTGCACCACGAATGGCAAGTGCCCGGCCTGCGCGAAGCGCGGCACGGCCGCATCATTGCCGCGCCCCGGAATGTGCGGCGTCGGGCTGTTGCGGGAGCCGGGCACTTGCCGGTCAAGGCCGGCGACTTTGTTAGTATGTAGTTACTCTCCCGGCGACGGCCGGGGGTGCGACTGGCGGGGGG
>CAZTIG010000113.1:0-4898 GCA_964613665.1 uncultured Chloroflexia bacterium
TCCGAGCGGCTCCGCTCAGGGACCGCTTGCCTGCCCATCCACAAACATGCATCCACCGCCCGCACGGCGATATCAAGGTCGCGCCGATGCACAGCGGATGGCAAGTGCCCGGCCGGCCTACAGCGCGGCATGGCCGCACCATTGCCGTGTCCCTGGATGTGCGGCGTCGTGCCGTTGCCGGAGCCGGGCACTTGCCGGTCAAGGCCGGCGACTTTGATACGGCCGTGCACCGCCCGCCGGCCACTTGAGCGGCACCCGGTTTGGGGGTATAATGGCGCCCACCGGACAGAGAGGCGGGGCCCCAGCCGCTCGCGGGGCGACTCTACCGCCGCGCCGGCCCGGCCGCCCAGACGGCCGGCCACTCGCGCCGGGCCCGGGCATAGTTCTCCGGCGTGCCGATGTCCAGGAGGTACTCCTGGGGGGCCAGCGCGTGGCCGTAGAGAGCTACGCCGGCCTGCAGCAGGAGGGGGAACAGGTCGCGGCCAAAGTCGCAGGGGATGTCATCGGGCAGGTGCGCGAGGACGGCCGGCTCCAGGACGTAGACGCCGGCGTTGGCCAGGTCGGTAAAGGCCTGGGCCGGCTTCTCCACGAAGCGCTCGATGCGGCCGGCGGGGCCGGTCTGCACCAGGCCACAGCGCAGCGGGTCGGGGACGCGGTAGAGGGCCACCGTGCCCAGCCCGCCGCAGCGCCGGTGCGTGGCCAGCAGCGCCGCTAGGTCCATGTTCGTCAGCACGTCGCCGTAGAGGACGAAGAAGGTGCGGTCCAGGAAGGCGCGCAGCGGGCGCAGCGCTCCCGCCGAGCCCAGCAGGACCTCCTCCGGCGAGTAGAGCAGGCGTAGGCCAAGCGCGCTGCCGTCGCCAAAGTGGTCCGGAATGGCCTGCGGGCAGTGGTGCAGGTTGACGGCCACCTCGCCGACGCCGTGGAAGCGGCAGAGTTCGAGCAGGTACGCCAGCGCCGGCCGGCCGCCCACCGGCAGCATCGGCTTGGGGCGGTCTGCCGTCAGCGGGTAGAGCCGGCGGCCTTCGCCGGCGCAGAGGACGACCGCCCGAGGGGGTAGCGCGGTGACCGGGTCAAGAGGCATACGCTGCTCCATCGTCGCCTTCGTGGCCTTCTTGGCCGCCCTGAACCTGTACGCGGTCTCCTCGCCGACGACGCTGACGCTGGCCCACGGCGGCAGCGACGGGGCCGAACTGGCCGTGGCCGTGCAGGAGCTGGGCATCCCCCACCCGAGCGGCTACCCCACCTACGTCCTGCTGGCCCAGGCCTTCCGCGCTCTGCCCGGCTGGACGCGGACGTTGGCGGGCCGGCTGAACATGTTCTCGGGCCTGGCCGCGGCCCTGACCTGCGGGCTGGTCGCGGCGCTGGCCGCGGAGCTGCTCTCCGCCAAGGAGCACGAGTCTCCCGCCTGGGTCGGCGGGCTCACTGCCGGCCTGTCGCTGGCCGCGGCCGGGCTCTTCTGGTCGCAGGCCATCATCGCCGAGGTCTATGCCCTGCACGCCTTCTTCCTGGCCCTGTGCTGCTGGCTCCTCCTGCGCTGGCGCCGCCGGGGCGGCTTCTACCTGCCCCTGGCCGGCCTGGCCTTTGGCCTTGGTATGGGCAACCATGTCAGCCTGGCCCTGCTCCTGCCGGGAGCGGTGCTGTTCATCGTGCTGGGCTGCCGCGCCCGGGAGCCCGGGCCGTCCTCGCCGCCTTCTCGGCGCGGCAGCCGGGGCGACGGCGCTTCCGATCCCGCGGGCGAGGCAGGTGCTGGGAAACGCCTGTCCCCGGCCCGGGAAATCGGCGGGGCGCTGCTGCTGCTCCTGGCCGGCCTGGCCGTATACCTCTACCTGCCGCTGCGCGCCGCCGCCGACCCCTGGCTGAACTGGGGAGACGCGCGCACGTGGCCGGCCTTCTGGGCCCACGTCACCGGGCAGGCCTACCGCGGCTACCTCTTCCAGGTGCCCTGGGACCAGGCCCTTGGGCGTCTCTCTGCCGCGGCCGGCTTTCTCTGGCGCGACCTGGCCCCCTGGGGCTTGCTGCTGGGACTGGGCGGGCTCCTGCTCCTGGGCCGGCGCGACCGCGGCACCCTGCTGCTGCTGACCCTGCCGGCCGTCCTGGGCCTGGTCCTGGCCGTCACCTACGGCGGCGCCGGGAGCGAGGTCCATCTCCTGCCGCTGTACCTGGCCTGGGCCCTGGCCGGCGGGCTGGCGGCCGGCATGCTGGCGGCGCTGCTGCGCGGGCGCGTCCCCCGCTGGGGCACCTGGGCCATGCTGCTCGTGCCCCTGCTCAGCCTGGTCATGGTGGCGCTGGGCTGGCCGCAGTGGGCCCGCCGCGACGACCCGGGGCCGCTGCCCCAGCAGGCCGCCGTGCTGGAGGCGCTGCCGCCGGGAAGCGTCCTCCTGACCGACCTGGACGAGCAGACCTTTCCCCTCTGGTACGCCCAGGTGGTGGACGGCGCCCGCCCGGACGTCGCCGTGGTGGACGTGCGCCTGCTGGAGTGGCCCTGGTACCGCCGGCAGTTGCCTGCCCGCTATCCCGGCCTGGCAGTGCCGGCAGAGCCGGCAGAGGAGGGCTGGCTCCAGGGGCTGCTGGAGGCCAACCCCGGCCGGCCGTTCCATGCCCTCGGGCCGCTCTTCCTGCCCTCCGGCTACGGCCTGCGCCACCAGGAGCCGGGGTACTGGGCGGTGGCGCGGCCCTGAAGTCACCCCACGCCCGAGAGACTACCTCCAACCGGCCACCAGGCCACAGGCACCCACAAAGAATACCATGAGGAAGCGCATCATGTCAAGCGAGCTGCCGGCCGGGGGTGGCGGAGGTGGGGCGCATGGGGTGGACCCGCCGTTCCGTCACCGCGATGGCCCCGGACGGACCCGCCGGGTGGCGGCGGATCCGGCGGCGGCACGGCGTCCACCGCACCCCAGCGGCCGGGTGGGGGCGGACCCGGTAGGGGTGAGCCATTTGCCGCCACCTGGCAGGGCGCCGGAGCAGATCCGCCTGCTGCCGCCCCACTCGGCGGCGGGACGGCAGGGGCAAATGCCTCGCCCCTACGCGGCGCCGACCCCGCATGGAGCACCATGTCCACCCACGCATAACCCCCACGCCGCCGTCCCCCCGGCGTATCGGCGACGATCGCGACGATGCCGCGGATACGGTTGGGCCTCACCACCCAAGCATCTGATGCGACGAGCGGGAGGTGTGGCCCTGGGTGGCTCGACGGCGGCGCCGTAGAGGCCGCTCATCCCCAGCAGCAGTCGCGGTCCCTCAACCTCCACCCCTGCCACCGGGACACACGTCCCGTGGGCGTAGGCCAGGTCGCCGTTGATGGTGTCGTAGTAGCTGAGGTAGGGCCGGCCGGCGCCGTCCAGGAGGAGACCCTGGTAGTTGAAGAGGACAGGGGCGCCGCTGGCGGGGGCCGGGGCGTCGCCCGCCGGGCCGGCCGCGGGGTGGGTGCCTCGGCCCGGCGGCAGCGGCGCTCAACGGCATGACGCACCTGCCGTCGACTCCGCCAACTGCTGACTCAAGGGGGTCGGGAGCGCACGCCTGTCAGGGCGCACCCCACAGAAGCCTGTAGTTGGCGCCCAGGTCGAAGATATAGTCCTTGACCCTGGACACCTTGCCACCTGTGATGCGAATCACGGTGACGCCGCTGTTCTGACCCGCCCGGCCCTCCCGGTTGGTGAGCTGCAGGTTCCAGTGGGCAGTGACGACGTTGTTCCCGCTGAAAGCAAAGATGTTCCGCACACAGATGTCCTGAACCTCGAACTGGAATGAGTGCTCCAATCATCGGCTTATCCTTTGTGGGCTATGACTTCTCAGATCCATGCATGAACCTGCCCCATTCTACCACAGCCCTCGCGCTCTGCCTGACGCTGGGGGGGAGGAGGACCCTCTGAGAACTGGGACCCGTCAACTGGGAACTGAATACTGATCTACAGCAAGCGCACGATCACCGGCACCACGATTGCCGTCAGCGCCAGGCAGAGGATGGCAGCGGTAAAGAGCAGGTAGCGCCGGTTGTAGTTGGTCAGGAGCGTCGTGTCATAGTACTTGTCCACGCCGTTGTCGCGGTACATGGCCAGCAGCCCGGTGAGCAGCTTGGCCCGCGTCTGCCGGCCGGTGAGCAGCCCGGCAATGGCGATGGTGTTGACCAGGATCAGGAGGACGATCAGAATCCCCAGGACGAGGTCGTCGGCAATGGAGGAGCGGACCTGGTAGGGATCGCCGGCAGCGCTGGCGACCGCAGAGTTGATCCCCAGCACCAGCAGGTTGAACACGATGGCCGTGATGACAAAGACGGTGTCGGTGCGGGCCCCCTGCTGGAGCTCATTGGTCATGTGTTCATGGACTTGATTGAGCATAACAGACCTCCTTGGCCCACGGTCAGTTCCGGGGCGGGGGAGAGGAGCCGAGATGGCGCCTCCTCCTCACACCCTCATCTCCACCTGCCGGCCTCACGGGCAAGTATACCACCCCCCTCCCACTCTTGCTTGACGCTGGGGGAAGGAAGCGATGGCAGGTTGCGTCACGTGGCTGCGAATGGCAAAACAGGGGCACCAAAGAGGAGCGCCGATAGACCTCATTCCGCTCACTGTCGCCGCCAACCGCTACGGTCTCTCCTACAACCGCCTCTACGCCTGGTGCCGCCGGGGCCTGGTGCGTTGGGAGCGAGACCCAGACGGAAACGTCCTCGTCGACGTCGCCTCGCTCGAGGATCGCCTGCCACCCCCTGGGTGGGCCTGGCTGCCTGACGTCCTGCGGCGGTACGGGCTGAGCCGCAGCCAGGTGTACGGGATGATCCAGCGGGGCCAGGTGCAGGCTCGCCGGCGCGGCGTTCGCTGGGGGAGAGGGGCGGCTGGACCACGAAAGGCGCGAATCTTGTATTCGCCCCACCCCTGCCCACCGGGGCGAACACAAGGTTC
>CAZTIG010000114.1:0-4745 GCA_964613665.1 uncultured Chloroflexia bacterium
TTCGACGGGGCCGCCTGGCAGGTCGAGACGGTCGATAGCGCCGGGAACGTGGGCTCCTTCACCTCCCTGGCGTTGGACTCCGCCGGCCGGCCGCACATCAGTTACTACGACACCACCAACGGCGATCTGAAGTACGCTTACGCTTGTACCCCGGTCGCACAAGCGGACATTGCCGGTCCTACTTCCCTGCTATCCGGGGAAACGGGCATCTATACCGCGACCTATGCGCCACCGACGGCGACTCTCCCCGTCACGTTCACCTGGGACAATGGCTCTGTTGGTGCCTCCGCTGCCTACTCATGGACAATACCCGGCGTTTTCGGGATCACTGTCACCGCGCAGAACGCCTGTGGGGATGCTGTCGCAACCTATACCGTGACGGTTGTGCCGCCGTGCCAGGAGGTGACAGGTGTGGACCTGACCGTGGTCACGACGGGCACGATCTACACGGACACCATCGTCGCCTTCAGCGCCGACATGGCCCCGGACAGCGCCGACAAGCCCTACAGTTACCGTCTCACCGTGGACGCCGTGCCTGGCACCCTGCTGACCTCGAGCGACGACCCGCTTGTCTTCACGGCCACTTTTCCGATCACCGGCCCTCATACGGTCGAGATCGCCGTTTGGAACTGTGCCTTGACGGAAACGAAGGCCGTAACGGACACTGTCGGTTTCGATGTGTATCCACCGGGCCCGTGCGTTGATCTCACGGCTATCACGATCCAAGGCGCCTCCAGCGGCCTGCCCGGGATCTATACCTTCACCACCGGCTACGACCCGTTCTGGGCGAGCCTCCCCATCTCCTACACGTGGGATAATGGTGACACTGGAGCCGCTTCCATCCGTCCCCTGGATGTAGGCACCCACACGCTTGCGGTGACGGCGACGAACTGCACCAACGCCCTGGTTTCCGACACTCACAACATTGTCATCCACGAAGGGTTCTGGGTGTATCTCCCCCTGGTGCTGCGTGAGTATTAGTGCGCGGAGCTAACCTACTGGGGAGTAGGGTCATGCAGGCCCTACTCCCCAGCAGGTGCAGTTGGGCTCGCGTTCGGGCAGCCCATTCGGGGTATGGTGTACGTAGAACTGGCCACCGGCAGATTCACGGATCTGCCCGCGCCCAGGGCGGCCTCTGTGTCCAGATGCTGAGCCGCGTTCTACTTCGCCGGCACGTAGCGGGAGACGCCCTCACCATAGGTACCAAACCACATAGCGCCATCCGCGGCCACGGCGATGGATACGACGCGATCGTACGCCAGTCCGTCCCGTGTGGTGTAGTTTGTCGAGGTCGCACCGTCGAAGCGTGAGACCCCCACATCGGTGCCGAACCACAAGGCACCGTCCGGGCCGACGACGATGGCCTCCACGCCGGGGCCCGCGGGGCCCGCGGAGACATAGTAGGTCGTCCTGCGCGAGCGCTCCGGCACCCTCACCGTGCGCCGCGGCAAGGGCGGCGTGACGCGCAAGGTTCCACTGCGCTTCGGGGCCCGCAAAGCGTAAGTCCTACCTCGACCAGGTGCGGCCGGAACTGAAGGCTGATGATCCTCTCTGGCAGGGCATCCGTGGCCCCATCCACGACCCCAGCGCGATCAACCGGCTGCTGGACAAGTACGCCCGCTGGGCCGGCATCAAAGAGCTCACTCCCCATACCCTGCGCCACACCTTTGCCACCCGCTACCTGGAGGCCAACCCTGGCGACCTCCGTGGGCTGGCCGCGCTCCTGGGCCACGCCAGCCTGGATACGGTGATGATCTACACTGAGCCCAGCGAGGAGGAGTTGGCGGAGCGGGTGGAAAAGACTGATCGGGCAAGATCGAAGAAGTAGAATGCCTCAGCTGGGTCTGTCGTTCAGCCAGGCGTACCGGGTACGAATGTACTCCCACCAAGACGCCATCTCGGGGAACCGCTCGACAGGAAAGGGGCCGAAAAGCTCTTCGGTGCTGACGCTGGCGAACCGCCCAGGAACACTCACCAGTCGCTTCCAGACCTCCGTTGCCGAAGAGCCCAGGTGGGCCAGTGCCGGAGAAGTGACCCGACAGAAGTCCCGGTTATGGGCTGGAGCGATGTGCAGCAGGCTGACGACGTCTGCCCCCAGTTCATGAGCTCTTTCCATCTCGTGGGCGAGGAATTGCTGGCGCATCAGTTGGTAAAAGGGCTCAAAGAAGAGGGCATCGAACGCCGGCAGCAGATCCTTGTTGAGTGGGCAATCGTCGCGCTCGAAAAGGTGCGCATAAATCGTCGTTTTGTCCCGGCCACTCCTGGCGTACCTCACGGAGCTGCCACCATACGATTCAGTATACTTCCACTCGATCAGGACGATCTGTCGTCGGCCATCTTCGCGCGCAAACATCACTGCGGCGTCCGCGCTTGTGTAGTTGGCGCCCCGCGAGCGCTTCGTGTTGCGCGAGATTTCTCCCAGGTAGTTTTGTTGGCCGATCCACTCGCAGGAGACGAACTGCCCCGGGATCTCCATCGGCAGCATCTCCAGGATTGTTGGAAACAGGGGGCGCAGGAGTTCGACGAGCGCTTGGGGTTGGTTGGCAAAGGGGAATAGGAAGTTGACACAGCACACCTGCGAGTCGCAGAGGTGGTTACTCGGCCGCCCGTCCTGGGCGTCGTGCCACTTGATCTCCTGGGCCGCAAAGTAGGCCGTGGCGGACTGGCGGATCTCGGGGAAGAGGTTTTCCTCAGCACACTCGCGCGGCAGACAGAACGGGCGGAACCTGCCTCGATAGACGCCATCCGCACGCGCTGCGCTGGAAAAGTACGATGACGTGGCCTTGAAAGCAGCCAGGCGGGGTTTCTCGGTCTCCAAAAAAGTGCCCATGCGATTCTCCTTACCTGTCAATAGGGGTCACGGCTTCATCGAGCCTTGTCTCTTTCGCCGCCGCTATTCGTCCGGACCCCGGTGGGCAGTAGCCTGCTCGTACAGCCAATCCGGTTCTTCCCAGGTCATCCCCCGTCGTCCGGGCACTTTGCGCGTAGGTCCCGCAGCATAGAAACGGCACGACTTGGGACCGTAACAGAACGTCTCAAACCGATAGCGTTTCTGCTCCGGCCGCCACTGGTCCACGATGATCACTACCGGCATGCGGCAGCCCCAGATGCACGTCCTGCACTTTTGCGCGTAGGTCTGTGCCGCCAGCCGCCGGTCTCCCCGCGCACGGTACTCATCCAGGCTCGGAGGAACGCCGTGCCAGGGGGGCGGGCTGGCGGACTCCCCTGCGAAGCGCTCCACGACCGCTATTCTGGTCGTTCGGTAGAGCTCCACGTCTTCCAACCGCTCATCGGCGACGGGGAGTGATTCGCCGCGTACCTGGTCTCCTACCTGGAACCTGTGCTTCTCGTGCGCCGCCTTGCCCACGCCGACAGAGAACTCGCGGGGCTCACCGCCGACCATTCCGGCTATGCGTAGGCTGTATCCCAGGTAGCTGTGGCCCCGCTCATCGAACGAGCGGGTGAAGCGGATGCGGGGCTGCACCGAAACGATCGTGCCGGACCAGGCAACTCTTTCCACGGTTGCGCCTGCGGATGACTTCTGGTGAGAGCAGCGATCTGCCTTGTGCTATGTCTTCGCCACCAATGCGGTTTCCGCCAGTAGTATACGGTAGCAGCCGCCCGGTGTCAACGACCTGCGCCAGCGGCCGTCCGGTAGGCATGGATATCCGCCTCCGCACATTGCTTGACGACGGGCACGTGAAGTGTTACAATTCATAGGGTGGTTGATAACAACTTCCGAGTATTTGTGACACGGCAGGAGCGATCCGTTGGGTGTGAGTGAGATGAAACAGACGCAAACTCAGCGCATCCTGGAAATCGTGCGGCGGACCGGCGCGCTCCGCCCGCGCGACCTGGAGGAGCATGGTCTACCGCGGGAATACCTCTACCGCCTGTGCAAGCGCGGTCTTCTGAAGCGGGTAGGCCGCGGACTGTACGTGCTCCCCGACGTGGACGCCACTGAGCATCACACCCTGGCCGAGGCCGGCAAGCGCGTGCCCCACGGGGTCGTCTGCCTGCTTTCCGCGCTGCAGTTTCACGGTCTGACCACCCAGGCCCCCTTCGAGGTGTGGCTGGCCATCGAGGCCAAAGCCTGGCGTCCGCGGGTAGATTATCCACCGCTGCGGATCGTCCGTTTCTCCGGTACGGCGTGGGAATCCGGGGTCGAGGAACATTCCATTGAGGGTATCCTGGTCAGAGTCTACAGCCCCACAAAAACGGTGGCCGATTGCTTCAAGTACCGCAACAAGATTGGCCTGGACGTGGCGATTGAGGCGCTGCGCGACTGCCGCCGCCAGCGCAAGTGTACCCCCTCCGACCTGCTGCGCTACGCGCGGATCTGCCGGGTGGCCACGGTGATGCGCCCCTACCTGGAGGCAGTGCAATGAGCGACACGCGGCTCTCCAACTTGCCGGCCTCCGTTCGACAGCGGCTGCTGAACCTCAGCCATCAGCGCGGAGAAGATTTCAACCTGGTACTTGTGCAGTACGGCATCGAACGCCTGTTGTATCGACTGGTCCGATCCGGGTACGCCGAGCGGTTCGTGCTCAAGGGCGCGCTGCTCTTTTCGTTGTGGACCGAGCGCCTGCACCGGCCGACGCGCGACCTCGACTTGCTGGGGTACGGTGATAGCTCTGCCGACGCCCTGGCCGATCTCTTCAGAAATATCTGCGCCGCCGACGTGGAACCCGACGGCCTCACCTTTGATCCAGGCAGCATCCAGGTAACGGCCATTCGCGAGGACC
>CAZTIG010000115.1:0-4634 GCA_964613665.1 uncultured Chloroflexia bacterium
CGGCCGGGCACTTGCCATCCGCTGTGCATCGGCGCGACCTTGATATCGCCGTGGTCCGATCCCGACTTGACGGGCTGCGCCACCTGTGGTAGAGTACGCTCACCTTACCAACGATCTCTGCCAGCGGAGGCGCCCGCCGCCCGGATGCCAGGGCCGAACGGGCGAAACCGGTGAGAGTCCGGTGCTGTCCCGCAACTGTGAGGAGTGGCTGCGGCCGCTCCCAGCCAGGTCGCCCACCTCCGCTGCACTGCTCCAGGACCCACGCGGATGGGGCCGGCGGAAGCGCTGTGCCGTGCTTTTGCCCTCCCTCTGACCGAGGGGGGGCGTTTTCTTGGGGTGAATGAGGAAATCGATGTCCCCACGGCAGGATGGCTATCCCGAGGAGACGAGCGGTGCCGGCGCGGCCGGCTGGGCCGGCCACCCTGGCGCCTGGGCGTTGTGGGCATTGGCGGCGGCGCTGCCGGCCTTGACCACGCGCAACCCGGCCTACCTGCTGCTCCTCCTGCTGGCCGTTGCCGTGGTCCAGGCGGCCCTGCCGGAGCCGCCCGGGCGGTCGGGCGGCTGGTGGGGCTTTCTCTGGAAAGCGGCCCTCTTCCTGTGGCTCGTCACGATTCCCCTCAACGCGCTCACGGTCCACTATGGCACGACCGTCCTCTTCAGCCTGCCCACGGCCATTCCCGTCATCGGCGGGATCATCGGCGGGCCGGTGACGCTGGAGGCAGCGGCCTACGGCTTTCTCACCGGCCTGGCCCTGCTGGCCGTGCTGGCCGTCTTCATCACCCTGAACCGGGCGGTGGCCCCCTACCAGCTCCTGCGGGGCCTGCCCCCGGTCCTTTTCCAGACGGGGGTGATGGCCTCGATCGCCCTCTCCTTCGTCCCCCAGGCCGCGGCCGCGCTGCGCGAGATCCGCGAGGCCCAGGCCGTGCGTGGGCACCGCTGGCGCGGGCTGCGCGACGTGGGACCGCTCTTCCTGCCGCTCCTGACCACCGGGCTGGAGCGCTCGCTGCAGCTGGCCGAGTCCATGGAGGCGCGCGGCTTTGGCGCCGCGCCGCTGCGCAGCCCGGCGAGCCGGCGCTGGGGCCAGGGCCTGCTGGCCGCGGCGCTCCTGGGCCTCCTGGCCGGCCTGCTGCTGCGCGCCCTGGTGGGGGACGGCCCGGCCAGCGCGGGGCTGCTCGTGGGCGGCGGGGCTGCCCTGGCGCTGGCCCTGGTCCTGCACGGCCGCAGCGTCCGGCGGACGCGCTACCGCCCCCGGGGCTGGTCGCGCCGCGACACCGCCATCGCCCTCAGCGCGGGCCTGGCCGCGCTAGCGTATGTCGTCCTGCTGCTGGTGGGGCCGGCCCTGGTGGACTACTCGCCCTACCCGACGCTGGCCTGGCCGGCCTTTCGGCCGGCGATCGGCGCGCTCTTCCTCCTGCTGACCGGGCCGGCCTGGCTGCCGCTGCGGAGACGGCCATGATCCACCTGGAGCACGTCACCTACACCTATCCCGACAGCCCCGGCCCGGCGCTGGCCGACCTCAGCCTCGACGTGGCCGCGGGCGAGTTCCTCCTGGTGACCGGCCCTTCCGGTTCGGGCAAGTCGACCCTGCTGCGCTGCCTCAACGGCCTGGTGCCCCACTTTTACGGCGGGGCCTTTTCCGGCCAGGTGCGGATACTCGGCCGCGACCCCGTCGCCGCCGGGCCGGCCGCCATGAGCCCGCTGGTGGGGCTGGTCTTCCAGAGCCCCGAGGCACAGTGCGTGGCCACGACCGTGGAGGAGGAGTTGGCCTTTGCCCTGGAGAACCACGGCCTGGACGAGGCGACCATGCGCCGGCGCATCGCGGACGTGCTCGTGCACCTGGGAATCGAGGGGTTGCGCGGACGCCGGCTGGAGACGCTCTCCGGCGGAGAGCGCCAGCGCGTCGCCATCGCCGCCGTGCTCGGCCTGCAGCCCCGCCTGCTCGTGCTCGATGAGCCTACCTCCCAGCTCGACCCCCAGGGCGCGGCGGAGGTCCTCGAGGCGCTGCTGCGGCTCAACCGCGAGCTCGGCCTGACGGTGGTGCTCTGCGAGCACCGCCTGGAGCGCGTCGTCGGCCACGCCGACCGCGTGCTCTGCCTCCCTGGTGGTAGCCGGGCCCCGCTGCTGGGCCGGCCGCGCGAGGTGCTGGCCCAGATGGAGCTCGTGCCGCCGCTCGTGGCCCTGGGCAAGGCGCTGCACTGGCAGCCGCTGCCGCTCACCGTCCGCGAAGCCCGGCGCTTCGTCGAGCCGGCGGGTGCAGGTGAAGGCCCAGCTGACAAGGGGCCAGCGGCAGGTAACAGAGATGCTGCACCGCCCGACTTGCCACTTGCTACCGGCTACCCGGGCACAGCAGGCGCCTCCAGCTCGCTCTCGCCTGGAGCTCAACCTGGTGGCCCCGCCATCCACGTGTCTGGCCTCACCTTTTCCTACAACGCCCACCCGGCCCTGCGCGGCGTCGACCTGGAGGTCTGCTTCGGCGAGGTGGTGGCGCTCATGGGGGCCAACGGGTCCGGCAAGACGACGCTGCTGAAACACCTGGTCGGCCTGCTGCGCCCGCAAGCGGGCCAGGTGCAGGTGTGCGGGCTGGATGCCCGGCGGGTGCCGCCGGAGCGGCTGGTCGAGCAGGTCGGCTACGTCCCGCAGAACCCCGACATGCTCCTCTTTGCCGACACGGTCCGCGACGAGCTCGACTTTACGTTGCGCCAGCACGGCCGGCCCGCGGGGGAGTACGGACCCCTGCCCGCTATGCTGGGCCTGCCGGAGCACCTGCAGCGCTACCCCCGCGACCTCAGCGTCGGCGAGCGCCAGCGCGTGGCCCTGGCCGCGGTACTGGTGGCCGACCCGGCCGTCATCCTCCTGGACGAACCGACCCGCGGCCTGGACTATGTCCAGAAGCAGGCCCTGGTGGCGTTCCTGCGCGAGCAGCGCGCCCGCGGCCGGGCCATCGTCGTGGCCACCCACGACGTCGAGCTGGCGGCGCGCTGCGCCGACCGCATGGTGGTCCTGGACCGGGGCAGCGTGCTCGTGGAGGGACCGGTCCGCACGGTCATGACCGCCTCGACGGCCCTGGCCTCCCAGGTGAGCCAGCTCTACCGCGACCCGCGCTTCGTGACCGTGGAGGACGTGGTGGGGGAAAGCCTGTGGGCACCACCGCCGCCGCCGGCCGCCGCCGCGCCGCGCGTGGCCGAGACAGTCGCCCGCAGCGAACCGCGCCGGGCCAGAGACCCGCGGGGCCTGTGGATCATCGCCCTGGCCAGCCTGACCGGCGTGGTGGCCTTTCTCTACCCCTTTTTCGCCGGCCCGGTACAGGCGGCCGGCGGCGGCTTCCTGGCCCACGCTGCCGACGCCCCGCTGTTGACGCTGCTCTGCCTGGTGGCCATCCTGGCCGGCTTGGAGGTGCGCGGCTTTGGCTCCAAGCAGGTGGCCCTGCTGGGCATCCTGGCGGCCATCGGGGCGCTGCTGCGGCCCATCCCCGGCCCCTACGGCTTCTCGCTGCTCTTTTTCCTACCGATCCTGTGCGGCTACGCCGTCGGGCCCACCTTCGGCTTTCTCCTGGGCGCGCTGACGCTGCTGGTCTCGGCCCTGGCGACCAGCGGGATTGGCCCCTGGCTGCCCTACCAGATGCTGACGACCGGCTGGGTGGGACTGCTGGCCGGCCTCCTGCCGGACATGCGCCGCTGGCGCTGGGGCGAGATCGCCGTGCTGGCGGCATTCTCCCTGGGGTTGGGGCTCTTTTTCGGAGCGGTGATGAACCTGTGGTTCTGGCCCTTCCTGGGGGTAGGGACCGATTCGGGACTGCTCTGGGCGCCCGGGCTCTCCTGGGGGGAGACGCTGCGGCGCTACGGCCGCTTCTACCTGGCGACCTCGCTGCTGTGGGACCTGGGGCGGGGGCTCGGCAACGTCGCGCTGATCGCCGTCCTGGGCCGGCCGGTACTGCGGCTGCTGCGGCGGTTCAGTCGGCGCTTCGCCTTTCGGCGGGCCTGAGAGGGCCCTCCGGGGGACGGCTGGCCAGCAGGGCGTCGAGTACGACCCACAGCGCCTCGTGGGCCACGATGCGCGCGTCCGGGTCGAACGGCTTGCCGGGCTTGCGGCCCACGACGGCCGTGATATAGCCCAGCAGGGCCGGCTCGGGATGGCTCTTCAGTTGCAGGGCGACGTGGCCCTGGCGGGCCTCCGGCGGCAGGCGGATGATCTGCTGAAAGTTCCGCATCAGGGCGCGCCTGGCGCGAACCAAGGCCTTGGCCGAGACCTGACCGGGGGGCCGGGCGCTGTTGCGCAGGACCTGCCAGATGATCACGACGGCGGAGAAGATATAGTCGTGCTCCTCCTGGTCCAGGGGAGGGCGGACCAGCGCGAGCATATAGTCGTAGATCGCCGGCTGCTCCCGCCGCAGTTGGGCCACGACCTGGTCGGTCCGGCCCGGCGGGACCTGATTGAGGAGCTGCACCATCTCGTTCACTGTGTCCAACGAGATCGGTTCGGCCATCGGCCCGACCTCCGGCGCGCGGGTTGCCTCGGGGCAATGGTGCCGGCCCGCACGATCAGTATAGCATAGGGGCCGGGGCCGGTCAACCAGCAGCCGGTTGGTGATTACCCAAAACTCGGATCCTGAAGAAATGGCTCACCCGCAATCGGGT
>CAZTIG010000116.1:0-4333 GCA_964613665.1 uncultured Chloroflexia bacterium
TAAACCTACCCCCGCCCCCGCGCTTTTAAGTTGGGGGTTTGGTCGGCGGTAAGGCCCTTGCAGGTTTGCGCTTTGAGCTCGCCCGCCGTGGCGACGGCCGCCTTGAAGGCCGTCGAGTTATAGTTCATATGCTCGCCGTCAAAGCTGAACCACTTCAGGTTGGCATCCTGCGTGCTGGGATACCAGCCCAAGATGAACTCCATCTCGTCGAGGCCCAGGCGGCCCTGTTGGATGTCGGTCAGCGCGGTGGCCGCGGCGGTAAAGTCCTCCACGGAGGTGCCATAGACGGGCGCGTCCAGGTTGCTGGCCTCGAAGAGGTCGATGTTGACAAAGTAGCCCAGGATGAACTGGGCCGCCGGCAGCGCCAGGACCTTGTCGTCGTAGGTGACGGCGGTGCGCAGTACCTCGGGTACATTTGGCCAGTCCGCGTCCGCGGCTACCAGCGCGGTCAGGTCGGCCAGCCAGCCGTTCTTGACGTAGAGTGGGGTCTTGTCCGCCATAAAGACGTCCGGCAGCTCACCCTTGGCCGCCAGGGCCGTCAGCTTGTCATCCCAGGAGCCTTCGCCCGACATGTCCACGAACTCGATGGTCACGTTGGGATTCAACTCCACGTACTTGTTGACCAGCTGGCGCTGGACATTGTTCTCCTCTTCCGTGCCCAGGTTCCAGTTAGCGTAGCGGAGGGTGACGGGTACCGCGGTGGGTGGAACTGCAGTGGGTGGAACCGCGGTGGGCGGAACCGAGGTGGCGGCCGGAACCGAGGTGGCGGCCGGAACCGAAGTGGCGGCCGGCTGAGGGCCGCATGCGGTCAAGATGCCGATCAGCATCGCCCCGAGCACCAGAAAACCCATGACCTTGGCCTTCATCTGTGTCCTCCTGGTCTAGAGTTGCGAGAGGTCGAGCGTACAAGCAGGCTGCGAAAGCGATCTTCTTTTCTCGGTTCACCTCCTTGCCCTGATCTCCAATCAGCCCATCTGGACCTCGATCCGATGGGTGCGGCCATCCCCCAGGGCGGGGATGAGCTGCCCGTCAAGCGGCTGCCCGTCCACCAGGAGTGCGCGCACCCCCCGGCTGACGTGCTGCGGGTTTTGCACCTCGATGTGGTACACGGCGTTGCGGAACCGGCGCCGGACCGTGAAGCCATCCCACGCGGCCGGGATGGACGGGTCCACCAGCAGGCCGTTCTCCTGCGGGCGGATACCGAGGATCCAGTGCGTGGCGACGCGGTGCAGCCACTGGGCCGAGCCGGTGTACCAGCTCCAGCCTCCCCGGCCGCAATACTCCGAGAGCGGCCCGTCCACGTTGCCGGGGGTGACGTAGGGTTCGGCCTTGTAGTTGTCCACGTCGCTGCTGCGGTTGGGCGGGCAGATGCGCCGATAGGCCTCGTAGGCCAGGTCGGGCTGCCCCACCAGGGTATAGGCCCACACCGACCAGGTGGCGGCGTGGGTGTAGACGCCGCCGTTCTCGCGCAGCCCCGGCGCGTAGCGGGTCACGTAGCCGACGTCGGGGCGGGGGCGAGTAAAGGCCGGGTAGTTGAGCAGGGTGCCATGGTCCTTGAGCAGGTACGTGGTCACCGCCTCCATCGCCCGCCGCGCCTTGTCCCGGTCCGCCGCCCCGCTGATGACGGCCCAGATGTTGGGCATCAGAAAGATACGGCCCTCCTCGTTCTCGTGCGAGCCGAGCAAGAGGCCGTCGTCGGTGGTGGCCTGGAGGTACCACCCGCCGTCCCAACCGTGGCGGTCGAGCGCCCCTTGCAGATCGGCACACACGCTTGCGCACTTGCCGGCAAAGCGTTCGTCGCCGCGCCGCTGCGCCAGCGGGATAAAGCCGTGCAGGACGTGGTAGAGGAACTCGGCCATCCAGAAGCTCTCGCCCTTGAGCCGCGTGCCGACGGCGTTGAGGCCGTCGTTCCAGTCGTGGTCGCCTATCAGGGGGATACCGCGCGGCGAAAAGCGCGAAAAAACGCGCTCGATGGCGCGTTTGCAGTGGTCGTAGAGGGGCTCGGCCGGCCCGTTCAGGTACGCGACCGGCTCGTCGAGCACGCCGTAGTCGGCTGTCTCCTGCAGGTAGGCGTCCAGGACCAAGGGCAGCCAGAGCAGGTCGTCCGAGCAGTTGGTGCGCGGCCCGCCGCCACGGATCGAGAACCACCAGTGGAGCACGTCCCCTTCGACAAACTGCTGCGCGGCGTGGAGGAGCAGCTGCCGGCGGGTGTATTCCGGCTCGCTGACCAAAAAGACCTGGCAGTCCTGCAGCTGGTCGCGGAAACCGTAGCCGGCCGACACCTGGTACAACGCCGACTTGCCCCACAGCCGGCAGGAGATGGCCTGGTACTTGAGCCAATAGTTCGTCATGACGTTGAGCGCCGCGTCGGGGGTCTCCACATGCTCCTGGTCCACGAAGCGCGACCAGAGGGCGTGCACCTCCTGGAGGGCGGCGGCGCTCCTCTCGGGGGCGGTGTAACGGGCGATGAGTTCGCGCGGGTCTTCCCGGCCGTTCTCCGCCGCCCCCAGGGTAAAGACGATCGTCCGGCTCTCCCCCGGCTCCAGGCAGACCTCTACCTGCAGGGCGGCAACGGCATCGCCGAAGCGCCCGCTCCGGCCGGCCAGCCGCTCCAGGCGCATCGCCTGGGGATGTTCCTCGCTCTCGTAGAGGCCGATGAAGCTCTCTTTGTCGCAATCGAATGACTTGAGCGGCTCGCTGGCGGCGACAAAGGCCGTGTAGGGCCAATCGATGTTGTTGTGGCGGCCCTGGTCATCGGGAAAGCCCCACAGGTACTTGCGGGCAAAAACGGCTCCCCGTTCGGCCTCTGCCCAGGTTTCGATGAACAGCTTGTGGAACTCGCGATGCTCGTCGGGGGCAAAGCCGAGCAGCCACTCGGCGTAGGAGGTGACGTCCAGGCGGCGGGGTGCCGCGCCCGTGTTGGTCAGCTTCAACTCCATGACTTCCACCGGGTCCTGCGCGGTGACAAAGACGGTCAGCTCGCTGCGGATCCCGTTGATCCGCTGCAGGAAGCGCGAGTACCCCAGGCCGTGCACCGCACGGTACTCCTCGTAAGGGTGCATCACCGGCTTGTAGGCGGCCGACCAATACGCCATGGTCTGCAGATCGCGGATGTAGAAGTACTTTCCCCAGTTGTCTTTGATCAAATCCTGAAACGAGCGCGTGATGCGGTTCTGCCCGGCGTTACCCCGCCAGCTGTATCCTGAGCCGGACTGGGAGACCACCATCCCATAGTCGCCATTGCTCAGAACGTTGCCCCAGGGACGCGGGGTCAGGGGAGTGGAGATGATGTACTCCCTGCCATCCTGGGAGAAGCAACCGTAGGCACACCGGAACGTTGGGTCCATGCTGGTCCTCAGGGTTCGGCCGCGAGGACGAGGCGCTGAGTGAAACGTTTTACTTGCCCATAATACCATGTCTTGAGGGGTTTGTCAAGTCCATTCAGAAGATCCCCTCGTCTTTCCGGGGCGGCCACATCGAAAGTGTCAACGGTGTCGTCTCCCTGCCCGCCACATCCCTTCCCCGATCCGGCCCCAGGAGGTGTCCATCGTGGAGACCGCCGTGCGCCCGACTGTGCTATGATAACGCCCGGCAGATTGAAATACCATAACGGTTCCCCGACCTGTACGGACCAGGTCCCCGGCCCCATGGTGTCCAGTCGCAGCGCCGATTTGACCGGCCCCAGGTAGGCGCCGAAACGCGCCGGCCGCACGTGTTTGAGAAGAACGATCGTGTACCCTACCCGATTCCGCCCGCTCACTTGCTGGCTTCTGCTCGTCGCCTTGCTCGTACCCGCCTCGTGCGGCGGTGCGCTGCCCCAGGCCAGCACCGCCCCCCCGGCGGCGCGGCCAGCCCCACCGCCATCCAGGTGATCGACGCCGCCGGACGTACGTTGCCGCTGGAAAAGCCGCCCCAGCGCATCGTGGTGGCGGGCCGGGCCGTCTATATGAGCGTACACCTCCTGTACATGTTTCCCTCGGCCTGGGACCGCCTGGTCGGCATGAGCAGCAACGTGCAGAGCGCCGGCGGCTTTCTGCCGCTCATTGACCCCGATGCAACGCTGTCATACTTCCTCCGCGCATCTGCGCCCGAAGGTGAGCCCGCACCTCGCGGAACTTGCCGTCCGCCCGCCCGCGGGGGCTGCGCGTGGGGCGCCCCGTCTGGCAGGTTGGCCAAGGGAGTTGTCCGCCGCCTGCCGGAGCTCCTGATCGTCGGCCTCGCCACCGCCCACCACGGTCAGCCGTTCTTCCAGGCTCCGAGTTCTGGGCAATCACCAGCCGGGATGCATGTTTGTGGATGGGCAGGCAAGCGGTCCCTGAGCGGAGCCGCTCGG
>CAZTIG010000117.1:0-4310 GCA_964613665.1 uncultured Chloroflexia bacterium
GCGCGGCATAGGTGTGCGTGACCACCTGGCCGGTGTCCGTGAAGCCATCGCCATAGGACCAGGCCCAGGCAACCGGTAGCGTGCTCGTCGCCGCGGCCGTAAAGGTGACCGGCTCCATGACGACCGGGACCGGCGGGGTGTAGCTGAACGCGCCTTGCGGGCCGGCGTGGACGCTCAGTGGACTCTCAATATAGTCAAAGCCACAGTCGTTGACGGCCAGGAGCCCGACGTTGTAGGTTCCGGCCGCCGTGTAGGTGTGCAGCGGGTTCTCCAGCGTGGAGAACTGGCCGTCCCCGAAACCCCATTGGTAGGATACCGGGGCGCTGACGACGGTCGTGTTGGTAAACTGCACGGGTCCGGCCACGCACGCGGGCACCGGCCCGTAGGTGAATCCGGTCGCCGGCGTGCCGGAGATAACCACGGTCCGGGTGAACACGTCGGCGCCGCAGCCGGCCGTGGCCGTCAGCACGACGGTGTACACCCCCGGTAGCGTGTAGGTGTAGACGGGGTCCGGCGCTGTCGATGTGCCCCCATCGCCAAAGGCCCACTGGTAGGTAACGGCCCCGTCACCACGCGACCAGTTGGCAAAGGGGATGCCGCTGTTGCTGCACCCGGCCCCGGGCCACTCCCAGTCCGCCCGCACGCAACTCTGCGCATACCACAGGTCGCCGGTCGTCGCGTTGTAGAACGCGATGCGCGGCAGCCCAGCGGCGCTGAGGGCCAGCGAGCTGTTGCCCCCGGTAATGTCGGCGGAACCGTCCACCACCTCGCTGTGCCAGCCCCGTGCATCCTGGAAGATATAGCTCAAGTGCATCTCCGAGGGGCCGACCTCGAGCTGGTACGAGATGTGCGGCCGGCCGGCGCCGTCCAGCGCCAGGGAAGGGTATCGCCCCGTGTCACCCGTGGTGGCCACGGCCGCGCTGTGCCAGCCGGTGACATCCAGGTAGGCATACTTGAGATCGCGATTGGTGGCATCGTAATAGGCGATGTGCGGGTAGTTGTTCGCGTCCACCCGGAGGGAATTCCACAGCCCTACGTACCCCGCGCTGTCCACCGTCTGGATGCCCCAGGCCGTGCCGGTGGAATAGGCGTACTTGAGGTCGTGGTTGGCGTCGTCGTAGTAGGCGATGTGCGGGCGGTTGGCCGCATCCAGGTCGAGCGCCGCGTACTTGCCGACGTCGCCGGCGCTGTCCACGGTTTCAACGACCCACGCGCTGCCAGCTTTGCCCCGCGCATACTTGAGGTCCCTGTTGGTGTTATCGTAGTAGGCGATGTGGATGGTGTTGGTGGAGTCGACGCGCAGCGCGGTGTACTCGCCCACGTAGCCCGCGCTGTCCACGACCTGCGATACCCACACCGGAGCATCCGGGCCACTGCCACCTCGAGTAGTAGGGTTCATCTGGTAGGCGAGCAGCAGGTCCCCATTGGTCCAATCCAGGTGACTGGCTACCGGCCAGCCGTTGGTCTGGTCCAGGCCGACAGCCGAGTACTGCCCGGTGTGGTTGGCGCTCCCATTGGCCACCTCGACCTGCCACCCCGTGCCGTCCTGGTAAGCATACTTCAGGTTGTAGGCTGGGTCCCAGTCGGTGTAGGTGATGTGCGGGTAGCCGGCCGGATCCAGGATCATGGAGTTGTAGCCGCCCACGTTGCCGGGACTGTCCACCAGGGTGAAATCCCAGGCCCAGCCGGTTGCCGCCGGTGCTGCCGGCATCACCTCGGCCGGTGTCGCCAGGGCGGCCGGCAGGACCAATCCCAACAGGAGTAGGGCTACCACCGTGATGCGCCAGAGTCTGTTCATTTCGTTCTCCTTTTCGTTACTGGTGGCAGAGCCACCCAAACCAGCCGCACAACAACCGATTCAAGTCGAACCCCTGAACGCGCCCGCCGCCGCCGTCGGAGTAAGCGTCCGCCGGGCTGTGCCAGGTGCCCTCCCCCGCTTCGGGGATGATTTGACCTGGCGGCAACTGCAGCGGCTGGTCCATAAAGGCCAGCCCCAGCTCGTCGTGGGCCTGGGGCAGAAACTGCAAGGGGTCCTGCCACTGCGGGTAGCGGTCGGCATAGTGCAGCCGCTCGGCCGGCACCGGGATGCTGTTTTCCGTGGGGCGGTAATACGCCAGGACATCGATCTGGGCCAGATACATCACCGAGACGGCCAGGTGGAGATGCGGGCCGGTCGAGCGCCCGCTATTGCCCACGTAGCCGAGGATGGCCTGGCCCTGTTTGAGTTCGCTTGCCAGCGTGAGCGGCGGCCCAAAACCTGGAAAGTAGCATAGGTTGGCCCCAATGGGGCACTCGTGGGGGACCGTCGTCGGCCGCGGCCCCGGTGTCAGCGAGGGCCACGGTGTTTCCCGGGTGGGGATGGGTCCTGCGGTGCCGGTCGGACCCGGGGTGCCCGGCGTTGGCCACGGCCTGGAGGTGCTGGTGGGGAATGCGGGCCAGGTAGGTCCGGGAGTGACCGGGACGGTCGGCCATAGCGTCGGCACCGCGGTAGCCGGCATAGTCCCGGGGGGCCAGGTCGGTGCAGGCGGTGGAGTCGGCGTTGCCGTGCGCGTTGGCGAGGGCAGGCGCGTGGCGGTAGCGGTAGCCCCGGTAGGCGAAGGGAGCGGCGGGCCCGGCGTCTCCGTGGGCGCAGCTGTGGCCGGCGGCGGTGTAGGGGCGGGCGGGCTGGGCGTGTTCGGCGGCGGCGTCTGGTCGGGCCGGGTGGGCGAAGGCAGGCGAGTGGCCGTGGCCAGCACGACTGCCATACCGCGGGCCGCGGGTCCTCCGCCGCGGGGCAGCGCGGTGACCGTCGCCGGTGAGACTCCGGCCGGCCCTCCGCCTGGGGTGGGGGTTTCACTGGGCGTGGCCGTCGGGGTTGGTGCTTTGTGGCAGCCGTAGAAGCGGACCAGGGCATCGTGGGCGACGCCGCGGACCTCGTCGATCTGCTGGTCAAAGGTCACCACCGTCTGGCCGTCCACCTCATAGTCTTCCGACCAGTAAACCCGAGCGGTGCAGTCGCCGGGCGTCCCGTTGAAGAGCAGTACTTTCCCCGCGCTGCCGGTGTTGGCGTTGGAACTGCCCCGTTCCGCCACGACCGGGCCGGGGCAGGTGACGGCAATGGGGATGTTGGGCTCGTAGCGCTCCTGGGCCCGGCAGTACGTTTCGATCTCGATCCGGTAGGGTTCGAGGTGCCCAAAGAGAACATAGACCGGAGTTTCCTCGGTGCTGTGGACGTTCCACAACACCACGGCCTCCCCGGCGCCGCCGTAGTAGGGATCGTTATGGTGGTAGAAGCCGATGAAAAAGGGCTGCGCGTCGAGAGGCGGGTAGAGGGGGTCGCGGAATTGGAGCCCCGGCCCAGCCAGGTCGATACCGTCGTGGAACTCGTACTCGCCGGGGACCGGCAGGAGGTCTTCGTCCATGTAGGGCCGCCAGCCGTAGGGCGAGGTGATCTCCCAGCCCACGCTGCGGTAGGTCGCGTAGCCGGGGTCACCCGCGTCGGCCGGCGCGACGATGGCCCCCGTCCCGCTCCCCCCGGCCACTGGCGTGACGCCGGACGGCCAGACCAGCTCCTGCTTCTGCAAGGTCCCGCTCCCGACCAAGTAGTAGACGATGAAGCCGCAGCAGCACACGGGCAGGCCCAGGACCAGCAGCGCCAGCACGACCGGTCCCAGACAAGCCAGCAGCCCGACTTTGCTTCCTACTCCAGCCATCGTCTTGCTCCAGTGGTGTCAGCCTACAACCCCGCCGCCACTTTGATACCGATCCGGGTAATCATCCGCTGTGCGCCGCTGCTCCCGGCGGCTCGCCCGAGGGCAAAGCCCAGGATGGGCGGCCCGCTGATGGCCATGAGCACGGTCGTAATGGACAGGGACGCCAGGAGCAGCGGATTGCCCCCGGTCTGCCCTGACCAGGCGTGCCCCATCAGCCGCCCGCCGAGTTCCAGAAACAGGGTGCCGACGAACTGGTAAAAGACCGCCCCCACGGCCACGCGCGCCCAGGTGGTGAAGATGTACTCCGTCTCCTCGGTGGCATAGGCCGCGCCGGCCAACGGGGCAAAGAGCAGGAGGGCGTCCAGCAGGACGATACGCCCCAACATGATCCCCCCATAGATGAGCAGGAAGACCAGCAGGAGCAATAGCCCGACAGCCGTTTCCACGATCAGGCCGGCGTTCAGGAGCAGGTCGGACGAGCGGTCGAACAGGATGATGTCGCGCAGCACGTCGGTCAGGGGATCGCCGACGACCGCGGTAATCAGGATGTTGTTGTGCTGGATCATCTGGTAGACGAACCAGTAGCCGCCACCCGCGGCCAGAAAGGTAGCCACAACA
>CAZTIG010000118.1:0-4238 GCA_964613665.1 uncultured Chloroflexia bacterium
GTCCGATTTGTCCGGCTCGCCCGTTTGGATATGCAGCATATCCGTTTGGATATGCTGCATATCCGTTTGAACATGCTGCATATCCGTTTGAACATGCTGCATATCCGTTTGAACATGCTGCATATCCGTTTGAACATGAGGAGGTCTTTTGCGCTGGCGCAGACTCAGCAGCCGCCCTGCCGTGTGCATCCGGTCGACCACCGGGTTGTCCAGCAGGCTGTTGACGACCTCGCTGATCGCCGGACCGATGCTGGCGGCCAGTTCCCGGAGCGCTTCCCGGTCTCGGGTCAGGCCGGGGACCTTTGCAGGGGGCAGGTGATCGAGATGGGTCTGGCGTTCGCCCGCTTTCGCGGCCCGCTGGTGGGTGGCCACCAGGTGGTAGTCCAGCGTGTACAGGCGCATGTCCCGACTGCCGCCGCGCACCAGCAGCTGCTGGCCGACCAGGCGGAAGGGCGCCGCGTAGTAGGCCCCCTCAAAGACGACGTAGCAGTCGCGGTGCAGCTTGACCACTTTCCACCCCGCCAGGTCGTAGGGAGCCTCCGGCAGCGGCTTCAGGTGGGCCCGTTCGATCTCCTCAAAGCGCTGCAGCGGCCTTTCCTTGACCGTGCCGTGGTTGCGCTGGCCGGCGGTGGTCTGCACCCAGTGCAGCACCTTCTGGTTGGCCTCCGGCAGAGGCAGCGGCTCGCGGCCGCCCATGAAGTTGCGCTTCACGTAGTGTACCCCGCCCTGCTCGACCTTGCCTTTGTGCTCTGGCGTGCGTGGGCGGCAAGGTCCGATGCGGAAGCCGTAGTGCTCGGCACACTCGCGGTAGGCATACTGCACCTGGGGATCGTCGAAGCAGGCTCGCACGATGGCCGCCTTCAGATTGTCGATGACCACCCGCTCAGGAACCCCACCGAAGAACTCGAAGGCGTGGCGATGCAGCAGCAGCCAACTCTCCACCTTCTGGTCGAAGACGAACTCCACGTACTGGTGGCGGCCAAAGGACCGCGTCATCACGAAGGCCCAAGCCCGGCGCAGTTCTCCGGTCTCGGGGTCAATCAGCAGCCCGACGTAGCCAAAGTATACCTGGCCCTCCTCGCCGGGTCTGCGCTCCACCCGCACCGTGACGTCCAGTGGCCGGGGATCGATTGTGCGCACAAAGCGGCGCACGGCCGAATAGCTGCCGGTAAAGTCGCGCTCCTTCAGCCGCTCCCAGATCGCGGCCATCTCGGTGCCCTCCTGGCGCAGTCGGGTCACCAGGTCCCGGTACGGTTCCACCGACGAGGTGTTCTGCGGTGGCAGCGGATTGCTCATGGTCTCCTCGAGGAGCCGCTGCAGCTCCTCCAGCGGAGGCAAGGGGCCTGCCAGCAGGCCCTGCGCCCTGGCCCAGTCCCGGTACTTCTTCACCGTCCGGCGGTTCACGCCGGTCTCCCGGCGCACCCCCCGGTCACTGGGGTTGTCCCGGATGTGCAACAGCAGTTCACGGACGTCCATTGTGTCTTTCCTCCTGCCGGCCATGGCATCCTCCTGTCTTTGGCTATGGACCAGAAGGATACCCGATTTGCAGGAGTTTCGCCACCCCGGTGGTGCACCTTGGGTGCCCATGGGTGGTGCATCATTGGTGAACATGCCTGGTGCACTATGGGTGAACATGCATGGTGCATTGTAACCCGGTCGATGACAAAGGCTTCGATCTCGGCGGCGCCCATTTGGCGGGGGTGGCGTTTGTGGAAGAGGATGAAGCGCCTGATCCAATGGAGGTAGGATTCCTCCGTGCGCGGGGAGTAGTGCTTGCGGCGGATGGTTTCGCGGACGACGTCGAGCAGTTTGCGCGCCGGGTTGTTCATTATGGTCTCCTTCCCTCTTGACATTAGCTATCCTTCTATGTATAATGCAATTACCCTCTCGTATTCTACCAGGGTATCCCGCTTCTGGCAAGTGGTATGTAGTTGACCCAAGGACATTGAGAAGAGATGGCGGCCTAATACTGCCACCGGGGAGGTTTAGGAGGAAATCTGGCGGGCTAATGTACCGGTGATCCCGTGAAGAGGAAAAACGTCCGGCTAATGCCCCCGTGTGGGGGGATTAGACAGACAGGTGGCGGTCCATTTACGAGTTAGACGGCGGTTTGTGGGCATACTATACGGCCACGAGAGAGGAATAAGATGCTGAATCTATACTGGAAGTCACAAGCCCAGACGCGCAGCTTGGTCGAAAAGCCGTTCAGGTCTGAGGCCGAGTTGGAGCAGTATATACTCGATAACCAAGAGGTCCTTGGAGGCGACATCTACATCATCTTCCGCCAGATTCGCACCGGCAGCAAGCAGGGTATCCCAGACATGCTGGGGGTTGATCAGGACTCTCGCGTGTGCGTTGTCGAGCTCAAGAACGATGAAGCTGATGAAGATGTTTTGCCGCAGGCACTTGGCTATGCGATCTGGGCAGAAACAAACCCTGACTCCATAAAGGCTATTTGGTTGGAGAGCAAGAAAAAGCCTGAGGGCATAGAGCTTGACTGGGAAAACCTGGACATCCGCATCATCCTGATCGCCCCCTCCTTCAAGACCAATGTGCCGCGTATGGCAGGCAAGATAGGTTATCCTATCGACCTAGTACAGGTACGACGTTACTGCTTTGAAGAGGAAGAGTTTCTCGTTGTCGAGGTTCTGGAAGCGAAGCCCCCACCCAAAGTTAGCACGACCAAGGTGGTGGGTGAGTGGAATTGGGACTTCTATGAATCTGAGCATGGGAAAGAAGCAACGGCGCAGTTCCGCAGCATGGTGGAAGCAGTAGCCGCGCTGGCAACCCAGCAAGGGTGGGAGCTACCCTACAACCTGAATAAGTACTACACTGGCTTCAAGCTCGGGAACAGAGTGGTTTTCAGTATAGCCTGGGGAGGCACTTATGCCTGGAATCTGAGGCTCAAACTGCCTGAAGACGTAGCCAGAGGTTTCAAAGGCCAACTCTGGGAGTTTCAGAGATATGAAAGCAGCTTCCACGAGGCGGTGTTTCGACCTGTCAGGCCGGACTCACCCGATATCTCAGAACTGAAGTTGCTGTTCATTGAAGCCTACCAGTATGTTTCTGGACGCAGGTAACTGTGACTTCCTAGGCGTTTCCGCCGTCTAACCACTCGCTCCAGCCGACTGCTCCCTCGGCGGCTTCGCCGCCTCGGTCGCAGCGGCTGAGCTCGGTGCCGTTGGGTGAAAGGATAAGACATGAAACTCGGAACGCTGAAGCGGCTTGACCTACGGGAGTACTGGAAGCACGAAGCCCTCGACTTCACTAAGTGGCTCAGTGAACCCGAAAACATCGCAATCCTGAGCGACGAAATCGGAATAGGCATTGAGGTTACGCAGACGGAAGCCAGCGTCGGGCGATTCAACGTCGATATTCTGGCACAGGAGGAGAACACCGGACGGAAGATCATTATCGAGAATCAACTCGAAATAACCGACCACACCCACCTTGGACAACTGATTACGTACGCCGCAGGACTCGAAGTGCAGTACATCATCTGGATCGTGCGCGAAGTCAGGGAAGAGCATCGGCAGGCGGTGGACTGGCTGAACGAGCATACGGACGAAGACATCAGCTTCTTTCTTGTCGTATTGGAACTCTGGCAGATTGGGAACTCGGACCCTGCTCCAAAGTTCTCGGTTCTGTCTCGTCCGAACGAGTGGAAGAAATCGGTTAAGACAAGCGCACAAGATGGGGACCTTACTGATACGAAGACAAAGCAACTAGAGTTTTGGCAGCAACTCAAAGAGTTTGCATCCGAAAAGTACCCCGAACTGCGCTTGAGGACGCCGCGCCCCCAGTACTGGTACGATGTGGCAATCGGACGAGCCGATTGTCACATCTGCTTCATTGCTGATTCCAGAGAAAACCAAGTGCGTTGTGAGTTGTACATCCCGGATTCCAAGGATCTGTTCAAGACCTTCCTTGCGTCAGCGGCACAGATCGAAAAGGAACTCGCTCTTGGCGCGCCGCTGGACTGGCTGGAACTGCCGGGCAAGAAAGCTGCTCGTATCCGTGCTCTACATGACTTCACTTTTGCCGACCCGTCTACATGGCCGGATGCCTTCAAGTGGCTGAGCGAAACAGCAATTAAGTTCAAGAGGGTGTTTGGACGAGAATGGAAGATCACCCAACAATCGGCTGCAGGCGACGGGCTGCCGCCCGCGCCTGAGCCGTAGCGTTCCGTGTGCAATGTTCGACGCAGGAGGTACTCGACCGTGAAAAGACTTGGTATT
>CAZTIG010000119.1:0-3754 GCA_964613665.1 uncultured Chloroflexia bacterium
CGTTGCCGGAGCCGGGCACTTGCCGGTCAAGGCCGGCGACTTTGATACGGCCGTGAGTACTGTCCGGGGCCGGACCGGGGCTCGGCGCAATTGGGGCCCTGGGCCCGGGTCACGGCCGCCACTCGACGCGCACCGGTGTGCCGGGGGCCAGCACCTCGATCCAGAGACTGCCCGGGGCGAAGGCGATCTCCTGGCCCCGCTCGTCCAGGAAGCGCAGTTCCGCCTGCGGCGACTCCTTCGCCCAGCGGCCCCGGATCTCACCTCCACAGGCAAAGACAACGGCCTCTCCCGCGCCGCTCGTCACTATCTCCAGCCGGCCGGCGGGGTCGCCGGCGAGCGGTTGCTGCGGGACAAAGATGACGGCCAGGTTGTTCGGGGCGATCTGCCGGCCAGTCAGCGCGTCGAGGTGCGGCCGGCCGCCCCAGGCGCGCGCGTAGGCGTCGCCAAAGGGGCTGTAGGTGTAGCGCACCACCGACGCGCCAGGCGAGAGCTCGATGGTGTGGGTCAGAGGAAGCTCGGCATGCAGGCACGGCGCGTGCGCATAGCCCTGGTAGCCCACCGTGCGGGCGATCTCCCAGTTGCGCATGTAGCTGTAGAGCAGGTCGCCGGTGGTGAACTCGCTGTTCCAGGGCACCTGGGGGTCCGGCTCGTGGCGGAAGTAGGCCGAGCCGTAGGTCAGGCCGTCCAGGGGACGGATGCACTCCATGTCGGCCAGGAGCTGGAGCGCCTGCGGGCTCCCGCCCCAGTGGACAAAGAGCGGGCCGTAGGGGCAGGCCCATTCCACGAAGCAAGGGCGGGCGCTGCGGACCGGGCCGATCCTGTCCGCCGCCACCCCCTCGAAGAGGGCCATGAAGCGCGGGATGCCGCCCTCGGTGGGAGCCACGTAGACCACGCTGGCCCGGGAGAGGCCGTACTGCGGCGAGTCGGAAGGGATCACCACGGCGATGGGTGGCAGGGCCAGCAGGGCCGGATCGGCCGGCAGGCCGCTCAGCGGGCCGGCCGTGGGGATGGGGGCCGGCGAGGGGGTGGGGGTCACCGTCGGCGCCGGTGTGGCCGAGGGCAGCGCGTTGGTGGGGATGGGGAGGGTCGTCGGCTGCAGCGTGGGAGCGGCGCCTCCGCAGCCCGCCAGCAGGCCCGCCATGAGAACCAGAAGTGCGGCGATGCGCATCATGGACGTACCCAGCGTGCGGGCGCAGGTGGCCCGCTGCCTAGGGTGGCGTTGCCCCCAGGGCATAGCTCACGTTCCGCTCCTGGCCCACGGCCAGGGCCTCAATCCAGATGTTGCCCCGGTTGAAGGCGATCTCCTGGCCGGCCTGGTCGAGGAAGCGCAGCTCGGCCGTGATCGATTCCTTCACCCAGCGCCCCTGGACCATGCCCCCATCCCGAAAGAACCAGGCCTCGCCCTCGCCGGTGGTCTGGATCTCCAGCCGCCCCTTGGGGTCGTCGGGGATGGGGCTCTCGGGGACAAAGATCACCACCACGTTGCGCACGCGGTGTTGCTCGCCGGTGGCCAGGTCCAGGTGCGGCCCGCCCCGGTAGCTGCGCAGGTAGCTGTTGCTCTCGGGGTCGTAGGCATAGGCCACGGAGAAGCGAAAGGCCCCGTCGATCGCCAGCGTCCCGGTCAGCGGCCGGGTCTCGCGCGGGGCATCGTCCTTGTGCGGATACCCCCGAAAGTCCACCGTGCGGGCGATGGCACGCTCCTGGATGTAGCGGTAGAGAAGGGAGGTGCTGGTGAAGCCGTTGTTCCAGGGAATGTCCACGACCTCGGCCCGCCAGAAGGGGTACGCGCCTTCCTGGCCGTCCAACTGGTACAGGCAACCGCTGGGGCGGTCCTCCGGCGCGCGCGGGCAGCGGTTCTGGACCAGCCAGTCGTACGCCTGCGGGCTGCCGCCCCAGTGCACGTACAGCGGCGCATAGGGAACGGCCCACTCGATGTAGTAGAGGCGGGCGCTGCGGATCGGGCCGAGCTTCTCGGCGTCCACCTGCTCAAAGATGCCCATGAAGCGCTGGATCTGGTACTCGGCCGAGGCCTCGTAGACGACGCTGGCCTGCGAGAGGCCCCACTGGTTGGAGTCGGACGGGATCATCACCACGATGGGTGGGTACTGGAGGTCCGCGCTCTCGATCGGCAGGCCGCTGAGCGGGGCAACGAGCGGCGTGGGCGTGGGCGTCGGGGTGGAGGTCGGCCTCGGCGTGGGCGTCTCCGTCGGCACGGCCGTCGTGGCAGGGACGGGCGTCGCCGTGGGCAGGGAGGTAGGCAGCGGGGCCGGCGTGCTGCCAAGGCTGAGCAGGCGAAAGGCCAGGAAAGGGAGCGGGACCAGGGCCAGGACCGTCAGGGCGATCAGGGCGATCACCAGGGGGTCCTTGCGCAGCGGGCGAGCACCTTGTTCGGATTGGACCATCGCGTCTCCGTCCTAGAGCTGCATCGGCATGATCACGTGCACCTGGTCGGTCCGGCCGACCGGCTTGAAGACGCCGGGGCGGTCCGAGCCCTGCATCTCCACGGCCACTTCCGGCGCGCCCAGCACGGTCAGGGCCTCGGCCAGGTAACGGGCGTTGAAGGCGATGGGGCCGCCGGGCCCCTCGACCATCGTGTCGACCTCGCCGACGTTGCTGCCCACCTCGGCCGCGCTGGCGGAGACGATCATGCGCCCGGGGCCCTGCTCGCCGCCGGGCTGGACCTCCAGGCGGATGATGTTGGCCCCGTCGCGGGCGAAGAAGGAGGCGATGCGCACGGCCTTCAGGAACTCGCCCGTGGACATGACGGCGCGGGTGATGTAGGTGCGTGGGATGATGGCCTCGTAGTCGGGGTAGCGCGCCTCGACCAGGTTGGCCAGCAGGTCGACCTGGTCGGTGTGGAAGAGGACCTGGTTCAGGCTGGGCGTGAGGACGACCTGGACCGGCTCCTCCTGGTCGGACAGGATGCGGCCGAGCTCGACCATGGCCTTGGCCGGGATGATGACGTTGATCTCGCGGCCGGCCGGCTGGACCAGGTCGAGCGTGCGCATGGCCAGGCGAAAGCCGTCGGCGCCGACCAGGATGACCTGGTTCTCGCGGATGCGGGTGTAGACACCGGTCATGGCCGGGCGGGTGTCCTCGGTGGAGGCCGCCATGGCCACCTGGCCGATGGCCTCGCGCAGGAGGGCGGGATCGAGGACGGCGGCCGGCTCGGTCCCGGCGACGGTAGGGATCGTCGGGAACTCCATGGGGTCGAGCCCCTTGATCTGGGCCTCGTAGCGCTGGCACTCCAGGCGCAGGGTGCGCGTGCGCGGCTCCAGCTCCATGTGCACCGGCTCGTTGGGCAGGCTGGCGACGAAATCGCCGAGCAGGCGGGCCGGGACGGCCACGGCTCCTTCCGCCTGGATCTGGCAGCCGATCCAGCAGGTGATGCCCAACGACAGGTCGGTCGCCGCCAGCTTCAGGCGGCCCTGCTCGGTCTCCACGAGGATGGTAGAGAGGGCCGGAAGGGTGCTCCGCGCGGCCACGGCGTGGGAGACCAGGGCCAGGCCACGGCGGAGGTTCTCCTGCAGACAGGTCACGTTCACTGGCAAACCCTCCTCGACGGTGTCCCCGGCATCGGGCAACTGGGGTAGCGGCAGCGATTATACCACAGGCCGGCCGGCGCGCAAGAAGGCCGGTGCCAGGCCACGGCACTTATTGTACTACAGGCCCGCCGGAGATGCAACCGCCTCAGCCCGAAAGGATGCATGTTTGTGGATGGGCAGGCAAGCGGTCCCTGAGCGGAGCCGCTCGG
>CAZTIG010000120.1:0-3517 GCA_964613665.1 uncultured Chloroflexia bacterium
CGTCGAGTACCGGGCGACCATCCGGGTCTACGGGCTCTTCGATCTGCCCATCCCGACACAGGAAGCGCGGGCTCTGAGCCAGAAGGACTGGGAGTGGTAGGGGGGCACGATGGGGCGGCTCCTGCAGGCATTGTGGGACAAGATCAGGGCCCTGGGGATGCCCTGGCGGCCACTCGCCGTTCTCGGTTTCCTCCTGGCAGGTATCCTGCTGGTCACACAGGGCGTGTCCTGGTGGGAGCGGGTAACAACCGTCTCGATCGGCATGGCTCTGTTCCTGCTTCTCGTGGGGTTCGCACATCTGCACACCTGGGTCGTCACCGCCCGGGCAACCGCCGTGCTGGAGGAGGATCCCGGCCCCGTCGGAAGGGCCAACCTGCACGTGCTGCGGCTGCGGGTCATCAAGACGGTATCTCTGGAAAAGCCAGAGTCGTTCATCTGTAGCACGCCCCCTCCTGCGACCGGCCAATTGCTGGTCTTTCGGGCCGGAGGCGCATCGCCCGCCGGGCTGCGCAGGGGGGACACTTTGAACATCGAGTATCGTCAGAACCGGATGGGGGAACGTCAGTGGACATGGTTGGAGGGATACGTTGTCCTGGACCTGCTATTCCGAGGTGGGCCTGCGCGCCACGAGCAAGACGGCGACGACGAGGAAGGCGACAAGAAGGCCCCAGAAGTCAAGCCGCTCCCAGAAGTCAGGGCAAGTTGTCAGGGTAAGTTTCCCCCGGTTGGATGCCGACCAATCCAGGGCAAAACGCAGCACCGTGCTGATGGCATACCAGACGACCCCGTAGCCAAAGGGAAGTTCGTAAGCTCTACGGACGTACTCTACCAGCGCCGATCTCTCCGACCTTGCGGTATGGAAAGCGCGGGCAAACAAGTCTTCAACGCGATTGCTCACGAAAACGCACAATCCCCCGACAAATCCCAGGGCACCGTAGAGCGCCGATACCACCTGGATCAGGGGCAGATATGCCTGCACGTACCTGACGAGCACGTCCAGGAAGGGGTAATCGAGGAAGATGGGAGCGAGCACGAGAGCCGGAGCTACGGCCAACACGCAATACGTCAGCAGCCGCAGCAGCCTGGGGAAATCGGTCAGGAGCTTGGCGAGATCACCCACCTTGTCCACGTCACTCCTCCTGCGCGTCTGAAACTTGAACAAATATACGGGAGGAGGCAACAATTGTTGCACTCTGGAGGATCTGGTGAACGAGTCGCCCCTTCTTGAGCGGTTATTGACCTTACAGGGGCAGGCCGACATGAGTGATCGGGGGTTTGCCGCCTGGCTGGGGTTTACGCGACAATTCTGGACCCAGGTGCGGTCGGGACGGCGCCGCATCACCGTGGCCGTGCTGCGGGCAGTGCTGCGGCGATTCCCGGAACTGGAGCCGGAAGTTCTGGCCTTCTTGAAGAGCACGGAAGCGTCTGCCGGCCGCAGCGCCGGTGGAGAGTGAAAGAACGGAGGTCGAGGTGAAAAGAGGCAACATCTACCTGCGCGTCGGCATCGTCATCGTCGTCGTGTCCGTGGCCATCCTGGCGTACATGGCCTGGACCAGCACCCAGGCCCAGCGCCGCACCGTCCTGACCGTAGCGCTGCGGATCGAGCCCGGCACGGTCATCACGCCGGAAATGCTTTCCACGATGGAGGTCCCCGCTCCGCTGCCGGGGTCGAGCGCGCCCTTCCCGTACCTTAGCGACGCCGGCCAGGTCACCGGGCGCACGGCCCTGGTGACGCTGCTGCCAAGCGTCCCGCTGACGGCGGACGCGGTGGGCGAGCCGGCCCCGCCCGGGCGGCTGCTGCCGTCCGGGAAGGTCATCGCCCCCGGCTACGCCGGCCTGGCCCTGCCGACCGACGCCCTGCGTTCCGTCGGCGGGGCGCTGCGGATCAGTGATACCGTCACCATCCTGGTGCCCACGCTGGCCCCCTCCGCGGCCGAGGCCCCGGCCCCGGGCGCGCCGATCAGCCTGCGCCAGGCCCAGGGGATCACCTACACCGTGCTTTTTAGCGACGTGCTGGTGGTGGACCTGCGCGACGCGGCCGGCAAATCCTTGGTCGCCGGAGAGGCCACCGGGGCCGCCGCTTTCCTCGTGCTGCAACTGACCCCGGCGCAGGCGCTGGAAGTGGCCCGCTACCAGGACGTCCTGGCGCTGGCCGTGGAGGCAAAATGATGCGCGTCCTGGCCGTAGCTACCGGCAGCAGCCTGCCGTCGCGCCTGGAGGAGCGCTACGTCGTCGAGGCCGCTTTCCTCCCCGACTACGAGAGTGGGGTGAGCCAGCTCGCGCGGGGCTACCAGGCCCTGCTGGCCGGCGACCGCTCCCCGCAGCTTCAGGGCCTGGGGGCGCTCCTGGAGGCGGCCGTGGGGGTGGACGACCTCCAGGTTGTCTTCCTGCCCTCTCATCGTACCGCCGGGTTCCCCATCCCGAATGGGGTGCTGGTGCTGCCCCCCAACGCCGGCGAGCACGAGGTCGCCGGGCTGCTCTCGCTCGTGCGCCGGCCGCTGGAGGGCAACCGCGTCCTCATCTTCTACACGACCAAGGGGGGAGCCGGCAAGACGACGGCGACGGTGAACACCGCCACCGCCCTGAAGCAGCTCCACCCCGAGAAGCGGGTCATCGTCTTCGACATGGACTTTCCGAAGGGCAACGTGTACCTGGCCTTCGGCATGCCCAACGCCCTGACCGTCGAGCACCTGCTGCGCGAACCGCAGATCACCTCGGAGGTGCTGGCCCGGCACGTCTACCACGACGAGCGCACCGGCGTGGACCTGCTGCTGGCCCCGGCCCGCAGCGACGTCGTCGTGCAGCTGCAGCCCAATACCTTCCTGCACGTCCTGTCGCTTCTGCGGGCGGCCTACGACTACGTGCTCCTGGATTTCGAGCCGGAGATCCAGCGCAACGAGATCCTGGTGCTGGCGCTGCACGAGGCCACCGACCTGGTGCTGCTGACCGACTTCAGCGAGTTCTCCGAGAACGCGCTGCGCCGGCTGCTGCCGATCCTGACCGCCCTGGACGTGCGCCACAAGGTGCGGCTGGTGTACAACAACATCTGGAAGGAGGACATGCGCTTCGTCGGCGGCAAGGAGCAGGAGTACCGCGTGCCGGTGCTGGGGGTAGTCCCCCACAATCGCGAGTACGAGTACGCCCACCGCGAGCACACCCCGCCCACGGGCCGCGACTTGCTCGAGCCCTTCCGGGCCGTGGCCCGGAAGCTTCTAGAGCTCTGAACCGTGCGCGCGTAATGGAGCCGCCATGATCCAGGACAGCATCAGACCGCTCAAGGAGTACTACCAGGAGCTGCAGGCCGCCGGGGCGCCGGACTACCTGACCCGGCACCTGGAGGCGCGCGGTGCCGACTGGGCGGCGCGGCTGGACGAGCCGACCCGCGAGCGGGTGGTGGGGCAATACATCGACTACCTCGGCGGGCAGCTCGCGGAGCATCTGCGCAGCCCGCTGGTGCGCACGCCGGCGCGGCAGGCGGCGGTGGAGCAGGCCACGCGCGAGTTCCTGGAGCGGCTGG
>CAZTIG010000121.1:0-3465 GCA_964613665.1 uncultured Chloroflexia bacterium
AAAAGGCGGGATCGCTGAATTGCATCGCCGGGCCGCGACCTGGTCTGAGCAAGCCGGGTTCGTTGAAGAGGCGATTTATCACACCAGCGCCGCCCACGATTTTGAATGGACCAGGCGGTTGATGCTGCATCACCTGGAAGCAATCGTTAAACGGGGTGAAGCGACGCTGATGCTGCGCTGGTTCAACGCTTTACCGGAGGCATGGCTGCGGTCTCAACCCAAGCTGAATGTCCTGCAGGCCTGGCTGTTGTTGTTGACGGGTCATTTTGATGAGATGCAACGCAAGCTGGCGGAACCCGAAATCTTAAGTCTTCACCATCAAACTCCACTTGAGCCAGACGAGGGGGCAGGAATCATAAAAAACCGGGATTTACCGGGTTTAATCGTGGGCTTACAGGCGCATTTGGCCCTGATTAAGGGCGATGTTCCCCGCGCAATGGAATTATCCCAGCAGGCGCTGGCGCAGTTGGCCGAGGCCGATGTGACCCTGCGGGGGATTATTGCCGAGAATTTGGCGCCCATTTACTGGCTTAAGGGTGAACCGGAGCGCGCCCGTCAGCTTCTCGCCCAATTCGGCGCGTTCACTCCCAACAGCCATGCTCTGGTCACTGAGCTGGTCCTCAGTGGTAGGGCCGAACTAAAATGGTTTCAGGGCCGGTACCGGCAAGCCTTTGCCCTTTACCAACGCTTTCTGCAAGAGGCAGTGGCTCTTCAAGACTTGGGGGCTTTGATCCCTGTGATGGGGACCGCGCATGCTGTTTTAGGTTATATTCTGTACGAGTGGAACGAGCTGGCGGCGGCGGAGGCTCATTTGCGGCAGGGGATCGAGCTGGGTAACCAGGGGATGGCCTGGCGAGCACTGGTGATCGGTTATACTGGGTTGGGCCGGGTGCTGCTGGCTCAGAGAAAGTGGAGCGAAGCGGCTGAGATTTTCCAACAGGCTGAACAACTGGCCCAGGACCTTGGTTCCGATCTGGTCCTGACGCTGGTTACGCCCCTCCAGGTCGACCTCTGGCTGGCTCAAGGGGATCTCGCGGCGGTAAAGCGGTGGCTGTTGACCAATGGCCTTAAGCCTGATGATGAATTTGAGGGCTATAAGGTCATTATTTATATCTTCCTGGGGCGCGCCTTCCTGGCCTGCGGCCAACGGGAAGCGGCAGAGGCTCTGTTACTCCAGTTGCTCAGGGTGACAGAGGCCGCTCAACAGCTGTACTGGCTTGCCCAAGTCCTGGCGCTGCAAGCCCTGACCTTTCAAGCTCAACATAAGCGAGAGCCAGCTCTGGCAGCGCTGAAACGAGCCTTGGCCCTGGGTGAACCGGAAGGGTATATCCGCACTTTTGTCAACGAAGGCCCGCCGATGGCGGCGCTGCTCCTCAAACTCCGTGAGGCCCGGCAGTGGGAGCACGGAGATGATCTGCCCTCGCTCAACTATCTCAACACCTTACTGGCGGCGTTAGGCGCGGCCGAGCTTGTGGCCGACCAGAAAAGTGCGCTGCGTGAGGCCAGGCAGCCCTCCCTGGCTGAACCTCTGACCGAACGCGAACTCGAAGTACTGCACCTGTTAACCACCGGTTTGTCCACTCAGGAAATTGCAGAGCAGTTGGTCATCACCCTGGCTACGCTTAGGGCACACCAGAAGAATATTTATGCCAAGCTGGAGGTGAACAGCCGGGCCGAGGCCATGGTGAAAGCCAAAGCCTTAAACTTATTCGAATAACCGCTTTACACTCAATTGACTCATATTTAGCCGGGACTCGCCATCCCGGCTTTTTTTATCTGCCGCCTTCACTCCGCTCTCCCCAGTCTTGGGGATAGCGGATAACTCTGATCGGTGATAAAGATACCCAACGTTCTCCCCAAGCGTGTGGATGAAATCCAGTCCTACAGATGATATATTACTTCTAACCTTAAGTCTGCTGCACGATCTCAATCTGGAGGAACAGCGAGGCGAATAGGGCTAAGGTCGTTGCCACACGAGCTACGACTGGGAGCATAAATGACAAAGCTGACTTAACCGCCCTATTATACCGTGATGGTTCAGGTTGAAAGGAGGGCCGATGAGCCATACTAAATAAAGAAATCCGACTCACCGTTAAGTAAGTTCAATTTTATAAAGGTTTATGATTAGAAAGGAGATTAACTATGGATAAGATACTTGTCGTCATCTTCGACGACGAAAACAAGGCTTACGAGGGCTCAAGAAGCCTCCAGGATTTGCATAATGAGGGCAGCATCACGCTCTATGCCAAAGCTGTGATCGCCAAAGACGCCAGGGGGCAAGTGAGCGTCAAACAGACGGACGAGCCGGGTCCTATCGGGACGGGGGTCGGCCTGCTCACCGGGAGCTTGCTTGGCTTGCTCGGTGGGCCGGTGGGGGTCGCGCTGGGGGCCTATGCGGGGATGTTCGGCGGGATGATCTACGACCTGGCCAACCTGGGGGTCGGCGAGGACTTCCTGTACGAGGTCGGGCAGTATCTGCTGCCGGGCAAGGCGGCCGTCGTGGCCGAAGTCTGGGAGGAGTGGGTGCTGCCGGTTGATGCGCGCCTGCAGGCCGTAGGCGGCGTCGTCTTTCGCCGAACGCGCGGGGACATCGAGGACGCCCAGTTCGAGCGGGACGTTGCCGCGCTCAACGCCGAAATCGACGAGCTGGAAGCCGAATGGGCCCAGGCGAACGGGGAGGCCAAGGCCGAGCTCCAGGCGCGGCTTGACGCGGCCAAGGCCAGGCTGCAAGCCATGCAGGATAGTATCGAGGCGAAGATCGAGGCCAGCCAGCAAGAGACCGAGGCGAAGATCAAGTTGCTGCAGGAGCAGGCGGCCAAGGCGCAGGGCGAGCGGAAGGCCAAACGCGAGGCGCGCATCGCCAAGCTGCAGGCCGACCAGAAGCGGCGCAGCGACCTGCTGCACCAGGCCTGGGAACTTACCAAGGAAGCGATGAAAGGGTGAGCCTCTGCTGAGTCTTGATCCAGGCCAACTTCGACCGGACCTGGCAGAGATGAACCTTGAAGCAGGTGGAGGAAGACCTCCACCTGCTCGGCTCGGCAACCTGCGCCGAAGTGAAGTATATTCAAGTGAGGGCAAGCCTTGAATAAGCAACCCAGTTATTCTAAATGAAAGACAGTAGGCTGTGTTGGGTAGAGGGCGAGGAACTGCTTTAAACTTACTGAGAATAAAAGAAATGAAAGAAAGGGGATAATCATGAAGAAGCTTTCAGAAAGTCTACAGGAACTTACCAACCATGTCACAAACATGGAGAAGAAAGTCGTTGGCGCCGAGAAAGAAACCAGGGAGAAGGTAGAAGCCACTATCGAGGCCTCTAAAGCGGATGCTAAAGCCAGGCAGGATGAATTCAAGGCCAAAGTCACGCAGAGGCAGGCAGCCGTGGCTTCCCAGTGGGAAGAACTCCAGGCGAACTATAACCAGAAGGTCAAGCAAATCAAGAGCAATATTGAAGCCAAGAAAGAGGCT
>CAZTIG010000122.1:0-3455 GCA_964613665.1 uncultured Chloroflexia bacterium
AGTAGGGGACGCCGTCGACCTCGATCTCCTCGTCCAGCTTGGACAACAGGACCAGCCGTTCGCGGGGGGAAGAGAGCGCGGCCACGAGAAGGCCGTGGTAGCGCCGGGTGTTGGCCCCGGCGATGGTGGCGGAGGCGTACCCCCCCAGGCCGTTGGTCACCAGCCATTCCAGCTCCAGGGAAGCCTCGATGTCTCGGCATACGCTCCGCTCAAAGACCATGGCCATGGAGGCCTCCCGGCTATGGCACCGCGGTGGGCCCCGGCTGTCCACCTGGCACGCGCGTGATGATCATGGAGGAGCTGGGCGCGGTAGGGCCAGGCGTGGTGGTGGATTCGGGGGAGGGAGTGGCCGTGATCGTGGGCGTGGTCGTTGCCGGCAGCGTGGGCGTCGGCGAGGCCGTCTGCGTCGGCGTGAAGGTCGGCGTGACCTTGCTGGTCGCGCTCGGCAGGGGCGTGGGCGGCCGCGTGTAGGTGGGCCGGGCGGTCGCCGTGGGGTAGGGCGTGTAGGTCGGCCCCGCTGTGTAGGTCGGGTAGGCCGTAGGCGGGGGCGGGGGCGTGTAGGTAGCCTGGGGAGTCAGCGACGGGTAGGGGGTCGCCGTCGGCAGGCCCAGCATAGCGCCGAGGGTGCCGAGTGCCGGCCCCGGGAAGAGCCAGACCAGGAGCAGGCCCAGGAGCACCAGGATGGTCAGTACCCCACCGATGAGCCCCGTGGCCACGACCAGCCTTAGGAGGCAGCCGCGGGACCTGGCGCCGAGCTTTCGACCAGCCATTCTCGTCCCTCCTCGCCGGGTGAAGCGGCCACGGCCGGCACGCGCAGCATCACGGTGGTGCCCTGGCCGACGGCCGATACCATGGTCAGTTGGCCCCCGACGACGTCGGCCCGCTCGCGCATGTTCAGGAGGCCGAAGCTCTCTCGGCTCTCGTAGGCCTCCATGACGGTGGCGACGTCGAACCCGGCTCCATCGTCCTCGATCTCGACGTTCAGCGTGTCATCCCGCTGGGCCAGGCGCACCCAGATGTTCGCCGCGCGGGCGTGCTTCAGGGCGTTGTTGACCGCCTCCTGGACGATGCTGAAGACGGAGCTCTCCGTCCGGGTATCGTAGCGGCCCACGCTCCTGTCCAGGTGCAGGTGAATCCGCGGCTTGCCCTCGGCCTGGTGGCGCTCGGTGAAGAGGGCCAGCGCCGCGGCCAGCCCCTGCGTCTCCAGGACCAGGGGACGCAGGTCGAAGAGCATGGTGCGCATCTCGCGGATGGCATGCTGGCCGGACTGCACCAGGCGGTCCAGCTCCTGGTCGACCTTCTCCGGCTCGTGCTGCCGCAGCTTCTTGATGAACTCGGCCTGCATGACGATCGTCGACAGCACCTGTGTCGGTCCGTCGTGCAGGTCGCGGGCCAGCTTCTTGCGCAGCTCCTCCTGGGCGACCAGGACGCGGTCGCGCTCCTCGCGCAGGCGGTGGTACAGGCGGACGTTCTCGATAGCCACCGCGGCCAGGGAGGCCAGGGCCTTGAGCCAGCGGGCGTCCTTCTGCTCGAAGCCGGCCGGCCCGGGCTTGTTGACCACGCTGAGCACCCCCAGCAGCCGGCCCTGGAACTGCAGCGGCACGGCCAGCAGCGATTCGGTGCGGAACCCGGTGCTGGAGTCCAGCCCGGAGCAGAAGCGGGGGTCCTGCTGCACGTCGTTGACCAGGGCTACCTCGCCGCTCTGGGCGACCCAGCCGGAGATACCCTCGCCGACCTTGAGCCGCCGGCCGACCAACTGCTGGCTAACCGCCCCGGCCACGACCTCGAAGGCCAGCTCGCTGCCGTTCTCAACCAAGAGCATCAACGAGCTGCCCTGGGCCTGCAGCAGGTCCATGGCCGCGTCGACGATGCGCCGTAGCAGAGGCCCGGGGTCCAAGGTGGAGGCCAGCGCCACCGCCAGGTCCTGCAGGCCGGTCAGGATCTGGATCTCCTGGTACGCGCCGCGGAGCTCCTGGCGCTGGGTCTGATACTCCCGCTCCAGCAGCCGCAGCCGGCCCTCGGCCTCGGCGAACCGGGTTGGCCACTCGTTGCCCCTCTGAGGCTCGTCCATCTTGCTCACCGGGCTGTGCGGACGGGGTCCGGAGCCTGGCCGGGCAAGGCCGCGCGTTGGACAGGTGCTAGGCGGTCTCTTCCTCCTCCACCGGGGCGGCCTTGGGCTTGCGGGTGCGGACCTTCTTGGTGACCTCTTCGGCGCGCTCGCGGGCTACCTCGACCTGCTGTTCGACCTGCTCGCGGACGTGGCCGATCTGCACCTGGGCCTGCTGGCGCAGCTCGCCCAGGCGCTCGCGGGCCTTGCCGAGCGCTTCCTCGGCCTGGCCGCGCAGCTCCACGCCCTTCTCGCGCAGGCGCTCGCGGGTGACCTCCCCGGTCTCCGGGGCATAGGCCAGGGCCAGGGCCGCTCCGACGACCCCGCCCAGCACAAAGCCGAACAGGAACCAACCGAAACCGCCGCTGTGCTCCTCGCTCATTCTGAACCTCCTGTCTTCTTCTTTCCGCGGAACAGCGTCGCCAGGCCTTGCCCGATCGCCGCTGCCCTGGCCGAGACCCAGACAAAGGGGGAAGCGATGCGCTCCCCGACAAAGTCGGCCGTGCCCTTGACCGTGTTGGCGGTGCCCTTGACCCGCTCCAGGATGGCGCCGCCCTGCTGCAGGAGGATGTCGAGCCGCTCGGCGAGTCGGTTGACCCCCCACACGACGACGGCCATCAGGAAGACGAGCAGCACCAGGAAGAGGAACGTCAGGACTGCCATGAAGACGATGGCGATGTCGCGCAGGATGGCCAGCGCGCCGGGGGCCAGGCCGCCGATCACGCCCAGGCCGGCCAGCAGGAGCAGCGTCAGGCCCAGGACGACCAGGCCGATCATGGCCACGGGCGAGACCTTCTTCTCCTTCTCTTCTTCCTCTTCCTGCGGGGCTGCAGCACGTGCTTGGGGAGGAGTCTCTTCCGCCATGGCGACCTCCGGCTCTGTCTCTCCAGTCATTATATCATATGCGCAGGCGCGAGGCAACCAGCAGCAGGAGCGCCGCGCCCACGGTCACCTCGAGCCAGGGCAACGTCCCCAGCCAGAGAAAGTGCAGGGCAAAGGCCTGGCCGGCAAAGTAGCCCAGGATGGCGCCGGCCAGGCTGGCCAGCCAGCCCACCAGGAGGCGGCGGTAGCCGCGCGCCCCCAGCAGGGCGTAGATGCCCGCGTAGAGGGTGGCGAAGAGGACGATGAGGATGGCGTCCAGCGGCTGCCAGGACATGTTCCGCTCCAGTTCTGGTCTGCTGGGGAGATTATACCACGCTTTGGGGGTAAGAAGCAAGAGGCGATGCAGGAAGCAGGAGGCAGGAAGGGACAAGGGGCAAGGGGCAGAAAGAAGAGAGCAGAGAGAAGGGCTCGGGGCTTGGGGCCCAGGGCTCCGGGAAACCCGGCAGCCTGGCGGAGAGGTGTTTCG
>CAZTIG010000123.1:0-3436 GCA_964613665.1 uncultured Chloroflexia bacterium
TCGTCGGCGTCGTGCCCGTGGTGTAGCGGTCCTCGCCCCAGGCCTTGTAGCGCACCTCCGCCACCTTCGCCCCCGTCGTCCCGTTCGCCGTGATCGCCTGGCTCCCCAGGTGATCGCTCAAGAGCCAGTACAGCGTCGCACCCTCCCGCATCGCTACCCGCTGCGCCCCGGCGTAGTGGTATTTGCGCACCGTGCTCCCCTGCTTCTCGTAGTGGCTGCCCACATAGTACGTCGTCACGCCCCCCACCACCCCCTTCACCCGCTCACCCCCCGGCCCGTACACGAACGTCGCCGTCGCCGCCCCGCTCACCCCCACCAGGTGGTTCTCCGCGTCATAGCTCAGGCTGTAGCTGTTGCTGCCCACGATCCGCGTCGTCTGGTTGCCGTTCGCGTCGTACCAGTACTTCTGCACCCCGTTCAGCTTCGTCACCGCGTGCTTGTGCGCGCTGTCGGTGTAAGTATACGCCACCCCCGCCTTGCTCGTCAAGTTGCCGCGCCAGCCCCTGCCGCTACGGCACGCTCCGCGCCACCGGCGGCGCGAAGGCCTCCACAAGCGGGCCCGTCTCGGCCACGGCGGCGCCGGCCGCGCCGACTGCCGCGCTGGCGAGCGGGACGGGCAACGAGGGAACAACCAGGCACACCAGGACGAACAGCGTCACTACCTTCGTCGACAGGCGCTTCCGTGGGTGGGTACGGGGAAACAGGGAGTTTATGTCCCCCCGCTCATCAAGGTCACGAATCCCGGAGGTGTCTGCCCAGGCCGTGCACGGCGGAGACGCGCGCCATCCACGAATGGGAAACACGAATACACGAATGACACCATTCTGCCAGGCCGGCTGAAGCCTCCAATCCGAAACACCTCTCCCACAGGCTGCCGGGTTCCCCGGAGCCCTGGGCCCCAAGACCTGCTCTCCGCTCTCTGCTCCCTACCCCTGGGCCCCGAGCCCTGCTCTCAGCTCTCTGCTCTCCGCTCCCTGCTCTCTTCTCCCTGCTCCCCGCCCCTTCCTGCATCTTGCATCCTGCTTCTTGCCTCTTGCCTCCCCCATCGCTCATCGTGTATAATCACCGCCAGCGTCGCGCCACGTTTGGCGACGCATCCCGGTACTGCCCGGAGCGCCCGATGGACCCAGAGCGCATCCTCGTCGTTCCCCGCGCCGCGCTCTTCGCCGCGCAGCGCCTCCAGGGCCTCGCCACCGACCCGGCGGCGATCGCCCACTACCTGGCTGCTGTCGCGCGCCACGGGCGGTGGGTCGAACGCCCGTCGGCCGAGGAGGACGAGGGCCTCAAGCAGGTCGTGCCGTACGGGGTCGTGCTGCACGGGGAGCAGGTCTACCTCTTCCGGCGCGGGCAGCGGGGAGCCGAGCCCGGCCTGCGCGGCCGCTGGTCGATCGGCTTGGGCGGGCACGTCAACCCGGCCGACGGCACCGCAATCGCGGCGGCGCTGCTGGAGCGGGCCCTGCGCCGCGAATTGGCCGAGGAGGTACGGCTGGAGGAGCCGCGGCCGGATCTCTGGGCGGTGCTCAACGACGACGGCGCTCCGGTCGGCCGGCGGCACTTTGGTTTTGTCTACCGGGTGTGGGTGGCCTCGCCGCAGGCTTCCTCGCGCGAGCCGGGCAAGATCGCGGGGACGTTCGTCCCCTGGGACGTCGCCCGCCTCCGCCGGCCGGCGATGGAGAGCTGGTCGCGCCTGGCCCTCGATGCCCTGGGGGCTGGAGAGTACCTGCCTCCGAGCGGAGGGCACCTTGGCCAGCGCGACCCAGCTCTGGGCGACAGCACCACCCGAGGAGATGCCGATGAGCCCATCGTCCGATGAGAGAAGCGCCGCGTTCTACGCCCTGACCTACGACCAATCCGTGCCGGACTGGCCGGGCGAGATGGACTTTTACCAGGAGGCCGCGGCGGAGGCGCAGCGCCAGGGCGGAACGGTGTTGGAGATCGCCTGCGGCACGGGCCGCGTGGCCATCCGGTTGGCGCAAAGCGGAGCCAATATCGTCGGGCTCGACCTCTCCCCAGAGATGCTCGAGGTGGCGCGGCAGAGGAGTGTCGGCTTGCCGAACGTCCGCTGGGTGCAGGGCGACATGCGCTCGTTCGAACTGGGCGAGGCGTTCGACCTGGTGCTCATACCCGGCCATGCCTTCCACAACCTCAATAGCCCGCCGGACCAGGTCGCCTGCCTCGAATGCATCCGGCGGCACCTCGCCCCCGGCGGGCTCCTGGTGGTGCACCTGGACCACCAGGATGTGGGCTGGCTGGGCGACCTGGTTCGCAAGCAGGGCGGCCGGTTCGAGGCAGCGGAGCAGTTCCAGCACCCGGAGTCGGGACGCCTGGTGCGCACGTCGCGGGGCTGGTCCTACGAGCCGGCCACGCAGACGGCCGTCTGTCAGACGGTTTGGGAGGAGGTCGAGGCGGACGGGCAGGTCGTCGAGCGCTGGAAGACCGGACCGATCCGGTTGCACGCCATCTTCCGCTTCGAGATGGAGCACCTGTTGGCGCGGGCAGGGCTGGCGGTCGAGGCGCTCTATGGGGACTTTTTCCGGCACCCATTGGAGGACACGAGCCCGGGGATGATATGGGTCGCGCAGCACCACCAACAGGACGGATAGCAGCCGACAGAGCTGCCGAACGCGAGGAGGGTCACTGCAGCGCGAGGCTGACCCGCAGGCAGCGGTCGACCTCGGCCATGGCTTCGGGCGGAAAGCGGCCCAGCTTCTCGATGACCCGCTCCTTGGGGACGGTGATGATCATCTCGGCCTTGACGATGCAGTCGCTGGTCAGGCCGGCCTCCTTGGCGATCTTGCTGCCGGCGTAGACGCGGTAGTGCACGGGGTACTCTTGCTCGGGCACCTGCGAGGTGATTGCGGCCAGGATCAGGTTGTCGCTGTAGGCGTTGCCGACGTCGTTCTGGATGACCACGGCCGGCCGCACCTTGCTCCGGCTGAAATCCTGGATGTAGGGAAAGGCGATCAGGACGACATCGCCTCGCAAGCATTCCATCGGGGGCTCTTTCCTAGCCCATCGCTTCGTCCTGCAGGGGGAGGAACACTTCCCCATCTGCCCGGTTGTCCTGGGCCATCACCCGATAGCACTCGATCAGGAGGCTCTTCTGAGGGAGCCAGACCTGCTCGCGGCACAGGCCGGCGGCCAGGAGTTCCCGCACCATCTCTTCCAGGGGCCGGCCCTGCTGGCCGGCCAGTTGCTGCAACTGCTGGTGCAACGGGGCGGGTATCTCGATGGGAACCATGTCCATCGGCGGCACCTCCGCGGGGCTATGATGGTATTATAGGACCGTCGGGGGCGAAAGTCAAGCCTTGACCTCTGACATCCGCTCATAACTCCTGCTGGCACGAATGGCGGCCCGGGCCGCCGATGGGCACGGCCGCAATGGCCGGCGCGGAGTAGCCGATTGGCTCGCCACCGCGGGTCTGGGGGCCGCCGC
>CAZTIG010000124.1:0-3374 GCA_964613665.1 uncultured Chloroflexia bacterium
CCGGCGCGGCAGGCGGCGGTGGAGCAGGCCACGCGCGAGTTCCTGGAGCGGCTGGAACGGGAACACCCGGACCTCGGGCTGGCGGCGACGCCGCAGTTCGTGCGGCAGTTCGCCCAGATCGCCGGGCTGGGGGTCCTGGAGCCGCTGATGGACGACCCCGACGTGACCGAGGTCATCGTCGAGAACCACCGCTCGGTCCAGGTGGAGAAGGACGGCCGCACGGTGCCGGTGCCCAACCTCTCGTTCCCCTCGGAGGAGGCCTGGCGGCGGCAGGCCATCGCCCTGTGCACCCTCTCGGGCCGGCCGGTGGGGGTCGAGCAGCCGATGCAGTCGTTCTTCTTCAGTGATGGCAGCCGCGTCACGGTGATCATCGGGCCCGACGTGGCCCACCGCGGGACGCTGATGAACGTCCGCCGCAAGCGGGCCTCCGCCTACAGCCTGGCCGCCCTGGTCGAGCGGGACGGGCTCGGCGCCGACGTGGCCCGCTACCTCGAGGGGGTGGTCAAGGCCTGGGGCAACGTCGTGGTGTGCGGGGAGTCGGGCTGCGGCAAGACGTCGCTCCTGGAGGCGCTGGTGAACGCCATCTCGCCCCAGGACCGCGGGGTCGTCGTCCAGGAGAACGACGAGCTCAATCCAACGCACCCTCACCTGCGCTACCTCCTGGCCTCCACCGACGCCGCACGGAAGGGCGCCACCCTGCGCGACTGCACGCGCTTCGCCATGCTGATCGCGCCCCGGCGGCTGATCGTCGGCGAGGCCAAGGAGGGCGAGGCGGCGGACATGCTCTTTGCCATCACCGCCGGCTTCTCCGGGTGCATGACGACGATCCACTCCTACGCGGGCAAGGACGCGCTGGACCGCCTGTACGTCGCCGCCCTGATGGACCCCGGGAAGCGCTACGGCGACGGCGGCGAGGTCCTCCGGCGGGCCATCGCCGGGGCCGTGGACGTCGTCGTCCACGTCGCCTTCTCCCCGCAGGGGCGGCGGCACGTGGACCAGGTGCACGAGGTCTGGGGCCTGGACGACGCCGGCCGCTGGGACGCGCGCCCGGCCTGGGAAGCGCTCTATGGTGACGAGGCGGAGGAGGCCATCTCCTGGCAGCAGCCGGAGGGCTACGTTCTCTCTCCCCGCCTGCAGGAGAAGCTGCGGGCCTACCGGGGCCGGACAGCGATGGAGGCGCGGGACCTGCCGGAGACGCCCCTTTCGCGCGCGGCGCGCTGGCAGCGGGCCTACCGGGAAGCGGTGGCCCTGGGCAGCGCCGGCCTCTACGAGCGCGCCCTGGAGAGTTTGCGGGAGGTCCAGGCCGAGAACCCCGCCTACCGGGACGTGGGCCGGCTGGCGATCGACTTCCGCGCCCGGCTGCGCGAGGCCGAGAAACGCACCGCCGAGCGGCTGGCCGGCTGGCGGGCGCGGGCGTTGGACGCGGCCCGGCGCGGCGACATGGACCTGGCCGGGTGGGTCATCGCCGAGGCGCAGGAGCTCTCACCGGACGCGGCCGATCGGCTGCGGGAGGAGGTCGCCGCGCTCCTGCCGGGGCCGCAACGCCCCGCGGAGGAGACGCCGGCCGGAGGGACCCATGAATCACCGTAGCGTGCCGGACAGGGACGGCTCTACCGCGGGCCTGGAGGCCGAGATGGCCGCCCTCGTGCACAAGAACCCTGACTTTGAGGAGCTGTTCAAAGTGGCGCGGGAGATGTCGGAAAGAGACCCCGAGGTTCTCCCCCGCGTTCTGGAGTCTGCCCGGCGGCTGCTCGGTGGCGAATACGGCCCCCTGGGTCAAAAGGAGGCAGGCGCATGAACCTCGTCGTCGTGCTGGCATTTGCCGGGCTGGGCACGGGCCTGCTCATGGCGCTGCGGCCGGCGGCCCGGCGCTCGCCCCACCGCGAGGCGGAGGCGCGCGCAGTGGCCGCGCTCCCCTCCGACCTGCGCCGGCAGATGGAGCGATACATCGAGCGGCGCGCCGGGAAGGGCGCGGCCAGCGCCGCCCAGTTCGCCATGGTGCTGCTATCCAGCCTCATCCTCGGGGCGGCGGCGCTCTTTCCCTTCTTCAGCCTGGGAGCGGTGTTCCCGGGGGTGCTCCTGGCCTTTGTCGTCGGGCAGATGTACCTGCAGGCGCAGGAGCTGAAGCGCACCGCCCGGCTGGACGAGCAGGCGCTGGAATTCCTGACGCTGGCGGTGGCCAACCTCTCGGCTTCGGCGCGCTTCGCGCCCGCTCTGGTGATCGGGGGACTGCTGGCCGCTTCCGAGGCCCCCCTGCGCGAGGAGGTCGCGGCGATCCTGCCGCCGCTGCAGGGCGGCAAGGACTTCCGCCCGGCCCTGGAGGACGTGCTGGACGCGACGCGCAGCGGCCGGCTGCGCCGGGCGCTGCACCTGTGGCGGGCCTCGGAGGAGGAGACCCTGGGGCCGGCGGGGCAGGCGGCCCGCTTCCAGGCCCTCTTCGAGCAGGAGCGGCTGATGGAATCGCTGCGGCGGGAGACGCTGCTCGCGGTGCGCAAGGCGCAGTCCTCGATGTACGTGGTCATCGGCATCATCCCGGCCCTGGTGGCGGTGATGATGGCGCTGGTCCCGGCCTTTCGCCAGGCCTACGTCGAGACGCCCCTGGGACACCTGGGACTGGGCATCATCCTGGCGCTGGAATTCCTGGCGGTTACTTTGAGCCGGCGGATCGTCCGGGCGGCGCTGAAGTAGCGGCCCCCGGGAGGAGGTCGACCGTGGAAGTACACGTCTACGGGTTTCTCTACCACGAGGAGAACAGGCCGTACTACGCCGTCGTGCAGGCCCCCGACCAGGAGGCGGCCGCGACCGCCCTCCTGTCGCAGCGGGCGCGCGAGGGCGGCGACGGCCAGACGGTCGTGGAGTGCGTGGACCTGCTGCCGGCAGCGCCGGCCCTGCCCGGCCTGGTGAGGGTCCTGGCCACCATGGTGCTGGCAAAGGGCGGATAGGAGGAGGCGATGCCGTACCTGCTCTTTGGGCTGCTCCTGCTGGGCGGGCTGCTGGTCGCCAACGCCTTCGCGCCGGCCCTGCGGACCGCCGAAGCCGAACGTCCGGACCCCTCGATAGGCTCAGGGCAACGCCTGCGCGACGTGCTCACCGGCCGGCTGCGCGAGCTCGAGCGCCGGGCCGACCGCCTCCCCGTGGTCGGGCCGGGGCTGGCAAGGAGCCGGCAGCGGGAGCTGCGCTACGCGGTGCGCGACCGCCTGCCCTCGCTCTGGGGGGACCTCTCCATCTACCTGCGCGAGGGACGCAAGGACCTGCGCGGGGCGCTGCTCGCGGCGATCGACCGGCTGCACGATCCGCTATCGCTGACACTCAGCCGCTGCCTGCAGCGCACGCAGCTGGGCAGTCCCCTGGACGCCGCGCTGCGGGCCGCGGCC
>CAZTIG010000125.1:0-3330 GCA_964613665.1 uncultured Chloroflexia bacterium
GATTGACGATTGGCGATTGACGATTGACGATTGACGATTGACGATTGGCGATTGGTGATTGGTGATGAACAGAAGCGTGTCATCCAGGCATCTCACGCTACCGGGACCCAGGGCCACCGTGCCGCGGGAGGCCATCCTGGTGGCCATGAGCGGCGGGGTGGACTCGTCGCTGGCGGCGGCGCTGCTGGTGGAGCAGGGGTACGCCGTGGCCGGCGTGACGCTGCGCCTGTTGTGGCCCTGCGCCGAGGGGGATACCGAAGCGGCTTCCTGCTGCTCCCGGGAGGCGCTGGAGGGAGCGCGGCGGGTCTGCCAGCTTCTGGGCATCCCCCACCACGCGCTCGATCTGAGCGGCGAGTTCGCCGCCGCGGTGGTCGAACCCTTCATCCAGGCCTATGCCGCCGGCCGCACCCCCAACCCCTGCCTGGAGTGCAATCGCCACGTCAAGTTCGACCGGCTGCTGCGGTGGGCCCGCGCGGAGGGCTTTGCCCGCCTGGCCACCGGGCACTATGCCCGCATCGCGCGCGGAGGGGAGGATGCTGCCCCCTACCACCTGCTGCGTGGGCTGGACCGGCGGAAGGACCAGTCCTACGTCCTCTCCATGCTCGGCCAGGAGCAACTGGCGCACCTGCTCTTTCCCCTGGGCGGGATGACCAAGGCCGCCGTGCGCCGCGAGGCAGCGCGACGCGGCCTGCCCACCGCCGGCCGGCCGGAGAGCCAGGAGATTTGCTTCGTCCCCGGCAACGACTACCGCCGCTTCCTCTCCCGGCACGTGCCCGGCACGCCCGGCCCCATCCGCGACCTCTCCGGGAAGGTGCTGGGCGCGCACCGCGGCCTGCACCGCTACACCGTCGGTCAGCACAAGGGCCTGGGGCTTTCCGGCCGGCCGGAGGCGCTCTACGTCGTGGCGCTGGACGCGGCCGAGAACGCCGTGGTGGTGGGGCCGGAGGAGGCGCTGCTGCGCCCGACGCTGGAGGCGGTGGAGGTCACCTTCACCTCCGGCGAGTGGCCGGCCGGGCCGCTGCGGGTGGAGGCCCAGGTGCGCTACCGCGCGCCGGCCGCCCCGGCGACGCTGTGGCCGCTGGAGCCGGGGCGCGTCCGCCTGGAGTTCGACGTGCCGCAGCGGGCCATCGCCCCGGGCCAGGCGGCGGTGTTCTACGAGGGCGAGGAGGTGCTGGGCGGGGGGACGATCGCGTAGGGGGCTTCTCTGCTTGACAGGATAGCCCGAGCATGCCGCGTGGGACTCGGGCCCGGATAGGAATAGAACGCCATCCTATCCATAGAGCAGGAGGCCGGCTTCTCGCTCCACGGGATCGGCAAGGGATGGAGGGTTACCTGCCACCCTCACGGTAGATAGCACACCTCAGACTGCCCTTTGTCGACTCAAAATACGCAATGTAGAGAGTGCCGTCCGTGCTGAGAGCGAGGGAGTTGTACTTGCCCACATCCCCACTCCTGTCGACTATCTCGACCTTCCAGCCGCCTCGGTCTGAGCAGGCGTGCCTGAGCCAGCCGTCGGCATCGCTGTAGTAGCTGATGTGCGGCCGCTGTGCTGCGTCCAGCGCCAGGGAGTTGTACCGACCTGCTCCCCTTGTGGCATCCACCGTCTCAACTTGCCAGAACATGCCATCCCGGAAGGCGTGCTTCAGTACCCAGTAGCTCTGGTAGCTTATGTGTGGTCTACCAGAACCGTCCAGGACCAGGTGGGTGTCCCCAAGCATGTCTCCGCTGTCCACCACCTCGACGTGCCAGATCGTCGAGTCCCGTCGACCGTACTTCAACAGGCCCGTGTCCCAGTCGCTGTAGCTGATGTGCGGGCGCCCGCTCGCGTCCAGAGCCAGGGAGCTATACGCACCGGCATCACGTGTGTCGTCTACAGTCTCGACATGCCAGCCAGAGCCATCCAGATAGGCGTATTTCAGGCCGCCACGGATGGAGCCACAGTAGCTGACATGGGGTCTCCCATCCACGTCCAGAGCCAACGAGCTCGTCTGGTAGATGGATACGCCCTGGACACTGTCCACTTTCTGGATCTGCCAACTCGAACCATCGTAGCGGGCGTATTTCAGAGCATCGTCTGTCCTGTCATAGTAGCTGATGTGGGGAAGCCCCGCCGCGTCCAGGGCCAGGGAGGTGCCCAGTCCCACGGATCCAGCCGTGTCGACCGTCTCGACGTGCCAGGAATCGCCATCCCGCCAGGCATACTTGAGGTCTTCGCTGTCCAGGTCCCAGTAGCTGATATGGGGGTAGCCGGCACTGTCCAACGCTATGGAGGCATACGGGCCCACGTACCCTGCATTGTCTACTTCTTCCACAGTCCAGGAGGGCGTCTGGGCTCCACAGGCGCCCCAGATGAGACAGCATACAACCAGCATGAACAGGTTCATCTTGCCCAGCGGTCGGGGGGGAGCTACTTGTCATTTCTCGCCCTTATTGCTTGCCAAACCCAGGCCAAGTGAAAGAGTAGCCAAAGGGTAGGGTCTGCTGATACAGGAAGTTGAGATACTCGGTACTATTGCCCTCATGTACGTAGGGAATAGGAGTCACACGCAGTCCCAGCCAAGAGAAAACGGCATTCGCCAGGTTGCCCCCCCAAATGGACATTCTCACCCCAGGTGGCAGGCCGGGCATTACCGACACTATCGACCCGGCTATCTGGCCACCTCTGATCAGTCTCTCCTGCTCTACCCAGTCCCAGACAACACACTCCCCGGCCGTTCCATCAAGTGGATTGGCAGACTGTCTCAGGGGATGGCGGGCGCTGTCCCAATGGATGTAGTCCAGGTGTATCCCGGCATTGACCAATTGCGCCCAGGCCCACAGGACGCCCGCGAGCTTGACGCTGACCCCACGATCCAAGTCCCACAGTCCCAGCGTGGGCTGCCCAGGCCCACCCTGTGATGCGACTACGTCGACGAACATCCAGCTATAGGTCTCCCCTGCGTAGGTGAACGAAACGACATCCCCCCAGCGAGCATCCAAGAGAAGTGTCCGCACAGACTCGGGCAAGCTCGCAAACCACGTATCGAATGCGGGCCTGTCGTCGCCAAACCCTACCAGTGCCTGCAACTCGTCCTCATAGAACAGACCCAGCGGGTCGACATACCGCAGGGGGCTGTTCGCGGCATAGCTGTACCTGTCCAGACTCTGTGGATCCCCTGGGTCCGGCACCACCGTGTCCGCCTGCACGAAGCGGGAGAGTGCCGCGTCGTACCAGCGGGCACCGTAATAGTACAGCCCCAGCGACGCCTCGCTCCTTTGCCCCGTGTACCGGTAGCTCGTCGGCGTCGTGCCCGTGGTGTAGCGGTCCTCGCCCCAGGCCTTGTAGCGCAC
>CAZTIG010000126.1:0-3309 GCA_964613665.1 uncultured Chloroflexia bacterium
GTTGCCTGAGCCGGGCACTTGCCGGTCAAGGCCGGCGACTTTGGTACGGCCGTGTCACCGAGGTTGTGCGAAAGGGGCATGCCGTAGTATAATCGCAGGCGACGGCGCAGCCCGGCCACGGGAATGGACCCGGCGCGACTGCCGGCCGCGGCGGCCCGACGCAGGAGGGCAAGTTGCCCGGACACAAGGCCCGCAAGGACGACCACATCCGCATCAGCCTGGAGGAGGACGTGCAGTCGGCCGCGCCGACCACCGGCCTGGAGCGCTACCATCTGCTGCACCAGGCCCTGCCGGAGCTGGACCTGGAGGCGGTCGACCTGGGCACGACCCTCTTCGGGAGACGTCTGCGCGCGCCGCTGCTCATCTCGGCCATGACGGGGGGAACCAGCGGCTTCGGCGACATCAACCTGCGCCTGGCGCATGTGGCGCAGGCCCGCGGCATCGCCATGGCGCTGGGCTCGCAGCGCGTGGCCCTGGAGCATCCCGAGGAAGCCGCCTCGTTCCAGGTGCGCGCGGTAGCTCCCGACATCCTGCTGTTCGCCAACCTGGGTGCCGTGCAACTCAACTACGGCTATGACGTGGAACACTGCCGCCGGGCGGTGGAGATGGCCCAGGCCGACGCGCTGATCCTGCACCTGAACCCGCTGCACGAGGCCCTGCAGCCCGAGGGCAACCGCAACTGGGCCGGCCTGCTGAGCAAGATCGAGCGGGTCTGCCAGGCGCTGGAGGTGCCGGTCGTGGCCAAGGAAGTGGGCTGGGGCATCTCGGCGCCGGTAGCCCGGGCGCTGCTGCAGGCCGGCGTGGCGGCGATCGACGTCGCCGGCGCCGGGGGCACCTCCTGGAGCAAGGTCGAGTCCCACCGGGCGGCGGGCCGGCCCCAACGCCGCCTGGCCGAGGCCTTTGCCGGATGGGGCATCCCCACCGCGCTGGCGCTGCAGTGGGTGCGCGAGGCGGTGGGGGAGCGCATGGCCGTCTTTGCCTCGGGCGGCATCCGCAGCGGAGTGGAGGCAGCCAAGTGCCTGGCGCTGGGTGCCGACCTGGTCGGCCTGGCGGCCCCGCTGCTGCGCGCGGCGGTGCAGGGGGTCGAGGCGGCCCTGGAGGAAGTGGACCTGCTGCTGGCGACCATGCAGGTGGCCATGTTCGCCGCCGGGGCCGGCTCGCTGGCCGCCCTGCGCGAGCCCGGCCGGCTGTACCGCGAGGACGAACCCGTGGCGCGAGCCGATGGGATCATTGCACAGAGGGACACGGAGGGACACGGAGGGAAAGGAACGCTGAACCCATGTCCACCTGCAAGATAGGCATCCCCATCCCGGACACGGATGAACACGGAGCGGGATTAGCTGAACCCGTGTCCATCCGTGTTATCCGCGTCCCCATCTTGTTCGGCGCGTGACGGCGAGGAGGATACACCTATGGTGGAGTTGCGCGGCGACCTGGAGGCGGTGCGGCACCTGTTCCAGGAGCTGGACATGCACCTGGCGACGGCGGCGATCCTCGCCGGCAGCGTCCCCGGCCCGGTCTACGTGGACGACGCGGCCCAACCGCGCTCGGCCCTGGCCTGGACGGCCTCGCGCTTCTTCCTGGCCGGCGAGCCCCACAACCAGGCCTTCAACCAGGCGGTGGGCCGGCTCCTGGTCGATACGGTCTACCCGCAGAGCCTGGCGGCGGGACAGGACGGGTTCCACCTGCACTATGCCCAGGCCGGCTGGGAGGAGGAGCTGGAGACACTGCTGCCGGGCAAGCTGCCGCTGAAAGAGTGGCGCCAGGCCTACGTCTGCCGGGAGCTGCGGGGCGATTGGCGGGCCCTGGTCCCGCCGGAGGCGGCCATGCGCCCGGTGGACCGCGCGCTGTTGGCCGAGGCCGGCCTGGGGAACATGGATGCGCTGGTGGAGGAGATGCAATCGGAGCGGCCGTCGGTCGAGGCCTTTTTGCAGGGCAGCTTCGGTTTCTGCCTGGTGCAGGAGGGCGAGCTGGCCGGCTGGTGCCTGTCCGAGTACAACACCGGCGAGCGCTGCGAAGTGGGCATCGCCACGGTCGAGCGCTACCGGCGGCGGGGCTACGCCACGGCGATGGCCCTGGCGTTGGTGCAGCATGCCCTGGGGCACGGGATCGTCCAGGTGGGCTGGCACTGCGACGCCCACAACCAGGGCTCGATCGCCACGGCGCTGAAGGCCGGCTTTGAGAAGGTGGCCGACTACCCGGTCTACCTGGCCCTCTTCGACGAGGCGGTGAACCTGGCCGTGCACGGGGACGCCTGCCTGCGGGATGGCCGGCCGGCCGAGGCCCTGGAGTGGTACGCACGAGCGCTGCAGCACGAGGGAGCACCGGCCTGGGCCCATGTGGGCGCGGCCATGGCCGCGGCGCAGGCCGGCGACGAGGAGGGTGCCCTGCGCCACCTGAACCAGGCCGTGGACCGGGGCTATCGCAACGCGCGCTTTCTACGGGATGCGGAGCGGCTGCGCGGCCTGCACGGGACGGCCGGCTGGGAGGCGTTGCTGGCGCGGATGGGGTAGGGAGGCGGGCTCCGGGCCGGCGGCACGGCAATTCACCTCCCGGGTGCAAGGAGCGTCTGTACCACGAAGGAGGCGAAGGAACGCGAAAGGCACGAAAGGTCCCTTGCGCGGTCTTCGTAACTCTCGTGGCCGACGCCCACCTCAGCGCTCCTCATGGTTCTTCCCGTACTGGATTCGGCGCACGCAGCCGTGAGGGCCACGTTCGATCAGAGCAAGGTGTATCCTGCGATCGAATGTCCCGGAGCGTCAGACCGGGTCTCCGGGAACCTGGACCGAATGTCCCGGAACTTCAGACCGAATGTCCCGGACATGCAGACCGAATGTCCTGGATGTACGTTCAAACGACCAGGCAATACGTCCGAACGTCCAGGCAATACGTCCGAACGTCCAGGCAATACGTCCGAACGTCCAGGCAATACGCCGGAACTTCCCCGTCATACGCCCAAACGTCCAGGCCATACGCCTGCATTTCAGGGGTATCCGGGCGAATTGCGGAGAGGTGGTAGGCAGCGCAGGCCAGCGGCCTGCCGGAGGCCCTCGGTGTCCGCCCTCAGCCGGCCCTATCTCCGCAGCCGGCCAGTTCGCGCGCCGCCTCCACGTGTCCGGATTGCGGCATTTCAGGCCGCGGAGGGGTCGGCACCCGGCCTGGCTGGCGCCCATGCCGGCTGCGCCGGGCCTCCCCCCGACTGCGCCCGAGGCGGGGGTGCTGGGTCCGCCGCGTCGTCCTTCCCGGGGGCTCCGCCCCGGCCCTCGCCGGGGGGCTTGCCGCACGGGAACTTGCAACTTCACTCGGACT
>CAZTIG010000127.1:0-3309 GCA_964613665.1 uncultured Chloroflexia bacterium
CCGCTGGCTTTGAAGTTAATCGCCCAAACCATCCAACAACTCTTTGCCGGCGATATTGAGGCCTTTCTGCGGGAAGAGGCTGTCATCTTTGACGATATTCGGGATGTCCTGGATCAACAGTTTGCTCGCCTATCCGCCCTGGAGCGAGATATTATGGTCTGGCTGGCGATTGAGCGGGAGGCAGTTTCCCCTCAGCTTTTAAGAGATAACCTGGTCAAGCCTGAAGCAGGCGGCGTTTTTTTGGAGGCGCTGCGTTCGCTGCAGCGGCGGTCGTTATTGGAACAGTCGGCGGCTGGCTTTACCGTGCAGAATGTGATTTTGGAATACACGACCGACCGGTTGATAGATCAGGTTACCAGTGAGATCAGCAGCGGGGCTATTTCAGTTTTTCAGAGCCACGCCCTGATCAAAGCCCAGGCCAAGGAGTATGTCCGGGCCAGCCAAAGCCGGCTGATCCTCAAGCCGGTGGCGGAGCGGTTGCTGGCTGCCCTGGGGCCGGCGGGGCTGGAGGCGCGGCTCAAGGCGATATTGGAGGCGCTGCGCCAGGCCGGGCCGCGACAGCCGGGGTATGCCGGGGGTAATGTGCTTAATTTGCTGTTGCATCTGAAGATTAAGCTTCGGGGCTATGATTTTTCTGAGTTAACGATCAGGCAAGCTTACCTGGCAGGTCTGCATGCGCCTGACCTCAATTTCGCCGGCGCCGATCTGGCCGGAGCTGTGTTTACGGACACCTTTGGGCCTACTTTCTCAGCGGCCTTCAGCCCGAATGGGAAGGTATTGGCCGCGGGTATGGCTGAGGGGCAGGTTCGCTTGTGGCGGGTCGCAGATGGCCAGCCTCTCCTGACGTGCGAGGGACACCTTGGGGCCGTCTGGTCGGTGGCCTTCAGTCCCGACGGCCGCCTCCTGGCCAGCGGCAGTACAGATGGGACGGTGCGCCTGTGGGATGTTGACACCGGCCAGAGCCTGAAGATGCTGGCGGGCCACACCCACCAGGTTTGGTCAGTGGCCTTCAGTCCCGATGGCCGCCTGCTGGCCAGCGGCAGTAATGACCAGACGGCGCGCTTGTGGAATGTTGACACTGGCCAGAGCCTCAAGACGCTGGCCGGCCACACCGACCAGGTCAGGTCAGTCGCCTTCAGCCCCGACGGCCGGTTCCTGGCCAGCGGCAGTTTTGATCACACGGTGCGCTTGTGGGAGGTCTCTACCGGCCAAAGCCTCAAGACGCTGGCCGGCCACAGCCACCCGGTCAGGTCAGTCGCCTTCAGTTCCGATGGCCGCCTCCTGGCCAGCGGCAGTAATGACCAGACGGCGCGCCTGTGGGACGTTAAGACCGGCCAGAGCCTGAAGACGCTGGCGGGCCACAGCCACCAGGTTTCGTCAGTGGCCTTCAGCCCCGACGGCCGACTTCTGGCCAGCGGCAGTGAAGACCACACCGTGCGCTTATGGAAGGTTAAGACCGGCCGCAGCCTCAAGACGCTGGCGGGCCATACCAACTGGGTTTCGGCAGTGGTCTTCAGCCCCGATGGAAGCCTCCTGGCCAGCAGCAGCAATGACCACACGGTGCGCTTGTGGGAGGTCCCCACCGGCCAAAGCCTCAAGACGCTGGCAGGCCACACCAACTGGGTCTGGTCGGTGGCCTTCAGCCCCGATGGCCGCCTTCTGGCCAGCGGCAGTACGGATGGGACGGTGCGCCTGTGGGACCTTCACACCGGCCAAAACCTCAAGACGCTGGCGGGCCACACCAACTGGGTTTCGTCGGTGGCCTTCAGTTCCGATAGCCGCCTCCTGGCCAGCGGCAGCCAGGACCAGACGGCGCGCCTGTGGGACGTTAACACCGGCCAGAGCCTCAAGACATTATCCGGCCACACCAACTCGGTTTGGTCGGTCCCCTTCAGCCCCGACGGCCGCCTCCTGGCCAGCGGCAGTGAAGACCAGACCGTGCGCTTGTGGGACGTTAACACCGGCCAGAGCCTCAAAACGCTGGCGGGCCACAACCACCCGGTCAGGTCAGTCGCCTTCAGTCTCGATGGCCTTCTTCTGGCCAGCGGCAGCCAGGACCAGACGGCGCGCTTGTGGGACCTTCGGGACGCCGGCCACAGCCTCAAGACGCTGGCGGGCCACACCCACCAGGTCTGGTCGGTGGCCTTCAGCCCCGATGGCCGCCTCCTGGCCAGCGGCAGTGAAGACGGGACGGTACGCTTGTGGGAGGTCCCTACCGGCCAAAGCCTCAAGACGTTATCCGGCCACATGGCCTGGGTTTCGTCAGTGGCCTTCAGTCCCGATGGCCGCCTCCTGGCCAGCGGCAGTATGGACCAGACGGTGCGCTTGTGGGAGGTCCCCACCGGCCACAGCCTCAAGACGTTGGCCGGCCATACCAACTGGGTTTGGTCAGTGGCCTTCAGTCCCGATGGCCTTCTTCTGGCCAGCGGCAGTGCGGACGCAACCATCAAACTCTGGGATGTCCAGACCGGCGAATGTCTCAAAACCATCCAGGCCGACCGGCCCTACGAGCGGATGAACATCACCGGCGCGACCGGGTTGACGGAAGCGCAGAAGGCAGCCCTCAAGGCCCTGGGAGCGATAGAGACGCCTGCCTATTAAAAACTCTTTGCCTTTGAAAATGGGCGGCTGTATAATCTCTTTGGCAACATCGAAAATGTCAAGGAATACATCTATTGTGAGCAACTCTCTTGATTACAAAGTCATTGACATCCACGTTCACATTATGCCGCTGGAGATGCTAAAACCGGCGGCGCGAGCCGCTATCGAGGCCACCCAACCGACCTGGCCCGGTTGCACGACTTAACCACCGACCCCGATAAATTAATTGCCTATATGGACGCCCGCAATATCGAATGGCTGGGCCTGATTAATTATCTCTGCCAGGTTATAACTGCATCACTGTGCTGGGTCTCTGGCAGTCTTTCCCACCATCACTTATTATCCTTTTTCCAAAGTTCGATGTAATTGTCGTCATAGTTTGCTCACAGCAAAGGTTCCGAAAATGTTCCTGCTGGATCGACTGGTAGGATTAGCTCGGACATATATATGGTGGCTCGCTCTCCACCGGGTCACGGCTCAAAAACGTACCCGTCTCCGGCATCAGCCAGCGGGCCCGGAGGTAGAGCAACTTGATGTAACCCCCATACCACTCGCCCGTGTAACCGTAAGGGTCACCGTTATTAATACTTCTATTGAACTTCACCAACATTCTTATTAAGCTGTCGGTCTTACCTGTCGCTTGTCGCCACCGGTTACACCGTCCCCAGTTGGTTTCCGATAGCGCGATGTTCGCCGCCCCCTGAATCG
>CAZTIG010000128.1:0-3060 GCA_964613665.1 uncultured Chloroflexia bacterium
TCTGGCAGCACGACAACGGCAGCGACTGGGACGTGCGCGGGCGGGTGGTGGGGGCGGACGGGGTCCTGGTGGGCAGCGAGATCACGATCACGGCGGGCGCGGCCGACGAGCAGTACCCGGCCGTGGCCGCGAACGGGGCCGGGGGCTACGTGGTGGCCTGGCAGGAGGGCAGCAGCAACAGCGACGTGGCCGCGGCGGTCGTGGACTGGGACGGGAGCGTGCTGGGCGCTGGGGCCGAGCTTCTCTCCGCGGCCGGCAACAGCCAGGAGCGGCCGGCGCTGTCCTATGACGCCGACCGGGGGCGGTATCTCGCGGTCTGGGCGGACTACCGCAATGAGGCGGAAGGACCGGACGTGTACGGCCAGCTTTGCAGGGACTATACCCTGGTGGTAGAATACCGCTACGACCCGCTCTCGCGCCTGGTGGGGGCGGAGTACAGCACGGGGGTGGAGTTTGGCTACGCCTTCGACGCCGTTGGCAACCGGGTGCGCATGACCGAGACGACGCCGCTGAGCGGGACGATCGTCACGACGTACGACTTCGACGCGGCCAGCCGCCTGAGCGGCCGGCAGGTGAGCGACGGGCGCTCCTACAGCTACGAGTGGTCCGACCGCAACGAGCTGCTGGCCGAGAACACGCAGGGGGTGGACGTGCACATATTCGCGTGGGACGCGGCGGGGAGGTTGGTCCAGGCCACCGGCTTTACCCTGACCACCCACTTCACCTACGCGGGGGACGGTACGCGGGTGGCGCTGGAGGTGGCGGGGCACGGGACGACGGCGTACGTGCCGGACCATGCCAGCGGGCGGGGCCTGCTGGTTGAGGCAACAGCAACCACGAGCACCCTCTACCTCTACGGCCGCGGCTGCCTGGGCGAGGTGCGCGACGGGGAGCTGCTCTACTACCTCTCCGACGGGCCAGGCTACGTGCGCCAGGCGGCAGACGAGGACGGGACGGTGGTGGACGCCTGGCTGTACACGCCGGATGGCGGGGTGATGGCCGGGCCGCAGGGCCCGGTGAGCCACCTGGTGTGCGGGGGTGTCTATGACTGGAGCACGGGGCTGCTGTACAAGGGCGGGCGCTACTTCGACCCGACGCTGGGCATCTGGCTGGCGCTGGGCGTCGGGATGGTGGTGCAGGGGTGGCGGGAGAGGAGGAGGAAAGGCCGGCGGGGGGTGCTGTGGTGCGTATTCCTGGTGCTGGTCATCGTGGGGATCGGAGGGATGCTGGCGGCGTGTGGGCCGGGGCCAGGTGCTTCACCTCTAGTCTGCATCGATACAGACGAGCCCGTCCTGCTTTCCCTGCAGGCTGATACAGGAGGCGAGATAGGGATCAGTTTCTTTGATGAGGCTCTTAGGCTACACTATGGTCGTCGGAGTGTAACGGCGAACCCCTACCACAGTTCTCCTAGACCTGGAGTGATATTCACCGCTCAGTCATATGTTCCCTCAGGTGTCTCTGGAGAGCTGTATTTCAAACAGAACATGCTTACCCTCCGGACCATCTGGCTCGACGATGGCAGCATCTATCAACAGGGCGGTAGCGATTGGTACTACGACAACGACCCAAGGGGTGCCCCAGGGGACTATTATACCTATGGGCGGCCGGTCGACTACGCCTGGGGAGAGACAATAGCCATGGTGACCGAGGATTCTCCAAACCGTGCACTCAACGCGTTGGAGTTGCCTGGCGCCACAGGCAGTCCCATAGCACTAGAGATTGTTGACCGGTTTGAGATGTTTCTGGTGTGGGAATCCCACTCTTGTCCCCGCAAAGCTTTGGGAAAGGTCGAGTGGTCATGGCGCGCACGAGCCGATCTCGTGGGGGGCGAGTGGATACCACGCGGGGAGCATTCACCTCCTGCTACCTGGAGCATTGGCAGCGGTGAACCCGAATTGCGTGTCCCCGCAGACAATGCGTACTACCTCCCTTGGGTCCGGAGACAGTGATGGGCGATGTCCTCTTGGGCTATCCCTGCCGTTCGATGTCTGGAAGACAGCAGCAGATTGCCGGCCGGCCAGCGGCCCTTGAGCGGGTACAACGGGTGGTTCAGGAGGTTAGGATGCTCTCGCAATCCGTAAAACGTTGGAGGACGATCGTTATGGTGCTCCTCAGTATTCTCGCCTCTGTGTCCTGCAACGGAGCGCAGGGAACCACAGTGCCGGCCCTGGCTCCATCGCCTTGTGACGAGACGCCTCTGGCTACTGCGACCAAGGCACCGCAGGCCAGTCTTACCTCGCCGGAGTGCTATGGGCTGTTTGTGGATATGAAGGACAAGAGCGGTGGCAAGTTCACGGGCGTAGTGGAGAGACAACGCGGAGGAATCCCGCTACTGCAGAGAGCCTATATCTATGCGGTTGGCGACCCGATCACGGTTACGGCAGCTGTGGTAGTCTTCGGCGAAGGGGAACTTGTACTGGGTATGTGCAACATTCTTCGGGACTACACCATTACCCTCGTGGACCGTGAGGGGCAGGATGTTGCGGTGACGGATGAGTGGACACGAGCCCGCAATGCCATAACGCCGTGTATTGGCGGTATCGTTGTTGACCGAAACACACCTTATGTGGAGTCTTTCTCGATCGAGCAGTGGTTTGACCTGTCCAGTACGGGCATGTATACGCTGACGATGTCCCGCGAGGTAGTTGTCTCTGGCTCACCTCAGGAAATCAGGGGGAATCCTGTGATTCTGATCATACGCCCCTGACCTCATAGTAGGACGTCATGGTGTTCGACGAACAGGGATGGCGAGTACCTGGTGGTGTGGCAGGAGGGGGAGGGGGGCGACATCTACGGGCAGCGGACGGTGACAGACGGCGTGGCCGGTGATCCCATTGCTATCACCACGGCGGCCAAAGATCAGCAGCAGCCGGCCGTGGCTGTAGGGGCGCAGCCTGCTGCGCCCTGCCTGGTCGTCTGGCAGCACGACAACGGCAGCGACTGGGACGTGCGCGGGCGGGTGGTGGGGGCAGACGGGGTCCTGGTGGGCAGCGAGATCACGATCACGGTGTCATCTTTCGGGCTATACTGGTCCATGAGCTTTCACCCAAACTGGTCCAG
>CAZTIG010000129.1:0-2759 GCA_964613665.1 uncultured Chloroflexia bacterium
ACCTGACGCCGCTCCGCTGCGCTCCGCGGCGCAGGTGAAGCGCCTGCCGTTGGGCGGCACATTGTTGCACATTATGCGAGGATACTCAAATGGGACGCACATGGAGGATTCAATTCATAACCTTTTTGATACTGTCAGCCTTTCTAACCGCATGCGGACCAGGTAAAATAGGCACACCCACCTCTCTTCCTGCCACGGCTCAGCCATCAGGCACGGATACCCCGTTATCCCCCTTACCTGCCACTACCCACACCGCAGAACCGAACGTCCCGCCGGTCTATGTGACGGTGGCCTTGCATATCGAAGATACGCCCATCTATGCAAATTGCCAGGCTTACCCCGACTTTCGCCAGAAACTACTGCAATTTGCTGAAGCGATGGCGCCCTATGCAGCGGCTATCAATCTGCAAACAGACTACGAGTTCTTAGTGGGCGTCGACCGTTGTGAAACACCCGCTATGCAAACGGCTACCGATGGACAGAATGTGCTAGATTATCTGGCCACCCATTACGGCTACGAAATAGACGCGCATCAGGAAGGCGGCTGGGACATAGAGGGCCGGGACAACTATGCCGATATCCGCTACCTGGCCGGACGACTCACCGCTGCGACCAGTGAGAATGTGGGCGGGCTGGTTTGGGACGACCCGGCGCAATGGGCGACGCTGACGCAGGGCGAGCGTGGCCTTCAATACCCCAATTTCGTCTGGACCCCTCAGGCCCTGACGTTAGCCGTCGGTTCTCAACACCATCGGGGCGATTTCACTGCCGATGACTATGCCAGTGGCGTGTGGAGACCCAAGGGGGCGGGGCGGGATTTCTGGGTTCACGACCCTCAAGGGCCGCTGGTGTACATTGGCCCAGGCGAGTACGATAATTGGGGTGGTAAACGGGGGCAGCGGAGCACGCCGGAATTCGTGCGTGATCTACTGACGCAACTGGAAGCGGGTAGTCTTGACCGCGAAGCGATGTACACAGCCTCCATAGCCGTACCTCAGAATGTCATCTTTACCCCAGATGAGCACGCCAGACTTCAATCGCTGCTCGAGCAACTTGCTTCACTGGCAGCCTCGGGTCAGGTTGTCTATGTCACCTACTCCCAGGCCGTGGAGATCTGGCAGACGGAGTATGGAGCGCGACCGAATATATACCCTGAGCAATAATCTGTGACTTGGCGTGAGAGCGGGTATATGGCGAGAGCAAGCACCGAGTTCTGTGCTCGCCCAACAACGCTTGCACCCGACGCGGCTATCGGCGCTCAAAATCGGCAGCTACACGCGCTTGTAGCGGGTCTTGTAGCGAAGGCCCTTTCACGCACCCGCCGCGCGGGTTACGCCCAGGCCGTTGGGCGGCATCGGCTGAGGGGTAATCTCGGTTGCACCGCAAGGTGCCGGGCTATCTCGAAGATGGCGCAAAACGGTAAACAACAAATGGAGCGATTCGAAGTGCTGGTGAAAGAGGGCTCTCCTCACGGTGACCTCTATGAGTTGGAGCAGACGACATACTACGAGGTAGTGGATAGACACTCGAACAAGGTTGTGATGACTTTCCAAGGTCAGATGCAAGCAAGTCTGAGCAAGACTGGGCTGGAGTGGGAGGATTACCACTTTTCCGGCGTATGTGGAGTGTTCATCGCACCTGATGAACAATCAGTGATTGTGCGCCATTATGATGGTCGTGAGGAGATCGTGCAGCTACCCGGATAGCTGGACGGCTATAGCGACAAGAAGCACGGATAAGACGAATGTTTCAACAGAGGGAAGCGGCTTCCTGAGGAGGCTTGGTGAGTACAAAGACATCTAAGAAAACGCCGCCCAATCCTTTGAGCGACAAATCGCCCGGCGACGTGGAAAACGCTGTGCGCGGGTTGCTCGCGCAGGACGAAGGCTATCAGGCGGTCAGATGGTTGATGGATTTAGGGTGGGAGCCCGACGCGGCGACAGCTTATGTCCTGTCCGTGTTACGACGTTGGGAACACAAGCAAAGCCAGCAGGGGGCCAGCCTCTTGGCCCCTTCTCCTGACACCATTGCCCGCGCATACGGAGACCATTCGACGCCGGCCGAGATGATCGCGTTGCTGCAATACGGGCTTTATCTTGAGGCTCGCGAGGTGTTGCTGCCCTGGAACACCCCCCTCATCAAACTGGAACAATTGGGGGCTCCCCAGACAAGGAAATCATACTGGCCCAAAGAGTGGTACTACGAAACTCTCGAATGGCCCAATGAATCGGTCTTACATGGGTTGTCGGTTTGTGTCATCGTCCCGTCCATCTTGTCCTGCCGGGGCTTGTCCTCCATTGCATGCCAACTACCCGATAGTGCTTTCGATGGCGATCCCTGGGTGGGGATTGAGCCAGAGTTGTCCCATCTTTCTCGCGTGCTGGGCCCACCAACGCAGAAGCGGTCATGGGGAGGCTATGTGTGGAAACTCGGCAAGGTGAAAGTGGCTCTCGGATTTCGCAGTTGCAATGAAATGTATCAGGTGGAGGACTTTAACAAGCATGTCGAGGTATTGTTGGTGAATCCAGCCGTCCCAATGCCGAATTCATCACGCGCCCCAATATAATGGCTCATGGGTAGAAGCCGCCCAACACGGGTTGCAGCCGACCGCGCTGGGTACCGCGCTTTTGGAGTGTGCCGGTCGGCATAGCTGGTTTCGGCAGCGTGGGTATCCTTGAATTGACCGCACGGCGGCTGAACCCAACCGTTAGCCGGGCACCGCTAGGAAAGTGGGGATATGGACGCTGCACAGACTGTCG
>CAZTIG010000130.1:0-2664 GCA_964613665.1 uncultured Chloroflexia bacterium
GTGAAGTGTTACAGGGAATCGTGCGTGTTGTAGTAGAGTCAGAAACTGGAACAGTTGGGACAACGAGAGAGCAGATAAGAGCAAAAGACAATAACGAGGAAGAACATCAGACAAAAGATGGAGTCAGAAGAGAGTACCAAAGCAAGTAGGAAAGGAAAGCAAGTACAGAGGCAAGAGAGAACCAAGGAAAGCAAGAACCAAGGCAACACCGAACTCAGGGAAGAGAGCCCCGAGGCAAGCGAGTCGGCATCAACAAAGAGCGAGCAGGAGAGCACGTCAGCAGAGATAGAAGCAAGTAAGCAGGAAGAGTCAATCAGCGCAGCGGAGCAAGTCAAGGAAGAAAAAGAGAAGAAAGAAGCAAAAAGGACCGGGCGGCGCAAGCGCAGCTGGAAAACAAAGCCGGCCGAAGAAAGAACGTCAGAACGGTAGAGCAAGCCAGGCCGGGTAAACAGAGTCTCGCCGCGAGCGGCGTGGACGTGATCTTACCACGAGAGCAAGCCGGGCAAGCCGAGTCATAGCCATGACCATCGAGAAAGAGCCCTGGCAGTGCATCCATAAAAGAGGAGGGTCTCACCACAGTTCTTTGACAATCGGGTCTTGACGCGCCGTGAGTTGTATGCCTGGGCGCAGTCTGTACCGTGCCGGTCCGAGTCCGGCGGAGCCGGTACACGGCAATGTGTAGACCTGTGTAGCGCAGATCCTGCTGGTGGTAGGGGTAGGCCTGTCGTTATGAATACGTCCCGTTGACACGAGATGTGTTGCGGCCGGCCGGCGACTCCTGTGGCGGATGACGAGCCGAACCTCGGCGCGCTCGTCGGTCAGGGTGACAGGTTTGTCCCACCTGGTGGGTCCGGCCGGCCCGTAAGGCGGCCCTCAGACGATGTCGGTGTGGATGCAGACCGAGCCCACGCGACGCACGCCGGAAAGGGAAAGTGGTCGCACCCGCCGCGGCAGGGCGCCGTCCGGACCTTCCCCCCGACCCCAGGGGGCGACGGCGGCGGTGTGGCCTCCTCTCGCCTTTCCGGCCACGGAAGCGGCCATCTCCCTTCGGAAAACAGGAGCCCCACATGCGGCGAGAACGTCCGGCCTGCGCCGGCCCCCGCCTTCCCCCGGCCACGCACGGCAGTCTCTCGGCCGGCCGCTGCGTGTCACGCGCCAGGGCGGACAGGGGCCCTGGCTCCCTCTGCCGGCTGGTGGCCTCGTGGCGCTGCGCTCGCTCGCTCGTTTTTCGCCATTGTACCACGCGGGTCAAGGCCGGCGCGCCGCCCGCGTCGTTTTCAGCCGCGGTTCGCGGGCGGCGCGCGCAAGTTTCCGGCCGGAACGCGCCGGAGGCCCATCGGCGCCGGCCGGAAAGCCTTGACCTCGCGTGGTCCCCGCCAATGGCGAAACGAGCGGCTGCGCGCGGGGCGCGGCCGCGTAGCCGATGGAGGTGTGCCATGCCGAATACGATGCCTACGTTTGCCGAAGCGTACCCCGGCCTCTTCCTGGGGGCCTGGTGTGACGACAAAGGCCGCGTGCGGCAGCCGGCCGACTTTGGCCTGGCGGTCGAGGACGCGCTGGTCGAGGTGTGCCGCCTGTGCCTGTGGCAGAACTGCGACGACTGCCGGCTGGCCACGGGCGAGACCGACGTCGCCGGGCCGCCGCCGCTGGGTCTGGTGCTGCAGGGCGAGGACTACTACGAGACCCTGCCCACGCCCGAACGGAAGCGGGACCCCGAGGCGGAGCTCGACGACACCGTAGAGTCCTACGGGGACGCGCTCTACTTCGCCCGCGAGAACAAGGTGGTCTTCCCGCGGGCGATGCGCTGGGTGACGTTTCGAGAAGCCGAGGCCGAGGTGGAGAGCCACCCGGCGTTCAAGCAGAAGGAGGCTCCGATGTCCGAACAGAAAGCCCTGGTCCTGTACTGCGACGGCGGCAGCCGCGCGAACGGCACGGCCTATGGTTCCGTGAAGATGGGGCAGCATATCTACCGGCGCGAGTTCGGCCTGGGCAGCAACAACGAGGCCGAGTACAAGGCGCTGATCAACGCGTTGTACCTGGCGCGCAAGGTGGTGGAGGAGCGCGGGTACGACGTGGTCGAGATCCGCCTGGACTCGGAACTGGTCCGCAACCAGGTGATGGGGACGTGGCGGGTCAAGGCGGCCACGCTGCAGGTGCTGCACCAGCGCGCCCGGCAGGAGCTGGACGCGCTGCTCCTGGCGATGCGCCGCAAGCCCGGGGACCTGGCCCGGGTCCGCTTCGTGCACGTGGACGAAGCGCAGATGAAGCGCGTCATCGGGCATTAGCAGGAGCTCGGCCCCGGTCGGGTAAGCCGGCAGCGGCCGGCCCGGCCGGGGCTTTTTTTTGCTCCCGCGCGGCGCTCGTCTCCCGTCACGTCGGCGACCTGGCAACTTCCGCGGCCGGCTACGCCAGGGAGAACGCGCCGTCGTCGCCGTGGTGCGCTGGAGGAACGACAGGGCCGGGGAACGGCAGGTCCTCCGGCCTCCGGCGATGGGTGTACCGCAGGCCGGGCGGCCCGTCAAGGGGAGAAGCGCCCTTGACCGCCCGCTCCGGCCTGCGGTGTGTGGTGGGCCGATCGAAGAACACCTGCTACCGACAAGGAGGCCAACGTGAAGTACGCCATCGTGTTCCTGCTCGCGGTTGTCGTCGTGGGTGTGACCCTGG